>DASVUH010000078.1:0-129086 GCA_036387135.1 Pyrinomonadaceae bacterium | reverse complement strand
CTCGGGATAATTCTTGTGATTTTCAAATATTTAGCAAAAAACTGGCGGCATTTATTAACCGCTTGTCATCACCTTTTTCTTATTCAGCTTTAAGACTAAGGATGGCTTTTCGAATAAACAAACTTCGATCTAAGTCAAGTTTTTTATCCATTTGATCCTGTATTGAATCATGAATTAGTTACTGTATAGACATGAAAGAGCGATTCTAGGGTTATAAATTAGAAACCTATAATCAGACAGACGCTACTCTAGGTAATCCTTATGCCGTAATGCTCACAATGTCATGGTCATAAATTGATGAAAATAAACTAAAATAATTAGACTGCTTTAGGTTCACAACAATGGAATCTTTAGAAAATTCATTCCATCGATTTACAATACCGAACCCTTTATCCTTATCGAGTAAATGGAGTTTTAAGCTACTCTCCTGCAGTTCCGCTTCACTCGTAAGAGGAAGACCTAACAACTCGGCTTTCAAAGCGTTGTCCTTTAAGGCATTGATTTCTATAAGATCAATTAAATGTGCAATACTTCTAACCCCATAGCGAAATGTCGTGTGCGCAATAAAGCGTAGTAATGAACGGGGAATCTGACTTATATCATTTCCGAAGCGTGATTTAATTAATGCAACTGCTATACATACTTTATCCACGCGACGATCTCGATGCTCTGTACGAAGCTCAAGCTCTGGAATATTTATAACTCCCCCATTTATCCGTGACAACAAATCAATTAATTTACCTTGAGTAGTAGTTCCTCCTAAATCCGTGTCCAAACGCATTTGAGCAGAATGATCCATTGTTTTGGGAAGTTCAGGATTACTACCTGCAAGAACGATTACAGCTTTACCTAATTTCAGGTCCCGATGACCAATTTGCAGTTCTCCATCCCATAAAAGAGGGAGAAGAGCGGGGTAGCGTGAAGGGTCGCTATCGAATTCGTCTAAGAATAGTAAGGGGAATTTATCATTAACCTTGAGGTTACGAAGTTCGTCAATAGGTTGTGCCATATCATCGGCTGATTGCATTGTCGCCATATTGAAAGTAACCGCCTGTACATTTTCTTTTTTCATTGCATTTGCTACCTGTGTAATAAAATGCGACTTACCTGCACCGGGAGATGCTAACATCAAAGCATTAAGTGGGCGTTTTCTAGTTGTGTCTCTTAGATACGACGTTATCTGTTTAATGAGTTTCTCGATTTCATTACGATGTTGCTCGTCCAGCGTTGAGTAACCTGTAAGTAGTGTTTCGCTTTCTTTAATAGCTAACCCAACCCGAGCGTCTGGGTCTTCGATTGCATCGATAATCGAATTTTGGATTACTTTTCTAGAGGCACTGATTCTTTCATTCTTCTTCAATTTTAAAAAGTCTGTTATAGGTCCGGCATCCGGATTATCAAGACCAAATTGTTTTAGCGCTTGTGTAAATAAAGATGTAGGAAAATGTATTGACTGGGTATCCTCTTTTTTATTTTTTGGTGATTTGGTGACTTCTGTTTTATCTTCTAGTGATTTACTGTTTTCTGTTTTATTTTCTAGTGACCTACTGTCTTCAGAATTTTCTTGGGAATCAGTCTTCTTTTTTCTGTCTGCCATAGTCAATTCCTCCTGAATATAAAGCTTTAAATTACCCTGTCTTCAAATATACAAGTTTAAGCCAAATATTAGTTTAAATACTATATGCTGTTTCTCAAAATATTTACGACACGCGGATATCTTAAAGAAGGAGTTTTTTTATAATTTTCAGGAAATTACAAAAAGCCCACGTAAAAAACTTTGCGCTCTCTGCGTTTTCCTTTGCGTTCTTTGCGGTTTCGTTTTTAAGATTGAAATCGAAACCGCAAAGGACGCCAAGTATTACGCAGAGAGCGCAAAGATTGATTATTTTTGAAATGGCTTTTATTTTTCTTTGTTTAACTTTTTAACGACCTTCGCCTTTGTTCCATCGCCGTTTGAGTTGTTTTCGTTTTCCGACGGATGATTCATCAGCTCCGATTCCTGCGCCTTTTTCGTGTGTAAAAGATGCTCGCGCATCGCGTCGCGGGCGGATACGGGGTTGCGGTCTCGAATGCAGCGGTAAATTTGGCGGTGCATATCGGCAGATTCTTTTAAATCGAGCGCGCGATGCACGGTTTTGCTGCGCGTTTCAAACAAAATCGTCGCCACCATATTCATCAACGCGGTCAAAATGCGATTACCCGAAGCGGCGGCAATCGTTTGGTGAAAGCGCATATCGTGGACGAGATATTCTTCCGGCTCGTTGAGCGCGGCAAACATTTCTGCGACTTCTTCGCTCATTGCGGCTAATTGTTCGCCGGTCGCGCGTTCGGCGGCGAGTCCGGCAATCGCCATTTCGAGCGCGATTCTGGCTTCAAACATTTCATCATTGGAAAAGCCGTGCAGAGACGCCATCATTCGCAAAGGATTGGCGTCGAGCGCCGGTGAAATATCGGCTTCGACGACAAAAGTTCCCGCGCCCTGACGCGATTGCAAAATGCCGACGGCAGCCAAAGTGCGGATTCCGGCGCGCAGAGTCGGGCGCGAAACTCCCAAAAGCTTTGCTAAATCTCGTTCCGGCGGAAGACGGTCGCCCGGTCGCAGCTCGCCTCTATGAATCATTTCGCGCAATTGCTGCACGACTTCTTCACTGGTTGTGCCGTGCCGCTCGCCTTCGATAAATTTAAATATGTTTGTTTCGGACATTTCGTTTGAGCAGTTTTTGAAAAGTCAGGATCAATCTTAAAGATACGGCAGCCGTTTGCTCAATTCAAGATTTGCCGAAATTCGTTTTTAATTTTTCGCCCGTTTAGCCGCAGAAATTAAGGTTTCTTGTTTGCGGCGGGGAGCGGTTCGGCGAAAATCTTGATTAAAATCAAAGAAAATTCTTTTCCGCGAGAATTAACCCGGTGGTGCGGCGTTCCGCGCGGGACGACGATCAAATCGCCTTTTTTGATTTCAAATGTCTGCCCGCCGACAATGCGCCCCGCGCGCCATTCGCCCGTTGAAGCTTCGCGCGGATTTTCCAGTTTTCCGCCGACCGTCAATTGCGCCGCGCCTTCCAGAACGTAATAAACATCGTCCGAAGCATCATGCGATTCGGCTTCCGATGTGTCTCGTTTTTTGTCGTGCTGAACGGCGACTCGAAGCTGTGTTCCTTCTCCGCCGGTCAAATCTTCCGTTTTGTTTTCGTTTCGCAAAGATTTTTCCAAATCCACAAGCGATTGCGCCGTTTTTACGATAAACGGACGAATCGGCGTTGCCGGCTGCCGCGTTTGGGCGAAGGAGACAAATGCGGAGGCGCAAGTTAAAAATAGAATTCCGAAGATATATTTTGATTTCATATTATTTCTTTGCTTGATTTAACAGCCACGCGCTCAATTCCCGCGCCGCCTGGTGATTTTGAAACAATCCGTTCATTTTGCGCCCGTCAACATACTCGTTGTAAAGCCAGGGATCGCCGAGCGCGAAAACTGTTCCTTTGCCGTGTTTTGAAACCGCCATAACTTTATCGCCGTTCCATTCGAGAATCGGTTTCGCGTTGCCGGAAAGCGTCAGCGTCGAGATTTCTTTCAAATAAAGCTCGCGCGCGCGTTTAAAAATCAAATTTCCTTCCGCGACAATGACTCTGCCTTGCTCGTATTGATCGTTTTGGACTCGCAGCTTGCTGTCCTTGTTAAATTCGACGCCGAACTGTCGGGCGAGATTATTCCAATTATCAAACTCGGCGTTGCCGAAATCATTGCCCATCAAAACCAAAACGCCGCCCGATTTCACCCAATCGGCAATGTTTTTTGCGTCCGTCAGCGAAATAAAATTCGGCTTTTCGGTTTCTTTTTCCGTGTCCGGGTCAACAATGATGTAAACGCTCGCGTTTTTTAGATTTGCGGCGGTCGGTGCGGCGGAAAGCGTGTCGAGAGCCGCGCCGTAAGATTCAAACTGCTTGCCCCAGGCGTAATAACCCGGATGATTCTTCTCGTTCCATTTGTAATGCCAAACCGAGCCGTCTTTGCGGACTTCGTGATTGAAATAATCATCCAGCATCACGATTTTGCCCGCGCCGATTCTGCCGCGTTCGAGGTTTTCCATTTCAATCGCAGCCATTACAGCCGGACCTAAGCCTTTCGCATCGTTCGTGCGGAGCTTTTCGCTCATATAATAATCATAACTGCCGTCGCGATACGGTTTTCCGCCAAGACCTGAAACCGAAACCGTTCCTTCCCAATCGAGATTTCCGTCTGCGGTTCCCTTGATAAATTCCTTCTTAATTCCAGCCCAGCCTTTGTTTGCCGTCTGTAAATATTTTTCGGGCAGATTTCCTTGCCGAACGCCTTTTGCCAGAGAATAGACAAACATCGCTGAGGCGGAAGATTCGTGATAATTTTTCTCTTTTCCCTGCAAATCAACGATGTCCCACCAAAGACCGTCTTTGTCCTGATATTTCGTAATCGCTTCGGCTTCACGGTTTAAAATGGCGACGAGTTCCGACCGACGCGGATGGTTTTTCGGGAAATAATCCAAAACGTCAACCAGCGCTATCGCATACCAGCCCATCGCGCGCCCCCAAACGTGCGGACTCAAACCCGTCTCTTTATTCGCCCATTTTTGCTCTTTTGATTCGTCCCACCCGTGATAAAGCAATCCCGTGCGCGGATCGCGGGCGTGTTTTTCCATCCAGACGAATTGATTTGCGATGTCGTTCCAGTTGTCTTCGCCGAAAACTTGCGAATACTCGGCATAAAAAGGCTGTCCCATATAAAGACCGTCGAGCCACATCTGATTTGAATAAATTTTCTTGTGCCAGAAACCGCCTTCCTTCGTGCGCGGATGAGTTTTTAGCTGTGACCGCAATAATTCGACCGCTTTTTTATATTTTTGGTCGTTTGTAACGCGGTAAAGCGTCATCAATGCGCGTCCGGGCGTAACGTGATCAATGTTATATTCCTCGATTTCATAACCTTTAATCGTTCCGTCGGGCTGAAGCCAATAATCCATTCCCGTTTTAATGAAATTAAAATATTTCGGATCGCCCGTTGCATACCACATTAGCTCGACGGCTTTTAACTGAACGCCCTGTTCATAATTCCACTTTGCGGGAATTCCCGGCGGAGTTTTGTCGTCCGTCCAGATTCTATTCATCAAAGTGTCGGTCAAACGCTCGGAAAGCGGTTTGGTCTGCGCTTGAGCGAAAATTGCCGAAATTGATAAAAAAGCCAAAAGAATAAAGCTTGAAATGATTTTCATAATTACTTTTTCAAATATTTTCGCAAACCGATTTTTTGTTCTTTAATTCCCTCGACCGCTAATTTCACCATTTCTTCCGCGCCTCGCGGGTTGAAATGCGTGTTGTCGTTGACGCCGTTCGGGTAATTCGGATTTTCGCCCGCCTGTAATTGCAGAAACAGTTTTTTCGATTCTTCGACTCCGTATCTGACGAGAACTTTTTCGCTCGTCCGGTGCATATCAATTAGCGGCGTTTTGTATTCTCGCGCCACTTCGCGCACGATTCCCGGATAAACTCCATGCTGATCAACGAATTTTCCTTCGGCGTCGAATTTGCGGCGCATTACGGGCGTCAGCAAAACCGGATTTGCATTTTTCGCACTGACTTCTTCGATAAATTTAATGAGATTTTTCCGGTAATCTTCGGGCGGCGTATAGCGGTCAACTTTTTCCTTCGACTGGTCGTTATGTCCGAATTGAATAAAAACGTAATCGCCCTTTTTCAATTTATCAACGATTGTTTGCCACCGATTTTCGCTGATAAAAGTGCGCGTGCTTCTGCCGTTTTGGGCGTGATTTTCGATTTTGACTTTTTCCGCGTCAAAATATGCTTGCAGCATTTCGCCCCAGCCGGTTTCCGGTCGTTTTTCCGGCTTTTTCCCAGCCATCGTCGAATCGCCCGCGAGATAAACCGTAATCGGCTGCTTTTGAGCGAAAGCGAACGCATTTAAAACGAAAATCAGACTTAAAACTCCGAATAATTTCATAGATTTACAACCGAATCAGTTCAGCGATTTTAACCGGGCGTTTCTGTTCGACGCTCGTTCGAGCCGCAACTCCGGTCAAAGTGGACATCGCGCCCGCGCGTGAATCCGGCAAGCGCAGATAATCCGGCACTTTCGCGCCTTTAAAAATCACGTCGCGCAGGCGGTCGTCGCCGCCCGCATGTCCGCCTTCAATCTGCGGCATATCTACTTTTTCGCGTTTGCCGGTGAAATTTTTAATCAAAAAGGCTTCGCTCTTTTCTTCGACTTTCCACGGCTGGCGCTCGTAATCGCGCACTTCCAGCCGACCGCGCGTGCCGTTAAACGCCAACCGATAACCTTCAACCGGCTCGTGCGCGTTGAGCGAATAATTCATATTGACGCCGTTTGAATATTTCACAATCGCCGACATCGTGTCGTAAATGTCAATGTTTTCGCGGAAAACGCAGGCGTCGCGCAAATATCCGTCCTCCGTCTCGCACTCGGCGTAAAGCTTCATCAAACGCGCGTCTTTCGTCATATCCCAATAAAACGGACATTTCGTTTTGTGCGGGCAAGGTCGGCAATTCGTGTAACGAAACGGACTGTTTTTCCCGTAAACATTCAAATCGCCGTAAGCCGAAACTTCTACGGGGTCTGCGCCGAGCCACCAATTAATCAAATCGAAATGATGCGTGGCTTTGTGAACCCAAAGACTGCCGCCTTTTGATTTAAAACCGTGCCAGCGGCGAAAATAATCAGCGCCGTGAGCCGTATCGAGATACCAGCTAAAATCAACCGACGTGATTTCGCCGATTTCACCCGCCTGAATGATTTCCTTGATTTTTTGATGTTTCGGCGCGTAACGATAATTAAAAGCGACCGTGATTTTGCGCTTGTGTTTTTTCTCTGCGTCGAGAACCGCCTGACACTGCTTTTCGTCCGTGACCATCGGCTTTTCGGTTATAACGTCAATGCCTTTGGCGAGAGCTTTGGTGATAAATTCGACGTGCGTCGAATCAACAGTCGTGACCATTAAAAGATCGGGTTTAACCTGCGCGCACATTTCGTCGAAATTCGTAAACGTCGGGCAATTCGCGCCGATAAGCTGTCGCCCGGCTTCGACTCTTTTCCCGTTTTTGTCGCACAGACCGACAAACTCAACATTTTCCGAGTATTTTTGAGCTAAATCCTTGCCCCACATTCCGGTCGCCCGATGTCCCGTTCCGACAATCGCGTAACGACGTTTTTTGTTTGTCTGCGCCAAAACGGAGGAAGAATTAGACAACAAGACCGATGCGGCTGTCAGGCTCGCAGCTTTGACAAAATCACGACGATTTAGATTTTTCGATTCAGACATTTTCAATTCTTGTTTTAACTGTTCTTTCGAGGCTCAATCTTTACGGCAACTTCGCTCAGATTTTCGACGATTTTGCCGTTGATGCGAACGTTTTCAAGTTCTGTATCTTTTAAATTGGCGATAACCGCGCCGTTAGCGACGTTATCAAAAGTCGAATCTTTAATTTGCAAACCGTAAATCGGGGCGTTTTCAAATCCCTGCACATCAACCGCATATTTGCTTTTGCCGCTCTTTAGATTTTCCACCACAAAATTTCGCATTACGGGCGTAAAATTGCCCTTTTTGCCTTCTTCGTAATTGAAATCAATCGTGATAACGGCGTGAGCTACTTGCCCGACGGTGATGTTGCGGAAATAGAAGTTTTCCAATATGCCGCCGCGCAAAGCATTGTTTTTGACGCGCAATGCGTGGTCGAGATTCGGGCTGTCGAGTTTGCAGTTTTCAGCGAAAACGTTGCGGACGCCGCCGGAAATCTCGCTTCCGATAGTGATGCCGCCGTGTCCGTCCTTCATCGTGCAGCCGGTGATTACGACGTTTTCGGTCGGCGTTTTTAGTCGCCGCCCATCGGCGTTTCTGCCCGATTTAATGGCGATGCAGTCGTCGCCCGTGTCGAAATAGCAATCCTTAATCAAAACGTCTTTGCACGATTCGGGATCGCAGCCGTCGTTGTTCGGACCATGAGTTGAAATCCAGACTTTGTTGATTGTGACGTTTTCGCACAACACGGGATTTAATTCCCACATCGGCGAATTGATGATTTTGACGCCTTCAATCAAAACGTTTTTGCAGCGATACGGCTGAACGAACTGCGGTCTGAGATAATGTCCTTCGCCGAAAATGCGCTGCTCGACCGGAACTCCTTTTTCGACCATTTCATAAAGCTTATCGCGGTCGGGCTTTTGAGTCGGCAATCCCTGTTTCCAGCCGTGCTGTTTGTTGCCTTTCCAAAACCACCAATGCTCGTTATCGCTGTTTCCGTCGAGCGTCCCTTCGCCCGTAACGGCAATGTTTTGCTGTTCAAAGGCGTAGATGAACGGCGAATAATTCATCAATTCCATGCCTTCCCAGCGCGAGAAAACAAGCGGATAATTTTTTGTGTCCTGTGAAAATTTAATAATCGCGTCTTTTGAAACGTGCAGATTAACGTTGCTTTTCAAGTGAATCGCGCCGGTCAAAAACACGCCTGCCGGAACGACGACTCGTCCGCCGCCGGCTTTGCTGCAAGCCTCGATTGCTTTGCTGAAACCTTCTGTTGAATCGGTCTTTCCGTCGGCGACCGCGCCGTATTTCAAAATTGAAAAATCGCGTTTCGCAAATTTCGGCGGTTTGATGCGCGCCAAAATTTGCGGCACTTGCGCCCAGGCGTCTTCAGCCGAAGCGTTTGAGAAAAACGACAATTCAAAATCTTTGGCTGCGACAAGGTGAGGAGCGACGAGCAAACCTGCTCCTCCCGCGAGAAACGTTTTCAAAAAATCGCGACGATTACTCATAATTTCCTCGTTTAATTGATTTGATTCTTTCCGGCTTTCCGTGCCATCTTTTGCTGCCATTTCGGATAAGTTTTGTTTAAAAGCTCGTTCGGTTCGTCCGTGTAATAGCCGTAACCGTTGCGGCGCTCGGCTTCGATTTCCATATAGTTATATTTCACAACGCCGTCGCGCCCGGTGAAAATCGGGCGATTTGTTTCGATTTCGTAAAACCTCGCCCACAAAGGCGCTGCGCTCTCGTCTTTGATGACAATGCGGTCGAAACCTTTGGGCAAATTTTTGTCGGGTTTTTCGACGATACGGATTCCGGTCAATTTGGATTTTTGAAACCATTTGACGGCTGATTCGATTGCTTCGACGATTTGCGGGCTGGGATTTTCAACGCTCATCAAAAACTCGACAATATCGGAGCTTTCTTTTCCGCTAAGAGAAACAGGTTCAAATTTTCTAGCGGCGGCTGGCGCAAAAGTCGTTTCGTCGTGCTGCGCCGCCCAGACCGTTTTTTGTCCCTTGACGACAACCTGGGTTTTCAGTATCGCTTCGATTCCTTTTTCAACAGCTTTTTGCGCTTTGGCGCGCCGCTCTTCGTCAACAAAAGCGTAATCCGCTTTTTTGGCGGCGATGTCACGCATCAGCCGCAAGACGTTAATCATCGCGTTATCGTTAAAAGTGATGTGCGTGTAATAGCCTTTGCGAAGCGGGAAAAACTGCGGGAAGCCGCCGTTTTCATATTGCATCGCAAACAGAAAATCCAAGCCTTTGTTAAAAGCGGCTTTGTGCGCGTCAATGTTTTTCGCCGTGATGACTTTGGCGAGATAGCGAAGCTGCGTCACAGTCGCGCCGTTATCAATCGTCGTGTCGGTGTTGGATTTGTTTTTGGCGATTTCTTCGCGTTCCTTTTGCGTCAGCATCGCCGCCATATCGAGATTTTTCGACCAGCCGCCGTTATCGTGCTGATAGAGAATCACCTGATTTGCAATCCGCGTCGCTTCATCAACGGCATACCAATCTTTTGTCTGCTCGAATACATCGCTCCAACTGACGAGCTTAAAATCCGGCTTATTAGTCGGTTGCGAATCAAAGGCAGCTTTGTGCGGATTCCAATTGTCTGTGCCCTTTAAAAAGTTTTCAGCGCGGAAGATTCTGGCTTCTTCTTCGGTTAATTGACGCGCCCATTTAACTCGGCTCTCCGTTTTAGCGCCCGCTCCGGTTGATTTGTATTCGCCCAAAAAAGCGGTTTTTTCGCGTTCGGGCTGCCAATGATGCCAGCCTTCGGGGCGAATGTGCGCGCCCATTTCAGTATTGAGATAAACGGTTCTGCCGTAATCGCGCCAAGGTCTACCCAAAAACACGCCCTTTTGGGTATTTTCGCCGGTCAATTTTGAATTGACGAAAACAAACCCGCTCGGCTCGTCCGCCGCAAACCGCATCGGGGCGGCGATGTACCCGTCGCCTTTTGAGTGAATCGTGCAGTTATCAAAAACCGCCGCCGCTTGCCCGAAGATAAAATCTACGTGACCTTCGATGTAGCAATCTTTGTAAAACTGTCTGCCGTTTTTGGCGTAAAGCGTATCTTGCCAGCCTAAAAAGCGGCAGTTTTTGAAAACGGCGCGGTCTGCTTCGACTAGAACCGCAACAGCCTGAGAACCCGTTCCGAAGGAATTTTCAAACGCAATATTTTCGGCGTAAAAATCGTGACCGGCAACGTAAAATGCATAAGCGGCGGAAGTCGAACCCGCGATCTTATTCGAGATGTTAAAAGTTAGTTTGGTGTTTTCGGCTGAGTCGCCAATCAAGGAAATGTAAGGCTTGTTTGCGGGAATCCTGATCTGTTCGTTATAAACGCCTTTTTTAATGCGAATAACAAAACGCTTTTTATTATTTTCGGGGACTTTTTCAATCGCTTCCTGGACGGTTTTCGCGTTTCCGCTTCCGTCAGCCGCGACAATTAAATCAGCTTTTTGCGCAAAAGCCTGTGTTCCCGCCAATCCGAAAAACAAAATCGAACAAATCAGACCAAAGATTTTCATTTCCAATTTCCGCAAAAGAGTTGAGGAGAAATTTGTGGGGCAGAGCATATATGCTCTGCCCCTTTGAGTTTTCAAAATGATTCCCGCACTCGGCGAAAACCGTTTTAGAAAGTGAATCTCGCACCGAGTTGAATGTCTCTCGGCAAGTTTCTCTGTCCGCTGACAATACCGAAGTTGGCATTGGTCACACCAAGCTGAAGCCCGTTGCCCAGGTAAACCCAGTTTAAAGCGTTGATAGCTTCAACCCGGACTTGCAGTCTCATTCCTTCTCGAATCTGGAAATTCTTGGTTAATCCGACATCGAATTTTTGGAACGGCTGATTGCGGAAGTTATCCAGAGTATATGGCAGAACGCGCAAAGAGTTTTGACTGCCGACCACATAGTTGTTGCCCAAGCTAATGAATCCGCTGGTATCAAAAGCGCGAGGACCAATAATCGGATCAATACCGTAACGTTGTCCGTTTTCGTCTCTTTGACCAAGCCGATTTCTCAATTGCGTAATGTCGCCGGTGTAAACCGCGTTTTGGAGGACGAGCGGTTCGCCCGATTGCCATTCGTAAAGGGCATTGAATTGCCAGCCGCCGAGAACCGCGTCCGCAACCGGATGCCAATCTTTGAAGAACTGTCTGCCGCGTCCGAACGGAAGCTCCATAACGCCCGAAAACGTAACGCGATGCGGGCGGTCAAAAGTTGAAATCATATCCGTCAACTCTTCGTCCTGCGGATTCAAACGGCGAGTTTTTTCGCGCTCGCGGGCAAATGTGTAAGACGCATTGAGCGAAACTCCCCGGCTCATCCGTTTGGTTGCCTGCAATTGCAGTGAATTATAAGTGTTGCTGCCGTTGTATTCGGTGACAATCAAATCCTGAAATTGCGGATATTGCGTCAACAGAAAACGGCGTTGAATGGTAGCGGCATTTAACGTCGAATTTTGCGGAACCAAACCGCGGAACGGGTTCGGAACCTGTGCATTCAAAAAGGTTGTTGTCGCCGTAACCGCAGTGCTGATCGCTGTCGGATCGGTTACTCCCGTAAAATCGTTCAAATATTGTCGCGGAACATAATTTAATTGACGCAGAACGGGAAGATTGGAACCGCGCGAATGAACGAATGTCGCTTCGACGGCGAAATCATACGGTAACTGGCGCTGAATTCCGGCGATAAATCTGGCGTAATTCGCGTTTTCCCGGTCATATAAGCGAACCGTCGTTTCCGTCGGACCCGTCGCATTCGTCGTGCCGAGAGTCGTTCCGATTAAAGTATTCAAACCGAGGCTCGAACCGATTGCCGGATTTAAGCCGCCCGGAAACGGATTGTTGAGATTTGTCAGGAAAGTTAAACCGTTATTCGTGGTGTTTGAGGTGAATGACGTGGTCGAGGTATAACCGCTCTGATTAATTTCCTGAATCTGGAACGCCGAGGTAAAAATACCGAAACCGCCGCGAAGAACGGTGTTATCGTCCAATGCGTAAGAAATGCCGATGCGCGGCTGGAAATTGTTTTTATCGGTTGCCTGGTTGGCATCGCCTGAGCCGCTTGCAAATCGCAGACCGCCGGATAGATTTTGAAACGCAGTCGCGGGAACGCTCGCCGGCACGCTAGCGTTAAAATTCGCCAGCGCCGCAGCGCGCAGCGGGCTTTCCGCCGCAGTGTCAAAGCCGGTCACAATTCTTCCTTCGGCTTCTCTGACGCCGGTTTCGAGGTCATAACGCAAACCGAGATTCAAAGTTAATTTCGGCGAAACGCGCCAATCGTCCTGAACGAAAAACCCGTGATAATTGGATGTCACATCATACGGAGAGACCTGCTCAATCGTGCTGCTGCTCGGCAGTCCGAGTAAAAACGTGGCGAGGTCGCGTCCGATTGCATTGTTTGTCGCCGTATTTGAATTTGAAGCCGGAGCGGTGAAGTTTCCGCCAAAAGTAAAGCGTCCGGCGTTGAAACCGTTGGTCGTCCGGTTTTCCATCAATCGGCGGTAATCATAACCGTATTTAAGTGTATGATCGCCGAAAATCTGTGTAAGAGTCGGTTGCAGCGAGAATAATCTGAAGTTTCTTGTCAAACCTTCGTTGAAATCCGCGCGCTCGGCACCGAGCGTGTCGTAATTAGTAAAATCAAACCGCGGGAAAACCGTCGAACCGGTTAAAGCGGCAATACCGGTAAAACCGAGATCAGCGGCTGACCTGGGATTTGCCTGGACACGCTCCTGGACAAAATCGTTTAAGCTTGAACGAACGTCAAGCACAAAGTTAGAGGAAAGTGTCGCCGTATAATCAATGTTTCCGCCCTTATTTGTGCGGTATTCAAACCCTTGTGTGATTGAATTGGGCGCATCAATCCAATTTAAACGATCTTCTGTGCTCTTGCTGTAGAAGAGCTTCCCGTAAACCCGGTGATTGCCGTTAAAGTTGTGGTCAATCCTGCCTAAGTACGAATCGTATGGTCGTTCGAGAATTTGGTTGGAAAAGTAGTTGTCAACGACTCCGGGTTGGTTCGGTAAGGGATAAAGATTTGCGAAAGCAACCGCAGCCGGATTAAGCCGAGCCGTCGGAATAATGTTTCCCGCAAAAGGTGTTCGGCAAACGGTCGTTCCGGTACTGCCTGCAGTGCAGGTAGTATTTCGAAGAACGGCGGTCGCCGGATCGTAAATCTGAACTCCGAGCGGAAGAAGCTCGGAGAAATTGCCGGTTCTCATCAGAGCGGTCGGAACGGTAAAGGTTTCCGGTTCGGCGCGTTTGTCGAGCTGTTTTTCATAGGAAAACATGAAAAACGTTTTGTCGCGTCCGTTGTAAAGATAAGGAATGTAAACCGGACCGTTCACTTGACCTCCGGCGCGATAATAGCTGCGCTCCGGGCGCTCTTGACCCGCGCGGTTGCTGAAAAAATTGTTGGCAGTTAAAACTCCCGGTCTGTTGAAGTAATAAGCCGAGCCGTGCAGATTATTCGTTCCGCTTTTGACCGCGACGTTGACGGTCGAACCGGCGGTAAAACCCGTTTGCGCGTCGAAGGGGCTGGTTTGAATTTTGAACTGTGAGAGCGCATCAGCCGGTGGCGTATAAGCTACGCCGCCGTCAAAAGTAAGATTCGGCGAGCCGTCTAATGTAATTTGATTTCCGACCGCGCCGTTCGTCCGAATTGCGCCGAGGTTTCCGTTAGCAGTCGGACCTGAAAACATCGGGTTTCCCGTGTAAGATACGCCGGGAGCTTGTGTTGCAAGATTGTAAGCCGTGCCTTCGCCTAAGGGCAATTCGGTGATTTGCCGTTCGGTAATTACTGTGCTGAGCGTCACCTCACCTCTTTCCAGTAATTCTTCAGTCGCAACGATGTTGACTTCGGTTGCCGTTCCGATTTCCAACTGAAAATCAACCGTCAAACGGTCGTCAACGTTGAGCTGAATGTTTTCGCGCACCGAAGTTTTAAAGTTCGTGGCGGTCGCGGAAAGCTTATATTTCCCCGGCAAAAGCAAGGGAAACGAAAAAGCTCCTTCGTCATTTGTAGTAGCGGTCGCCGAAACGTTTGTCTCAACGTTCTGAACTGTAACGGTCGCCGCCGGAACGATTGCGCCGTTTGGATCGGTCACGCTTCCGGCAATTGTGCCTCTATATTCCTGCGCGTTTGCCGCTCCAAACGACAGCATTAATAACAACAGGGCAATAAATCCTTGTTGAGCTAAACACTTCATATATTTAATTCCTTCCTAGATTTCTTTTTCATTCCGAAGATTTCTGAGCGCGCCCGTTTTTTGAACTGAACGAAAGTTAGATTTCAGAATGAAACTACTTTTTCGGCTTGACCGCTCTTTTTGACAGAAATAACAATTTGAAATTACTTAACTTGATGATTCCGCCACTTACTCGATTCCTGCCTGACCGGCGCTTTGAATAATCGCCATTGGTTTTACCAATCATTTCTTTTTAATCAAATGAACCGAAAGCTATTGATAATCGGCAAAATGTTGACAAAACTTCCTGCCTTAAACTTTTTCTAAGCAAATTTGGAACATAAATAGCTTGTGGCAATTATTATCTTGCCTTAAATCCAAAACGAATGTCAACTAAACTTTAACCATTTTCCGACTATACAATAAAAGGGTATTACCAATACATCAAATTCCTATAAATATTATTCCTCAAAAATTTAATCCGGGTAAAATAAATGTGATTTTTGTTGAATTGTGATTTAAAAAGCGTGAGAGTAGAAAATATTTAGAGAAAGACGCAATTTTCTTTATGAAATTTGGTTTGGTCAGCGCATTGCAGCAATTTCAGGATCAGGTCGGTTATAAATTCCAGCTTTATAACAGTTTATTTCTGTCGCTTCCTTATGATCGGATCGAGAAAACGGGAATCCTGCTTTCGCTTTTTGTTTATAATTGCGAAGAAAGTTATGAGCAAAAGCATTTAAGCCCGCTCGAAACAATCGAAGGCTTCTTTAGTAATCACACCTCGATTACGAAGGATGAGGAAAAAATTGATTTGCTGTTTCGATTTGTGCAATATGCCGAGCGGCAAGTCGTTTTGTTTGACGCGCTCGAAGACGCGGCATTCCGGGTAGTCAATGATTTTCAGGGCGCGGGAACTTTAAAACACCTGCAATCAACGATTTTGCAAAACAGCAAACAATCCGAGCTAAGCGAAAAACTGCGGGATTTTTCAGTCCGGCTTGTTTTAACCGCGCATCCGACGCAATTTTATCCCGGTTCCGTGCTTGGCATTATCAACGATTTGAGCGAAGAAATAAAAGAAAACAGAGTCGCCGACATCAACACTTTATTGCAGCAGTTAGGGCGCACGCCGCTTATTAAACGCGAAAAACCGACGCCGTTTGACGAAGCCGTGAGCCTGATCTGGTATCTCGAAAACGTCTTTTATCACGCAGCCGGAAACATTGTTTCGGAATTAAATGAATTTCTCTCGGAAAATTTCACTCCGATCAAAATGGGCTTCTGGTCGGGCGGAGACCGCGACGGAAATCCGTTTGTGACCGTGGAAACGACTTTGCAGGTTGCCGAAGCTCTGCGTAATTCGATTATTCGTTGTTATTACCGCGACGTTCGACAGCTCAAACGAAGACTGACTTTTGCGGGCGTCGAGACAATTTTGTCCGAACTCGAACAAAAACTTTATCAAAACCTTTATTCGTCCGATCAGCTTTTAAGCCTCGAAAAAGGGGAAATTACCCAATCATTAAATGAAATTCGCCGGATGCTGCTGGAAAAGCACAGCGGTTTGTTTGTCGGTCTCGTGAACAATTTGATTTACAAAGTCGAAACTTTCGGACTTTTTTTCGCTTCACTCGATATTCGGCAGGAAGCAAGCGTTCACGGAAATGTTTTAGAACAGATTGCCGAAAAAACCGATTCTTTACCGGACAATTATCCTTCGCTTAACGACGAAGAAAAAATCAACGCGCTCGTCAACGTGCAGAAAAGCGCCGCGTCCGAATCCTTCGATGATGAATTAACAATAGATACGTTAAAGACGATTGCCGCAATCAAAACAATCCAGAGACAAAACGGCTTGGAAGGCTGCCAGCGTTACATTATCAGCCAATGCCGAAGCGCTTTAAACGCTATCGAAGTTTACGGTTTATTTCTGCTTGCCGGTTGGCGAACGGAAGAAATGAACGTTGACATCGTGCCGCTTTTTGAAACAGTCGAAGATTTAAAAAACGCCGCTGACGTAATGCGCCGTTTGTACGATCTTGCGCCCTATCGCGAGCATCTGGCGCGGCGCGGCAACACGCAAACAATTATGCTCGGTTTTAGCGACGGCACGAAAGACGGCGGTTATCTAATGGCGAATTGGAGCATTTACAAAGCCAAAGACGAGCTGACCGAAATCTCAAAACAGCACGGCGTGAGCGTGATATTTTTTGACGGACGCGGCGGACCGCCGGCGCGCGGCGGCGGAAAAACCCACAGATTTTACTCTTCAATGGGAGCAAACGTTTCCGATAAAGCGATTGAATTGACCGTTCAAGGTCAAACCGTCAGCTCAAATTTCGGCACGATTGATTCCGCGCAATACAATCTCGAACAGCTTTTACACGCAGGTCTCAACAAGCATTTGTTTGCGGAAAAGCCGGACACTTTTAGCAAAGAGGAAGAAAACCTGATGCAGCAGTTGGCTGAAGAAAGTTATCAATCTTATTTTCAGCTAAAAAAACATCCGGCATTTCTCGATTATTTGTTAAACGTCAGCCCGCTCAGATTTTATGCCGAAACCAACATTGGCAGCCGCCCGGCAAAACGCGGCGGGGCGGCTGGACTGGAGCTTAAAGATTTACGCGCGATTCCGTTTGTCGGGGCGTGGAGCCAGCTAAAACAAAACGTTCCGGGTTATTACGGCGTCGGGACGGCTTTTCAAAAAATGGAAGCCGCCGGGAAGATTGAAGAATTAAAAGAGATGTATCGCAGCAATTCTTTTTTCAAAGCCCTGATTGATAATTGCGAAATGTCTATGCAAAAGAGCTTTTTTCCGCTTACGGCTTTTTTATCCGAACACCCGCTTTACGGCGAATTATGGCGGATAATTTATGAAGAGTTTGAATTGACGCTGAAATATTTATTCCTGATTTCGGAGAAAACCGAGTTGATGGCTGATTATCCGGTTGAGAAACAATCAATCCAGATGCGCGAGCGGATAATGCTGCCTTTAACCACAATTCAGCAATACGCATCAACAAAACTGCGCGAATCCGATGATCTGACGCCTGAAAAGAAAAAGGCTTATGAAAAACTCGTGATTCGCTGTTCATTCGGCATTATCAACGCCGGAAGAAACTCGGTTTGATTAGATTTGCTCTAGTTTTGACAGGTTGCGGCAAGTTTAATTTCGTCAATTAAATCAAACCTGTCCTCGTAATTTCTGGCGTAATCGTTTACGTTGCGTTTGATTTGATTGAAGACGGAACAATAAAACTTTTCCTTGCTCGCTCTTTCTGCAAGATAACGCATTGCGTTTGCTTCGCCCCAATATTCGCGATCCGCCCAGATTTGGATGGGAATTCCGCCTAATTCATCAGCTAATTCAATTAACTGCCGGTCTTTTGTGTTGTAACCGTTTTTTAAGAAAATCTTGTAATAAGCCGCCATCAACTTATTTTGACGCTGAAACAAATCGCCCTTTGTTTGAGCCGTGACGTTGACGTGACCGATCTCGTGAGCAAATTTGGTCGCCGCCAGAATATTTCCGCTGATTTCGTATGACGAACTTTGTAAAGACAGCGAATTCATTACCGGGTAATAAATCGCATTCGGAAAGCCTTTGTCCAGGCTCTTTCCCAGAGTGATTGTCGCGCCGATTAGCTCGCCGTCGTCGCTCCAGTTATAATCTCCGGTTTTTGCGGCGAATTCCTTTTCGCCGGAAACGATAATTATTAAGTTAAACTGCTTATTCGTTGAATAATATTCCCATTGCTGCCGACCGAATTCCGTAATCAGTAATTCATTCTTCCATTTCAGGTATCTCTCCTGAAATTGCGTCGGAATCTGCTCTTTGATTCCACCGCTCGTTAATTCCGGCGCATTTAGCCGGAAACCGTTCTCATACGCATTTGATTGTTCTAAAAATAGTCCGCCGAACAAGGAAGCAAACAGTAAAATAAATCCGAAAATCCGCGAAAATTTCATTTAGATTCTCCTTGGTTTCTCTTCAGGCTGGTTACCAGGCTGGGTACTTCGTCTTAGAATCTAAATAAGTATTAATACTATGTCAATTTTTTTCTTTAAAGATTGAGCTTTTGAGTCAATCTGACTACCGGCGGAAAAAAAGCTTTCCTTACAAACATTGCTCTAAGGCTTCCATTTCGACAACGCCGCCCACAATAAAAGGCGTGCGCTCGTGCAAAGCGGTCGGCTGCACGTCTAAAAGTCGCTGCGTTCCGTTTGTCGCTTTGCCTCCGGCTTGTTCCGCCAGAAACGCAATCGGATTTGCTTCGTAGAGCAGACGAAGCCTCCCTTTCGGAAAATTGCTTGTTTCCGGGTACATAAAAATACCGCCGCGCAAAAGAGTGCGGTGGAAATCCGCGACCAGCGAACCGACAAAGCGCGAAGAATAATGTTTTCCGAGCGCGCCGTTTTTTAAACGCTCCAGAAATCTGGTATAAACCGGAGGAAAACTATCGGAATACGCTTCGTTAATCGAATAATACTGACCTTGCCGAGGAATGCGAAGGTTCGGATGCGTCAAAATAAAAACTCCGATTGAAGGATCGAGCGTAAAACCGTGAACGCCGTTGCCGACGCTGTAAATCAACATGGTCGAAGAACCGTAAAGCACATAACCGGCGGCAATTTGCCGGCTTCCGGGCTGCAAAACCCAGCTTAAAGGGTCTTCGTGTTTATGGTTGTCCGGTCGGCGAAAAATTGAAAATGTTGTTCCGATGGTCACGCAAACGTCAATATTGGAAGAACCGTCGAGCGGATCGAAAACAATCGCGTAGCGGGAATCGGACGAAGTGTGTTCGACTGCAATCGGATGCTCGTTTTCTTCGGAAGCGATGATGCCGATTGATTCGCGCAGGCTGAAACTTTTAATCAAAGTTTCATTGGCATAAACGTCCAGCTTTTGCTGGACTTCGCCCTGAATGTTCGTTTCGTCGAGCGATTCTAAAAGGTCACCCAAACCTGCGCGTCGAACCTGCGCCGAAATCAGTTTCGTCGCCAGAGCGATGCCCGAAGCAATCCATTGCAATTCGAGAAACTCGCCGGGAAAGCGGTCTTGCTCCTGCATTATGTGTTGTTGAAACGTCGTAACCATTTTTAGCCTTTAACTTTCGTAAAACGATCATTCACTCGGAATTTTCGGGTTTGCCTGCGGCGAATTTATGCTTCGCCCTCTTTTCGCAGGCTCGATTGTAACTCTTTTAAGTGCTTTCTCTTATGTTTCCTGCTGCTTTATTCAACGCGAAACCAATCAATTTCAGCAGAACCGGCATCGTTAAATTTGCCCTTTCTGATAAAAAACAAACCCATTTTTGCGCCGATCCACTTCCCTTCTCTGGCTTTGAAAGCTGTTCCGACGCGCGTAAAAGTTTTTCCATCCGTGCTGTAGCTGAACTGACATATTGCATCATTTTCAACTTTTACACGCAAATAAAAAGTTTTTTCTTTTAATTCAATAGGTGCTGTTTCAGTTTCTTTCGCGCCTTTGTCGGCGTTGTTTGCGACTGCCTGCGAAACGAATAATTTTCCTTGTCTATTGGTTATGGAAAGATGCGCGTAATCCAAACCCATCACAAGAAGCCCGAATTTTTCGCCTTCAAAACGGGGCGTGAGCGTGACTTTTACGGTCGCGGTGAACTTATCCGCCGGAAACTTTTGCAGCAAAAGATTTGGCGCATCCCAGAGATTTTTGAAATTTTCAGGCTGTTGAACCGAATACATTTGCAAAACGCCTTTGTGCGGAAACAAAAAAGCCCATGTCGGCTGCGGGTTGGCGTGCCATTGCCATTGCAAACCGAGCTGCTGCGAGTTGAATTCGTCCGATTCGGGCGGAGTCGCAATCGGATGAATTTTCCCGACATTGGGTTTTTTATACTTTAAAACCGGCTCGCCCGTTCCATCGCCGTCAGTATCAACGCCCATCACGGGAAAATCATTAACCCATTTCATCGGCTGAAGATGAACAATTCGCCCATAAGCGCCTTTATCCTGAAAATGCAGAAACCAGTCTTCGCCCGTTTGCGTCGTCACCCAAGCTCCCTGGTGCGGTCCGTTAATCGGGGTCTTTCCCTGCGCCAGAGAGATTTTTTCTTCGTAAGGTCCAAAGATGTTTTTTGAGCGCAAAATTAACTGCCAGCCTGTCGAAACGCCGCCTGCCGGAGCGAAAATGTAATAATAACCGTTACGTTTATAGAATTTCGGACCTTCTACAGTCGGATGCTTCTCATGACCGTCAAAAACCATCACCGGATCGCTTAAAAGCGTTGTTCCGTCACGGCTCATCCGGCTGACCACCAGAACGCTTTTAACACCTGCACGGCTTCCGGCAAAAGCCAAAACAAGATAAGCGTTTCCGTCCGTGTCCCAAAGCGGAGCAGGATCAATCCAGCCTTTTGCCTCTTTTATCAACAAAGGCTCAGACCATTCGCCCGCCGGATTTTTCGTTTTGGTCATATAAATACCGAAATCCGGGTCGGGATAAAAAATGTAAAACTCGCCGTTGTGATAGCGAATCGAAGGTGCCCAAACTCCGCCGCCGTGCTGCGTTTTATCGAAAACATCAAAGGGCGGCTGTTTGGCGAAAACGTAATTGACGAGCTTCCAATTGACCAAATCTTTGGAATGCAGAATCGGCAAACCGGGCGAGGCGTTAAAGCTCGAAGCAGTCATATAAAAATCATCGCCGACGCGAACGGCGTCCGGGTCTGAATAATCCGCGTGAAGAATCGGGTTTTTGTAAGTTCCGTCCCCGTTATCCGCTACCCAAACTCTGGAAACAGGATTGCTCTCCGTACTCGAAACAATTTGAGCCGCTGCATTAATTGAAAAGATTGCAAGTATCAATGCAACGACACAGGGTTGCAGAATGAAAATTTTGCTTTGCATAAAACTCTTGCAAGTCTAATTTAAATAGCAATTAAGAATGCAACTTTGGAGCGCGGATATTTAGTCCGCACTCCAATAGCTGCATTGATTTTAATTGTTCGGTTCACCCGCGTATTTCAACTCGGCAACTGTCTGCCATTTTAGCGATTAACAGGCGAATGGCTTTGAACGTAGCTGACGCATTCGCCCTGATTCCTAAATGACGGGTTGCTAAATGAAAGGTATCCTCCATTTTTACATTGCTCTATATTTGTTGGATAAAGAACTTTAGCGAGAACAAACGTGCCGAGCGAGCTGACGCGCCCGTAAATCGTTTTTGTGGCGAAATTCGGCGCAGGCGAGTTCGGAGGAAGAACGGTTCTGTCCACTAATTGTCCGTCTTCGCCGTGCATAACGCGAAGCGCCCTGAAATCAGCTTCGCTTATGCTGCCGGGCACTTTGAAAGCAATCGTAATATCACCGGAGAAGCTGGCTGTCGTGTAAATCTCATAAGCTATGTTGCCGCCGAATATCTGATAGCTGCCCGGAAGAGATTCCGAAATTGTAGCCGGGTTGATTGGCTCGACAACCGTCACGCCCGCTTCGGTGATATTCGTAAAGGTAATAGTCGTCGAGCCGAGCTGAGCCACAGGATTTTCAGGCGTTACCTGCGCAGCCGGTGCGGCTATATTGATGGTTTCAGTCGCGGAACCATTCAGGCTATCCGTAACAGTAACATCAAACGTGTAGGTTTTTCCCACCTGATCGGCTGTGGGAGTCCAATTGAAAACGCCTGTTGCAGCGTTAATTGAAGCTCCGTCGGGAACCGCTCCGCTCAAACTATAAGACAGCGTTTGCGTTGGAATATCAACATCCGAACCAACCGCAGTAAAAGTCAATGTTTTGCCGAGATAAACCGTCTGATCTCCTATTCTTGCCAGAACAGGCTTTTGATTTACCTCCTGAACACTAAGCGCTATGTTTGAACTCATTGTTTTTTCTCCGTCAGAGACAACAACTAAAAAGCTGTAAGGCTGCCCCGTTCCCCCCTGAGCCTCGGTTGGAGTCCAGCTAAATTGTCCTGTCGAAGAATTAATGAAAGCCCCGTCAGGCTGGTTGATCAGCGAGAAAGCGAGTGTTGAGCTGTCCGCGTCGCCGGCAGCCGCCGTAAACGTAAACGGACTTAACTCGTTAGTCATAGCCGAAGCGGGCACATTGTTAAGCGTAGGAGCATCGTTGACCGAATTGACGGTTACAGTGATTGTTCCGGTTGCGCTCGTCACGCCATCGCTGACGGTATAAGTAAACGAATCCGTGCCGTTAAAATTAGAAGAAGGAGTGTAAACCGCCACGTTGCCGACAATTTCAACGCTTCCCTGCGCTGCGTTGCCGACTGCCGAGAGCGTTAAAATATCGCCGTTCTCGTCCGTGTCGTTGGCAATCGCGTCAATCGTCACGGCATTATCTTCATCCGTAACTGCCGAATCGGCGTTTGCTGCGGGTGCGGCATTTACGGGGCTTGCCGTCACGCTGTTCAAATAATTTTCGAGATTTGAATAGCCATTCGCAGCAATGATGCGTCCGTCGGCGGAATCAAAGGGATTTAGATTGCGAGATATTTCCCAATTGTTCGGCATCCCGTCTTGGTCGGAATCGAGCTGAGCGGGCAGTGAATTGAGAGTCGGGAAACCGCCGACTTCATTTTGCGAATTGATCTGAGTTCCCGTGTCCGTGGCGGCTTGATTTAAAACTCGCGTGTCAACAGAGTCGCGAGCAATCGAGCTGCCGGCTTTTTCAAGTACGCGATTGTACGCGGTTTGCGCGTCATCCAATGAAACTGCCGGAAAATCGAATGGCGTCGTTTGTTTGGTGTAAGCGCCCATAATCATCGCCCAGCCGGTGTTCGCGCCATCGCGCGTGCCGTTGATATTGCTGTCAATCAAATTGCCTGCCGAATAGATTAGCGTGTTCGCGCTGCCGCCCGAAAAAGCGCGGTTGCGGGCGTTTCCAGAAGGCGTTGACGGACCGGCAATAAAATAATTATTGATGTAGTTGATATTGGGTGTGCCTTCGCTCGCCTCTCCGCTGTAACCGGCATTGCTCGTCCAGTCATAAGCCACGTTGTTGGCGAAATCAACGCTCAAGTTGTCGCCGATGCGCGGGCTGCGGTTGAGGTGATGAGCATACAAATTATGATGGAACGTCAGCGAACCATTACCGTAACGAAGAAGCGAGCCGTAACCGTGCGTGCCTTTATCGTGACAGGCGAGCTTTAAACTTTCCGTAATTAAAGACCACTGTACGGTAACGCGATTTGAGTCGGTCACTGACAGCGATTCGTCAACGCTCCACGAAGTCGAAACGTGGTCAATAATTACATCCGACGATCTATCAACCCAGAGCGAGTCGCCTTCAAAACCGTTCGCGCAGCGCAAATCGCCGGGACGAAAACGCATATATCGAACAATGATATTGTGAGCATTCGTGATGACCGTGCTTTCTCCTGCAACCGTGATGCCGTCGCCCGGAGCGGTTTGTCCGGCAAGCGTTATGTAAGGCTTATTGATAGTCAAACGCGATTGCAGATAAATCGTGCCGGAAACGTCGAAAACAATTGTTCGCCCGGTTGCCGGAGCGGTGCGGATTCCTTCGCGCAGGCTGCCCGCACCGGTGTCATTGAGATTTGTAACGTGATAAACATCGCCGCCGCGCCCGCCTTGAGCGAACGCGCCGTATCCTTCTGCGCCCGGAAACGCGAGCGGGCGATTCGGAAAAATATTTAATTTTCCGGTTGCGCGCCCTGTGTAATTCGAGTCGCTGATTGTCGCCTCGACCACATAGCTGCCCGGATTAATCGGCGGTGTAGATGAACCGTCGTATGTTAAATTTACGCTTAATCCCTGCGGCGTAGTAATTGCGGTGGCTTCTTTCGGCGATCCGTTGTAAACGTGGTTTAAATTACCGAGCGAGATTGCCGCCGCCGGAGCGGGATTGATAACCAACGTTCCGCTCGAAATCCCTTGATAATTTGCATCTTGTACAGTCGCCACCACCGTGTATGTTCCGGCGTTAACCGGCGGTGTTGACGAACCGTTATAAGTAAGCGAAACATTCAACCCGGTCGGATTTGTTGTCGCTGTGGCGGCTTTAGGCGAGCCGTCAAAGTTGTGCGTCAAATTCGAGAGCGCGACCAGAGCCGTTAATTTCTCCTGAGGCGTATAGCCGATGACGTTAGCCGGATTGCGCCAGAAATCGGCTTCCGCCGCAGTGATTTGGCGCGAAATCGGATGCCTCTGGCTGACATCGGTCGGCACATTGTTTAAATCTCTGGTGTTGTATTCCCAGAATCTAATGTTCGGATAGCCAGCCTGCGTGAGCGGGTTCGAGAATCCATTCCGGTCGTTATCGTCGAATCGCCAGGCGTCTGGGCGGATGTGCGAGTCCATCGCCGTATCAATAAAGACGACCTGACTATAGGGGAATTGATCCGGGTCAATACGCGACAGATAACTGCCGTTTGTCACGCCTTCGCCTTTGGTCAAACGGCAATTGACGTAAACGTTGCCGCTGGTCAAAGAATTGTTGCGAATCTGCGTGTAATAACCGAGATTTTCGCGGAGCATTTTCAGCTCGGTATTTTTGAAATAAGTTGCGCCGTTGCCCCACATAAAATCAACGTCGCCTTCGATGTAGCTGTCGGTGATGAAAGCAGATTTTTGTGTGAGCAAAGTATCTTGAAAACTTTTTAGATTGACGCGAATTAGCGAAGCGCGCGCGCCGTTTGTACGGAGCGCTTCGGCTTGCGAGCCGCCTTGCGGCGTCGTGTTATGAAGAGTGATATTTTCGAGATTGAAATCGGCAGCTTCGACGCCAAACATCGCGCGTCCGACGGTGCTCGGATTAAGGTTATTGTTATTGGGATATTGAAGCACCGCTCCGTTGCGGCTTTCTCCGCGAACGGTAATAAACGGTTTGTTTGAAGGAATGTAAACGATGCCCGTGTGAGTACCGTTGCGAACGTCAATGATAACTCTCTGTGCGTTGTTTGCGGGAACAAAATCAACCGCGCCCTGCACAGTGCAAAAATCGCCGCTACCGTTCGCCGCGACCGTCAAAACATTCGAGTTTGTCGCGGGCGCAGTCGCTTTGGTCGTAAAACGCAAAGTGTTAGGATTCGTAAATCCTGCAAACGGCGCGCCTGCGGCATCTTTGAGGACGCCCGGCTCGATTGTGATGTAATAAGTTGTGTTGTAAGCAAGATGCGCGTGCGGATAAATCGAAGCCGTGTTGCCGTTTATCAGAATCGGGTAGTAATTGAAATTGTTGCCGCCGATGTTTTTACTTTGCGCGGCGGAAGCCATATCAATCGTATCAACCAAAGCGCCGTCGGCTTTAAAAATGCGGATTTTTCCAAAATTACCGACTAACGGCGTTTGATTAAAAGTCAATCGAAGCGGAGTGTCCGTGCAAATATTTGCGCTGCTGTTTAAAGGCTCGACAGCCGCAACTCCCATTGTTGAAACGACATTCAAGCGAGCCGGATTGCTTGTCGCGCTGCCGCCTCCGTTGCTCACCGTTACGGTGTAATCGGCGTCGTCTGAGATTTGCGCGCTCGCAAAATTCAGCGTCGAGCTTGTCGCTCCGCTAATCAGCGCCCCATTTTTAAACCACTGATAAAACAATCCGTTACCATTTGCCGTCACCGATAAAGAAGCGGGCGAATTCACAGTTGCGACAGTGTTTTGTGGCTGTTGAGTAATAATTGGCGCAGGTTCGACCGAACCGTCCGTAACGGTTAATAAAACTCTGTTGCTCGATACGCTTCCGCCCGGATTCCTAACAACAACGTCGTAAGCTCCTGAATCTCCCGTTTGCAGATTTGTCAGTTGGAGAGTCGGCGTCGCGGCTGAAGCATTAGCGGTTATCGGATTATCATTTTTTCGCCATTGGTAAGACAAATCGTTACCGGTTGCTCCCACTGACATTGTGACATTGCTGCCGACCGGAACAGTTTGATTTGTCGGACCTGGCTGGCTGTTGATAATTGGCGCTGCCGGCGAATAATCAATTTTCAGTCTCGTAAACTTGATTGCCTGAGCATAGCTGGCTGGAACACGAAATGCGAAATAATCAAAAGTCGTGCCGGGCGTTTGGCTCGCTTCAATCACTGAATAATTCAGATTGTATGACGCGCCGTCGGTAACCGATACCGAAAGCCTCGTGTTTGTCGCGCTTAATCTTTCAATTCTGTATGTCAGCGTGTAAACGGTATCACTGACTAAATTTTGTCTTGCGGGAGAAGGTGACGCTCCGGATATTGCCGTAAAATCACCGCCGGCGCTAAATACGTTAGTAGCGGTAAGAATATTTCGTCGCCACATTGTGAATGCATTGCTGTTAGTTCCACCTGTATTATATTGCAGTGCATAACCTATATCGCCGCTAAACGAGTTCTCGCTCATACCTCCTGCCAAATCCCCGGTATTTCGTGTGCCTTTCGAGTCTAAAACTCCAAACCGAATATCTGAAATATTATTAAAACCAGTTAGCGAAAACGTATTTGAAACCGAAAGACTGTCGCCGACGCCGAGTGTAACCGGCGAACCCGCGTCTGTAAAAAACGCCCAAAAACCTTCAGCGCCGCCTGAGTTGGCGGTGTTGAAGGTCACTGACGGCGCGGCAGGGGCAGGAGCGTCAGTTCGAATCGTTCCAGAGCGACCTTTAAATACTCGCAGAGAATTATTTGCGAGGTCTTGATTCTGACTATTTCCGTCAACAAAAGTGTCGTCAATTTGTGTAGCGGCTTCTACCAAAAACGGCTTAGCAACTGCGAACATGAGTGCAAACACAATCAGAACTAACAGCAACGGCTTTAATGTTTTCATAATTTGATATTTAGTTTTCAGATAAATTTCAGATCGGATGAGTTTTCGCTCAGCGGGAAATCAGTTTTAGTTACTATGGCAAGGGTATTATCGAGGAGTCTCGCGCCGCAACCTGACTGACCACTAAACCACCAACCCTGTAATTGGTAAAACCAATTTACATTAAGATACGTCACAAGCTTTTTTTTGTCAAGAATTATTGATCTGTTTAATAGAGAAATAGAATGGGGTTAATCTTCATTAACAATTTGGTTTAACCTCTTATGTTTTATCAAGGTTATTATTTAAAAGCCTAAGCGCAATAAAAAGTTTAGATACGGCACAAATCAGTGCGTCTTTTATCCGTTCCTGTTCAAAGTATGCACTTCAAGGTATTAAGTAAAGGCGTGGGTAAAACAAAAAAGGCACTTTCAAAATGCCTTTAAGTTGTTGATAGTTTTGAAGATTGGCGATCTGGCTTTGAACGGTTAAAATTTTTCGATTTCAGCCGTCAAAACATCTGTCTCAAACTTTCCCTGTTTGGAATAAATCGTTTCGCCCTGCGCGTTAAAAAGAATCGTAAACGGCAAAGCGCCTTGCCAGTCTTTCGAAACGAGTTCGATTGCCGCGTCTTCGTCCGGCGTTTTTAGTAGATAAGCAGGGGATTCGGATTTCATCTGCGCCAAAAACATCGGAACATCACCGTTAATTTCAGACAATTCATCCAGAGATACTGTGATCAGATCGATTTTACCTTTGTAATCCGCGCCGATTTTAACCAAATCGGGAAATTCCTCGACGCACGGCGTGCACCATGTCGCCCAGAAGTTTATCAGCAATGGTCTGCCATTCGGTTTGAGTAGATTTTTCAAACCCGCCGCATCAATTTGCGTCACTTTCGGCAAATTTGAAACAGTTTCAGTCTTCGCGGCAGGAGTTTCTTTATTCGACTTTTGCGTCTGAGTTTGACAGGAGAATAAAAAAAACAAGGAAAGACAAAAAACGGAAATTACCAAAGAAAAAAACGACGAGCGGGGAAAAAGAAAATCGTTTCTCTGCTTCCGCTCGTCGCCGTAGATTTTTTTCGTATTCATTTGCAGCTTTTAATTCTTTGCCTATACACGCTTGATAGAACAGCCGATAGCGTTCGCGGTTGTTTTTGCAACCGGTTTTCCGCTTAAATTCGCTTCGACCGCGTCGCGTAAATAATTCTCGGTGATGCTGTCACCGCCGCGGCTGTTGTCAATCGCGCCGTGATAAACCAGGACGTTCTTCTCGTTCAGATAGTAGACTTCGGGCGTTACGCTCGCTCCTAATTTATCGGCGAGAACGTTTCCTTTATCAATCAGAACGGGAAATTTATATTTTTCGGCGGCGTGCGATTTGACCCATCCGAGCGATTCGGTATGGTTGGAATTAATACCGATGACATTGATGCCTTTCGCCGCGAAATCGGCGGCAAACTCGGAAATCCGCTCGTTATATTGTTTGACGACCGGACACTGCGCCGACACGAACACGATAATCGCGCCGTTTTTGCCTTTCAAATCGTTTAATGATTTTTCAGCTCCCGTCGTGTCAGCCAATTTAAAGTTTTCCGCTGTCGAGCCGACGGCTAAAGCTTCGTTCGGGCTGGGTTTATTAAAAAGGTTCGGGCTGATATAATTGAAAAAAACAAAGGCGGCGATAGCAAAAATTGCCATTGCCGCTGCTAAAAAACTTAATCTTTTCATCTTTTTGTGTAACTCCTCATTTATTTTTTGCCGGAATTGAATTTCAACAATTTATAGCTGTTAAAAACAAGCAATAAGCGTTTTTGAGCAGAACCGGCTTTTTAAGCGAGCCGATAATTCTACTGCCGCTTAAAAGTGATTCCTTTAACCTCACGTCCATCAGCGGCTGAATTAAACACAAATCCCGCAATCTTTCCTTTATCGTCGCGAGTAAAGGAAAGATTGATTTGCCCATTCGCAGTGGTGAAAACATCGGCGTATGCAGCGGTGAGCTGAGGTTCGAGATTTTCGCTGATCTGGAGGACGAGATTATTGCCTTTCAGCGTTAATTTGTAATCCGCGTCGAACTCGTCGCTGTAATAAGTTCCGGCGTATTCGGATAATTGCTGCGGCGAATCGAACGGCGGTTTAACGGGAACGAAAACGTCCGGCTTTCCGCTTTTTGTTAGTATTTTTATTTCAGAAATTGCACCGGACTTGTTAAAGACGGGATTTAGCTCCGTTACATTTGCGCCCTCAACTACTAGCAAGCGGTTTTCGGAAACTGGCATCACGGGTATTTCGTTTTGCAGCAAACCGCTATTAATTAATTTTCCGTCCTTGAGACCGAGCTTAAAGACCTTTCCGGTCTCCAAGTTTGCATAAATGCCCGCGTAGCGCAGCGCTTCCTTTTCGGGCAGTGCGATTGCCGGCGGCAGAGTTTCCGCAACTCTTTTTTGGCTCGGCACATCAGGTTTCAATTGTCCTTCCAGATAGATGTCCGCGAGCTTCTCCGCAATTACGCTCGGAAAAATCGCAGAGTTGTTGCACAATGCGATTGCCGTAAATTTTTGTTCGGGAAATGAGACGATCTGCGCGCGATAGCCGGACATATTGCCGCTGTGCTTAATTACCGGCAGACCTTTATACTTGTTATGAAACAACCCGAAAGCGTACCCCATTTCCTCTCCGCTGTTTAATGTTCCCGGCGTGGTCAGAAGCTGAATCAACTCTTTGTTTCCGATTTTCGGCGCGTAAAAATTTTGATCCCATAAATACAAGTCTTCGACCGTAGTTAAAACTCCGCCGCCGCCGACCAGATCGAACAATGAAGCGCGGGCGCGGATGCTTTTATCCGAACCGACCATATAACCGCTCGCACGGTTTTTGACTACTTCATTACGATTATCGAAAAACATAGTGTTTTTCATACCCAGAGGCTTGAAAATGTTTTCCTCGGCAAACGCCCGCAAAGATTTCCCGCTCACGCGCGCGACAATGATTCCCAACAAATGATAATTGGAATTACTATACTGGTGCTTTGCGCCCGGTTTGAAACTGATATTCTTTTGACGCCCCAACAAATTTAAGACGGCTTTATCATTAAGGGCGTTATCGGGGCTGAGACCGCCGAAAAGGACTAATGCCTGATATTCACGGATTCCGCTGGTGTGATGAATCAAATGCCGGATAGTGACTGTCTCGTCGTATTTCGGAATTTCCGGCACGTACTTGCGAATATCATCGTCGAGCGACAATTTTCCCTGCTGTGCCAAAAGAGCGATGCTCATTGCCGTAAATGGTTTTGAAGCTGAAGCGAGATTAAACAGAGTCGAAGTGGTATTCGGAACGTCGTAATCGAGGTTTGCCATTCCGAAAGCGCGTTTGTAAACAAGCTTCCCGTCTTTAACCACACCGACCCCGCATCCCGGCATATCGTTTTTGTCCCATTGAGAAAGAAACGCATCCGCTTTCTTTGCCGCTTCGTCATCAGAAGGCTGAGTTTTAGCGTTCGTATTCTGCTGTCCCGAAATGCCGGCGGCGGTGAAACCGATTATAAACAAAATTAGGGCTGTAAAAACCAGGCGTCTTTTGAGCATATTTTTCTTTTCCCTAAATATAAACGCGCCTGATGGCGGGTTATTAACAACGAAGAGAAATAAATTTTCACATCTCTCAAAAAAATAATCTCAGAACGCATTGAATCCGATATTCAAGCACACGCGGCAGGTTCGGAAACAAGCTATTCATGAGATGTTTAGAAAAGCGTTTGCTGCTGCAGAAATGACCTGCATTGTTGAAAATCTCTTTGAAGATGGTGAATGGTCTTTCCTAATAATGTGGCGCAATCCATTAGAGCTTTGTGGATATGTTTTTTTCACATAAAGAACGGCAAAATCCAATTTCAGAGCCGATATTGAGAGCACCTTCGACAGTGTGGCATATTGCTGCCGGTCTGACGCTCGCTTAGATTGAATGAATTGTTAGGTGTATCTTTTGAGATTCAAATCTCGTGATATTTAGATGGGAGATTCTCACGTCCCCATTTAAGCACCCGGCTCATCCATATAAGCTCGTTTAAGAAATCATTTACCCTTTGCTCATAAGCTTTATCAAGAAGCGCCCCATCCTGATCAAACTTATTTTGCACAAGTGGGAAATTAAGGTCAGTAAATGTCGGAGTTAAACCTAATTCCCGAACCATCGGCACCATTGCCTCTATAACTCTCGTCCCTCCCCAGGGACCCGCCGAAACCCCGACAAATGCCACACTTTTATGTATGTATTCTTTCAGCAGTAAATCCAGGACGCTTTTTAATGCGCCGGGATAGCCATGATTATACTCCGGTGAGACAATCACCAATCCATCTGCTCTTGTTATCGCATCTCTCCATTCGGGGAAGGCATCCTTGATTTCTGTACCGTAATCATCCTGCGGGAGCGCGAAATCGCTAACATCGAATAATCTTGTCTCAATCCCGGCGTTTTTCGACATTTCCTGCATTAGCCACCTGGCAGCGAAGACACTTTTTCTCTCTTTACGATTAGTGCCTAAAATAATCGGCAGGAACAATTTGCTTGTTAAATAACTTTCCATTCCAAGTCTCCGCAAAAATATAATTCACTTGTTTGCTACTAAAGATTGAATTAATGCGGGATCAAGACGCATTCCACCTTCGGCTTTAATTCGTCAATCGCGAAGTAGTATCTGTCTTTTTTAGCCGGTTTAATTCGTTCAAAGCGCTCTGCTTTTCAATTTCTTTTCGCGTGCGCCAATCCGCTATCCATCTTTGAACGGTGTCGCCTAGTCTGGAATTATGGTCGAAATTGATGTTAACCGTTTGCTGCGACCTTATTTCTCCGGTGACCGCTTCTTTTTTGACTATTTTTATTCGTCTCATATCTTTTTTAAGTTTTCCGCTAACGATCAGGAATAATGATTTCCCGCCGCCCGAAGAGCCGCGCGTCTATTGAAAAAGCGCCCGGTCCGAGCAAAATGACCGCCGCTGAGATGACTGTGATACAAAAGACGGGCATTTCCAGTTTTCCCCGTTGAATAGACGAAAAAATTGATACCGCGCCGCCGAGAGAAATAACGGTTCCGCAGAGGGGTGTGAGAAATCCGGCTAAAAGCGAAGCGCCGACTACGCCCAGCAAAAAACCTGACGCCTTCTCAAAACCCGTAAGATTTTCTCTTCCGAACAGGTATATTCCGCCATGCCACAGTGCCGTGATTCCAAGCATCGTGCGGAGCAGCAACAAACCTAAACCGGCAGTTCCGCCGGGAAATTTGGAAAACAGTCTGAACATCTTTGTATCCTTCCGTAGAATTGATCGGTTTTCGATAAATCATCGGTAAAAGGTACACTTTCTCGTCGGAAGACGAATCACTATAACTCAGAGTTTTTTTGTACCCTTTTTGTGGTATTTTTCGGTTTCTCTCAACCTATAAATCTTTATAAACGAATAAAATTACCGTAACGAAAAGGCGCATCCGGGGCTGCGTCCGTCTTGTCGTCGCCGGTTTCGCGAATGCTTTCAAAGGCGCACTCTTTTAGACTCACATTGCATTGAGTAACACTGAAGCCCAACAGTAATTGCGAAAGGGCGTTATGCGGGGATAGATGGTGAGGTTAAATTACAAATTGCAGCTTCCGGTTGATGTGATACTTAGCGCGTAATTTCAACGCTCATTTTGCGGTGACTCTGTCGAGCTTTCATTTCATCATTTGCCGAACACCAAAATAAAAAATCTACAATTTCTCATAACCTCATTCTCCAATCAGAAACTGAATTTAATGCCGAACTGGATACTGCGTCCGGGACCCGAAGCGTTCAAAATGCCGAAACCGGGGCTGCTGACGTTCGTGTCGAGATTACTGAAATTTGCGCGGTTAAAAGCGTTAAAGACATCTGCCTGAAACCGCAAGTCCATGTTTTCGGTGAAACGAAGTCGCTTGCGGACGGAAAAATCCCAGGCTTGCAGACTCGGTCCGGTTACACTTCCAACTGAGGAATTTCCCCGGCGCGTGTTCGGCGCGGGAGCGAAAGCCGCCGGGTTCAGCCAGCGCAAGCCTTCTTTCAAATAAAAATCCACGCTGCCTGCAACGTCGGCGCGGCGCAATCCGGTCGAAGTATTGCCGATGATGGTGTAAGGTCTGCCCGTTTGAAAGCGGGTGATGCCGCTGATTTCATAACCGTCCAATAAAAACTTGGCGAAGCCTCTCGCATTCCTGAACCAACTCGGAGCGTAAGTGTATGTGGCGACGAAAACGTGTCGGCGGTCAAAAGTCGCCGGACCGTAACTGTATTTCCGGTTAAACGGGTCTTCCGGGTTGTCGTTAAAATTGCTGGCATCGGTCAAGACTTTCGACCAGGTGTAGCTGGCGGTCGCCAAAAAATCGCCGCGTCTTTTAGCCGCGTAAAGCTGCATTGCGTAATAATTCGATGTTGCATCGCTCTTGCGCTGGTTGATAGACGAATAACCCAAAAACGGGCGCAAAGCGTTATCCACAAATCTTTGGGCGGGCGGAAGCTCAAGATTGGCGATGATCCTTTCAAACGGCACGGCGTTGATGTCAGGATTACGCGTCAGATGCCGACCGAGATTGCCGACAAAATTCGCTTCCGCGAAAAGCCCGAACGGCAATTCGCGCTGAACGCCGAGACTGAAATTCATCGTATAAGGCGTTTTTAAATCCGGGTCAATCGCGGCGACCGTCCCGAAAACCGCCAGCGCCGAGGCGCTGCCGCCTTGAATATTGCTCAGGTTTCCGTTATCAAAACTGGCGCTGTTGACGAATGGCGGATTGCTGAGCAAGGGGAAAATAATGTTGCCTTCAATCCGGTCGTAGTACATTCCAAAGCCCCCGCGTACGGAGGTTTTGCCGTCGTCGAAAGGAGAATAGGCGAATCCCACGCGCGGCATAAAATAGCCTTTCGCTTCGTAAAATCCGCGCGGCGCGCCCGCCGGCACTGCCAGCACGTTTGGACTGTCCCAGCTCGAAACGTTTTCTCTCTCGCTTTCCGGCACCCCGTTTCCGGCGCGAATCAAGCCGTTGAATCTGTTCGCTCCGGGAGGTATCGAATATGCCCCCGTCCGGCTGACAGAAATCGCTTTGGAAGGATCGTACAAAGACGGATCGAAATTAGTCAGGTTGTTTTCGCGTGCGTAGAAAGGCGTGCCGTACTGGTAGCGAACTCCGATTTCCAGACTCAGGCGTTTATTCACCCGCCAACTGTCACTGACGAAAGCCTCAGTCTGCCAAAAGCGAAAATGCGCCGCCGGGTCGAACGCTGATTCGCTGTATGTCCGAAATTGCCCGAGCAGCATATCGGCAATCGAATTCCCGGTCGAGTTCGTGCGGTTAGAGTTAAAGGAAAGCACTCCGGCATAAGTCGAACGCCCGTTCTGATATACCTTGCTGAAGTTATAAAGACCGCCGAATTTGATTGTGTGATTGCCTCCAATCCAGGTCAGCGTGTCGCTCGCCATTGAGTCGTGAGCGAGAGCCGTCAAAGACCGCGCAGCGCCCGCGAAACCGGAAAAACCGTCGCTGAAGCTCGTGTCGGGAATCGAATCTTCGTAAAGCCCGCCATTTGAAAAAAGCTGCGTAAAACCGAGTCCGTACGTCGAGCGCGTCCACAAATCGTTAGACGGCGTGATGCGCTGGTCTGTCCACGAGAAATTAATTTTGAAGTCGTTTATCAAAGCCGGGTTGATATTCCAGAGATAACCGATCTGCAAGTTATTACCGGGGCGGTTCCGGGCGTGCTGAATGGTTGGAAGATTGGAATTGATAAATGTGCCGAATGGATCAATTACCAGATTCGTGTCGTGCAGATAGCGCCCGTAAAGACTGTGATTCTGGTTAACAATATAATCTAGCCGGAGAAAATCCTGCCGGAAATCGCTCGGATTGGCGGGTTGAAAAGTGGCGTTATTTCCGATTGGCGCGTTGGTGTAATTCGCGGCAAGCGAAATCTGCCGCCGGAAAACGTCCGCCAGCGCTGTGCCGTCTGCGGTAATGCGCGAAGCGGGGATAATATTTCCCGGAAAACAAGCCGCGCGGTTCGTCTGGTTGCACGTGCCGGTTAAATTCGGATCGCGCAAACCACCGTCGTCCGCCGTTCCGACTATTCCGTCCGCCCCGCGCAGGCGAAACGAAAAATCGCCGTTCAGTTCCGTTAATGTCGGAAGCGTGCGAACCGCTGTCGCCGCCATTCGGTGAATCGTCTTCCATTCCTGCCCGCCGAAGAAAAAGAAACGGTCTTTACCGGATCTAATCATTTTGCCGCCTTCTCCGAAATTGAAAAACGGCAAAGATCCGCCGACGCTGTAACCGTAGTTGTGATAACGCAGCATTGGGCGAACAGGCGCGAAAAAACTCCGGGCGTCGAGCTTGTCGTTTCTTAAAAACTCGAACAGCGAGCCGTGAAAATCGTTCATCCCGCGCCTCGTTACGACGTTGATTTGAGCGCCCGAATTGCGCCCGTATTCGGCGCTGAAATTCGAGGTTTCAATTCTGACTTCCTGAATAAAATCAATCCCGACGTTATTGATCTGACTTGCATTGCTGCCCGCATTCAAATTGTTTCCGCTGTCCACGGTCAAATTGTTGGAAACGCCGCGATTGCCGTTGATATTGATTGTGTTAGTCGCCAGATTAGTGTCTATCTGATCTTCCTGAGTAATTACCGCGCCCGGAATAAGGCTGAGCAACTGGTAGTAGTTGCGACCGTTAAGGGCGAGATTCTGCACCTGCTGGCGGTCGATCACTTTGGCGACTTCGCCCGATGTGGTATTGACCGTTTCGCCGCTCGTTTGCACGACCTCGACCGTTTCGGAGATTTGTCCGGCTTCGAGCGTAAAATCTACGGTCAGCCGCTGGTCGGCGCTCAAAGCGTTTTGGGTTTTGATCGATTTTTTGAAATTCGGCGCTTCGACCGAAACGGTGTAAGCGGCGACCGGGAGATTCGGAAGAGTATAAAAGCCGTTTTCGTCCGTCGTCGTGCTGCGCGAAAAATTCGTCGCCGGGTCGAAAGCCTTTACGCCGGCGTTCGCAATCACTGCACCGATTGAATCAGTCACTACGCCGGATATGCGCCCCGTATTGGTTTGAGCAAAGATAACGGAAATTCCTGTTGTAAATAAAAAGACTAATGTGATTACAAGATTTCGGAAGAAATTCTGCTTCTTCTGTGTTGATACCGCCGTAAGATCATTCATTTCATGTAATTCTCCTTCTAAAATTCGACTCCGTAGGGCACCTGCGCCTTTATATTTTGCCGTTATATTTAAGGATTTTAATTATTATTTGTCCCGAAAATTTGTGATTTATAGCTGTATAATCCCGCGCCGCAAAGCAATCGCCACCGCCTGCGTTCTGTCGGAGGCGTTAAGTTTTTCCAGAATGTGCCGGACGTGAATCTTGACGGTTTCCTCCGAAATAAAGAGCTTTACGGCGATGTCCTGATTGCGATTGCCGTCGGAGACGAGGCGGAGAACTTCCGTTTCGCGCGGGCTTAAGGTTTCTTCGCCTAAATGTTCAGCCAATTGCGCCGCGATTTCCGGCGCGACGTGCTTTTTGCCCGTATGAACGCGGCGAATTGTTTCGACAATCGTATCGGACGACATGCTTTTTAGGAGATAAGCGGACGCGCCCGATTTCATCGCCCGCTGAATTTCAACGTCGCCTTCAAACATCGTCAGCATAATTACCCGCGCTCCGGGAAATTCGCCGCGAATGGCGATCAGCGCATCAATACCGCTCATGTCTCCCAGCCTGAGATCGAGCAAGGTTACGTCCGGTCGAAATTCCCGGTATTTCTCCAACGCCTCGCGCCCGCTCAAAGCGTTTGTGATTATCTCCATGCCGGGCTGATCGGCTAGGAGAGCCGCAATTCCTTCGTGGACCAAAGGATGGTCGTCAACGGTCATAATCCGAATGATTGATTGATTTTCTTTCATTGGTTCTGTTCTCTTTCAGAAAACTGCATTTTTGATTTCCGCTCGTTGAAAATTTTCAGGCGCTTGAACCAGCCCTCGGAAACTCCTCTTTCAAAAGCGACGTGCTGCGGAACGATTAACTCTATTTCGGTGCCGCCTTCGACGCGATTCCAGATTTTTACTTTTGCTCCGAGCTTTTCCGCGCCCTCGCGCATTCCCGAAAGCCCGAGATGCCCTTTGCGACCTTTTTGCAAAATTTCGGCGTTCACTCCGCAGCCGTTGTCGCGAACGGAGAGCCGGAAATACTTCGGCGCGTATTCGATTCGGACTTCGATTGCATCGGCTTTGGAATGTTTGAAAGCGTTGATTAGCCCTTCGCGACCGATCCGGTAAATTTCATCGCGGACGAGCGGGCGAAGCGTTTGAGAAATTCCGTCGACGATCACCCGAAAATCTATTTGTTCCCGGACATCCAAATCCTGCCTGATGGTCGCGAACGCTTGTTCCAAAACCAGCGAGTTCTCGCTGTTCTGCGAACGCAATCCCCGAATTGTGTTTCGCCCCTCGGTCATTATTTGCTTTGTTAATTCCTGAACGCGATTGAGCCGCGGTTTATAGTCGGAATTATCCGGCAATTGTTTGACGACCGCATCGAGTTGAACCGAAGCGCTGAAAACTCCCTGCAAAAGAGTGTCGTGCAATTCCTGCGCGATGCGAGTCCGCTCAGCCAGGCGTTCGGCGAACCTGAAATTCAGCTCTCTGGTCAGCCGACGGAGCCGGTATTGATATAAACCGAGCAGCGCCAGCAGCGCCCCTACCGCGGAGAGGATCCGAAACCACCATGTTTCCCAGTACATCGGGTCAACATTAATTTCAATCATCGCCTCGTCGCTATTCCAGGCGCCGTCGGCGTTGCTGGCGATCACTCGAAAACGGTACGGACCGGGCGGGAGATTTGTAAAAACGGCTTCCGCCGCATTAGTCGGCTCGCCCCAATCCTTATCAAAACCTTCCAGTCTGTACCGAAATTTAACCCGTTCAGGCGCCGTCAGGCTCAAGCCGGCGTAGCTGATGACGATTCTCCGGCTTCCGGCAGGGATATGGGCGGAGGTTTGCGAACCAATCGGAACCCCGTCGGCGGAAACGTTCTCGATATGGACGAGGGGCGGAACGGAATCCTCCTTCAGGCGTTTTGGATTAACGACGGAAATGCCCTGATTTAAAGAAAACCAGATGCGCCCCCGGCGGTCGGCTGTCACGCTCCGGTCGCGCTTGACGCCCTCGACGCTGAGCAGCCCGTCGGCGAGGCTAAATTCCCGCACCTCCTCGTCGCGCAGCGCTTCGCCTTGAAGCAGTTTTTCGCGATCCACCCGCAAAACTTGTTTTGACGTTTCAATCCATAGCGAGCCGATTTCGTCTGCCGAAATCCCGAGAATCGTCTCGCGCAAACTCAAAGGCATATTCCGGTTAACATGCACTTGCCCGGATTTTAAAAAGGCGAGTCCTCTGGAGGTTCCGACCCACAGAATTCCGTTGTCGTCGGCGAAGATGGTCGTCACTTTTTCGCTCGGCAAGCCGTCTTTGGTCGAATACATTCTCCAGCGGTCGTTCTTCAAAGAATTTAAGCCCCTCGGGGTGGCGAACCACATGACGCCGTTCCCGTTTTCGGTAATCGCGTTGATGGTGTTTGAAGCCAAGCCGCCCTCGGTTTGCGTATAAGTTGTGAAGATCCCGTCTTTTAAACGGCTCACGCCGCCCGTCAGCGTTCCCGCCCAAACGCTTTTGTCACTGCTTTGAAAAACCGTAAAAATGCTGTCCTGCGCCAAACCGTCCTTGCGCGTGAATGTCTCCGTAGAGTACGAGCCGCCGTTAAGATTCAAACGGGTCAGCCCGCCGCGTTGTCTGCCGAGCCACAATTCGTCCTTGGAGCCTCCTCCCGTAATCGAGTAAATGACGTCATTTTCAATCCCGGCGGCTCTGAGACTTCCGATAGAGTTGTCTTTTAACCAGTAAAGTCCGCCTTCAGGTGGCGAGAACCAGGTTTTCCCCTCGGAATCAATGTAAAGGGCGCCGCCTGAGTTCGAGGGCAATCCCTGAACGCTCAAATAGCTCATAAAAGCGTTGTCGCGCAGGCGTTCTACTCCCTGTGTGGTTCCGACCCATAAATTTCCTTCGCGATCTTCAAAAAGCGCAGTCACCATTTTGCTCGATGGAAAATTGAACGCTTTCGTCGAAACCTGCCCGTTCCGATTAAGGCGAATCAAGCCGTCTGATTCGGTGGCGACCCAGAGGTTCGATTGGTTGTCTTTGAGAATTTTCAACACGCGGCTGTTTTTCAGCCCTGCCGCCAATTCCGGTTCGACAATTCGCGCGCCGTCCCATAACGCGATTCCGCTGTCGGTGCCGACCCACAGATTTTCATTCTCGTCGGGCAGAAGACAATTTATCTTGCGGTCGCGCAAGCCGTCGCTTGCGGGGATTAAGCTTCGCCTTTCGCCGAGGCGAAACAGCCCGGATTCACTCGTTCCCATCCAAATCACGCCGGTTTTGGTTTCCGCCAGCGAAATTATGACCGAGGGCGGAAGCTGGCGCTTTTCGAGAATGTCTTCGAAATTTTCTTTGCCGTACCTGTAAAGTCCTTTCTCGAATTTTGAAAGGAGAATGTCGCCGTTCTCTGCGCGGCTCATCGCCGTGATCCGGTAACTTCCTTCCTTTGAGCTGGCGAAAACGTCCTCGAATTTTCCGTCGCGGTAACGAAAAACTTTCGGACTGCGCATCCGTATCCACAGGTTCCCTTCCGCATCAACCGCCAGTCCGGTCACCGACTCCGTTTCCGATTTACTCCTCTCGTCGGGGCGAAATAAAACAAAGCGCGATCCGTCGAAACGAAATAGCCCCTTTTCTGTTCCCAGCCAAAGATAGCCGTCATTTGTTTGGGCGATGGCGTAAACAGGTCCCGCCGCAAGCCCTTGCCCGGCACCCCAGTAATCGTGAGTGTACTGTGACATCGCCCTGTCCGGGTCAAGTCCGAAAGCTCGACTCACAAAACAGACTCCCAGCAGAAGACCCGAAATGAGAAACCAAACTGCCTGAAAATTCTTTCCCCGCCGTTTATGGCAGGTATTCAAACTTCTCAATGACGACCTCCATTTCCTGTAAAGCCTGCGGTGAATAATCGGTAATGAACAAAGCAATGCAGATTTTTTCGCCTTCTGAAGAAGGAATTCCCAGCGTAAAGGTGTGTTCGGCGAGCGTCTTAGCGGCGCTTCCGCTTGAATCACCTCCGCGGACGGTTTTAAATTCGACTTTTCCCTGTCGCCAGTGAAACGAATGAGTCAGCACGCCCAACAAAGGGACATTGAATTGCGCCATATTCGTCGGCTGGTAGTAGGGCTGAATTATATAGTTCAAATTTTTATTCGGCTCCGCGCCCGGGCGTGAAACCTCCAGCATCATTTCACGGTGATTTTGCCCGGACTCCAGCACGTCCCAGGTTGACATCGTCAAGACGCCAGCCGGCTCCAACCGGGAAATATCGCGGACCGTAAAAATGTATGTGCCGTAGCCCAGAGTCGGCATCAAATCAATTTTGCCGCTCGTCCATTGCCCGTCATTATTAGTGATGCGCAAATGCAGAAATCCGCGCTCGTCCGTCCAGGCGTTCGCCGGGTCAAAAACGGTTATTAAGCCCTTGCGGGGTATCGTCTGCCGGCGCGCCAGCCACTGGTAACCGCTGAAATTGATTCTATCCGAAGGAGCGGGTGCCTCTCCCGTACCTTTGACGATTGCTACCGCGACGACCCCGTCTCCGACTTCCGGCAGCGTGTCGGTTCTTGACGGCGGACGGTAATTCGGCTCGACCAAAAGGGCGGCATAATCGGTCCCGCCATGAATAGAATTTTGCCAGCGGGAATCTGTTTGAATCTCCGTATAGGGTCGCTTGACGAACGGCTGCAACCACCACGTTCCGCTTTTTGCGAACAAAACTATTTGTTGACCGGGTTTTGAGCCGGAAACGGTTCCCTCAATGTCAACCATTTTATCGGGACCGCCTTCGTCCTGCGGCGGGATTTTGGTTATCTCGATAGAAGGCGCAGGACTCGATTGCGAGACATAGCACGCTGATAAGAAAATAAAAATGATTAAAAGAAAGAAAATTTTCATCGCGGCTACGGCGAAAGTGATCCGGCTTGCTCATTTTGCCGTTTATTTTCTAATAATCAGTTGTTTCAGCCAGCAATAATTTCAAAAATAATTCCTCTGCCGGCTGGCTGGAAACCGGGAGAAATCAATAACCCGCAAAATCGAAAATCAGGCAATCGAGCGCTGCTGCTCGCGGCGCGAGATGCCGAGTTTTCTCATCTTGGAGATCAAAGTAGTGCGGTTTAAGCCGAGCCGCTCAGCCGCTCCATTCATTCCGCCGATTCGCCAGGCACTTGCTTCCAAAGTCTGCTCAATAAAACGGCGCTCATAATCTTCCAGTGTTCGGGCGTTTCCGCCGCACGGTGCGCTGGGCACGGCGAACGATTCCAAAAACTCGATTCGTAAGACGCCGTCCGTTGATAAAATCACGGCGCGTTCGATGATGTTTTCCAGCTCGCGCACATTACCCGGGTAAGCGTAAGCCTGTAAGACTTTGAGCGTTTCCGCCGGAATCGGCAAAACCGTTTTTCCCATTTTGATGGCGAATTTTTGTGCGAAATGATTTGCCAGGAGCGGAATGTCGTCGCGGCGTTCTCTTAAAGGCGGAATGCGAATTGGGAAAACGTTCAGACGGTAATACAGATCGCGGCGAAACTCGTTTTCTTCGATTTTACCAAGCAAATCCTGATGGGTTGCCGCCACCATTCGCACGTCCGCCTTTTGCGCCCGCGAGCTTCCGAGGCGTTCAAATTCCTGTTCCTGAAGAACACGCAGCAATTTGGGTTGCAGTTCAAGCGGCATATCGCCTATTTCGTCCAGAAAAAGCGTCCCCTTGTGCGCTGTTTCAAACCGCCCGACGCGCTGGTTAGTCGCTCCAGTGAACGCGCCGCGCTCGTGCCCGAACAATTCGGCTTCGAGCAAAGCGGCGGGAATTGCAGCGCAATTCATCTTGACGATGGCTTGGTTTGAGCGCCGGCTCAAGCGGTGAATTGCTCTAACAACCAGTTCCTTACCGGTGCCGGTCTCGCCCATGATCAAAACGGAAGCGTCGGTCGGCGCGACCGTTTCGATTGATTGCAAAAGCCTTTTCAAAGAAGAACTGCTGCCGATGATTTCGGGGAAATTAGTTTTGGGAGGAAGATTCTCTTTACTAATATTCGCCGCTTTGCCGCTTCTGTTTTCGGTTTTGCCCGACGAAATATAGTAATCGGTGTCGAATGGCGATGCTTTTATTCCTGATAACATAAGATCCTCCATGTGACTATCTGGATTAGCTGACTATTTATGCAGTTAGTTTTATTGCGTGCAGAGCCGAATCGAACTGTCCGGCTGTTGTTATGCAGGTGATTACATCACAAGTCCGAAGGCGAATCTATAAGACGAAGGTATCGGTCAATACCTTCGTCTAGGGCAATTATCGGTATTCATTTGCTATCGTCGGATACACTGCGACGAAGAAGACTCCCATTTCGCGAAACGATACCAAAGTATCATAGACATTCCCGACAGAGTTTTACATCCTTAAGCGAACGCCAGAAGAATCCACCGTGAAGACATAAGTTAAGCTTGTCCGGGGATCGTTATCAAAGGTATTCTTCAATATAATCCGTTCTTTTCCCGCCGGAGAAATTACTGCCCGAATGTCGCGTCCGGCGGAAGTGAGGATCAAATTACTTTCGAGAGCAATCCGAGATGGAAACCCCAGACCAAGAATTAACCGCCGAAATCCAGCCGCTTCAAGGCTGCATTAATAATCTGGTTGAAGTCCTCGCACTTTCGGGGAGTTGGACAGACGGAAAGCCCGCGAATATCGTTAACACCTCGCTCGAAACGCTCCTCCATATGCTCAATCTCGATTTCGTTTATGCGCGCCTGAATGAAATGGAAGAAGAACCTAACGAATTTGTTCGTCTTGCCGAATCGCTGAATGAAGTCTGCACCCCGCTCAAGATTGGCGAACTGGTCAAACCGTGGCTGGGAAAGCCCCTGCAAAAATTCCCTGTCGTCGTAAAAAATCCCTTTGGCACCGGGAATCTCTCAATCGTGATTTCGCCGCTGGGTTCAGAGAGCGAGTTCGGTCAGATTGTGGCAGCCTCGCAACGCCCCGACTTTCCCAAACAAACCGAGAAACTTGTTCTGGATGTAGCAGCAAATCAGGCATTAATCGGGCTTCAGGCAGTGCGGCTTCAGAAGGAGCAAAAGCGTTTTGCCGTTGAACATAATCAAGATGTAGATGAACGAGCAACAGAGCTTGCCGCGGTTAGCGAGGCATTAAAGAAAAAGATTGCGGAACTTAAACAAACGGAAGATAAACTGCGTGAAAGCGAGCGCGAGCTGCATTTGGTCGTGGATAATATCCCGGGTTTGGTCGCGCTATTGTCGCCCACCGGCGGGGTCGAGGTCGTCAACCGTGAGCTGACGGAGTATTTCGGGCAGACGCTGGAAGAACTGAATCAATGGGGAATAACCGACACGGTGCATCCTGAGGATTTGCCTCATGTTATCGAAAACTTTACGCGCTCGCTTGGAGACGGTACTCCCTACAATATCCTGCAGCGCTTTCGGCGCTACGACGGCGTCTATCGCTGGTTCGAAAACCGCGCCTTTCCTGTTCGCGACGCAAATGGGCGCATCAATCGCTGGTGCGTTCTGTTGACGGATATTCACGAGCGTAAGCACGCCGAGGACGCGCTTCGCAAGAGTGAGCGTCAGTTTCGTCTGCTGGTGGAGACGATCCCGACACTCGTGTGGTGCGGCACGACTGAGGGTGAGCTAGCCTACCTGAACCAGCGTGCTGTTGAGTATCTCGGGAAGACCGCGCAGTCCCTAACTGGTGGAGGGTGGCTTGAACTCGTGCATCCTGATCAGCGCGACGCGACCATACAACGGTGGCTGCATTCAGCCACAACAGGAATGTCTTACGAGGACATCTATCAAATCCGGCGCACGGACGGGCAGTATCGCTGGATTCAGTCCGTCGGCGAGCCGTTCCGCGATTCGGACGGTCAGATCGCTTGCTGGTACGGTTTGATCAGCGACATCGACGAGCAAAAACGTGCCGATGAGGCTCTCGCGGCGAGTGAACGCAATCTCAAACTCATCATCGACACGATTCCAGTGTTAGCGTGGTCAGCACTTCCCGACGGAAGCGCCGATTTCTTTAACCAGCACTACCTGGACTACATCGGATTCTCCGCCGAGCAGGCGAGCGGTTGGGGGTGGACGGCGGCGCTTCACCCCGGCGATCTCGAAAATTTGGTAACCGCGTGGAAACGCATCCTAGCTGGCGGAGAACTGGGAGAGGCTGAAGCACGAATGCGCCGCTACGACGGCAAGTATCGGTGGTTTCTGTTTCGTGCGAACCCGATGCGCGACGAAAAGGGCAACATCATCAAATGGTACGGAGTGCACACCGATATCGAAGACCGGAAGAGTGCCGAGGCGAGCTTGCGTAGAAACGAGGCATTCCTCCACGATGTCGAGCGGCTCAGCCACGTCGGGGGATGGCGATACGATGTTGCAGGAGACGTTGTTGAAGAGACTCCGGAGATACATCGCGTATACGATGTTCAGCCCGGCGATGAGATTACGAAGCCATCATATTGGTTCGGCAGGATCCATCCCGACGACCGTCCCCAGGTCATGGAGGAGTTCGAGCGCTGCCTGCGCGAACTCGACGAATACAGAGCCGCCTATCGCATCGTCGTTTCGGACGGCAGTGTCCGGTATCACCACTCGATTGGACATCCAGTGACAAATGACGCTGGTGAACTTGTGGAATTCATCGGCGCGGTGATGGACATGACTGAACAGTGGCTGGCGACCAACGAGTTGGAGCGAGCCTACGAGTCCCTGCGCGAAAGCGAACACGAGTCACGACTGGTCGTGGACAGCATTCCGGGGATAATCGCAGCTTTTACGCCCGCCGGGGATCTCGAGTTCATCAATCGCCAGGGTCTCGAGTACTTCGGCAAGACCCTGGAGGAGCTAAAACGGTGGGGGACCAGCGACCAAACGCATCCCGAGGATCTGCCACGCGCCGTCGAAATATTCACCCGGTCGCTTGTCTCAGGCGACTCCTTCGAGATGGAAGTACGCGCCCAGCGCTCCGATGGTGTTTATCGCTGGATCCAGTCCCGCGGATATCCGCTTCGGGACAGTAACGGGAGCATTGTTCGCTGGTACAATCTGCTACTCGATATTGATGAGCGGAAACGCGCCGAGGAAGCACTCGAGGCGAACGAGCGCAATCTCAAACTCATCATTGACACGATTCCCGCAATGGCTTGGTCGGCGCGTCCCGACGGAAGCGCCGATTTCTTTAACCAGCACTACCTGGACTTCGTCGGACTATCTACAGAGCAGGCGAGGGGCTGGGGCTGGACGGCGGCGCTTCACCCCGAGGACCTCGAAGATTTGGCAACAACCTGGCAGGGCATCCTAGCCGGCGGAAAACTTGGAGTGGCTGAAGCACGAATGCGCCGGTATGACGGCGAGTATCGGTGGTTTCTCTTTCGTGCAAACCCTATGCGCGATGAATCCGGCAGCATCGTCAAATGGTATGGGACGAACACGGACATCGACGATTGGAAGCGTGCCGAGGCTCAGCGCGACCACACTATCGAAGAACTGCGGACCCGGCAGGAACTGCTCGAACTGGCGCAGAAGTCCGCTCGCGCAATGGCTTTCGATTGGCACATTCAACAAGAAGTCAACGTCTGGTCACCGGAGCAGGAATCCTTGTACGGGCTGCCGCCCGGCAGCTTCGACGGGACGTACCAAAGCTGGAAGAAGCTGATTTACCCGCCGGACTGGGCGACGGTTCTCAAAGCCATCAACCATGCCCACGAAACCGGAGAAGTGGCGGTGGAGTTTCGCGTTGTGTGGTCTGACGGCAGCGTCCATTGGCTTGCGACGAACGGTCAGATGTTTTTCGACGCTCAAGGCAAACCGTTCCGCATGGTCGGATTCACGTCCGACGTCACGCCCCGCAAACTCGCCGAAGAAGAGCTGCACCGCAGCGAAGCGTTCCTCGTCGAAGCGCAACGCCTCAGCTCCACCGGCAGCTATGCCTGGCGCCCGTCAACAAATGAAATCACGTGGTCGGACGAAGTTTATCGTATTTTTGAGTTTGACCGGGGCGTCACGCTCACGCCTGAACTGATCGGTAGTCGAATTCACCCGGATGACTTCGAGATGTGGGCTGAAGCCATAAACCGGACGCGGGAAGGGGGCGGCTTTGAACTCGATTACCGCCTGCTGATGCCGGACCAAACGGTAAAATACCTGCACGCCATCGCCCACGCCACACGAGACAGTGACGGCGAACTGGAATACATCGGCGCGGTTCAGGATGTCACGGCGCAAAGGGCGTCCGATGAGGCGCTAGGCAAGCTGCGGTCGGAACTGGCGCATATGTCCAGGGTAGCGACGCTGGGAGCCTTAACGGCTTCAATCGCTCACGAAGTCAACCAGCCGCTCTCGGGCATCATCACCAACGCCAGCACATGCCTTCGTATGCTGGATACCGATCCGCCAAATATCGAAGGCGCGCGTGAAACCGCCCGGCGGACGATTCGCGACGGCAACCGCGCATCGGATGTGATTAAGCGATTGCGTGCCCTATTCAGTAAAAAAGACTTCATAATCGAACCTGTGAATTTGAACGATGCGGCGCTTGAGGTTACGGCGTTATTGAGGAATGAATTGCAGAGAAGTCAAATAGTCCTGCAAGTGCTGCCTGCTAAGGATCTTCCTCCGGTCGCGGGTGATCGCGTACAGCTTCAGCAGGTTATATTGAATCTGCTTCTTAATGCCGTCGACGCGATGAGCGGTGTCGACGACCGACCGAGACAATTAACGGTTACGACGGAACCGGACGGCAATGACTCTGTGCGGTTAAGCGTCAGCGATGCCGGCGTCGGTTTCGCCGCCGATGAGTCTGAAAAGCTTTTCAATGCATTTTACACCACCAAGAAGAACGGCATGGGTATTGGACTGTCCGTCAGCCGCTCGATTATCGAGCGGCATAAGGGGCGATTATGGGCGGCACCGAATGATGGACCGGGCGCAGTGTTTTCTTTTTCAATTCCCGTTCAAAGCAAATGAGGTGGCGACCATTCCGGTATAGTAATTGCGAGAGAAAGTAATAATTTGTGAGAATTGAATGAATACTAATACCACACTAATAACCGTAGTTGACGATGATGAATCAATCCGTGAGTCCTTGCCCGATTTGATTCGCGCTTTCGGCTTTTCGGCGAACGCTTTTTCTTCCGCCCAGGAGTTTCTTGAATCCGACAATTTGAACGCGACCAAATGCCTGATACTCGACGTATCAATGCCGGGTATGTCAGGACTCGATTTGCAAAAGGAATTAAAGCTTCGCCGGCAGGAAATTCCGATTGTCTTTATAACCGCGCACGTTGAGGAGACAGACCGCCTGCGCCTTATCGAACAGGGCGCGATTGATTGTCTGTTCAAGCCTTTCAGCGAGGCTGATCTCCTAAAAGCGGTCAATACAGCACTGCCAGCGAACTGACTGCTTGCCGTATCTTTCGAGGAGCAATACAAATGAAGCCGGAAAAGTTATTCACGGAATCTAAAAAGACGCCAATTGTTTTCGTCGTGGACGATGACATTTCGGTGCGTGAATCGCTCGATGCGCTGATTGGCTGGGCAGGTTGGCAGGCGGAAACATTCGAGTCGGCGCAGGACTTCCTCGCCCGACCTCAAATCCCCGTTCCCTGCTGCCTGGTCTTAGATGTGTCGCTGCCGGGACTGAACGGTCTCGAATTGCAGAAACTGATTGCCGAAGAACGCCTCGACATGCCGATTATCTTTATTACCGGTCACGGCGACATCCCGATGTCGGTTCAAGCGATGAAAGCCGGAGCGGTTGAGTTTTTGACGAAACCGATTGACGATGAAGCGCTGCTCGCCGCTATCCGGCACGCAATTGAAAGAAGTCGAGCGATGCTTGAAGATGAAGCTGAGATAGAAAAACTTCATAAACGATATATGTCGCTTACGCCTCGCGAGCAGGAAGTGATGCTGCTTGTGGTTTCCGGTTTGTTGAACAAACAGGTCGGCGCAAAACTCGGAATAAGCGAAATCACTGTCAAGGCGCATCGCGGCAAGATAATGCAAAAAATGGAAGCAGACTCGCTCGCCGCCCTCGTCAGAATGTCTATCAGGCTCCACCTGGTGCCAGCCATAAATCCATGGCAATCATCGCATAAGTTCTGACACGTGTCGCTTTCAATTCAGCTTTAAGAAAAAACAAGTCCTTATTTGAAAGTGAGGAAAATTAGTTGTCTGAAAATCGGGAAATCAGGCAATAGATTGCTGCTGCTCGCGGCGCGAGATGCCGAGCTTTCTCATCTTGGAGATCAAAGTAGTGCGATTTAAGCCGAGCCGCTCAGCCGCTCCATTCATTCCGCCGATTCGCCAGGCACTCGTTTCCAAAGTCTGCACGATAAGACGGCGTTGAAAATCTTCCAGCGTTTGGGAGCCAGCCGAAACACTCGTTTTAGGAAAAGCAGGCGATTCCAAAAACTCGATTCGTAAGACGCCGTCCGTTGATAAAATCACGGCGCGTTCGATGATGTTTTCCAGCTCGCGCACGTTTCCCGGGTAAGCGTAATCCAGCAAAAGATTTAAGGTCTCTTTTTGAATCGAAGTGATTTCCTTTCCCATTTTGGCGGCGAATTTTTGTGCGAAATGATTTGCCAGCAATGGAATGTCGTCGCGGCGTTCTCTTAAAGGCGGAATGCGAATTGGAAAAACGTTCAGGCGGTAATACAGATCGCGCCGGAATTCGCCCGTCTCTACCCGATCAAGCAAATCCTGGTTGGTCGCCGCCACCATTCGCACGTCTACTTTCTGCGTGCGGGAGCTTCCGAGGCGTTCAAATTCCTGTTCCTGCAAAACACGCAGCAATTTTGGCTGGAGTTCAAGCGGCATATCGCCTATTTCGTCCAGAAAAAGCGTGCCTTGATGGGCAAGCTCGAAGCGCCCGACGCGCTGGTTAGTCGCTCCGGTGAATGCGCCGCGCTCGTGCCCGAACAATTCGGCTTCGAGCAAAGCGGCGGGGATTGCAGCGCTGTTCATCTTAAGAAAGCTGCGGCTTGACCGGCGGCTCAAGCGGTGAACGGCGCGGGCAATGAGTTCCTTACCGGTGCCGGTCTCGCCCATGATCAAAACGGAGGCGTCGGTCGGCGCGACCGTTTCGATTGATTGCAAAAGCCTTTTCAAAGAAGAACTGCTGCCGATGATCTCTGTAAAATTAGTTTTGGGAGAAAATTTCTCTTTAACAAAATTCGCCGCTGTACCTCTACTGTTTTCAGTTTTGCCTGACGAAATATAATAATCACTACCGAATGTTGACGCTTTTATTCCTGATAACATAATTCTCCTCTGTTTACTTTCACAACAGCCCTGCTGTGTAATCCAAGCTCTTTCATCTTGACAGGAGTTTGACAATTTACGCCGGGTGGTACATCACGAAATAGAATATTTTTTTAATAGCTATTTCTGTTGTAACCGGGGAGTACTACAAATGGTTATACGGGGATAGCCGTAATTCGGAATCAATAACCAGATATAGGTAGTAAAAGACTCCGAATTCTCGTGATTCACACCACATCGGGAAAATGTATTTTTTATGTCGTTCGTATTAACCGGAGAGCCACAATAATCAAGGAGTTATCAAACTGCTAAGGCTATTCACTTCGTTTCCAGAAGGGGCGCACGGAGCGGCGCTGCTGTTCCAGCGCGCGGCTCTCGGCATGACGGCGTTTATCGAAGGCGGAAATCATCTGGTTAAGGACGGATTTAATTTTACGACCTGGAATTTGGCAACCGGCGCATTTTACCTAGCCTGCGGCGTAACTCTCTTGACGGGTTTTCTGACACCGGTATTTAGCGGTCTGTTTTGTCTCGGAGTCATATTTAGTTTGTGCATTGTGCCCTTGACGCCCTGTTGTAATCATCTGTGGTGTAACCTGCCGGGCATTTACGCTGTCATAATATCCATCGCTCTCGCGATTTTCGGACCGGGAGCCTATTCGCTCGACGCCCGTTTGTTCGGCAGACACGAAATTATCATCCCGGACGACGAACCGCAGGGGAACTCGTGATTTTTATTGAGCCTTTCTCGGAGATGACTGTGTATTAAACAACTTTAGTGAGAAGGTTATTATCTTCTGACGGAAAAATATTTTGTTTGATTCACGATTTTCGTTAAGTTTACATCCTGCTCACATTTTATGATTTACTGCGCGGACGCAGAGTTTAGTCCACTGTAGTTTTACGCCTTACCTTTAAGTCTCTTATTTTAGTTTTCAGGTATCATCTTCGTTTCCGATTTGGAACTAATTTTCGACTTTTTGGCGAGCGGTACTTTCTCTGAACAAAAAATCAACGAACCGCCCGATCACCGGAGAAACGATTAAAATTACCGGAACCACAACTAAAAAAGCCAACGACCATGATTTAAGCCAGATTCGCCAAAAGCTTTCCGTTAAGCCGAGATTTATTAAAACCACAGTAAAGGAAACCATTCCGGTTGTGACAATGCCCGTCAAAAAAGCGAAGACAATCTTTCGCTTAACACTATTTCTCACAATTAACTGTCCTTGATTCATATCGCTGCCGTCTCCTGCCCGGATTAAAATGTCTAATAGCCGTCAACATCAATCACGGCTTTGGCAAATTCTCGCGGGGCTTCCTGCGGCAGATTGTGACCGATGCCGCCTTTGATAATTCGGTGCGTGTATTTGCCCGAAAATTTCTTTGCATAGGCGCTTGCTTCAGGATGCGGCGCGCCGTCAGCATCGCCTTGAAGCGTAATTGTGGGGACGGAAATCAACGGTGCTCCGGCAAGCCGCTTTTCCAGTTCGTCATATTTCCGTTCGCCTTCGGCAAGACTGAGCCGCCAGCGGTAATTATGAATCACGATTTCGACGTGCTCCGGGTTGTCAAAAGATGCTGCGCTCCGGTCGAAAGTAGCGTCGTCGAATTTCCATTTAGGCGAAGCGATTTGCCAAATGAGCTTCGCAAATTCGCGCCGGTATTTGTCGTAACCAATCCTCCCGCGTTCGGTGGCAAAGTAATACTGGTACCACCATTGCAGCTCTGCCTTTGGCGGCAGGGGCATTTTGTTGGCTTCCTGGCTGCCGATCAGATAACCGCTCACCGACACCATTCCCAAGCAGCGTTCCGGGTAAAGCGCCGCGATGATGTTCGCCGTCCGCGCGCCCCAATCGAAACCTGCAAAAATCGCTTTTTCGATTTTAAGCGCGTCCATCAGCGCAATTACGTCAATCGCAACCGCCGACTGCTGCCCGTTACGCGGCGTTTCGCTTGATAAAAAGCGCGTCGTCCCGTAGCCGCGAACGAAAGGCACGATCACTCGATAGCCTCTCGACGCCAGCAAAGGAGCGACTTCGACGAAACTGTGAATGTCGTAAGGAAAGCCGTGCAGCAAAATCACAGGTTTTCCGGTTGCGGAACCTGCTTCCGCGTATCCGACATTTAAAACGCCGGCATCGATCTGCTTGAGTGCGCCGAAAGAGCTGCCGCCCGCCTTAGCTTCAAGCGCCGGCGCCTTCGCCGGGTTTATCTTACCGGATTGCGCGTTTGCCCGATCTGTCAGACCTAGCCGGGCGGCAACAAAGGTCATGGCGGCAGCACCGAGAAAACGGCGGCGATGATGATTGATTTGTTTGGTCATTTGCTAACCTCCTGAGTTCGATGGCTGACTGCTTGGAACATTTTATTATCCTGCTTCCGAATTTATTGCGGATGTTCGCGGCGGACGTGTACGTGCACAGCTTCCAATTACTTCACCGACTAAAATAGTTAAATCCGGCGTTAAGTACCGTTCGCGCAGGAAATGGAAACCACCTTCTTTACATCGTCAGAACGACGCGAAATCTTGCGCCGCCGCTCATCATCCGCGCGAAAGCCTCGGCTGCTTTTTCGAGCGGGTAAGTTTCGATCATCGGGCGCACGCCGGAAAGTTCGGCGAAACGCACGGTGTCCTCGGCGTCAATCGCCGAGCCTGCGACCCAGCCTTGAATCGTTCTGGTTCCGCCGATGAGCTGGATGGGCGTGACCTCGATGGCACCGGAATCCACGCCGATGACCATGAGAGTGCCGTTCGTACCTAGCCCGTCAACAAGCGCGGACATCGCTTTCGAGCTTGGCGCGGTAGCGATGATCGCCCGCGCGCCGCCCAGTTTTTGCAGTTCCTCTGCGGCGTTCGCCGTTTTGCTGTCGATGTATGCAATCGCCCCTAGTTTCTTCGCAAGAGTCTCGGTTTCGGCGCCGTATCCGATAGCCACAGTTCTATAACCGAATTTACTGGCGAATTGAATGGCGAGATGCCCCAGACCGCCGATGCCCTGCACCGCCACCAGATCGCCGGGCAGCGCGCCGCTGTGCCGCAATGCGTTAAACGTGGTATTTCCGGCGCAGAGCAGCGGCGCGGCTTCAGCTTCGTTCAGAGTTTCCGGCATCGAAACCAGCGCCTCGACGGGAGCCGCCATGTACTCCTGGTATCCGCCGTCGTAGCTGATGCCCGGTATTTTCCGGTTGAGGCAATTGCGAAAATCCCCTCTGCGGCACGGAGTGCAGGTTCCGTCATGACCGCCGTGCCAGCCGACGCCGACCCGCTGTCCCACTGTCCAACCGGAAACGCCAGCGCCCACTTCATCGATGATGCCGACGACTTCGTGACCCGGAACGCGCGGGTACTGTATGCCGGGCAACAAGCCTTCTTTCGTGAACACGTCGCTGTGACAGACGCCGCACGCCTGCACCTTGATGCGCACTTGTCCTGTGCCGGGTTTGGGAATCTCGCGCTCGACGATCTGGAAATCCGCTCCCGGCGCGATAATTTGCGCCACTCTCATTGTCATCACCGCTAATTTAGTCGTTGTTGTCATAAATCCTCCTGTGTTTTCTGTTTATTGTTAAAAGCACCTGCTTTCGCGCTGTTTATTGCGTCCTTGTCTTACTCGTCCGAGGTCTCGATTCAATATTCGAACCACGTTTTGAGCGCGGCATTTTTCTCCGGCGTAAACGGCGGGTAAAGATGTTCGATTGCCGCGTCGGGCGGCGAAACAAGCATTGATTTGGCGTGCGTCAGCATATCGTAACCGTATTTCCCGTAATAATGTCCGATGCCCGACGATCCGACCCCGCCGAACGGCATTGACTCGACGAACACGTTGACGGTGACCTGATTTACTGCTCCGCCGCCGTAAGACAGTTCGCCGGTGAAACGATCAATCGCGCTCTGATTGCGGCTGAAAATAAACGCCGCCAGCGGACTGGGAGTGGCGGAAATTCTGTTGAAAGCCTCGTCGAGCGTTCGGTAGGTTAAGATAGGGAGAATGGGACCGAAGATTTCATCTTCCATGACGGGATCGTCCCAGTTCACCGGATAAAGAATCGTCGGATCGAGATAGCGGGCTTCTGCGTCTGATTGCCCGCCGGCAACCACCTTAGCCGGGTCGATCAGGGCGGCAAGGCGTGTAACGTCGCGCGCGCTGTTGATGCGCGAATAATCGGGATTGGTCTTCGGGTCGTCGCCATAGAATTCGGTCAGCGCCTTTTTCGCCTCCGCCACAAAGGCTTCGGCGACCGATTCGTGCACATAGGCATATCCGGGCGAAGTACACAATTGCCCGCCCCACGTCATCGCGCCCCAAACGATCTTTTTAGCGGCGTCCGCGATGTTGGCAGTTTCATCGACCAGCGCCGGATTCTGCCCGCCGAGTTCGAGCAGAACAGGCGTCAGATTCTCGGCGGCGGCGCGCGCGATGACCTTTCCCGTGCTCGTGCTGCCGGTAAAGAAAATGAAATCGAAAGGAAGTTTGAGAAGCTCGGTAATCTGTTCGCGATTTCCCGCTACCGCCGCGACCGATTCCGGCTCGAAGTATTTCGGAACTAAATCGAGCAGTAACGAGGTGGATACCTTTAGCGCGGAACTCAGCTTGAGCACGCAGCAGTTGCCCGCCGCGAGTGCCGTGATTGCCGGGCGGAGCAGCAAAATGAGCGGACCGTTAAAGGGACCGATGACGAGCGCCACGCCGTAAGGGTCTCGATAAACAACGCCGCGATGCCCGGTCGCCGCAAGCGCACGCGGCACGGGCGCCTCAACCGGCATCATCCAATCCTTAAGCTGGCTCTTCTGGTACGCGACCTCGGCGAGACAGGCGAGCGTCTCGAAGATTTGATCCTGACTCGCGGTTTTGAAATCCTGTGAGACTGCTTCCTGGAGCGCCGCCTCATTTTCCTCGATGAGCCGACCCATGCGGTCGAGCTGCTCGACGCGCCACTCATAGCTCCGCGTTGCGCCTGTTGCGAAGTGGCGCTTCTGCCGGTCGAATAGATTCTGGAATGAATTTACCCCCGCTTCATCGGGTGCGGCATATTGTTTTTTTTCGGTTTGCGTCATGATATTCCCCTTTCCTGTTTCAATATTCTCCCTGCTTTCCGCGAATATTCTGTTGAAATTAATAAAATTAACTATTTAGGCGATTTGTATTCTCCATGATAAAAACGTGCACTGCACTATGGGCTTAATGACAATTCCCATACCAATGCCGGTAATAAACAAAATGCCGGTAATAAAGCGGTTAAATTAATAGATGAGGTTCGGTCGAGACCATTTCTTGTCTTTATTTCACCAGGCGCGGTTTTATTTCGACGCCTTTAAAATTCAAGCTTTAATCAAACGTCATAAAAAATGCCGCCGTTCATGACGGCAGCACATAATTCTTTCCTGGTTTATATTTTTGGTATTTCTGTTACCGATTGCGGGGAAGATTTTCTCAACAGATGTCAGATAGGCTCAGAGTCGAACCGGCGTCGTGCGCGCCGGTTCGACTCTGACCGCGATGAATTGGTTCAGTTACGGATCAACCAAAGGTGAAAGCAAAAGCCTCAACGCCCGGATCGAGAAACTCTATCTCGAACTTTCGCTCGGCGATGGGTTTTGGCTGCCGTATCAGTTGAAAGAGCCGTTGTTCGGCAACCGTCCCGTAACCTTGATCGTCAACGTCGAGTCCGCGAGCGGTGCCCGGCGGCTGTTCGTCCAGAATAACGTGAAATCGCACGGACGTGCCCGGCTTTGCCGGTCCCATGACGAGATGAAGATCGCGGGCGTGAAAGCGGTACGCGATGCGCCCGCCTGATTTGTTGAGCAAAGCGAACTGTTTCTTTACCGTCCAATCGCCGGCAAGTGCCCAATGATTGAGCAACAGGCGCGCGGGCGCTACATAAGGGCGAGGCTCATCTGATATTGCACCGCCGGGAGACGCAAAATTTTCGGCGCGCCCGTAACCGACGTAAGCTTCAGGCGACTTTAAGTTATCCCAATCCGCGGCGGCTTCGACGCCCATTGCTTCGACGGCGACCAAGTCCCGATTACCGCCGCCGGCTCCGGTTTCAGCGAGTAATTGTTGAATAATCCTTTCCGACTTTTCGTACTCGCCCTCGCCGAAATGGTGATGTCGAATGCGCCCCTGCCCATCGGCGAAATAGAGAGCCGGCCAGTATTGATTTCCGAAAGCCTGCCAGATCGCATAATCGCTGTCGATGGCGACCGGATATTCGATTTTCAGTCCCTGAAGCGACCGGCGAATGTTACCGAGGTCTTTCTCAAAGGCGAACTCGGGGGTGTGTACACCGATTATTAACAGTCCTTGATCCTTGTATTTCTGGTTCCACGCGCGAACAAAAGGGAGCTGGCGCAGCCAGTTGATGCAGGTGTATGTGCAAAAGTTAATGAGGACGACTTTTCCGCGTAGGTTCTCCGCGGTCAACGGCGGCGAGTTGAGCCACGCGGTCGCGCCACCAAGAGAAGGCAGCTCGCCTTCGGCAGGAAGTTGAATCGCCGCAGGCGTGGCGTTCTGTATTGTGCAGCCGAGCGTCCCGAGTTGGACGGCGGCGACGGTTTTAAATGCCGTTGTCAAAAAATTGCGGCGATGATGATTGATTTGCTCGATCATTTGTTAACCTCCTTAGTATAATGGTCGACTTCTCCTCCTTCTGCCGGATTTAAATCGATGTAACGGCGAATGCCTGCTCACAACTCGCTGCATCGGCTGGGCAGGTGTTGCTTGATTTTGCGACAGCCTTGGCGCGGCTAAACTTCGTAAGGCTCCACTTGCAGGTTTGTCTTAACCGTCCAGGTTCCTCCGGTGCTAAACGAGCGGGCGCTCGCGAACGTGTCCTCCATGAACATGAAGAACACGGTCTTCCCGTCCCGCACCTTGGCGTGGATGGCAAAAGGAGAGCGAAACGCCTTGCCGGTAGAATTCGAACGATAGGTAAACTCTCCGAAGACAGCCACATCCTCGCCTGCACCGAATAGAGAGGAGACGCTGAAATCCTCAATCGTCCAGAACTGGGCGACTCTTCTAAACGTGTCGCTTAACCCGCGCGGTCCTTTGGACGTTCCGGTCCAGGGGAGGATCCGCTTGAGTTCCGGGTTGTCGAAATTCAGTGAGACGTAGGTTGCATCGTCTGAAACGAGTCTCAGCGCCGCTGCTTCAACCTTCTCCGGGGCGGTGTTCTCCAATAACTCTTTGATTATATCTGTTGGGTTTGTACTCATGGTCTTTTCTCCTTGATTGCGCCGTGCCGGACGATCAACTGTGCAATCGCGTGCATCACAACGCACATTGTTCCAAATTGAGCAATCTTCATCTTGCTTCACCCTTAACCAAATGACTGTCACGTTCCGCGGCAGCGTCGATCCACTCCAGCGGGCGCGGATAAAAATTCAGTTCGCGTTTTGCCTTGGCATTCGATACGCCTCGCATCTGAGTCTGGTAGTAAACAGCATCCGCACCGCCCTCCATTTTCAGAGCATCCTCAACCGATACCTGCGGCGGCGGCGGCGCGTTCAGCCATTTAGCAAATGCCGGGAGCCATTCCCGCACCGCTAGAGGTCGATCATTAGCAACTATATAAATCCCTGGATCGCCCCACTCTGCTGCCGCAGCAGTGGCAATCGCCGCGTCCTCAATGTGCAGCCACGTCCAGACGCCCTCGCCATTCCCGACAATCGGGAACTGCTGCGCTCTGACCTGACGGGCAACGTCGCCGTCGGGGTGGAACCAAGTGCCGGGTCCATAGAAAAAACCATAACGCAGGGCGATCCCTTCTATGTCGGGATTTCCCAGCAGGCGACGTTCCATCTCGGTTTGTAAGCGGGCATCAGCCGCGACCGCCGGCGATGCGTCAATCGATAGAGGCGTTTCTTCATCCGCCAACCCGGGACCCGGAATACCCCAGAAGGCGACCGATTGTCTCACGTAACGCCGCACACCTGCCGCCAGCGCGGCTGCCAGCACATTGGCGCCCCCATCTAAACGAAGGCGAGTGTTGAACGGGGCGGCGGCATTCATCGCCTCGCGGGTGTAGTTTCTGGGCAGGGCAGTAAGTTGTTCAATCACGACCTCCGGCTGAGCGCGCCTGACAGCGGCTTTGACCGCCTCTGTATCAAATACATCGGCAATCGCAGGTTCGACGCCTCGTTTTACTAATTCATCAGCCTTTTCTTTTGAATGGGTCAGAGCGACAAGTGTGTGCCCTTTGGCAAGCAATTCCGTGACCAGCGGACGACCTATAGCTCCTGTCCCGCCTACTACAAAAATCTTCATTTGTGAACCTCCTTTTTAAGTACGACACCCTGCCGGTAATAAAGCACGGGCTGATCTGCACGGCGGCTTTCACGATTTTACTTTCATGGTTATTTTCAGTCTTTTTCATAGCTTTAAAGTTTACTGTTTCACTCAGTTAGTAAAATGATCTCCGCGAAAAATCTTTTTCCAAAGATGAAACGTGCTGAGCGGGTGAAGTCATTTCCGAAGCGTTTATTTCGACGCGCGGAATGATTTGAATGCCGCTCTTAGTTCCTGAACAAAAATCTGCGGCTGCTCCCACGCAGCGAAGTGCCCGCCTTTATCCACTCGGTTATAATAGACGAGCTTGGGATAGGCGCGCTCGGTCCAACTCCGCGGCGCTTCATACTGCTCACCGGGAAAGACGGTCACCGCCACCGGAATAGAGACGCCCTTGGCGTTGAAAAATCCGCCCTTGTATTCCCAATAGAGACGAGACGCGGAGACGCCGGTGTTTGTCAGCCAATAAAGCGTGATGTTGTCGAGAATTTCGTCCCTGGTTAGCTCGCCCGTGTTGCTCGTTGTCCGGTTCAGCGCCGCGGCGACCGCGGCGGCGGGCTGCGCGTCAGCGTCGTTGTGGTCGAGGAGCCAGGCGGCGAGACCGATGGGCGAATCCGAAATGCCGTAAAGCGTCTGCGGGCGCGATCCCATCAACCGAGCGTAGTCAACCTGCTTGAAAGTTCTCACCAGTTGCGCATAGGCGCGCTGTTCGCCAGCCGAGAGACCTGAGGGCATTGGTCCGCCGGATAAAAGCGCCTTGTCGACATCGGCTGGAACGGTTGCCGGCATGTTGGTGTGAATGGCGAGCAATCCATCAGGACCCTGCAAGCCCATTTGGTCGACGACAAAGGCGCCCCAGTCGCCGCCCTGCGCGACGTATCGCGTGTACCCGAGACGACGCTTCATCAGAACGTCCCAAGCGCGCGCCATGCGCTCTGGTCCCCAACCCGTCGCTGTCGGCTTGCCCGAAAAGCCGTAGCCGGGCATCGAAGGGATCACAACGTCGAATGAGTCTTCAGCTTTCCCGCCGTGCGCGACTGGATCAGTCAGCGGTCCGATGAGTTTGATCTGCTCTAGTATCGAGCCGGGCCACCCGTGCGTTATGACGAGTGGCAAAGCATCGGGATTTCTCGAACGAACATGAATGAAATGAATATCGAGTCCGTCGATATTGGTCACAAACTGCGGGAAGGCGTTCAATTTCGCTTCCGCTTTGCGCCAGTCATAATCCGTCTGCCAATAGCGCGCGAGTTTCTGCATCGTCGCCAGCGGCACGCCCTGCGAAGAGTCGCCGACGGTTTCCTTTTCAGGGAAGCGCGTCGCTGCGATCCGGCGGCGCATGTCAGCGAGCGTTTCTTCCGGAATTTTCACACGAAACGGACGAATAGCTTCTTTGTCCGTAGATTGCTCAATACTTTGTTGTTTGACAGTTGTTTGCATCATAGCCGTCTCCCTTTGATTGCTTTTTGGTTTTCGAGTTTGGGCACGGCTGGACATAGCAATCAAACCGAGTCCGAGAGCGCAAACCGTTATTGATAGTGCAAGATTGCGCAAAAATCTTGGCGATAAAATCTGTGTAAATCTGTTTGCAATTTCCGTATATTTCATTTTCTCTTCTCCTTATCGAAAAATACGTCGAACCGTATATCCTTTCGGACGCTATTATCCGGGAATAACCTGAAGGGCTTCTCCAATGTAGCGGTCGGCTGCGGCTGCCGCCTCCTCAGAACTGCTGCCGTTCTGACGCGCGCTCAGATAGGGTGCGTACCAGTCCCACCAGTCGTGACCGGCGTGCGTTTTCTCGAAGCGGTCGTGGCGCTCTGCCGTCTCGCGGAGGAGATCTGCGAGATTATCCGCATCAATGTTTTGCGCCCGCGTCGCCGCCTCCCACTCGCGACCGGGAAGCCGCGTCTGGATTTCTTGGAGCAGCCAGCCGTTTCCGTCTGGATCCTCGAACGAGGCAAATGAAAAGTAGGAACGACCCTCGGGGTCGCGCCCGCTGATGCGCGGGTTCTCCACAGCTATGTTGAAGGGTGCGACGGCGAAGTGAAAGACTTCGCTCACATCCACGCCTCGGTCGCCGAGCTCTGCGCGGGCGGCGTCGATGTCATCCACGGCGAGAACCAAATTGTTGGTCGAGCCGGGCTCAGCGGACGAAACGCCCTTGCCGAAGATGATCGAGGCTTCCGAGTGGTGAGGCGTCAATTGCACGATGCGTAAGTCGTCACTAATCATGAAGTCGGCGTCGAGCCGCCAGCCGAGATTCTCGTAGAACGTTTTCGCCCGGTCTACGTCGGAGACACCGAGTATCACGACTTCAAGCTTCATGTCGACCTGTCCGTTTTTTGCGATTTTTGTAGTTTTCATAAATTCTCCTATAAATTTCCAACCGGTGCTGAAAAGTGCCAATTGCTGCTTTCGTGCCCTTTATCAACCACCAATAGTTGTCTCTTTAATGCAGCGTTCTGAATGCGGATCGAAGTTCCGCGGCGAAAATCTGCGGCTGTTCCCACGCCGCAAAGTGTCCGCCCTTGTCGAGCCGGTTGTAATAGATAAGCTTGGGAAAAGCTCTTTCCGCCCAACTCCGTGGGGCTTGATAGAGTTCGTCAGGAAAGGCGCTCACGGCAACCGGTACCGTTACCCCTTGGGGAGCGAAGAACGGAAGTTTGTTTTCCCAGTACAGACGTGCGGAAGAGACTGCCGTGTTCGTTAACCAGTAGAGCGTAATGTTGTCGAGGATGTCGTCTCGCGTGAGACCCTCAGTATGACCATCAAAAATGCGTGCAATAAGCTCGTAACTGCGTATATCATGATCGAGAATCCACGCAGCAAGTCCGACCGGGGAATCCTCCATCGCGTAAAGCGTCTGCGGGCGGTTGGTCATTTCCTGGGCGTATGCCAAACCCTTCTTAAAGAAAAAGTCCAGTTGATTGTACGCACGCTTTTCATCAGCCGAAAGTCCATCCGGAGCTGGACCGCCAGCGCCGAGCGCCTTGAAAATTTCGGGCGGTATGGCGGACGGCATATTCAAGTGAATGCCGAGCACTTCCGAAGGCGCCAGCACCGCCATCTGCTCAGTCACGGGATCGCCCCAGTCGCCGCCTGAAGCGACAAACCGAATGTAACCGAGGCGCTTCATCAGCACGCTCCATGCGCGAGCGATGCGGACTGGATCCCAGCCGAGTTCGGTTGGCTTGCCTGAAAAGCCGTAGCCCGGCAGCGACGGAATCACGATGTCGAACGCGTCTTCGGGCTTCCCGCCATGCGCCGTCGGGTTTGTCAGCGGATCGATTACCTTTAGCTCCTCAATAATGGAACCGGGCCAGCCATGCGTGATGATAAGCGGCAAGGCATTCGGATGTTTCGAACGAACATGAATGAAGTGAATGTCGACGCCGTCGATGTTGGTGACGAACTGCGGCAAGGCGTTCAGCCTCGCCTCAACTTTTCGCCAATCGTAATGGTTCGCCCAATATTCCGCGAGCTTATGCATCGTTGCGAGCTGCACGCCCTGCGATGCGTCGCTGACGAGTTCCTTGTTGGGCCACTTCGCCGCCTTGATTCGCCTGCGTAATTCGGTAAGTTCCACTTCCGGAATTTTCATTCTAAACGGGCGAATGGCTTCCTTGTCTGTAGAATGCCCGGTACTTTGCTGTTTGGCAGTTGTTTGTGTCATTTTCATCTCCCTTTGATTGCTTTTGGATTTTTTGGTCTGAGCATGACTGGACAGAGCAATCAGACAAAGTCCGAGAGCACATGCGATTACCGATACGGCTTGATTGCGTAAAAATTTTGACGGTAATAGCCGCGTGAATCCGTCTGCGATTTCCGAATATTTCATTTTCTCTCTCCTTACCGAAAAAATACGTGGACACCTCTTTCCTTAGAGTCCGCGCTGTTCAGCCTTGCCTGGTTCTGTCCGCTCTGAATTTGCTGCAAACCCTCCGCGATTCAGTGACGGTGGTTGAGAGACAAAGACGCTCCCTTAGGTATCGTGAACGTCACTGTTTTGGACTGTCCGGGGAAAGGCTCATGGTTGGGGTTTACCAATTCGAGCCGTACCTTGTGCGGTCCCTCCGATAACCCGGCTATGTCGATAGTATTGTTGTTACTGGCGTCCGCCCACCACCAGCCCACGTCGTCCACATGTACGTGCAGATGCCCTGCCCGCGGAGATACGTTTACGGCACCCTTTCCGAACACCGGTACGACGTTTAAGTTCTCCACCCGCCACTGGATCCAGACAATGCCCTGGGCTAGCCCCTCGGGAAGCGGCTCGTCCACGAACAGCTTAGGCAGAGGCTCATTCTGGATTTCCGCGTACGGCGATGCGCCTCGGATCTCCTTCGCGCTTGGGGAAACGAGCTGCTTGACATCATTCCGTGTAGATGTTTGAGCCCAGACGACCACGGCGCCAGTCGCCATTGCAACCGCAATCAGCAATACAGCAATCCTTTTCATAAAGTGAATTCTTTCAATTCGTGCAACTAATAAATCAATCCGTTTCATAAAGTGCCTCCTTTTAATTCAATGTGTGTCATTCAACCGATTGTCTGAGTTATCAGGTTTAATCGAATAGCCCTTTCGCTACAGGCGAGAAGTCACAAACTACCGTAACGACTTGAACGCCGCGCGAAGCTCCGCGGAAAAAAGCTCCGGATGCTCCCACACTCCTTATTGAAAAATATGTCAGTGCCCCTTTCCTTGATGCGGGCATAGTAAACTCGACCGTTTTACTCGTGATTGCCTCATGTGCCGGGTCTTGAGTCCTTTACAAATAACGGGCGCTCACTTGACCAGTGTGATAAGCGGTTTTCCTTTTTCGACGATGTATGTGGCGAGTTCCGAACCGTTGCCTCGTCCGACGTTCTTCACGCGATGTGCGGCGCCTGCCGGGATGAATAAAACGTCGCCCGCCTTGAGCGTCACCGCCGGCTTGCCCTCGACCTCATACTCAAGCGAGCCTTCGAGGACATGAACGATTTCTTCGCCGGGATGATTGTGCTTGGCGGCGACCGCTCCCGGGTCGAAATCAACGCGTACCTGAAGGACTTCGCGTCTGGGCACGCTCAGATCGTCCCGCAGAAGATCGGTGCGCCTGATTCCCGATTGCTGCGCCGGAGCCGCATCCGAGCGTAGTAATCGGAATGCCGCGCGAAGCTCCTGAGCAAAAAGCTGCGGCTGCTCCCACGCCGCGAAGTGTCCGCCCTTTTCGGCTTCGCGAAAGTAGATCAGGTTTCGATAAGCGCGGCGCGCCCACGTTTCCGGAGTTCGATAGACCTCACCGGGAAATACAGTGATCGTCACTGGGAGCGAAATCTCATTTGTTTTCTGCGCGGCAGAGATGGTAACGCTTTGCCCGCTGGTCTCCCAGTAGATTCGCGCCGCCGAGGTCGCAGTGTTCGTCAGCCAGTACAGCGTGACGTTGTCCAGCACGTCGTCCCTGTTGAGCAGGCGCTCGGGTTCGCCGTTGTTGTAGTCGAATATCCAGGCGGCAAGTCCCGCCGGAGTATCCGTCAAGGCATACCCGATCGTCTGCGGACGTGTGCCCATCATCAACGCATAAGCTCTGTACTTTTTAGTGAACGTGGCGAGCGACTCGAATGCCGCACGTTCCTTCTCCGAGAGTCCCGCCGGTGCCGAATCTCCGGCAGCCAGCGCGGCTGTCACCTCCGGCGGCACCGTCGCGGGCAAGTTGATGTGGATGCCAAGCAGTCCCGGCACTGCCTGACGCGCCATTGAACTGGAAATGGGCGACCCCCAATCGCCGCCCTGTGCAACGTATCGCGTGTAACCGAGGCGCTTCATCAGTTCCGACCAGGCTCTCGCGATGCGGTCGGGGTCCCAGCCAGTACCTGTCGGCTTGCCGGAAAAGCCAAATCCCGGTATGGAAGGAATGACAACATCAAAAGCATCTCCGACTTTTCCTCCATGCGCCGCCGGATTAGTTAAAGGTTCAATTACTTTCAATTGTTCAATAATGGAACCGGGCCATCCATGGGTGATAATAATTGGCAATGCGTTCGGCTCTTTAGAACGCACATGAATAAAGTGAATGTCAATTCCATCAATGTTTGTAACGAATTGTGGTAGCGCATTTAGCCTTGCCTCCGCTTTGCGCCAGTCATAGTCCGTGCCCCAGTAGCGAATCAGCTCTTGGAATTTCGCCAGCCGAACGCCCTGTGATCGGTCATTGACGGTTTCCTTGTCAGGAAAGCGCGTCGCCGCGATCCTGCGGCGGAGATCTGTGAGTGCTTCCTCCGGAATATTCACCCGAAAGGGTCGAATTACCTGATCATCAGTTCCCACAGTATTCGCCGCTTTTTTGATTTGCGTCACCGATGCAGCTTTTTCGGTGCCGACTGTTTTAGCTTCGCTTGCCGGAACAGTTTGGGCGTTGACGGAAACGGCAAGCAAGAGCAATCCGAAGACGCTAGCCGCCCATGCTACACTCGCCGGGTAATTGTCCCGTCTGCGCTCTATGGTTTGTTCAATTTGATCCATTATGATTTCACCTTAAAAAACTCTTTCGCTCCGCGCGGAATCGCTTACGGAAACGATTCACGGATAATTTCGCCCATCTCCTAAACAACCGGTATGCCGTGCGCTCTAATAACGAAAAAACTCTAGATTAAAAAGGAGTTAGATTGTTTAGTGCAGTCCCGTTGAGATTGACTTTTGTCTTTATTTCAACGGCATGTCTTTATTAAGACACCGGAGATGAATTTTTATTAAAGACAAACAGGCTATTAACCTTCGCGATTAATGGGGTTTGCAGAACTTACAGGCAGCAGTCGGGTCGTGGCATCGGATTTGAGAAGTAACTGGTTTGAAGCTCGGGAAAAAACGAGCAAAAAACAAAAAGGAGTAAGAGAAATGAAATATATAGACGATTTGAAAAACAAAAGTTTCCGTTGCCGATTCGTGCGGTTTGCCTTCGCGGTTTTAGTTTTTGCAACGTTCTTTTCCGTCGCTGCTATCGAGCGAATTGAGGCGCAGGGTTCCGTCCCTCAAAAGACGGTGGTGCTCGTCCACGGCGCGTTTGCAGACAGTTCGAGCTGGGAGAAAGTTATCCCCCTGCTTCAGGCAAAGGGCTTAAATGTCGTTGCCGTCCAGAGTCCTTTGACCTCGCTCGCCAATGATGTTGACGCGGTAAAAAAGGCGATTGATGCTGCGCCGGGGCAGGTAATCCTGGTCGGACATTCATGGGGCGGCACCGTCATTACGCAAGCCGGCAATAATGAGAAGGTGACGGCGCTCGTTTATGTCGCCGCGTTTGCGCCGTCCAAGGATCAATCCGTCAATGATATGTTAAAGGATTTTCCGAAACCGGAATGGTTTGGAAGCGTGAAAGTAGATTCTCGCGGTTTTTTGACTTTATCGCCCGAGGCGGTCGGTACTTTTTTCGCGCAGGATTTACCCGCCGCAAAAGTTAAAACCATAGCGGTCACGCAAGGACCGATTTCCGCTAAAGCCTTCGATGATAAAGTTACCGAAGCCGCCTGGAGCAATAAGCCTTCATTTTATATCGTTGCCGCTCATGACCGGATCATCAATGCCGAATTCGAAAAGCTGATGGCAAAGAATATCGGCGCCACTACCACCATTTTGCAGTCGAGCCACGTTCCGATGCTTTCAAAGCCGAAAGAAGTTGCGGAAGTCATTCTCGCCGCCAGCGGAATGTCTAAAAAATAGAATCGGTTTGTAATCAATAGGAACCAAAGAAATAGTTTTGCCTTATTTTGACGAGTTTCCGATTGTCGGAATGGAGAAGCGAAACGCTTGTTTGAATTGAATCGTGCCGAAACACGATTCAATTCAAATTCTTTCAAAAATTTGAGTTCGCAAACACAGAAAATACGTGTATTAAACAGCGAGTAAATCAAGTGAAAATACATACCGAACAATATTCACCGGCTTACCGGCACGAGCGGGGCGATTGGGAAATAGTTCCTGGCGAGCAGCTTCACCCGGATTATATTTTATAAAATCGCCGCTTTGATTGAGATGACGGCGGCGATAAAAAGCAATCGAATCGTTTTGTATGACTGTCAGCAGAGAAATTATTTACTAAAAATGTCAACCGGCAGTTTGATAAATCTTGTTATAAATAATTATTAACTCGGTCAGCATTCTGGACGACTCGAAATCGTTTTTATGCCCCGCCCGCACAATTTTCGACCGCCGCTTTCAAACATGACCTGCGGCGGTGAAAACCGGGAAAATTATGATCTCAAGCGTCAAGCGTCAACGAATCCGGCTTTCAATGCGGCTGCATTTTCGATTGCTTTGACCAGTACGGCGAATTCGCCCGAACCTGAGTGTTTTACGCCATTGATAAAATAAGTCGGAGTGCCTTTTACGCCGCTCTCCATGCCGCTGATTAAATCCTCCTGGACTCTCCGGGCGAAAATCCTTTTGGTAATTGCCCGGTGGAAACTCTTCATATCGAGACCTACTGATTTTGCAAAGCGGACTAAATGCACACCGTCCAATCGGTAATAGTTCTCAAACAGCTTGTCGTGCATCTCCCAAAATTTGTCCTGTTCTCCGGCGGCTTCCGCAACTTCTGCCGCGGCGGTTGCGTGCGGGTGGACGTTGCTGCGCGGGAAATGCCGAAAGGCGAAGCGCAGATTTTCTCCGAACTCCTGCTGAACTTGTTTGACGATCTTGTTGCCTTCGACGCAAAACGGGCATTCATAAGCACCGTACATCAAAAGCGTCACCGGCGCGGTATCTACTCCCTGGATATGGTCGCTTTCGTTTACCGGTCGGCTCAACAAATAAGTCCCCTGCTTTGAAAGCGGGGTTTGGTCAGTTTCCGTTTTCGTGCCGCTAGCGCCGTGATCTGTGCCTAAATTCCAGGAAGGCGGGTCGCTCGCCGGGAAAGATTCATCAAGATTCCGGTCAATTTCTTCTTCGCTTACCGTTAATTTGTCAAAGTCATTTATATTCAGCATGATTTCTTCCTTCACAATAAAAAGCGAAAGAGAACATCGGCGTTCGCCTGACATTCCCTTTGATTTCAGCCCGCTTTATGCCAGATCGAAAAGCAGGAATTCCGTTTCGCTTTCAAGCCCTTTTATTTTCAGAAATTTCTCCTGGCTGATTGCCGCCCCGTCGCCGGCGTACAACATTTCACCGTTGATTTTCAAAGTGCCTTTAACAACCTGCAACCAGGCATAACGATTATTTGCCAATTCGTAAGAGACGCTTTCTCCCACCTTCAGAATCGAATTGTAAAGAGAAACGTCCTGATTAATTTTTAAAGACCCGTCGCGCGCATCTTGCGAGGCGACGAGCTTTAACTTTCCGCTTTTCTCTTCCGGGGCGAACATCTTTTGTTCATATCCCGGCTGCAAATCATCTTTTTCCGGCAGAATCCATATTTGGTAAAAATGAAGTTTGTCCGTTTTAGAAGGATTGTACTCGCTGTGCCGGATTCCGGTTCCGGCAGTCATGCGCTGCCATTCGTGCGGGCGTAAGACCTCCTCGCCGCCCGTCGAATCTTTGTGAGCGATTGCGCCTTTGACGACGTAGCTCAAAATCTCCATATTGGCGTGCCCGTGCGTGCCGAAGCCTTGTCCCTCGATCACGCGATCTTCGTTAATCACGCGCAGAGCACGAAATCCCATCATTTTCGGATTGTAATAATCGGCGAACGAAAACGTGTGATATGTATTTAGCCAGCCGTGATCGGCGTGTCCTCTCTCATTTCTTCTGATTATCTGTAGCATCCGCTCTCTCCTCGGTTTTAATTAACTTTGAATAAATTAAACGTCCTTTCCGTCATTTGAAATCATCAATTGGAACGGCGTTTTACTCATCAATTCGGGTGACAGTTAATGAAACTGAGATTATTCGGCTTCAGTTAGCGGTTCATCAATCAGATGTTCCGATAAAAACCAAATCTGCTGTTCGTGAGTGCGGATGACGCTGCTGACCAGAAGATCGTTCGTGCCGTCATCGCCGCGCTCAGCCGCCCGCGCCGCCGAATCTCTCGCCTCAATCAGAATTGTTTCGTGGGCTTCCAGAAGGCGCGATATTTGAACCGGAACTTCTTCGCGCCCTTTAAGCGGGCGTAAAATACGCGTCATCTCGGCAACGTCCTGCGGAACGGCGACCGCCATGCCGCCTAAAATCTGAATTCTTTCGGCGAGCGCGTCTACAAGCGCGACCTGTTCTTCATAATGCTTGTCGAAAAGCAGATGCAGCTCGCGAAAGGTTATTCCCGAAACTTGCCAGTGATGTTTTTTATAAAGATCCCTCAGCATCATCGAGTCGGCTAGAATTTGATTTAGTTCGGCGACGCTTTGCGATCTGACATCATCCGATAAACCGATTCGCAGGCGTTTCGTCACTTCGCCGAAATGCTGTAATTCGCGCGCCCGTTGTCCGAGCTTCGGTTGGTTGTGTTGAAAATTTTCAGAATGGGAAGCGCCGTTATTTCCGTTCAAAACGCTTGCCGTTACTTTCGTTTCCTGATTGTTCATTTTGATTTTTAACCTCGATATTTATTGAATTTGGAAAGTAAGCATGACTTAAATTTCAAGTTACCTTAAAAGTCATTTCGATCATTGCTGTTACAACTTTCATACCAACGCTTGCCGTAGCGACAAACCGGCTAAGAGTCCGAGATATAAAGGTTTTTAATCTTTGGCGTAATCTCTCGCAAGGGATCAGAAAGCGCCTTGACTGCCTGTATTTCAACAGCGGTGGCGACATCCTGACACGGCAAAAATTGTTTTGCGTTAAAGGCTGGTTATTCGGTGATTAATGATTTGATTAAAGGCGCTTTATTGAGACGTTTTTCCGGCTCGCGGGTATCTTTCCGCATTCTGGAATAAAAATTGTTTACAGAATTAATCAGTTGAAAAGGAAATTCCGTTTCGGGCAAATATCGAGCGCCGATTTTCAGATTTGACCGGGGCTTATTGGAAAGAGCGCAGTGAGAAAAGCGAATAGTAAGGCATCTGGCGTTTGATTTCGACTTTCCTTTTCCGACTCGAAATTAAGAAGGTATTGACACTTATGAACGAAGCTTTAATGGGATTCCTGGGAGGCGTGATCGGCGCTGGGATTGGCGGTGTTTTTGCGATGTGGGCGGCGAATAAGCAAACAATGGCGTTGATGACGGAAACCAGCGGAAACGTTAACGAGCGGCTTTACAATCAAAATCTGGAAATAATGCGATTCTTAGCCGAACACCCTAATCTGTATCCTTATTTCTTTAGCAACAAGGAACTCGGTGAAGCAATGGGCGAAACGGAAAGGGAGCAGCTTCATTGCACAGCCGCGATGATCGTCGGCTTCATGAATTTGATAGCCGTGCAAATTGATGAGCTTCCGGCAGCGCAGCGCCCAAACTGGAACAGGTACGTGATGGAACAGTACGAATCCAGCGACGTGCTGCGCCGACAAATCAATTCTCACTCTAATTGGTATTGTTCCGGCGTGCTGAAACTTATTTCTGAAATAAAAGAAACAGATTCGGTAAATAAACTGTAAGCCCTGATCTTTCGTGAAAACGGCGAGGTAAAAATTATGAATAGTTATAGAATTGATTTTATAGACAACGATGTAAAAACCACTGAAGTAAATCAGCCTTTTAACAATCGGGAAGGGATGAGTTTTACCCTGCCGAATAACACTCAAATATTTCTTACACACAATTTCATTCATGAAATGAGCGAGAGAATTGAAGATTTAAACGCCGATTACGAAGACGAAAACATCTCCGACTCATTGCCAAATTATTACGAGGTATAACTCGCACTATTATAAAGAAAATTCTTTCGCAAATTGACGGACGTGTACGGGTCTGGAAGGAATTAAATTAGCCTTAACAAAAAGCCTAATATTATTTCAAAGAAAGCCTTCGGTTGTGTTTCATCCGGTTCAGCTTCCGGTCGGACCGAAACGCTCCGTCCTGATGCGTTCCGGGTCATAGCCCAGTTCCAGCAAATACGTGGCGACCGTCTCGACCAGCCCGGTTGAACCGCAAGCGAAAATGAGCGGCTTTTCCGCCGGTTGAAAGCCGGTTTCCGCCAGCATTGCCGGGTCAATCCTGCGCCCGTAACCGTTCCAGCTTTGCGGCTGCCGCCTGGTTAAAGTGTGAATGATTTGCAGGGAAGAGTCGTTCCGGGCGAAACGGTCAAGCTCTTCGCGGTAAATAATATCTTCATAGGAGCGCGACGAGTAAAGAAGTCTGGTCGGGACTTTCTTTGCCGAATTCGCGCGGTGACGAATCATCGCCATCAGCGGTACAATGCCGCTTCCGCCAGCGACCAGAAAGAGCGGCACGCCGTTGTTCTTCTCGTCGTTTGCGTCCCAGACAAAATAGCCGCCGATGGGTCCGCGCAGCTCTAATCGGTCGCCGACGCTCACTTCATCGGTTAAATAAGGCGAAACCTCGCCGTCCTCAATGCGATCAACCGTGAGCATCAGACGTTTATCTTCCGGCGGCGAAGCAATAGAGTAGCTGCGCTGCGCCTGGTAGCCGTCTTCAGCCGTCAGGCGCACGTCAACTCGCTGCCCCGCCAGATGTCTCGTCCAATTTGGCATGTCGAAAATCAGACTTTTTACCTTCGGCGTTTCCCGCCGAATTTCAACCACCGTTCCGAATTGCCATTTAAGCTGTTGCTGCTCCGCCATAACTTTTAATCTCCCGTGTATCGCTGCTCTTTCCAGGGGTCACCGTAATTGTGATAACCATACGACTCCCAGAAACCGGGGTGGTCTTCCCTGACGAGCTTAAAGCCGCGAATCCATTTCGCGCTTTTCCAAAAGTAGAGATGAGGCACCAGCAGTCGCGCCGGACCTCCGTGCTCGGGCGCGAGCGGCTTTCCGTCGAATTCGTAAACCACCCATGCTTTGCCATTGCGCACATCGGCGAGCGGCAGATTCGTCGTATAACCGCCATCGCAATAAGCGATCAGATACCGGACTTCCGGCTGAGCCTCAAGGTCTATGCCCTGGAGCAATGTGTCAATAGAAACGCCCGTCCAGACCGTGCCGAGCTTTGACCACTTGGTAACGCAGTGAATATCAACCGTGAAGGTTTCACGAGGCAGCTTTTGGAACTCGTCCCACGTCCATTTCAAATCCTCATTAATTTCCCCGTAAATCGAAAAATCCCAACGCTCAAGCGCCGTTCGCGGAGTAGGTCCGGCGGACAACACCGGAAAACCTTCCGTGACGTACTGACCGGGCGGAACACGTTCTTTGCGCGTTTTATCGGCTTCTCTGGCTCGTCCTTTGAAACCGCGTGAAATAAAATTTTCTGCCATAAGCACCTTCCTTCTAAAAAAATTGCGACAAATAGTAATCAATCGAAAATCTGCCCGCGCCGACCGAGAAGATGTATAAATAGCTCAGGCTATACATAAAGGGAACGTCTCTGACGCTCAGGATGTCCCAGCGGTGGACGACGAAATACCCGGTTAAGGTAACTGCCAGAATCGGTACAGCCGATAAACGGGTCAGAAATCCGAAAGCGATAAAAACGGGCGCGACCACGCCGGAAAAATACGCAATCAATTGATTGAGTTTGAGAGGAAGTCCCAAAGGATTCGGCACGACTTCCGCTTCGCCAACGCCGACGCCAATTTTTTTCAAGCCGTGAGCGCGCAGCATCTGAAGACAAAGCAAGACCCGGAAAACCAGCAGCGCAATGTTGTTAAAAGCGCTTCCCAAATCGGAATAAAAAATAAATTGCCAGATTTCCTGAATCATACTTTTGCTCAAAAAATAAACTTTATAAGTCACCTGCAAACCAAAATAATTCGTATTTTTAACGCTCACCGACTCACTTATTAAGTGACTGCTTTGCCAGCATCTTTTCTGACTTGCGAAGCTGGATGAGCGGCGTAAATCAAAGTTATGATCAGAACGCACACGCCGCAGACAAACAGCGGAAGCGCAACTCCGCCGCTTTGGTAGAGCAGCCACGCGCCGAGACCAGCGCCCGCAAACATTAAAATCACCGAACCCGCTCGCCTCGCAAAATTCTCGTTTTTGCCGCCCGCAAAGCTCGAATCAGCCCCGATGCCGGTCAGCGTCAGAGTCAAAACGGTGGTCGTCATATCCTTCACACTGATTTGGCGAACCGTCGCATTCCGCACGCCCATCGCAGCCGCCGTCAGCACAATTACCGCGTAAAGCTGAAAGGCGGTCGTGTGCGTTTCAAAGTCGAAACCAATCGAGATCAATCCTGCTCCGACGAGTAAAGCAGATTCGATAACGGCGACGATCAAAAACCACTTTCGGAATTGTCCCCCCGCGTAAAGCTTGCCAATTTTTCCACCGAGAGCCGCGCCCACCAAAAATGCGCCGATTGCAGCCAGCGAACTATTGACCGCAATATTGTGCGCGCCGCCCAAGGCAAAACCCAGAAAAACCACGTTCCCGGTCATGTTCGCCGTAAAAACTCTGCCTAAGCCGAGAAAACTGACCGCGTCGAGCAAGCCGGTCGTAACGGTCAAAACCAGCAGCAAAACCGGCAGCGGCTCGATATGTTTTTGCCCTTCAATCTGTTTCGCCCGTTCGTTCTCCATAATGTTTCATTCAAGCCCGGACATCATCCGCCGCCTTTAAAAAGCGCACGCGCAAGCTGTGCCGAATCCGCCAAAGAAATCGAATTTAGCCGCCGCATTTTCGCCTGCGTTACTTATCAAATTATGCCCGCCGCATGTCGCGTGATTGCGCGAATGGGACAGGAACCGTGCGCCCGTCGCTTTTGGAGACTGGTTGTGATAGCCGCCGAAAGTTTTAACGCTCGACCACGACGGGCTGACGGGCAAATCGGGCGGCGCGAATTGTTTGAATTCATTTTCGGCATAAACGATTTTGCCGCCGACAATCGTTAAAACCGATTCGAGCAATTTAATCTGTTCTTCGGGAATGCTGAAAAAATCAGCCGAGAGTACGGCTAAATCGGCGAGCCGTCCCGTTTCAATCGAACCTTTTTTGCCCGCATCGCCCGAAAACCAACTGCTGCCGACAGTCCACAATCGCAGCGCCTCCACCCGGTCGAGGCGGTTCGATTCGTCATACATTTGCAAGCCGCCGACAGTTTTGCCGGACACCAGCCAATACAAGGAAACGAACGGGTTATAGCTCGCCACGCGCGTCGCGTCAGTTCCGGCTCCGACCGGCACATTCATTTCCAGCATTCTTTTAATCGGAGGCGTTCGTTTCGTTTGAGTTTCCCCGTAACGCTCGGCGAAATATTCACCCTGAAAAGCCATCCGGTGCTGAACGGCAATTCCGCCGCCTAATTTTTTTATTCGTTCGATGTTTCTATCCGAAATCGTTTCGGCGTGGTCAATGAACCAGCCCAGCTTATCAATCGGCACTTCGCGGTGAACTTTTTCGTAAACATTTAAGGCGCGCGTAATTGATTCGTCGTAAGTCGCGTGCAGGCGAAACGCCCAGTCGTTTTCTGCCAAAAGGCGGACGACGCGGTAAAGCTCCTGTTCCATCGTTTCGGGCAAAACGGGGCGCGGCTCTAAAAAATCTTCAAAATCGGCGGCGGAAAAAACGAGCATTTCGCCCGCGCCGTTATGACGGTAAAAATCATCTCCTTGTTCGGGTTTAATCAGCTTTGACCAACGCTCGAAATCCTGTAATTCCTCTTTTGGTTTCTGGGTGAAAAGATTATAAGCAAAGCGCGTCGTCAATTGATTTTCTTTGTGCAATTGCTCGATAACCTTGTAATCGTCCGGGTAATTTTGGAAACCGCCGCCGGCGTCAATTACGCTCGTCACGCCAAAACGATTAAGTTCGCGCATAAAATGACGCGACGAGTTCAACTGGTCGTCGAACGACAGTTTCGGACCTTTTGCGAGAGTCGAATAAAGAATGTTCGCATTGGGACGGGCGATTAAAAGCCCGGTCGGATTGCCGTTTTTATCGCGCTCGATTTCTCCGCCGGGCGGATCGGGCGTTTCTTTCGTGTAACCGACCGCGCGCAGAGCCGCCGCGTTCAAAAAAGCGCGGTCGTAAAGATGCAGCACGAAAACCGGCGTGTCCGGCGCAACGGCGTTTATCTCGTCGAGCGTCGGCATTCGTTTTTCCTTGAACTGAAATTCCGTCCAGCCGCCGATGACGCGCACCCATTGCGGCGGAGGCGTATTGCGGGCTTGTTCTTTGAGCATGTTCAAAGCATCTGCCAGAGAATCAACGCCGTCCCAGCGAAGCTCCATGTTGTAATTCAAGCCGCCGCGAATCGGGTGCGTGTGCGAATCGTTCAAGCCCGGAATAATCGTTCTTTTGTTCGCGTCAATGACTTGTGTTTTATCGCCTTTAAAACGCATTACTTCCCGCTCTCGTCCAACGTAAATAAATTTTCCGTCTTTGATCGCGAGCGCGGCGGCAAACTGGCGCCGCTCGTCCTGTGTGGCGATTTTGGCGTTGAAGACGATTAAATCAGCGCTTGTTTTGGCATTCTCCCGACTCATTTCTTCTCCTCTGAAATTCAGACCGCGAAGGGTATATCAAACAGAAATTCGTTAGTCTTAATCTGTCTGCTTTTCGTAAGTTAGACGGTTGCCTGTTTAGCGACTTCCTGCGCTTTCTGGAAGCTTTCGATAACCGCTTTGTAGTTCGGCGCATGCATCGTGTAAAGCTCCGCCCATTCGGCGTTGTTCGGGCGATTCCAATGGCGCTGAAACTCGCAGATGACGGCGCTGATACTGGTCGGAACCACTCCGGCTTGGGTAAAGCGGGCAAGCGTCACGCGCGAGGCAAATTCGCTCGGGTCGCCCGAAGCGTCCATCACGGCGTAAACTCTGTATCCTTCAGAAAGCGCGTCGAGCGCCGGAAAAGCGACGCAGACGCTCGTCCAGACGCCCGCGATAATCAAAGTCTTTTTGCCCGTTTCGCGCACTGTTCTGACAAAATCTTCGTTCTCCCAGGCGTTGATTTCTCCTTTGCGGCGAACAAAAACGGCGTGCGGCGCGTTCTCGTGGATTTCGGGAATCAGCGGACCGTTCGGACCTTCCGGCACCGAGGCGGAAGTGATGACTGGAACATCCATCAGCGTCGCCAGTTTTGCCAGAGCGACGGTGTTTGCGCGTAATTCCAGAACGCCAATGTCTTTTACCGTTTGAAACAAACCCGCCTGGTGGTCGAGCAGCAGAATGACGGCATCTGACGGATCAAATAAAGCTTTATACATTCCATTTCCGTTTTGATTATTCATATTCTCTCCTTTTGTTTCGGGACATTTTCGCCCCTCTTTTTCAAGGTTTTGCAAATCAAGTTCCGCGCTCTTTGTCATAAAAAAGCGAGCATTTATCGCGGTGGAGAAGAAAAGCGGCTTTCGCTGATGTTGAAATATCAACGCGTCGGTTGAAATAAAGTCAGAAAAGATAGCCTGTCCTGACCTTGTCTTAACCCTCGCTAGGAAATTGAAGCGCCTGTATTTCGGGCTTTTCGTTTTTGATGGCGGGTAAAACATAAGTTGGCACGAAGGTTGTTTAAGTCACGGCGATTATCAATCTTTAATAAAAAGAGGTAGCTGTGATGGAAACTCGATTAAATTACACGAAGCTCGCTCCCGGCGGCGTTCAAGCCATTTACAAACTTCACAAATATGTCGAAGAGTCGGGGCTTGAACACTCGCTGCTCGAACTCGTCAAAACGCGCGCTTCGCAAATCAACGGATGCGCCTACTGCATAGACATGCACACCAAAGACGCCCGCGCTCTCGGCGAAAGCGAGCAGAGGCTTTATCTGCTGAACGCCTGGCGCGAAGCCCCGTTTTATACCGAAAGAGAACGCGCCGCTTTAGCCTGGACCGAAGCCGTCACGCTCATCTCGGAAAGCAATGCTTCCGACGAAGATTACGCCGCGGCGCGGGAACAGTTCTCCGAGCAGGAGCTGGTCAATTTGACCATGGCGATCATCTCGATCAACGGCTGGAACCGGCTCGCGATTTCTTTTCGGGCACAGCCCGGAGATTACGAGCCGCGGCGAAAACAAGCCGCTAATTAACCTAAAAGTCTAATTTTGAACCGGAGTTTTTTATGACAATCAGCAAAGAAACAAAAACTTTAAATATGCCCTGGGAGCGCGAGTTCGGATACGCGCAGGCGGTGAGAGTCGGCGACACGATTTATCTAGCCGGACAGGTGAGCCACGACGAAAAAGGAAATTTCGTCGGGGTCGGAGAAATGGAAACGCAGATGCGGCAGGCGTATGCGAACGTCGCCAGGGTATTGGGGGAATACGGCGCGAGTATGGAAAACGTCGTTGATGAAATTTTGTTTGTCACGAACATGGAAACGGCTTTTACGGCGCGGGTTAATTGCCGTGAAGACGTTTTCGGCGGATTTCCCGCCTTAGCAAGCACAATCGTCCAAATCGAACGGCTGGGGTTTCCCGAACTGCTGGTCGAAATCAGGTGTGTCGCCAAAGTTTAGCATCTTTGACACAGTTTTATTTCCGGGCAGGAGCCGGTTATCTGACGATGGCAATTATTTCGATAAATGGCTGGAACCGGCTTGCTATCTCTTTCCGGGCTGTGCCGGGAAATTATGAGCCGCAACGACAACACGCCAGTAATTAGACTTTTAGTCTAATTTGAACCGGAGTATTTATGGCGATCAACAAAGAAACCAAAACCTTACAGATGTCGTGGGGACGCGTATCCGAATTTGCGCAGGCAGTCAAAGTCGGCGACACGATTTATCTTGTCGGGCAGGTTAGTCACGACCCGGAAAGCGATTTCGGCAGGTTCGGAGAAATGGAAATTCAAATGCGGCAGGTATATGGGAATGTCGCAAAACTATTGAAGGAATTCGGCGCGAGTTTGGAAAACATCGTTGACGTAGTGTTGTTTGTCAGAGACATGGAGGCTGCGGAGTCGGTGTGGGTTAAATGCCGTCAAGACGTTTTTGGCAGATTTCCTGCACTGGCATGCTCAGTCCTGCAAATTGAACGGCGGGCGTTTCCCGAACTTTTAATCGAGATCAAGTGCGTCGCCAAAGTTTAGACATTTGGAACAGTTTTAAGGAGAAAGAGATGAACGAAAAGGTAAAAATCTTAGGCATCGCCGGCAGTCTCCGGCGCGATTCATATAACCGAAGTGCTCTGCGGGCGGCAATTGATTTGGTGCCGGAAGGCGCAAGGATTGAAACATTCGAATTAAACGAGATTCCCGTTTTCAATCAGGACGATGAATATGACCCGCACCCTTCGGTCGTTGAATTCAAACGGCGAATCCGCGAGGCGGATGCGATTCTGATCGTCACGCCCGAATACAACTATTCGATTCCGGGCGGTTTGAAAAACGCGATGGACTGGGCTTCGCGTCCCTACGGCGACAACTCATGGGATGGAAAAGCCGTCGCTGTGATGGGCGCATCACTCGGATTCATCGGCACGGCGCGCGCTCAGTATCACCTGCGGCAGACGTTCGTTAATTTGAACATAATCACCGTCAACCAGCCGGAAGTAATGATCGGCAGCGCCCACGAGCGGTTCGACGAGCAGGGAAATCTGAAGGACGAGAAGACGAAAGAATTGATCCGGGAGCTGCTGCAAAACCTTATCAACTTAAGCCGGACAATCAAAAACAGCCGTAATGGGGCGGCTGAAAATGCAGTTGCGTTCACTCTCTAATTGGGTTTCGCAGTCGAACTCTAATTTATTGTTTTTTCTGTCGAGTGTCGCCCCATCAGCTATTGAAACAGAAAAAAGCGGTGGAGTTATCGCACAGGTTTTTCGGATTAACATTCGTGCCCAGCCAAACTGTAGAGAGACTTTTTTCGGTTTCAGGAGATTGTATGAAGAAGGATGTTAAAAAACCGAAGGTTGTGATTGTCGGGGGCGGTTTTGGCGGCGTGCGAGCGGCGCAAACGCTCGGCAACAAAGCAGTTGAGGTGACTTTGATTGACCGGACGAATCATTTCATTTTTCAGCCGCTTTTGTATCAGGTGGCGACTGCGGTTTTATCGCCCGGAGAAGTAGCCGTGCCGATTCGCCGCGTTCTGCATCACTACAAAAACACGGAAGTCGTGCTGGGCGAAGTCGCCGGTTTCGATAAAGAGAAACGGCTTGTCCAGCTCGAAGACGGCGCGGAGATCGAGTTTGATTATTTGATTGTCGCCGCGGGCGCGCGCCACTCTTATTTCGGACATGACGAATGGGAACGCGACGCGCCGGGTTTGAAAACGGTCGAGGATGCGGTGGAAATACGCCGCCGCGTGCTGCTCGCTTTTGAATTAGCCGAGCGCGAAGCGATTTTAACCGGAAAACATCAACCGTTGGTGTTTGCCGTTATCGGCGGCGGTCCGACGGGAGTTGAACTGGCGGGAGCGATTGCCGGAATCGCCCGGCAATCTCTGGAAAAAGATTTTAAGGCGATTGACACGAAAAAGACGCGCGTCTTGTTGTTCGAAGGGTCGCCCGAAGTATTAGGAACTTTCGCCGCAGACCTCTCAAAAAGCGCCGAACGCCAACTGCGCGAGTTGGGTGTGGAAGTTTTCCTGAACAGTTTCGTCGAACGAGTTGAACCGAACCGCATTAAAGTCGGCGATCAATGGATCGAATGCCGCGTCGCAATATGGGCGACGGGCGTTATGGCTTCGCGGCTGGGCGAGGCTTTAGGCGCAGGAACCGACCGCGCTGGCAGAGTTCCGGTCGAGCCGGATTTATCTATTCCGGCTCACAAAAACATTTTCGTCATCGGCGATATGGCTTTTTTGAAAGACGCGAGCGGCGTCATTGTGCCGGGACTTTCTCCGGCGGCGATACAGGAAGGCGAGCACGCCGCGAAAAATATTTTAGGCGATTTGCGCGGCGAGACGCGCCGGGCGTTTCGCTACGTCAACCGGGGCACGATGGCGACCATCGGCAGAAACAAAGCCATCGCCGAATTTGGAGACTGGCATTTTTCGGGTTTCGTCGCGTGGTTGATGTGGGTGTTCGTGCACATCGTTTTACTAATCAATTTTCGCAGCCGCTTTGCCGTTTTGAGCGAATGGGTATGGGCGTATTTTACGCGCGAACGGAGCGCGCGCCTGATCGTTGGCAACGCCGCCGAACTGGGGCGCGTAAAGAAGCCGACCGAAAAGGCAATTGCTGAAAACGGCACAGCTTCAAAAATGAGGATGACCGCGAAAAGTTGATTACGCTAAACGATAAAAATCCGCAACCCGAAACTGAATGGCAATGAAAGGACAGGAATTTAATTTTAGGAAATCACCGTTCAACTGCTCATCATTTTCGATTGTAATTTTATCAGCGCTTATTTCGGTCTTTGCACCACACCAAGCTACCGCGCGGCAGAATGAAGAAACAGTAAAAGAACAGTCTTCCGTCGTTAAGCCAAAACCGATTCCGCCGGTGGAAAACGATGGGACGACAAAGTTTGCTGCGGAAGACGAAGCCGGTGACAAATCTGCCGATTCCGTGCTCTCACGAGCCGAGTTTCGCCCGCCGCCGCTCCAACAGCTTCGCTACCTCGAAGATTACAGTTATCTGCGGGATAAATCTTTGCGCCGCGAGCGGCTCGACCGCTTGAAATACATTCCGCTTCGGAAGGAAAAATCCGATTGGTATATGTCCGTCGGCGGCGAAATTCGCCAGCGATTCGAAACGTTTCGCAACGACTTTTGGGGCGCCGCGCCCCCGGACGGAGACGGATATTCCTTGCAGCGTTATATGCTGCACGGCGACTGGCATTTCGGTAAAAATGCGCGCGCGTTTGTCCAGCTCCGCAGCAACGTCGAAGCCGGAAGAAGCGGCGGACCGCGTCCCGTGTTGGATGAAAACAAGCTCGATTTCAATCAGGCATTCGTTGACGTTAATTTCGACGCGGGCGAAAAAATCAACGTCAACTTTAGAGCCGGGCGGCAGGAGATGCTTATCCCGGCAACGCGCCTCATTAATTTCCGCGAAGGTCCGAACGTGCGCGCTTCTTTCGATGGGCTGCGCGCCACGGTCAAAAACGGCAAGTGGAGGTTCGACGGCTTTGCGGTAAAACCCGTCGAATCGAATCGGGGTTATTTCGACGACATCCCTGATCGTCAAACGACGTTTTGGGGCGCTCTCGGAGAGCGAAAGCTCAATTTTGTGGGTAAAAGCAGTGTCGGCTTTTATTACCTGGGACTCGACCGCAAGCAAGCGCGGTTCGACACCGGCACCGGGCGCGAAATCCGCCAGAGTATCGGGGCGAGATTTGCCGGGAACGCGGGCGCAATTGACTACGCCAACGAATTTACATATCAGTTCGGCGAATTTAAAAGCGGCGCAATCCGCGCGTGGATGATCGCCTCGGACAACGGTTATACCTTTGCCGGGACACGTTTCGCGCCGCGCGTCGGTCTGCGGGCAAACATCGCTTCGGGCGACAAAAAAACGAACGACGCCCGGCTCGAAACTTTCAACGGGCTGTTTTCTCCGGGAAACTACTTCGGCGGCGAAATCGGTCTGCTCGGTTCGAGCAATTTTATGAATTTGCATCCGCACATTAATTTTAAGTTTCCCAAGCGCGTTTTGCTCACTTTCGACACGATGTTTTACTGGCGGCAGAGCACGCGCGACGGAATTTACAACTCCGGCGGAGTTTTGCTCAAACCGGGAAATTTGAGCCGCAGCCGATACGTCGGCACGCAGCCGTCAGCGACAGCCGTTTGGGCGGTTGATCGTCATATTACTTTTGTCGCCAGCTATACGCACTTTTTCGCCGGGAAATTTTTGAAAGAGACTCCGCCCGGCAAGGACATTGATTTCTTTACCGCCTGGGTGACTTACAAATTCTAGTCGCGGAATTTCATAATCGCCGTGAGTCAATCCCTAAGCTCCTCAAATATGAGCGAATCCGAAAAGTAATTTAAGAATAATTTAGACAAGTAAAAGGGGCTTGTGAAGGCAAAAGCGTAAACATAATGACACTATGGCATCTTTAGTCGGTATTTCGTCGCCGGTTGTCCTTTTAACAATTTAAGTCACAACCATAAAAGCCTGATAATTCGGGCATTTTTTAGTTTCTGCAACCTGATAAAGATTGGCATAAATGTTGTTTTTGACATCAAGAGAACAATCTAAAAGGTGAGTGCGGAACTCCCCGGATGAAAATTTGCGCACAAATCAGGAAGTTTCTGGAAATAAAAAATTTACGGAGAAAATAAAATGAGCGATCCAACAGTGGCTCTATTCAAGCCTTTGGACAAATTTGAAGATATGGTTGGCGAATGTTTTGAATTCATCGAGCGCGAACGTGAAGCGCGCGTCCGCGCCGAAACCGCCAACCGGCAAAAAGACGAATTTTTAATGATCGTCGCGCACGAGCTGCGAAATCCGCTGAACTTAATCGTCGGCTGGCTCGAATTGCTTCAATACGAAAAGCTGAATGAGCAGGCTGCCAGGCGAGCAATCGAGTCCATAAACCGGGGCGTTAAGCGGCAGGTGAAACTCATCGAAGACCTTTTGGACGTTTCTCAAATCAGCAACGGAAAACTTCGCTTAAATTTGCGTGAAATAGAAATCGCCCCGATTTTTGAAGACGTTTTGAATGATTTCAAGGTTTTAGCTGAGGCTAAGCAAATAAAGCTTGACGCGAATTTTGCGCCTAATTTAGGACAGTTTACGGCGGATTCGCACCGACTCGAACAGGTCTTATGGAATCTTCTTGCAAACGCCGTCAAATTCACCGCGCCCGGCGGAAAAATCTGTGTCACGACCGAACGGCAAGAGCTTCATCTTGAGATTACCGTCAGCGACACCGGGCAAGGAATTGATTCAGAATTTCTGCCGTTTGTTTTCGAGCCTTTTCGCCAAGCCGAGAATAGCGCCATTGCAAAACGCGAGGGTTTAGGTCTCGGATTGTCTATCGTTCGCCAGATAATCGAGCTTCACGGCGGAAGCATCAAGGCTGACAGCGCGGGCTGCGGGCAAGGAGCAGTGTTTACGATTCAATTACCGAAAAAGCAAACCGCCGTCATTGAAGCAAATCAACATTCTCCCATTAAAGCAGTAGGTGTAGCGTTGCCAAATTTATAAAGTGTTCAAAGATAGATTCAAATCTACTGTCAACGAGTTTTTTGTTAGCAATTTCAGATTTTACTTCGTTACAATCGTCCGCCCGGTTCTTTTTCGCAGGCTAAAAGAAAAATCCGGCGGTGTGAGTTGTAGAAGTTTCTCATTCGGCGAAGTTAACGAGCTTCATTCAGGTTGTTTTGATTGATTCCGGTTGTAACGAAACTAGATTTCATTTAGAAATCGTTTCGACTCTTCCGCTGACAACTTCCAATTTAGCGTTCGGCTTTGCTCTGGATTTTAAGAAAAACACGAGCAATCCGGTCGCCGCAGTCGAACCACAGTAGAGCATCTCTCTTGAAATTATTGTTCAGCTTGTTGTTTTGCTCTGAAGCGGCGCACTTTCGCCACGTTGCCGCAATCCTGCATCACGCACCATTGCCGGGTGCGATTGCGGCTCGTGTCCAGAAACAGCCAGTTACAGACATCATTTACGCAATGACGAATTCTCGTCAAATCTCCGCTGATAAGTAAATTCGTCGCCGATTCGGAGATTTGCCAGAGCATCCGGTCAAGCCCCCCCGCGCGGTCAATCCATTCAAAGGCAAAACCGTTTTTTGCCGCTACTAATCTTTGATGGCGGCGAGCGATGCTTAATTCCCGATTCAGTTTTTCCAAATCTTCCGCCTCCGGCTGCCAGCCTTCTGCAACCGATTTGAAAAGGCGATAAATGCTTTCCCGAAGATTTACGGCTCTTTTTAAAACTGCGTTCGCTGCCGACGAATCATCTTCCGCAGCCCGCAGAAGGTTTTTCGCTTCCTTTTCGCCAAACAATCCGGCTTTCAAACTCCAACCGATTAAATCAGCGTAACTCTCCAGCTTGTCGGATGGATATGCCTCGTAATAATCGCGCCCGTTTTTTTTATTCGGGCTGCTCGTTCTGCCATTCACGGTATTGACAAAATCGAGACCGAGATTGCCGCCGATAAATTTGAATTTGCTTGTATTTATATCTAAAGGCATATTATTTTCACTGCACTTTTGCGAGGTCGAGTGGGTACGTGCCTAAAGATTGACTCGCGTCAACGACGAACATCGCTCCCACCGAGCGCGCCTTCTCGCCTACCCGTTCGAGGTCAACAAGGCTTCCGTCGGTCCAATGACAATTCGGCACCGATACAGCAGCGGTATTGTCATCAATTGCTTCGAGAATCTCCTGCGTCCAAGTCTCGCCGTCGCCTTTTTGGACTAGAATGATGCTCGCGCCGCGCTCCTTTGCAAGCTCTTTCCAGGCGTAGTAGTTTGAGGGAAATTCATTATCGAGTAAAACGATTGATTGCCCGCGTTCAACCCGCGCGTTTGCGGCGGCGGCAATTCCGTAACTGGCTGAGGGAATGACGGCGATTGATTCCTTTTCCGAGCCGATAATTTTGGCTGCAAGCTCGCGCAAGGTTTTCGCGTCCGTAAACCATTGTTCCGAGGTAATGCGCCACGGCGCGGCTTTCGTTTTAACTGACTCGAATCCGGCGGCTGTCCCGGAACGCAACTGCGGCGAGATGGAAGCACAGTTTAAGTAGGTAATATCCTCTGGAATTTCGAACAAATCGCGTTGCGAAGGAATCACAGATTCATCAGTGTTTATAATTTCGGTCATAATTCAACTACAATCTCCTGGTTTATTAGCGGCGGACGGTTAGGGCTTTGCCGCATCCTTTCTGTCCGATTGCTTATAAACGCTTGCCTCTCAAACGCTGCCTTCTTTTTCGATCACCAGAATTCGAGCTTCTCCAAGCGGATGAGCGACGTGCTCGCAGCCTATTTCGGCAAAGAAAATGTCGCCCGCGTCAAGCCGGATTCTTTTTTCATCACCGTTTTCGCGGCAGCGCATTTCCACCGCGCCGTCTAAAACGGCAAAAACTTCTTCGCCGTCGTTGACGTGCCATTTATAGGGTTTGTCTGTCCAATGCAGTCGCGTCGTGACGCCGTTTATATTAGCAATGTCAATTGCTCCCCAAGCCTTGTCCGCTTTGAAATCTTTACCTTTGATCGTTCTCATTTTTTCTGAATCCCGCTTACCGGCTTTTTTAATGAATATAATTCATAACCTTCTATTTCCGCATTGACGGTTACAAACGCAAACCTTATTCTAAATTTGAAGTAATCGAAAATCAAATGTTTGCGATTGCATCAAATTTATATTATCGAATTAAATTTTATTGGAGACCGCCTTAAATACAAGTGCCAGTTTTTTTGTGGTGCGTGAGTAAGGCAGTTGCAAATAAACGAAACAGATAAATAATGAAAAGAGCATTCCTTTGGGTTTCAGTAAAAAGCCGCAATTCTTTTTTTAAGTAAAAACGGACTTTCTTTTTTCTCGAAAAGTGGCTATTGCGAAAAAACCGGCTATTCATAAAATCAAAATATCACCAAAGCCGAGAGCTGAAAAAACCTTTGCGGTTCGGGTAAATCTTTCGAGGGAAATAATGAATCAATATTTAATTGATACTTTTCGCTTTAACGACTGGGCAAACAAACTGACTTTGGAAGCGATGCGTCAAATGCCGGACAATAAAGAATCCGTCAATCTGTTCAGCCATATTATCAGGGCGCAGGATAAATGGATGCGGCGCATCGAGCAAGACCCGGCGGAAACTGAAATCAAATGGTTCGATGCGGCTTTCCCGGCTGAAGAATTGAACGCGCGCTGGGACGCGAGCTTAAATGATTGGCTGAAATTTCTGTCGGGCTTAAAGGATGAAGATTTGAACGAGGAAATCCGTTTTGCGCCGATGCCCGACGAACCCGAAGGCGTAAATCTGCTGCGCGACGTGGTGCTTCAGCTCAATTACCATTCTATCCTTCACCGAGCGCAGATTTGCTTGCGGCTTCACGACCAAAAAATCGAGCCGCCGCACGTGGATTATATTTATTACGTTCAGGAAGGATAAAAATTTTATTCGAGGCATAGTGAAAACAACTGCATTCTTATGACGTTTGTCGCTTTTATAATTACATTTAAACTTAGTCAAAATAGAAAGTGCCGTTAAAAGTTGATTCGGGAACGAACGGCGGCACAGCGCAAACCGCTCTTGCCGCCGCCGGCAAATGGTTTTCTCCGCATCAAGTCGTTTTGATTTCGCGCCATTTCCGTCAAAATTTCGGCGAGTTTTGCGATTCCGCCTCGTATCTGTTTTTCGTCAAATGCCGCATAACCGAATACTAAGCCCTTACGCGGATATTCGTTGATGCAGTGGTCGGAAATTGCCGACAGTCTGATATTTTCCGCGGCAGCTTTTTGCGCCGCATCGCGGTCATCGAAATTGTCCGGCAGCCAGCCGACAAGGTGCATTCCGGCATCGTCCGGCTTCATCTCAACCAACCCCTTTAAGTTTTGCCGCACTTCCTCAATCAAAATCTTCTGCCTTTCCTCGTAAAGCGTTCTCATCCGCCGGACGTGGCGAGCAAAATGACCTTCGGCGATAAACTCGGCTAAAATTGCCTGTTCAATCAAGGGCGAATGCGCTCCGTTGAGCATTCGTGCGGCAGTAAAAACGTCCACCAAATCCGGCGGAACGACCAGGCAGCCGAGCTTTAAAGATGGGAAAATCGTTTTGCTGAAAGTTCCGACATACAACACGCGACCGTTCCGGTCGAGTCCCTGCAAAGACGCCAGCGGATGACCCGCGTAGCGGTATTCGCTGTCATAATCGTCTTCGATTATCCACGCGCCCGTTGCGCGCGCCGTTTCAATCAGCGAAAGACGGCGCGTGACGCTCATCGTCACGCCGAGCGGATACTGATGCGAAGGCGTCACGTAAATCAGCTTCGGATTTTTGCTCTGTTCCCACGCCGCCTTAATATTCAATCCGTCTTCGTCTACCGGAACGGGAATTAGCTTTGCCCTCGAAAGCGCGAGCAAAGTGCGGGCGCTCGTATAACCCGGATCTTCGATCCAAACTTCGTCATTCGGTTCCAGGAAAACCGCACTGATTAAAGCGAGAGCCTGCTGCGCTCCGGCGGTGATGATAACTTGACCAGGCTCGCAATTGACGCCGCGAGCGGATTTCAAATGCGCGGCAACGCTCGCGCGCAACGGATAAAAACCGGCTAAACCGCCTTCAACGAGGGTGGTCGGGGGCGCGTGCCGATTCCAGCGCGACGCAATGCGCGCCCAAATCTCAAAGGGGAATGAATCAATCGCCGTCAGCCCATTTTGAAAAGGCGCGAATTTGTTCGCCGAATGCTCGCGCAAAAGGTCGCCCAAGCCTCGCGCCATTTGACTGCCTTGTCTGGATAAATTTAACTCGCGCGAAAAGGCGGCGGGTTTCACGGTTCTTATTTTCGGAGCCTGCAAAAGTTCTTCGGGCAAATCCTGAGCGACAAACGTTCCCGCGCCGATTTTGCCTTCGAGATAACCTTCGGCGAAAAGCTGGTCGTAAGCGTTGACGATTGTCATTCTTGATACGCCGAGCTGCGCGGCGAGCGTCCGCGAAGCCGGAACGCGCGATTTTGGCGGAAGCTCACCGGAAAGAATCGCCTGCCGCATTTTTTCGTAAATCTGGCGGTGCATCGGGACACCGGACGCGGTTCTATCGGACAGGGAAACAAACGGGAACGCAGATGTTTGCTTTTTCATATGTCTTGATGGCTTATTGAATTGGCATAGTAAAAATCACTGTTTAAAGATTACGATTGATACCAATTACTAAACGTTTGAATTCAAAATTTAGAATAATATACAAATCTGTAACCGTCAATTTTATATTAGAGAGTTACAACACGGTTTTAATGGACTATAAAAAAATCTTCGAAATGGTACTTGAATGTATGCCATTTACAATTATTATTGATTTTATATTTAATGCGGGAGTTCTTTATTATTGTGAGCGAACAATTAGCCGTAACCGGCAAAACCAAATTACGCCGCATTCCTAAACGCGGCTCATACGACGTTGAAACAATCTATAAAATCCTGGATGAAGGTTTCATCGCCCACGTCGGTTTTAAAGGCGCGGACGGGCAAACTTTCGTCATTCCGACCGGCTACGCCAGACGTGGCGGCGAGCTTTTGATTCACGGATCAAGCGCGAGCCGGATGATGCGAGCGATGGCGGAAGAAATCGAAGTTTGCGTGACCGTGACTTTGATTGACGGTCTGGTTTTGGCGCGCTCGGCGTTTCACCATTCGATGAACTATCGTTCCGTCGTCGCTTTCGGCGCAGCGAAAATCATCAAAGATGAAAACGAAAAAATCGAAGCCCTTCGCCTCTTTACCGAACATATTGTTCCCGGTCGCTGGCGGGAGGTTCGGCTTCCGACGACAAATGAATTAAAAGCAACAACGGTTTTATCTCTGCCTCTGACGGAAGCGTCGGCGAAAATACGCACGGGCAATCCGGTTGACGATTTGGAAGATTATGCACTCGACGTTTGGGCGGGCGTGATTCCGCTTGAAATAAAAGCCGGCAAACCATTGCCGGATCCGCAGATGAACCAGGAAGTTACTCCGGCGCATTATATATCAGATTATCAACGCCGATAGCTGCGCGAACTTAACAAAACCGAATTTATTTTATGAATACCGGCAGATAACGAAGGTTGGCTGAAAGCGGCGCTTCAAAAACATTTTAAACTGTAGCCCGCCCGCCAACTGCAATTTAAAGATAGCTGAATGGAAAACCTCGCCTGCCTTCTTTGATTTTGCCGTACCAGCGGCAGAGCGGGTAGAGAACGATTAATCCGGCAAGCCACGTCGCGTAAACCACCCACAACGGAAATCCTGCGTCCGGCGGCGCGTCGGTAGATGAATTCGGGAAATTCAGGAAATAAAAGCCGATGCTTTTACCTGCCAAAAGGCTCAGCAGAATTCCGAAAAGGTGCGCGACAAACATTTGCAGAATGAAGTAGAAAAGCGGCACGCGCCCGAACGTGATCAATATGCGGCTCAAAAAGCCGTTTTCGCCTTGCTCGTTTGGGGCGTTTGGAGCGTTTATTTTATCAGTCAATGACAGAATCATCAGCGCCGGTCCAAGCGTCATCAGCAGAAACAGCAGGGACGCAGGATACTTTGTCGTATTAAGAAACGAAAGAACGGTAAATAGCGGGCTTGGCTGCGCAGTCCAGATTTCCGGGTCGCCGTAGAGATTCGTCGCGCGAATCATCACGAAAAGAGCTGTCAGTATGAGTCCGAGTTTGAGCAGAAATTTTCGGCGGCGCTCCGCTTCCCAGGTATAAACCACGCCGAGCGCGTAGCCGGCAGCCATTACACCGACCCAGGGAATTAAAGGATATGCGACAAACATTTTTACATTCGGCGCGAGCGGCACGAATCCCGGCTGGTGCAGGAACAGCCACAACTTTTGCAAGGCGTCCGGCGCGGGCGTTCCAGCCATCGAGACGGCTGGCGGAACAGTGAATCGGTCTAACAAATTGTGCAAGGCAATCGCGGCGATTCCGAGAGCGGCAACGACGCGAGCCGGCAAGTGGATGAGCGCAGCGAGAACGATCATCGAAACGCCGAAAATCCAAATCACTTCCGCCAGACCGAAAAAGCTGTAATCAAAATTGAAAAACAGGCTGAACCTGACGACGGTAAATTCCAGCACAATCAGCCACAGCCCGCGCGTGAGCAAAAATTTCGATAATTCAGCCGTAGATTTGCCGCGCATTTTTTGCAGATAAATGCTCGTTCCGGCGAGAAAAACAAACGTCGGCGCGCAGAAATGCGTAATCCAGCGCGTAAAGAACAATACGGCGTTCGTTTTGGTTAAATCGGTCGGGGTGAAACGAAAAGCGTCCGCGTGAACGTATTCGCGCGCGTGGTCTATCAGCATTATGACCATTACCAGTCCGCGCAGGAAATCTACGGAATCAATACGGCGATAAATTTTTTCAACAATTTGCGACATAAATTTTTGAAATATACCAGAGCTTAAAATCAATTCAAGAGCCAATTTCTAATCAGGACTCTAGTCCGATTTGATGAAACGAAGTTAGCCGGAATGTTCCTTTCAAATAATTATCAATCGCCTTTGTCAATTGGACTGTAACCTTACTTTAAAATTGGCACTTGTGTCATTTCTCAACTCTTTTAGAATGGGAAATTTGCTGGCAGTTTCGTTAACTGCGACTTTGTTAACGCGGTTTTCGTTTTTCTCACGTTGCGTACGGCTGATTTTGTCCCGCGTTACCTCACCCGATATGCTCGCGTAAAAGAATGGAGATTGCTATGAAACTTGAACATATTCCGGTAGCCAAAGCGGAAATGCTAATTCGCAAACCGGTCGCCGAAGTGTTTGAGGCTTTTATTAACCCTGCCGTCACATCCAGATTCTGGTTCACGAAAGGCAGCGGGCGGTTAGATTCCGGCAAGCAGATTCGATGGGATTGGGAAATGTTCGGGGTTTCCGCAGAAATCAGCGTTAAAGCAATCGAGGCGAATAAACGAATACTCATCGAGTGGTCATCGTCGGGCGGCAATCCGACGGCGGTCGAATGGCTTTTTTCTCCGCGAGCGGACGACACGACATTCGTTACGATTACGGAATCCGGCTTTAGCGGAGATGGCGATGAAGTCGTCCAAACAGCCCTTAATTCGCAAGGAGGTTTTACGTTTTTGCTAAGCGGATTAAAGGCATTTCTTGAACACAATATCGAGTTGAATCTCTCGGCGGATCACGCTCCCGATAATATCAGGAAGAATTGAAAGAATTTACGGAAATAAAAATAAAAACACGGCTGGTGATTTTTTGAGGAGATAAGTATGAACTTATTCGGATTTCTGACAGTTTTATTTATGCTCGGGACTGTTTACCAGGTTTCGGCGCAGGAGACTAAAATAAAGTGGTTCGGACACGCGGCTTTTTCGATTACGACGCCGAAAGGCAAAGTTTTATTGATTGACCCGTGGCTCAATAATCCTTTGAACCCGGAAGCCAAAGACGGCAAAGACTCTTTAACCGCCGTCCCGAAAGTTGACTACATTCTTCTCACGCACGGACACCGCGATCACTTGGGCGACGCGGTTGAGATTGCGAAAAAGACCGGCGCGGCTTTGATTTGCAACCCGGAGCTTGCCGGAAACTTAGTCAAGCTGGCTGACTTTCCCGAAAAGCAGGCTCAGACGGACGCGATTATGGGCATCGGCGGCGAAATAAACATCGCCGACGGCGAAGTAACCGTAGCGATGACTCCGGCTGTTCATTCGAGCAGTGTTTTTAATCCGAAAGCCACTGCTACCGAAGCAGAACGTGCTTACGGCGGAAATCCGGCTGGCTTCGTTGTGATAATCAAAGACGGTCCGACCATTTATCATTCGGGCGACACGGCGTATTTCAAAGATATGGAAACTATCGGCGAGCAATACAAGGTTGATGTAGCGCTCCTTAACATCGGTGGACATTTCGGAATGGAGCCGCGAATGGCTGCAAAAGCCGCGCAATCGGTCGGCGCGCGTCTGGCGATTCCGCAGCATTACGCAACTTTTCCCGGCATCAGTGCGAACGCCGACGGCTTCGCCGCCGAACTTAAACGGCTAAAAATACCTTTTTACGAAATGAAGCCGGGCGAAACGATGACCTATCGCGGCAAGCAAATGCTGAAAAAATAAAGTTACGGCTAATTCGGGTTTTAGTTGCTGTTTTTTAAAAGTAAGAAACCGAAGGCGAATCAAACGTCAAAAATATGATACGAGAAACAGAGAATATGATACGAAACGCAGTATATACCTTGGGCGCTATCGCCTTTACGTTTCTGATGGCTTGTTCAGCCAATTCGCAGCAAGTCGTTAATATTTGGTCGGGCGCGCCTCCGGGCACGGAAAATTGGACACAGAAGGAAAAAGTTATCGAAAACACTCCTGTCGGAACAGTTGTTTTGAATGTCGTTACGCCGACTCTGACAGCTTACCTGCCGGAAAAAAGCAAGGCGACGGGAACGGGCGTTATTATTGCGCCTGGCGGATATTGCGTGGCGCTCGCCATTAGTCAGGAAGGCGACGCGGCGCGCTGGCTGCAAAGCAAAGGCATCGCCGCTTTCGTGCTTAAATACCGGATTATAGAAAAGAAAGAGGAAGGCGCGCCGAAGAATATAAATATGGACGAAGCCTGTAAATACGGCATCGCCGACGGAATCCAAGCTCTTAAGGTAGTTCGCCGGCACGCGGCGGAATGGAATGTCTCACCCGATAGAATCGGTTTTATGGGTTTTTCGGCGGGAGGGATGGTCGCAAGCGGAGCTTTGCTTCAGCAGGACGCCGCAGCTCGCCCGAACTTTGTAGCGCCGATTTACGGCGCTCCGTTCGGCAAGATGCCGGAAATTCCTGCGAAACTTCCGCCGATTTTTATGGCGTGGGCGCAGGACGATGATTTAGCGAGTCCTGCGATTAATAGATTTTATGACGCGTTAAAAACTGCCGGTCACAAACCTGAAGTTCACATTTACAGTTCGGGCGGTCACGGTTTCGGCGTAAAAAAACAAGGCACCACGAGCGACCATTGGATTGACGAGTTCTATTACTGGCTCGAAGCTCAAGGGTTGACCAGGCAGGCAATAAAATCCAATCCGTAAACGGTTTTGGGGAAACAATGTTAGAAAAATTCGTCCTCTGGCGACGATTGGATATACCGGGACACGAATTTGCACGGCTGTTTTTCGATAATTTCTGCTGGCACTTGAACGGAACTGCGATTTTTGTTCAAGACAAAAAGCCTTGTCGTCTCGATTACCGGCTAAAATGCAATTCCGAATGGGAGACTTTATCGGGGCGAGTTTCGGGCTGGGCTGGAGAAAAGGAAATCGAAATTGAAATATCAGTTGAGCAGAATCGCCGTTGGCGGATAAACGGTCAAGAATGCGCTCAAGCGGCTGATTGCATTGACCTCGATTTAAATTTCAGCCCGCTCACGAATACGCTTCCGATTCGCCGCTTAAATCTTAATGTCGGAGAGAAAGCCGAAGTCCGGGCGGCGTGGCTCAAGTTTCCGAGCTTTCAAATCGAGGCGCTCGAACAAAGCTATTACCGAATTGACGCGACGACTTATCGTTACGAAAGCGCCGGAGGAAGATTCGTCGCCGATCTTAAAGTCAACGAAACAGGCTTTGTTACAAGCTATCCGAATTTTTGGCAAATCGAATGTTAGGCGTTATTGTCAGCCAGAGGCGAGAAGAAAAAATAAAAATCCGAAATTAAAACTCTTTGAGCCGCACAATTAGTAAAAAAAAGGATGAAAAAATCAGACATAAACCCAATGCCCGATTATTACGACCGCTACATTAATCTTGTGGCTGATGTCGAACTCGCAAAGGCTTTCGACGACAGTATCAGGCAGTTGGATGATTTAGACGCGAATCTTTTGGAGAAAATAAGCGAAAACGAAAACGCTACGGGTAAATGGACGGCGAAAGAAATCTTGCAGCACGTCATTGACTGGGAGCGGATTTTGTCCTACCGCGCAATGCTCTTTGCCAGACGCGAAGGTTCAATTCCGCAGAGCGTTGACCAAGACCGTATGGCGGCAAACATGAATGCCGAAAAGCGTTCGATTGACGGTTTGATTGCGGAATTAAAAGCTGTCCGCAATGCTTCCAAAGCGCTGTTTGATAGTTTCGACGAAGAAACGCTGCTCGACAGGGGAACAAACTGGAAACACGAAATATCAATTCTGGCTTTGGGGTTTGCCATCATCGGTCATCAGATTCATCATCTTAAAATTATCGAAGAGAATTATCTTCAGCCGCGTGTTAAAAATAGTTTGAATTAAAAATCCTAAAGCCGATTATGCCGGTCTATAGAAAAATAAATCTGGCTCGAACCGATGAAGAAATTCAAAACTGTTATCCGGTAACGGCTGAACTTAGACCGCATATCGCTTCAGATGTGAACAAATCAAATCAGTTTCGCACGTCGAAAGAATTTCGGCGCACCGATTTTACCTGAACAAACGAATGATTATCGAAGCGCATTATTTTTCGCTTTCCCTGAAATAAAAAGCTGTGCCGTTCGGTCAGCTCAACAATTTTCGCACGTCGCCGCTCGATACCGAATTTTTTGTCCACTCGAAGCTGCCTTTATTTATCATTTCCAATCCGGCGCGAATCATAGTGCTTAATGCTGCGCGCGCCAATGCTCCGCCGACGCTGATGCGTTTCGCGCCCGCGTCGGCAAGCTCAGCGACGGTCGCATCTTTGATAGACGGCGCGAGAACATTAACCGGTTTATTTAACGCGCCCGTTACCATCCGAACTTCTTCAATTGTTTTAAGAGCAGGCGCGTAAAGTACATCCGCACCTGCCGCTTCAAACGCCTGTAGCCGGTGAATCGTATCGTCGAGATCATTTCTGCCGTGAAGCAGATTTTCGGCTCTGGCAGTCAGCGTAAAAGGAAAATCAAGCGAGTGCGCCGCTTCCGCAGCGGCGTGAACGCGCTCGACCGCTAAATCGAATTCGTAAATCGGATTTGCCGGATTCTTCGTGTAATCTTCGATTGAACAGCCGACCACGCCTGCCTGCGCCGCCAGCAGAATTGTCGCCGCAGCTTTTTCCGGCTCGTCGGCAAAACAATTTTCCAAATCCGCGCTGACGGGTAAATCTGTTGAAGCGCAGAGAAGGCGGCAGTGTTCGATTGTTTCGTCGAGAGTAGCCTCTCCGTCAATGCGTCCGAGAGTTTGAGCAAAACCGCCGCTCGTCGTCGCCAGCGCTTCAAATCCCAAACCCGAAAGCAGCCGCGCCGAACCCGAATCCCAGGGGTTAGGAATAACGAATGCGCCCGCCCGTTCGTGCAGTGCCTTGAATGCTTTTGCCTTTTCCGTTTGAGTAATCATAATTTGCTTTTTATTTTCGATTTACGCCTTACCGTTTAAACAACTGACTTACCTTTATTCTCTCAAATGAATTGAGCTAAATAATTATTTTAAAAGAGAATTAGAATCTAACAAGTGCCAATTTTCAACTGCCTTTCAAGACCACTCTATTGTTGAGGTTCCAGGTTAAAGTCTTAACTTCTCGAATTGGTCTAACCTTAAAAGGCAAAATTGGCACTTGTTCAGATAGCATTTTCCATTAAAATAACTAAATCAATCCGCTAATCAATCAATTCAAAATCAAAAGCATTAATCAATTTTCTTTAAAGCGCAGAGGAAGAAGCACAGCCGGAAAGTGTGTATAGAGTTCCGGGTATTTGATTGGCGGCAATTTAATGAGGGACGAGAAAATGGTTGGATTACAAAAAGCAGTTATTTGGACTCTTCTGGTATTTTCCGCATTCTGCGCGACGGCGATTGCTCAAAATACAACTTCGCCGTTAATCGTTGGCGATACTTTTACGATTGATTCCAAAATTCTAAGTGAGAGAAGAGTCATTAATGTTTATCTGCCGCCCGGCTATAAGGAATCTCCGAACTCCCGCGTTCCGGTTCTCTATATGCCTGACGGAGGCATTGCGGAAGATTTTCTGCACGTAGCGGGTCTTGTTCAGGTATCGGTCGGCAACGAAACGATGCGCCCGTTTTTGCTGGTCGGAATTGAAAATACAGAGCGCAGACGTGACATGACCGGTCCGACCGAAAATGAGAACGATAAAAAAATTGCCAAGCGTGTCGGCGGTTCTGCCCCGTTTAGAAAGTTCATTCGCAATGAGTTGATGCCGCAAATAAAAACGCGCTATCGCACGACAGACGAAACGGCGATTGTCGGCGAGTCGCTTGCCGGTTTGTTTGTAGTCGAGACTTTTCTGCTTGAACCCGATTTATTTGATACTTATATCGCCTTTGATCCAAGCCTTTATTGGAACAATCAAAAACTGGTTAATGATGCCGCCGAGCGTTTGCGAGCGAATCCGAAACTGAATAAGACGTTTTATTTTGCCAATAGCAGCGACGCGGTTGAAGGAGTCGCGCAGAAATTTGCGGATGTTCTAGGCAAAAACGCGCCTGCCGGTGTTCAATGGCATTTCGAGAAAATGCCGGACGAAAAACATTCGACCATTTATCACCCAGCCGCGCTCAAAGCTTTTCGGACTTTGTTTAAACCGCCGGTTAAAAAATAGCCGGGAAAGCGACATTTTTATTCCGAAAATAAAATGGTGTTTGAAGTCAGGGATTTATTTTTAAAACGAATTTTCCAATACTTTGGCTAATTGCTTGACTCCGTTTTTGATTTGTTTTTCATTGACTGCCGTGTAGCCGAGAATCAAACCGCCGCGCTGCCATTTTGTGAGTGAATGCGCGGAAAGGGCTGCCGTTTTAATGCCGGACAAAGCGGCTTGTTTGGCGATGTATTTATCATCAACGCCGTCGGGCAGCCAGCCGATGACGTGCATTCCCGAAGTCGAATTTTTAACATCGAGTTTGCCCGCTAAGTGCTTTTCAATCTCCGATACTAAAATTTCCTGTCTCTCTTCATATAAACGGCGCATTCGGCGGATATGTCGCCCGAAATGTCCTTCCGCGATAAATTCGGCAAGCGTCGCCTGGTCAATTAAAGGAGATTGCGAGCCGGAAAGCGAACGAGCCGCCGTAAACGTCTCGATCAAATCAGTCGGCACAACCACACAGCCGAGCCTGAGAGCCGGAAAAAGAGTTTTGCTGAACGTCCCGATATTAAGAACGCGCCCGTCGCGGTCGAGTCCCTGCAAAGATGGAAGCGGGCGACCTTCGTAGCGAAATTCGCTGTCGTAATCGTCTTCGACGATCCAGCAGTCGTTTTTTTTCGCCCATTCAAGCAAGTGCAAGCGACGCGCTAAACTCATCGTTGCTCCAAGCGGGAATTGGTGCGACGGCGTAACGTAAGCGAGGCGCGCATTGCGGCTTTGCCTTAAAACCGCATTCAAGTTGAAACCTTCTTCATCAACCGGAACCGGAACAAATTTAGCGTCAAAAGTTTGCAGTATCTGTTTTGCGCCGAAATAGCCCGGATTTTCAATTAAAACTTTCGACCTCGGCTCGATAAAAATTCTGCCGATCAAATCCAGCGCCTGCTGCGCTCCGCCGGTGATAATAACCTGTTCCGGCGCGCAGACTACGCCCCGAACCGATTTCAGATGCGCCGATATTGCTTCGCGCAGGTGAGTAAAGCCAGAGGGTTGACCGTAGCCGAACGCTTCACGCTCAAGCGTTCTATATTTTTTGTTCGCTATTTTTGTCCAGACATCGAACGGGAATTGGTCTATCGCCGGAAGCCCGTGCTGGAAAGGAACGGGCGGCGTGGTCTGGTTAAACAGCAGAATCGTGCGATTTTCGCGCAGAATGTTTTTTCCGTATCTTGAAAGTATTAGCTGGCGATCTGAAATTTTTCCGCCGCTTTTTTGCCCCTTGACGGGCGCAGTTTGCAGAAATTCTTCGGGCAGATGCCGCGCGACGAAAGTTCCCGCGCCCGTTTTCCCTTCAAGATAGCCTTCCGCCAGAAGCTGGTCGAAAGCGTTAAGAACAGTCATTCTCGACACGCCCAATTGCTTTGCGAGATGGCGCGAAGCGGGCAACTGTTTCCCCGAATAAAATTCGCCGGTCAAAATCGAACGCCGGATTGTTTCGTAAATCTGGCGATAAAGCGGAATTTTGGATTTTACGTCGAGAATTATAAACGGCGGATGCGGCATATCCGATGATTATAAATTGGTCTATGCATATTGTCTAAAACCGGCTCTTGTTCAGGAGCCGATTTTATTTACTCTGTTCTATAAGAAAAAGAAGTTTCATTCAGAAGAATAACGACCGGAAAGAGATAAAGCCGCTTTGAAGTTGAATTAAAAACAGTGTCGAATTTCCGCTTGAATTTCTTTCGTTTGCCTTATTTCGTTCCGCATATAAACTTTAAATGTCTGTTACCAAGAGGATTTTGCGACTAAAAGCGATTTATAATTTCCCCGGTGCGCGTAAGCGAGAAACAGAATCCCGAGAAAAAGCGGTATCGCAATCGGCAAACCGCTCGGCATTAAAAAGATGTTGATTAATAAAATATTGAGCGCAATCGGAAATATTAAAACAACCGCTAAAGACACGAATCTGCCCGAAATGAAAGCCAAACCGCAAAGAAATTCAAAGACTTTTGCGACGGGCATAATATAGCCCGAAGCTGCAATTCCATCCATAAAAGTTTTGATGTTGCCGGTTAAATCGGGCTGCGGAACGAGATTCAGAAAATAAGTTAACGATGAAAAAAGAAACATCAATCCGATTAACGTACGAACGATAATTACTGCGGTTTTCATAATGGTTGTTTTCACTAAATTTTGGCACCAAGCCCATCTAAAGGTAACGGGTAACGTAAATAACAAAGTAGATGTTTTGCCCTCACGTCCATTGATTTGTTGGGCGCGTGTTTATTTTCACCACGCCCAACTTCCCCAACCGTCGAATTTGTTTTCAATGAAGCTCCCGCGCGCTTTCTACGAAGCGATTATGGTTAATCATTTTTTGGTTTGTAACTCAAAACAGTTTTGCCGCCGGGATAGAGCTTGCATTCTACGGGTGAAAATTTCTGTATTCTGTCAAGCGAATTAAAAATAGTCATACCGCTCGCGATAGCTGTCGGATTTATAATAAGATGATACTCGTCAATCAGCCCTTCTTTTATTAGTGATGAAACAAAACCTGCTCCGCCAAAAACAATAATGTCTTTACCGTTTTGTTTTTTTAAGTCGGCAATCTCTTCCGCAAGATTTCCTTTTGCCAAAGTGGTGTTGTTCCATATTGACTTGTCGAGTGTTTTGGTAAAAACAACTTTTGGCATATCAACTATTTTTTTCGCAAATGGAGGGGCAGGATTCATTTCCACTGCGTTCTCCCAATGCTTTATAAAGCCGTCTGCCAATTTTCTGCCAAGTAACATGGTGTCTGAAGAATCAAATTGAGAATTGATAAACTGCAAAAACTCGTCATCGGGATTCCAGGTCATCCAGTCATTTTCCCCGTTTGGTCCGGCAACATATCCGTTTATGGTCATTTGCATTGATAATTTTACTTTTCTCATTTTTTTATTCTCCCCAACCGTTGTAAAAGTTTGCCTTATCACAAGAATATTTTATTGATGAGGCATTTTGCCGAAATCCATATACAGCACGTTCCAACGATGCCCGTCCAAATCGGCGAAACCGCAGCCATACATCCAGCCCTGTTTTTCTCCGGGTTCACCGAAGATTCTGCCGCCCGCCTCGAACGCTTTTCTTGCCAATTCATCTACTTCTTCACGAGTTTCAGCGCCTATCGAAATCAAAACTTCCGTACCTTTTACGGTGTCGGCGATTTCGTTTTGAGTAAAGCCTTTAAAGGTTTTTTCGGGAAAAAGCAGCACGTTAAATTTATCTTCTCCGACGACGAAGCAAGCCGAATGCTCGCTGTTTCCGTGTTCGGTGTCGAAAGAAAAACCGAGCTTGCGAAAGAATTCTTTCGATTTATTTAAATCTTTGACCGGCAGATTGAGCCAAACTGTTTTTATCATTGTTATCTCTCCTTATAAAAAAAGTTTTATTTGCCGTCGAAATTAACCATCCACAGAATGCCGAATTTATCGCTGCACATTCCGAAATACTCGCTCCAAAAAGTTTTGGCGAGCGGCATCGTAACTTTGCCGTCCATTGAAAGCCCGTTGAAAATCCTTTCTGTTTCTTCTCGGCTATCGGTGCTGATGGAAATGGAAAAATTATTGCCGGGTTTTATCTCGTGCCGCATAAATTCCGGGGTGTCGGCGCCCATCAAAGTGTTGCCGTTGCCGATTGGCAGCGCGACGTGCATAATTTTCGCTTTTTCGCTTTCCGAAACCTCGCCGCAACCGGACTGGTCGGGCATATCGCTGTAACGTAGAAAAGTACAGAATTCACCGCCGAAAACTGATTTGTAAAAATTAAACGCTTCTTCCGTTTTTCCCTCTGAATGCAGATAAATATTGATTATTGCCATCGTTTTTGATCTCCTTAATTTGTGTTTCACGAATAAGACAATTTCTTATCGTCTTTACACTATACCTGCGGAGATGAGATAATGCGCGGTGTATAAATGACATTTTTAAGGGCTGTTTGCGACAAAATTTTCGATTTATTTAATTTATGAAACACGTTTCGATACTCGTGCCGGAAGCGGCGGTTTTAGCGGCGATTGACGACCCGCGCCACGTTTTTTCGCAGGTCAACAGCTTTTACAAACAAGCCGGAAACTTTGCGGTTTTCGATATAAAATTCGTCGGTTTGAAAAGAGAAATCAAACTTCACGACAGCGCGTTCACCGTTCACGCGGATTTTCTATTGGACGAAGTAGAAAAGACTGATTTAATTTTCATACCGGCGTTTGTCGGCGATTTGAAAGCCGCCGTCGAAATGAATAAGGATTTTATCCCCTGGCTCATCAAACAGCGTGAAAGGGGCGCTGAAATCGTCAGTCTTTGCGTCGGCGCTTTTCTTCTGGCAAAGACGGGACTGCTCGACGGAAAACAATGCTCGACGCACTGGCGGGCGGCTGACGAATTCAGACGAACATTTCCCGGCGTTGATCTCGTGACGGACAAAATAATCACCGAAGAAAACGGCATTTATACGAGCGGCGGCGCGACTTCTTACTATAATTTGCTGATTTATTTAGTTGAAAAATTCACAAATCGGGAAACGGCAATTCGCACCGCTAAAGTCTTTGCCATAGATTTCGAGCGCGACAGTCAATCCTCTTTCATTATCTTTAAGGGTCAAAATCAACATTCGGACGAAGAAGTCAAAAAAGCACAGGATTTTATCCAAAATAACTTGCAGAATAAAATCACGATTGACGAATTATCTTCACAAGTCGCGCTTGGTCGCCGCAGTCTGGAACGCAGATTCAAGGAAGCGACCAACAACACCGTGGCTGAATACGTTCAGCGAGTAAAAGTAGAAGCCGCGAAAAAGCGGTTTGAAACCAGCCGCAAAAGTATTACCGATGTGATGTATGACGTGGGTTATTCGGATACAAAGGCTTTCCGAAGCGTGTTTAAAAAAATCACTGGAATGACTCCGATTGATTACCGGAAAAGATACAACAAAGAGTTGTAATCTTAACTCATTCGGGAAACTAACTGGAATTTACTTCCGGCAGACTCCACAATTATTAATTCCCCTATAATTGAAAGGCTGTCTTTTCAGACAGCAATCACGATTGCTTTGCTTTAAACTCATCACTTTGATTTGCGGTCGTTTTATAAAACTGTGTCCCAAAACTATTTTGAAACATATAAATCGGGAAACTGTTTGCGCAGGTTTTCCAGTTTTGGCTTGTCATTGATGACGATATACGCATCATCGGGATGTTTAGCCATATAATCCTGATGATCGTCTCCGGCTTGATTAAATTTATCGAGCGCGATGATTTGAGTGACGATTGGACGTGCAAAAGTTTTTGCCTTTGTTAATTCCGCGACATAATTTTCGGCAAGCCCTTTTTGCTCATCGCTAGCGTAAAAAATTGCTGAACGATATTCCGTTCCGACATCCGGTCCTTGCCGATTGAGTTCGGTTGGGTCGTGCGCCACCAGAAAGAAAATTTTGAGTAGCTGTTCGTAAGTGATTTTGGACGGATCATAAGTGACTTTTACGGCTTCGGCGTATCTGTTTTTAGTCTCTTTCATCATGTCGTTATCAGCCATTGTTGCCCTTGCGTACGAGAATCCGCTGGTTACGTCGCTGACTCCTTTAACGTGTTCAAAAACGGCTTCCACACCCCAAAAACAGCCTCCCGCAAAAACGGCGTTCTGTTCGCCTTTGGCAGTCGCCTGCGATGTCGGACTTGAAACTGGTTTTGAGGCTGCGATGCCGTCGGCGTTCGGCTGCGCGGAAATAGTTTTTACGGGATTATTCACACCGCCGCAAGCTGCCAGCACAACTCCTCCCAAAATTAGAACCGAAAGAAATCTAAAAGAATGAATCAACATAAATAATCTCCTTTCAAAACAAAAGCAGAACTGATTTTCTGCCGGTTTCAAAATCTATATGACTATCATTAAACTTGTTTTCCACATAGTTATGACTATAGATGTTTTCACATCGAATTACCTTTGTGTTATTCCGCTTAGACGCACTATTTTTCTCAAATAATCAGAGCGGTCGCGCGCCAATATATAGCGTCCCTGCCAGTAAAAATCGCGACTTCAAAACCGTTTCATTCGTTCATTCAATAATAGACATTAAATGATAGACATTAAATAAAAAGAATAAAGAGCCAATGTGAGAAATATCAAACAGTCCAATTGTGAAAAAACAGCAGACGAGAAATTTCTCATGCACCTTCATTTAGCGTTCTGATTATAATGTCGGTGACCGCATTAATAGTTTACCGTTGAAAAACAGTTGGGCAGTTACAATGCATTTGCCCGCGAGCAATTTAAAGATTCAAAATCGGTATTATAGAAAATACAGTAATTGGATATTGTTTTAACGCCATTACCGGACATTATAAAAATAATATCGAACATTTCGATAAATTTAATTCAATGGATTTGCGATTATGCAGTTTTATAATTCTGGCAGTACCGAAGATATTTTAAAACAAAATCAACTCGAAGCCCTCAAATCGCTGTCATTACTTCTCGTCAGGGAAATCAATTCATTAGATGAGACGCAGACGGCGCTCGAAAAGCAAATCGAAAGCGAAAAGCCGATTTGCCTGCTCAAGGAAATTGAGCGTTTTGAAGCCAATATGATTCGCTGCGCGCTGATTCGCTCAATGGGAAAACAAAATAAAGCCGCCGCGCTGCTCGGACTGAAAGTCACGACGCTGAATATGAAAATTAAACGTTACAAAATTGATTTGAGCAAAATGGTTTGAGCTTTAAGTATTACAACCGTTGCCGAATTGACGCCGGAAACTCCTAATCCGGCAGTGGGCTACGCTCATCCGGCAACTCCTCCCTTCCCCGTCTGATTGCTGGTCTGGAAATTTTTAAAATTATTTACCTGCGATTTAATCTCCAAAACAGGTGTAAAGAGCGGGACGCTTTAAATATTCTCAGGTCTGATTTCATCGGGCGATTCTCAATATAAACATAATAAAAACCAGGCTCGTGAAGAAAAACCAACGTGTTGATTTTGCTCGAAAAACAGATTTATCCAAATTTTTAGATTTTACCCGAAATAGCTTGAGCAAATCTAAAAATCCGGCTTTTTAGTTTTTCAGACCACTCCCGAAATTCTCCTGCAAATCAATATAACCCAGTAAAATCCGGCGTTTTACGATACAAGGAGGAACGTCTTTTGCATTTTTAAAGGCGGGATTATGAATCGGCAAATTTTATTTTTCAAGGCTTTGAAGTTTATTCAACGAAATGAATTTCGGTTTTTTAGCCGTTATGAATTGCCGGACGCAAACCGTTTCATAAGTTCCCGAATTCGCATTTCTGCGCCGGATACATCAAGCCGCTTAAAGCGGCTAATTCATCGCCTTGGAAAAAATAAAATAAGGAGCAAAAATGAAAAGTAAATTTAGATTGATAACGCTGCTGTCGTTGATCGTTTGTTTGCCCGCGCTCACAGCGTTCGGGCAGGAAACGACGGGTAGCATCGAGGGAGCTGTTAAGGATTCGACCGGCGCGGTCGTGCCTAACGTCTCGATAACGATTACCAGTGCTAAAGGAGCGGCAAGCGGCACGACGACAACCGGTATAACTACCGGATTCAGACGCACGATTACGACCGACAATGACGGTTTTTTCCGCGTACTGCAAATTCCGCCCGGCGCATATGATGTAATCACAGCCGCCACGAGCGGATTTGGAGAGGCGAGATATGAAAACGTCACCGTCGCAATCGGGCAAAACACGCAGTTGGATGTAACCGTAAATCCGGGAACGACGGCGACGACGGTTGATGTTTCCGTTTCTGACGCGCCACCGGTTGATACAACAAATAATGCTATTTCGACCAGCATTAATGCCCAAAAAATTGAATTACTTCCGAAAGGCGTTGATTTTACGAGTGTCTTAAAAACCGTTCCGGGAGTTCGACAGGAAGCAATGTCGGGCGGTTTTTCAGTAGACGGCGCATCGGGTTCGGAAAACGTTTTTGTGATAGACGGTCAGGAAGTTACCAATTTCCGCACCGGAACTTTGAACCGCAACAATGCCATTCCGACGCAGTTCGTGCAGGAAGTGCAGGTGAAATCGAGCGGTTTCGATGCCGAATTCGGCGGCGCGACCGGCGGCGTGATCAGCGTCGTGACCAAAGGCGGCAGCAATGATTTTCGCGGCGAATTCGGGATGCAGTTCGGCACGCCGAAATTCAGCGGCAATCCGCGTCCTATTCTGCAGCGCTTCACGAGCGGATCGGGTGCCGGCTTCGTGCAGCCGACCGAGTATATCAACCCGCCGAAAGTCAGCGGATTAAATAATTTTCCGACGGCAAATCTGGGCGGTTCAATTATCAAAAATAAACTCTTCTTTTTCGGAAGCTACACGCCGCAGATATTCGATGTCCAAACAACCACTAATTTCTTTACCAACGCTCCGGCGGCGACTAGAACGCTGACCGCGACCGAAACTTTCAGGTTAAAGCGCACATATGAATATGCCTTTGCGCGTCTCGATGCGACGCCATTTAATAATCTGCGTTTGAGCGGCACATACACCTGGAATCCGATTGTTGACCAGGGCGCAGTCCCGTTTGCAACCTTTGGCGTCGGCTCGGCTCCGCCGTCGTTTGGCGGCGTCATCCCATCGGTAGATTTAGGTGGATCTATCGGGCGCGTGACCGGACGGCAATTAACCAACCTTCAAGGCGGTCGCCAAAATTCCAATAACGTAACTTTTCAGGGAGTTTACACGCCGACCAGCAATTTGGTCATCAGCGGACGTTTCTCGCGCGGGTTCTTGAACGAAAAATTGGGCAACTATGCCGTTCCGGGTGGAGTTAGAATAAATTGCATTTTCGGCTCGACAGTCTCCAACCCGATTGCAGGCGCTTGCCCGCAGGGTCTTTTGACATCCCCTAATACGGAAACAATCAGAGATGTCTCAATTCGCACAAATTACGAAGCGGATGCGACTTATATCATTGGCAATTTCGGCGGCAGACACGAACTTAAAGGCGGCTATCAACGATTCAAAATCTTTAATGATGCGGCGCGCGGATATTCGACCAAAGGTAGAATTGATTTTGAATACGGAGTTTCAATCAGTGATGCCGGAGCCACAGGAGTCGTCTCGACACCGGGAGCAATCGGCACAGGTATTCTCGTTCGCGTCGGTACATTGGGAAAAGCTCAAAATCTCAATCAATCCTTTTATATTCAGGATAAATACCAGCCGTTCAGAAATCTGACGATTAACGCCGGGGTTCGTTTTGAAAAAGAGGATTTGCCTTCGTTTAACGGTTTCGCCCCGCCGATTAACTTCGGCTTCGGCGACAAAATCGCTCCGCGCCTCGGTTTTGCTTATGACATTTTCGGAGACGGCAAGACGAAGATTTTCGCCAGTTACGGGCAATTTTACGACCGTCTGAAATTCGAGCTGCCGCGCGGTTCATTCGGCGGTGAAATTTTCTACCAGGATTTCTTTGAAATTTTCCCGGGCGAAACTTACACGCAATTTACGCTTCAGAATATCGTCGGCGGGTTTAACGGGCGCAGCGTCTGCCCATCCAGCGGATTTATTACCGGCGGCGCGCGCAGCCGTTGCCAACAGAATTTGCGAGTCGCGTCAAACGACCCGAACACGTCAATTTTTGAAGGCGGCAAGGTTGACCCTAATCTGAAACCTTTCCGTCAAACGGAATTTACCGCCGGTGCGGAACGGCAGCTCAGCCGCGATTACGTTTTCCGCGCGCGCTATACATTTAAGAATATCGATAGTGCGGTTGAAGATGCCGGAATTAGAAATTCATCCGACAGCGAAGCCTATATCATCGGAAATCCGGGGTCGGGATTGCACCTCGACTTTTTGAAACAGCTCGGCTATGCCAAATCAATCGAACCGCAACGTCGGTACGATGCCGCCGAATTCGTCGTGGAAAAACGTTTGTCGAATAACTATTATTTCAACGTCAATTACACTTACAGCCGTTTATACGGTAACTATTCGGGACTTGCGAGTTCGGACGAAGCCGGGCGCACTTCGCCGGGCGTAAATCGTTTCTTCGATTTACCGTATATCGGATTTACCGCCACCGGCGAACCCGATAACGGGCGTTTGGAAACGGATCGTCCGCATGTCTTTAACGCTTACGGCGCTTATATTTTCAACTGGCTGGGAAGCAAAACCAATTCGACCGAATTGTCTGTTTTCCAAACCATTACATCCGGCACGCCGCAAACGACGAGATTCTATGTCGTTTCCAACATTACGCCGACAATCTTTACGAAACGCGGCGATTTGGGGCGAACGCCGACATTCAGCCAGACGGATTTCAATATCACTCATCGCTATCGTTTCGGTCGGGACAATCGCTTTACTTTAGCGGGTGATTTGAATATTCTCAACCTCTTCGACCAGGACACCGTAACGGGACTTTTTACCGCTATTTCAACGCCGCAAAGCGTTATTACGGGTCCGACCTTCGGTTTCCCGGATAATGCAGCAACATTTACCAACGCTTTGACTTCCGGGTCTTTGCTTACTCAAATAAACAATTATTTGAATGGAACGCCAACTGTTCTTAACCGGAAGGATTCGCGTTACAAACAACCAAACGCTTTTCAGGAGCCGCGCTCGGTTCGTTTCGGTTTTCGGCTTCTCTTCTAATTAGAAGAATTAGCTCAATGGCTTTGAACTCGTCTAAGTTAAACTTAGACGAGTTCTTTTTTGATTCTGTATTTATACCGGGTAAATGAGTTTCTTCAGGACTATCTTTAATATTATAAATGGGCTGCTAAGAAAAACTTAAAGTGGTACTTGTTTGCATTTCGTTTCTCTTTATCATCGTTTTATCAATTGAAAACGAAAGAAGCGAAAGTCCTTAGCCAAAACGAGAAACTAGCCCGCTCTCGCTGGTGCTGATTTGTCAGTCCTTTGCCGTGCGCTCGCCGTCAAGCGTGTCATTTGATTTTTATTTATAGGAAATTCTTTTTATGCCAACCAAACAAATTCGCGGGATTAAAATGGGCTATGAAGATACGGGCGGCGAAGGTGTCCCGCTTGTTTTCATTCACGGGCATCCGTTCGACCTTTCCATGTGGCGCGAGCAGATGGCATTTTTTAATCCGAAATATCGAACTATCGCGCCAGATTTGCGAGGTTACGGTGAAAGCGAAGCCATCGCTGATAAGACGATGCTCGAAGAGTTTGCCCGCGACGTTGCGGCGCTGCTCGATGAATTAAAAGCGGATAACATCGTTTTGTGCGGTCTTTCAATGGGCGGGCAGATTTTGTTCGAGTTTTACAGGTTGTTCGCGTGGCGAATTCGCGCGCTCGTTCTCGCCGACACCTTCGCCCAACTTGATGACGCGGAGCGAAAACAAGCGCGTTATGATACGGCAGAACGGCTTTTGCGCGACGGAATGGATGACTACGCGGAAGAGGTTTTGCCGAAAATGATTGCGCCGGAAACTATCGAAGAGCAGCCCGAAGTCGCCGCGCACGTGCTTTCGATGATGCGCGGCACATCGCCCAAAGGCGCGGCAGCCGCCTTGCGCGGGCGAGCCGAGCGACCTGATTACACGCCTCTGCTTTCGGAGATAAATGTTCCGACGCTCATCGTCGTCGGAAGCTGCGACGAATTTACGCCATTTGCGGACGCCGAATTTATGCGCGGTAGGATTCGCGGCTCAAAAATGGTGGTGATTGAAGGCGCGGGGCATCTGCCGAATCTGGAAAATCCGGTAGAGTTTAACCGAGTCGTTGAAGAATTTCTGAAGACGCTTGAATAAACAACGGGAAAAAACTGCTGTCTTCGCTTTCGTTTGAAATAAAAAATAAAATTCGGATTTTTCGCCGCGTTTGATTTCGCGAGATGCTAAAAACCGTTGTTTGCTTTACGCTTTAAAGAAGCAAGTTACTGATTTACGTCCCGCCCGGCTTCAAGTTCCTTCAGCGACTCATTTAGGTCGCTTTTCTGATTAACCGGAGCGATTGCGAGCGCCGCTCTGATTTCCTTTTTTGCGTCATCGAATCTGCCCTGCGCGCTGTACATCCGAGCGAGTCCTTCATGCACGAACCACTGGTCTGGATGTTTTTTAGCATTTTCGCGGAAAACCGCGAACGCCTCATCGCTGCGTTTTGCGGCGAGCAGCTCGCGGGCAAATTGATGAACTTGAAGGGGCGTGCCGAGGTCTAACGCTTTTTTCTGCACAGCGGCGGCTTCGCTCTGGCGATTGAGCGCGGTTAAGACTTTCGACTTCGTTATTTCGTTCTCAAAACGGTCTTCATTTTCGATTGACTTTTCTGCATACGCCAGCGCGTCATTGAGGTCAATTTTTTCCGCGAACAGATAATTAGCCGCATCGTTCCAGCTTATCCAAGTATAGCGTGAAAGCGTGCGAAACTGTTTCTTTAGGCTCGCTCGTACCGCTTCGCGGACATCTACCGCAACCGTGAAAGGAACTTCGATTTTCTCCCATTTCAGCGCAACTGTTGCCCGATTTGGTTGAAGGTCGTCAAATTCAAAGGTAAGCGCGTTATGCGCGTCCGCTGCTTTGGGCTTCACGTTTACGCGGAGTGCGTCTTCCGTGTGGTCATAGGTGAAAGAACCCCAGGATGTTGAATTCTTCGAGAAAATGATAGTCCACTCACCGGCATTCGGGATCGTGTGCAATCCGTAAGTTCCTCGTTCGAGCGGCTTGCCTTCGATTGTTACCGGGTCGCTGAACGAAATCGTCGTGTTGGTATTTGCGCCCGTTCGCCACACCTTTCCGTAGGGAACCAAGCCGTCCCAAATCTTACGCTCATTTACGAGCGGTCGGGAATACTTGATTGTAATACTGGTGACTCCAATCCTTTGTGTAACCTCTGCGTATTGGCTGCGTAGCGGCAGGTCAAGCACTAACGATTGCGCCTGGGCTGCGCTAAACGCGGCTGTCACTATTAGGCAGAATAAAAATAACTGAAAAACTGCTTTATACATAAGATAATATTCTCCGCAATGGATCAATCGTTTCGCGCTTCAATTATCTTTGCGGGCTTGCATAATCGAAGAGAATTTTCGTGCGTTTTTACCGGATTATTCTTTCACGCGCGTGTCTGTCGCAATCCAGTTCACTTCCCAGGTTTTGCCGCCGTCGTCTGAGAAAGCCTGTTCAAAACGGCAGGAATTCGGAGTGATGTCAGAGATAACGAATCGAACGAAGATGGCTCGTCCGTTTAATGTTTCCTGATTGTAAAACTCGCCGCGCCCGTTTTTGAACTCGCCGATTGTCGGCACAGCCATCACGCCGCCTTTGATGTTGGCAAAATTAAGACTCCACTGGCGTGATTCGGGATTATATAAACGCAGACTCAAGGCTTTGATGTTGCCCGCCGAACCGGAAACATCGAGTTCCACCAGATTGGCGTTTCCATCCCATACCTTCCTGACGACCGTAGTTCCTTCATATTCGACCCATTTAGTCGAGCCGGTTAAAGGATTCAGCAGACGCTTTAAGCTCGTTTTCCAAGTTCCGATTTCAAAATCGAAATCGCGTTGTCCGTCCCTCGATGAGTTTGAAATTTGAGGTGTATTTTTTGATGCGTCTGATTTTTGCTGGGCGATTGCGCCGCAGGGCAATAAAATAACTGCCAGAATACCAGCCAGCAACGGAAACGAAGTCTTTGATAAAATTGTTTTTTTCATAATCAATTGTTTTGAATTGTCCCGGTAACCTTCCTATTTTTTCTGCAGCAAAAAGGATTTCTCGGTCGGATAAATGACGAGCGTGTTTTTAATCGTTACCAAATCAGCCCACTCGCTTTTTATTTCATCATTCATTTTGGAATCAACTTCCTTCACCTTGTTTTGGTATTCCAATTCATTTTTATAAAAAGTTATCTGAACCAGAAGGTTTTTATCCTGAAAAACGGGCAAACCCGTAAAGTCATTCGGAGCCGTTTCGCTCGTCCAGAATGATGCGTTTTCTATTTTTGAAGCGTTTAAAATCGCGGCGTATTTCTTTTTGACAAAATCTATCAACTTATCTCGCTTCGTATTTGAAGTATAAAAATCGACAACGGCAATGCCTTTCTCCTGCCCGAACCAATTAGTATTAAAACTCGATTCAGCGTCGGTTGAGCGATCCTTTAAATTTAACGGCTGCAAAAGATAAACATTGTCATTATTCAGAAGCATCGAATTGGCTTCGCTTTTATGTTGCTTCCAGGCAGGAGAGCCGAAATAAAAATCGGTTAAGAATTTATATCGGGCGGGCATATCACGAAAACCGCGAATCCAAAAGAAATTATCGTCCGCGCCTTTTATCCTGTATTGACCCAAAATATATCCGCCAAGTATGTTTTGCGATTGAACGAAGTTTTCTTCAAACAAATTGATAAATTCATCGCGCCGTCCGTGCCTGACCAGGTAATTACGCAGTTCGAGGACTTTAATATTTTGATTGGCGTTTAGATTTGGCACGGTATTTTTTGGTTGAGAAAATGATGTAATCGGAATAACGGCGACTATAAGAAATAACAGTATGTATTTCAGGATATTCATAGGATTAATTTGTAGTTCATCGTCTTTAAAAATTAGAACGCCCATTACTGAAATGCAGCCGTGCGTTTGCTGAAAGCCATATTTCAGAAGACAAAACATACAAGTAATTTCTTAAAGTGATGATTAAATTATGAATTATTTTACAGCTAATCGGACTTCCAACAAGTGCCAATTTCAAACAAAATTAGCATACCGCTTTGATGTATTAATTAAGGAAATGGGAAGAATTTCGTATACTTTGCTCGCGGTCATCGAAAAAACCAATCAGGATTACGGCGAATATCCGAGGATGATGTAGCGTGAAACCGAACGAAAACGATAGCGCGAAAATGAACACAAAGCAATGATTTTGTAGTTTAGCGGTACCCACACTGAGTGCATCTGAAAGCTTTATTTGCGCAAAGAGCCTGCTCAGAAACAAACTTAGGATTGGAGTAAAGATGTGACTTAAAACTTGAATGTGGAACTGAAAGTGTGACTAAATACAAAAACGACCTACAGCGCATTCCATAGGTCTACTGTAAGTCGTAAATGTACTAAGGTTTTATGGAGCCACCTGTCGGAGTCGAACCGACGACCTTTCGATTACGAATCGAATTCTTTGTCACCAAACAAAGGCGGCAAAATCATTTATTTTCTAGCATTTACGGCTTTTTCTCGCATCCGCTCTGACGCTTAAACACTCAATAAAACACTCATACGCCGTAAATTTTGTTCAAACACTCAATAAACACTCGTTCGTCAAGTATTATTTTGAGTAAAACGGATTCTAGCAAAATGCCCGTCAAAATCAAGTGGTCTTTTCGGCAGTTGTGTAACATTCATTACATTCGCTAGAATCAACTCGGAGAATCCCAATTTCCAAGAAGGAGGCGGGATTTTTTTGTCGAAACTTTACACTGTCAAAGAAACTTGCGAGATACTCAGAATCTCACGTCAAACGCTTTATCGTCTGCGCGAAGCAAGGAAAATCGGATACCACCAAAACGGGCGAAATGTTCACTTTTCTGAAAAACACATCGCAGAATATTTGCAAAGAACTGAGCGCCCGTCAAAATCGAAAGCAGCGCGGGCTTGAGATGCGCCCGCGCTGCTTTCTGTTTCCGGTTTTAATGAACCGCTTCGATGTACCGCAAAATCAAACGGCTCAAGGCTCTGTGATAACACGGCTGTTTTTGCTCGAATGCCTTGCACTCACAAGTGCCGTTTGCCGTGTAAATGCGTCCGCTTTCGGACAAAATCAAAAGGCTGCGGCTGTCCGGCTGCCACGTCAAAAATGGGTTGTTCTCGACTTCCGCAACCGCTCTGCCGATTGCGCGAATCCATCGCCTATCCGCCGCGTTTTCGGGATTCAGTTTGGCGATTGCTTCGGCGGCGATTGCTGCCAGTTTCTCGCGGTCAATGCTTGTGTTTATGTTCATCTTTCTCGCTCCTGAATGCTGTCTCGGCTTCCTCTAACCTAATAAATATAAAGAGTTAATAGTCATTTATTCCAAAAAACTATACACACTTGAGTATATTTTCCTTTATCTTTTTTCGGGAGAAAATATGCTTTTGCGTGTATAGTTTCCGTATGAGCGAAAAAGGCAAAAATAGTTTATTGACAACCGCCGAAGTCGCCGCACGGCTCGGCGTGACGCGCTGGCGTATAAACGCGCTGATTAAAAGCAAACGATTGCCCGCCGAACGCTTCGGGGCAATCTTTCTTGTGCGCGAATCTGATTTGCGCCTTGTCGAAAACCGCAAGCCCGGACGCCCGCGCAAATCGAAAAAATTACAGTAAATAGGAAATTGATTTGTGCGCTTGGGAATACACCTCACTACACTTTAAAATGTAAATAGGTCGGTTCTTCGCTCGTCTTTTCTTCCAATTCAACGAGCAAGAACGGGGCGCAGTCTTGGATTTGTCTGCGCCTTAAAAATTCTCATTTTGCCAGTTTCCCAAAACGACCGTGACCAGACTGGCGAAAAAAGGCGGCGGTAAATCATCGCTGCCAAAAAATATTTAAAATTCGCGGGCGTTTTCAGGGTGCGTCACACCTCTCAATCCGCGATGCGTCAACACAAGCGCGGGGTGAAATCCGCGCCTGAGTTGGCGAGAAAACAAAAAGAACAAGGGGACACTCACGATGTCAGGAAAAACTTTAACCTCACAGCCCGCAAGCGGCTTGTGGAATCGAGCAAAGGAACCAGCAAAGCGCGGTTATATTCCCGCGCACATTTCAGCCGAACCCGTCGAAAACGACGGCTACAAAAATCAAGCGGCGATTACACACCTAAACGCCCGCGTCGGCATCTCGGACGCAGCAAAGCAACGCGCTGAAAGCTATATCGCAGAAGCAAACGCCCGCGCATTCAAACCGCGCCGTCTCACGGCGGAAAGCGATTTGCAAGCGGACGCACGGAAACAGGCTGCGGCATATATCGAAAAGTTGAAGGCGAAAAAGAAATGACGAATAGAACGGAAATTCTCGCCGCTTTAATCCGTTTGCCCGAATCCGAACGCGCCGAATTTTTGGCAAGTCTAACCGTAGAGCAACTGGCAGAAGTCGGTTCTTTGCTGTGCGGCTTTCTCGAACGGTGCGCCGCTCAAATGGAAAGCGAAATCGCACGGCAAAACGAAAAGCCTGATTGCGTGAAATCGTTTGAGCAATCGCCGAAAATGCGGCGGTATAGTGTCAAACTCGATGAAGCCGAAATTTTGGCGGGTTAGCGCGTTCTTTCGGCGGATGCATTTTTGCAGGACTCCCCCCGCCCAAAAAGGTCTGTGATTCAATAAAAATCGCATTGCGGCTCACTTTTTGACTGGCAAAGACTTCGCCTCTAGCGGTCGTTTGTAGTTCTATGTTTTGCAGCGAAACACGCGCAAAGCTCGGTTAATCACATAGGGCTTAATATTTTTCAATTTCGCGCTCGTTAAATTTGCCGGGCATCCGGCGACGGCAAAAAGGCGGGCATTAACCTCGCTTACCTCTCATTTTCGTTTCTCGAAAAATGAAGGTAGTGCAAAAAAATAAAAAAAATGGCGTTTCTTAAAATACAGAAAAATAAACTGAAATCGGGGAAAACTTCGGTTTCAATCTCAATCGTAAAGAGCAAAAGATGTGAAGTAACGGGCGTTTCAAAGCATCAATTTCTAATTCACGTCGGCGCATACGATTCTGATTTGTTCGCGTTGGCGATGGGCAGAATGGCAGTCAAACTAGCGATAAAACACGCTTGCGACAGGGCTTTTCTCGATAATCGTGAACGCGCTCAGGTTTTTGATAGCTTCCGTCGAAAAATCCTGTCGGCAGCATCATAAAACGCTTCTTTGCGCGGCTTCTCCAATTGCTCCTGTGCCGCGTAAAAAAAGAGCGGCAGGCTTCGACTCCTGCCGCTCTCATTTTGGGGTTAGGTTTAACGCTAGTCTGAATAGCTGTTAAATCTGTAAGTCTGAAAATATTTTTGAACTGGATTTCTCAAACTATGAATAGTTTACCACAGAAAAGCAGCCCCAAAAAGGCGGCAAATCAATTACCTCTTTATGCTTTCGACACCCTGACGCTATACAAGCGTTTCGGCGCAAAGGAAAAGATTGATACATCGAAACTCACGCCCCGCAAAGGCAAACAGGTTTTCAAGAAAGATTTTCTTTACGTCACTTATCGCCGCAATTACGCCGCATATATTCAAGAAGTAACTGTTACCTGTCAATCTATGACAGGTCTGCTTTATGGCAATAACCTTTTCAATTTTGAAGATTACGCCGATATTAACCGCGCTTTGAATATGATTTCCGAACGGGTTTCAAACCTTTTGAGTATCGAATACGACGCGCACGGCGCGACCGTCACAGCACTAGATATACAGCGCGACTTCTTCGTCGGGCAGTTGCTCCCGTTTTACCTTGACGCGATAGGGCGGCACGAAATCGCCCGCACTGAACGAAAACATTATCCTGAGAACTCGCCGTTTTTCGTAGAAACGGTGGAATTTAGCAATGCCGGGCGCAACATCCAATTTTACGATAAACGGGCGCATCTGGATTCAAAACGCCGCGAATTACCGGAAGTAAAGCGGGCTTTGGCGTCCGGCATCCTCCGTCTGGAAGTCGGAATAGAAAAGCACGCTCTCGACCGAGATTTGAAAGCGCGTTTTAATTCAACCGAAAAAAAAGCTGGCGAGATTCTTACGCCCGAATTTGCCGCTTATGTGATTGACCGAACCTTGAGCGAAATCGGTCTTGACGCTGAGATTCCGACGCTCGCGGAGCATAAAGAGGAAATCAGAGCGCGAATCAAAAAACCCCAAACAGCGGCGCGTCTGATTAACTTTATTGAATTGATTGACCGCGAGGGTGTAATGAAAGCGAAAGAAAAATATAAAGGCGATTTCAAGCATCGCAAAAAGCAACTGGCGGATGCCGGGCTTTGGCGAATGTTCTTTGCGAGCCAAACGCTTCCGGCGCTCTCATCCTTTTTGAACGATGACTGGACGATTTACAGCTAATAATAATGTCTTGCAAATAGAGAAAAAAGTAGCTTAATTATGTGAAATTAAAACTGCTTAATCCATTCACGCCGTTATCGGTTCGGGATACCTGAATTCACGCCGAACAACTGGCAAATTTATTTGCCGCGTAACTTCAATTTTGGGTTTCTCCGTTTTCCTGTTCTGTCATCGCTTCCCGTAAAACAGGCTCAACTTCTTCGGCTAATTCCTCCTCGAAGTCTGCTTCGTCCATCTCGTCGGCAAAATCAGTCAATCCCAATTCTTTTTTGGCAAATACGCGCCGCGCCTTTACGTTTAGAATGTCCACAATTTTCGTGCGGTCGGCGACGATTCGCTTTATGTCTTCGCCGTCAAGCAAAATCACATAGTAGCGGCTGTTATCCGTCACTTGGTTTGCATAGTTCACTGCATCGCCGGTAAAACTCCCGGTTGTAATGAGCGCGATAACATCGGCTTGCGTCAAAAAATTTAAGCCGACTTCTTTTGCTACGGTATCCACCGTAACTTTCGACTTGGTGTTTTTGCATTGCATCTGCCAGCGGCTATAAACGATTTTGTCGGATGCCGCCATTACATCAACTTCCGCGCCTCCCGTTGCCTGAAACGAGCGTAGCCGCCATTTGCTAAACCGCAATCCCAAAAGCCGGATAATCCAGACGGCAAACAATTCCAGCGCGATGCCGCGAACGTGCTTTTCGGAGTGGTCAAGGTCTTTTACGACATCTTCAAACGGCTTGTTCAAATCTGCCGACGTAAGCTCGGTAATCTCCGCCAAGTTTTCGAGCATCGGCAAAAGCAACTCATTTTTGCCTTTATCCGCCAGTCTAATGTCGTGCGGCTTCGCGCCTCTGCCAGTTGTGGTTTTTTGGGTTTCGATTAGCCCTGCCGCTTCTAGCGGCTCCAATACGTCTTTAACGAGATTTTTCGAGGTTAGCCGGACGCTATACACGCTTCGCGTGTGGTTGGCGATTTTGTTCGACGCCACGAAATCTGTTGTTGCGAGACTCAGCATCGAAAGCATAAAGAATCGCTGCTCAAGGGTTAATTCGTGTAGTTTATCAATTAACTCTGCATCCGTTTTGAGCAAATCGTAAACGACATCCCAATTGACCGAATAGCCTGTTTCGGTAATGACTCCGGCTTTTGCCAGCCAAGCAACCATCGTGCTGATGTATGTGCTGTTTGGCGCAATCTTGATGCCCAAGTCGTTCATTTCTTCGCCCAAGTATTCGAGCGAAACTTGCTCGCCGCGAGCGCGAATGTTTTCAATCAATCGCAGCAAGGTCATTCCAAAAAGGTTGGTCAAGATGTGAACGGCAAAACGGCGAAACATAGCATTCTCGCCTTCACGCTCGGCAAGTTCGATAAGCTCTGATGCCAGCGGCGTTACAGTGTATCGAGTCGCGCCGCGCTCTCTGTCGGTTTCAATCAGCCTGTATGCTTTGAGCGACAAACGGCAATTCATCGCCATTGTGTTGGAATTGCCTTCGCTGCCGTGACCGGGAAAGTAAGTTGTGCGGATTTGCTCCTGCATCGCTGCTAAATCTGGCGAGTAGTCTCGACAAATTTTGAGCAAGTCGAGTAGCGGCGTTTTGCTCTGCTCGAATTGGTCGCCGTAGGTGAAGCGGCGCGTTTCTTTAGTTGCCATTGGTCGTTATTGAAAAAAGGTCTTGCTGATTCGCCTGCTTGTTTCCGTTTTCCGGTGTATCGCCCGCGTTTTCTATTTTCAGTTCGCGCTGCTTCGGGTCTAATTCTGGAAAGCGAAATTTTGAGCCGCGCAAATAATCCTCGTTTAGCTCCAAAGCAATCCATTTGCGATTGAGTCGTTCGGCTACTGCTCCGGTCGTGTTTGAACCCGCGAACGGGTCTAAAACCGTGTCGCCTTCTTCGGTGCAAAGATTGATGATAAATTCCGGCAGTGCGTGGGGAAATCTTGCCGGGTGCGGCATAATGCCTTCCTCGCGGCATCGGCGCTGATAAATGTCGTTGCTTGAAGTGTTCGACGCCGAAATCAGATTGACCGGCTCGCCGATTGAGTTTTCATAATCGGTGTCGGCGATTAAATTTGATGGAATCGCGCCGCCGTTGTCCACGTTAAACTTCGTGCTGATTTGATGCTCTGACGGTCGCAATTTGGCTTTGTAGCCGTTTTTCATCAGTTGCAGTTGCGAATCCGAATATCGTTTCAAAACGCGGCGATTGCTCGCTTTCGGATTCGGCGACGGACTCAGCCACCAAACCGTATTGACCGCATCCTTTACCCTCACGCGCCGTACTGTCACCCATTCGGCTGGCGTCGGCAACTTCGCCGGGTTATACCAAAAAAGCTCTTGCGCCAAATTCAAACCGCAACCGCCTTCGGATTCCGGCTTGCATAGTTTCAAAACCAACTCGAAATGATACAGACTGCGGACAGGTTGCCCTTTAATCCACGTCCCGCCGATGTCAATGACGATTGAGCCTTCCGGCTTGATGATGCGCTTAAATTCGCGGGCGAATTGTAGAAACCATTCGACGTATTCTTGCGCCTCTACATTTCCGTAAGATTTTTTCCGCAGCAAAGCGAACGGCGGCGACGTGCAGATAAGGTCAATTGAGCCGCCGTCAATGGTTTTGAGCAATTCCAGCGAATCGCCTAAATATGCTTTTCCATTTTCAGTTGTGTAAAAGGGCTTCAAATCTGATAAAGATGCTTTCATAAATCGTATAGAGTCTAATCAAAGATGCGGAAAATAAAAAGGCGCGAAAACCGATTCTTGGATGTCGCGCTTATATGTGCTTCAGTCGAGCGTCAAAAGTCAATTCAGACCAATCTCCATTTTCAATCCGACAATAATTAAAAAAAGTTGAAAATAATAGCCAATACGCGAAGGACAACAACGCCCACAACAATCAGCAAAAGCGAGGTCAAACAGCCGCAGCATCCACCGCGCCCGGCGCATCCGGTTGGTTCGGTCTGCTCTCGCATCAATTCGTGTTCAACGCTGACAATCTGCCAGTTTTCCATATAGCCTTTTTTCGCGCATAAACGGGCTGTATTGCGTTTTACACCTTTTAGAGGCGGCACAATATACCCGTTTTCAGTTTTGGTGAAAAAAGAGCAAAGTTCCAACTTGGAACTTTGCTCGCTGCTGTAAAATCGTACAATTTTTGTGGCGACGAGCTATTTAATCGTTTGCTCGCCGCCACAAAAATTTAAACGGATGCCGCGCCCGCTTCGCTTTCGCTCCGGCGCATCTTCTCGACCAGATATTCTGGCTCTGGGTTCAGATACCGCAGAAACGTCTTTGTGACGGTATGCCCCGAAATTTTCATCGCTAATTCCTGCTCGAATCCCTTTTTCATAACGCGGGTGATGCCGATGTGACGCAAATCGTGAAACGTCAGCTTAACGCCCGCCTGCTCGCGCACCCAAGCATACGCCTTCTTGAAATCGCCGACTTTGAAAATCCGGTCGCCCGATTTCGCCGTTTCCGGTTTAATCGTTTCAAGCGTCTGCTTTAACCGCGCCGTCAACGGAACGGTGCGCGGCAAATTCGCTTTTGTCGTTTCGCGTCTGACGCTGATAATTTCGCGCTTGAAATCTATGTCGCGCCATTCGAGCTTGAGAATCTCGCCGCGCCGCATCGCGGTATCAATCGCGCAAACCAAAACGGGTTTTAACGATTCCCGTTTAAATCCGCTCCGGTCGGGCAAAATGCAGGATTCAAGCATTTTTGCTTCTTCTTCTTCGGATAAAAATGCTTCACGCTCAACAGACTCACCAGAAACAAGCGGGCTTGCACCGTAAAACGGCTGTTCCGTGATTCGCCCTTTGTCCTTTGCGATTTTCAAAATGCGCGAAAGCAAGGAAAATTCTTTGGCGATTGTCGTATCGCTTCGCTGGCGGGTGCTGTTTTTAAACTGAATCGGCTCTTTGCGCCGCTTGTCGCGGTAGGCTTCTAACTGCTCGTACTTGATGTCGGAAAGTTTCATCCGCCCGAAAAACTCGCGCAGAACCTTTAATTGGGAAAGCATCGGGTCAACCGATTTTCTATCCTTCAAAATCGGCTCGATTTCTTCGGTAAATTCCAAAAATCTGATTTCCTTTTTGCCGAAGTCGCTCTTTTTGGCTTCGTGTTCCCGCGCCATCTGTTTGAGCCACTGCTTGCCTTCCGTTCGGTTCGCAACGTCTTTTGTTTTCGATTTCCGCTTTCCGGTCGCGTCAAAAAACTGATAACGCGCCTGCATCACCTTTTTCGTCTTTCCGTCTGCCGTTTTCCGGGTAATTTCCTGTATAGTTCCTTCGTTTGTTTTTGGCATAGATTAACGCTCCTCTTTGTGTATTAAAACACTCAATCAAACACTCATTCCACTGTTACAACAGGCGACAAAGTGTTACATTGAGTCTCAAAGAGAAGTCGTAAATGCCAGTATTTTCGGGGATTTTATTTTAAATGAGAGAAGCCACCTGTCGGAGTTGAACCGACGACCTTTCGATTACGAATCTCCTTCGATTTCTTCCGCCAGCGTCCTGCAACGGCGGTAAGTTCATTTTATTTATCACATTTCCAATATCTAGCTGCCACTATCTGCGGCGAAATTATCCAACTGCGGTGAGGTTGTCAACCGTGTGTCCACCATTACTCCCTTCTCTTTAAAGAAAATGTCGTCTATTCGCGCAACGGCTTTCATCTTCATTTCTTCGAGCACGTGCGTGTAGCGGTCGAGCGTAAAGCTGGCGTTCGTGTGACCGAGGTTAGCGCTGATCGTGTTGATGTCGGTTCCCGCCAGCAAATTCAAAGTCGCGTAAGAGTGTCTTAAGGAATACAAATTAAAATGCGGCAGCTCCGCGCGCTCGATAATGCGCGCGTAATGGCGCTCCGATAAATTTTTGATCCGCCACGGCGTTCCCGTCACGGTCGGAAAAACGAAATCATGCTCCTGCCATTTTGCGGCGTTAGCCATACGCATTTCGAGGCACCGGCGTTTTTGCATCCGAAGCAGCTCGGTTTGTTTGGGCGTAAGTTTGAGCATTCTGCGCGACGATGCGGTTTTCAATTCGTCGAAATAAAAGCCCCCGCCGCCCGTTTGAATCTTCCCTCCCTTTTCATTTAGAACAAAGTTTCCTTTTTCATCCTTTTGATATTCGGCTTCGCCGAACTTGACGGCGCGCTCGACTCGCATTATGCAATTCTCAAAATCAATGTCCTGCCATTTAAGGGCGCAGTATTCTTCCGGTCTCAAGCCGAGAGTCAGCGCGACGACAAACATCACGTAAAGCTTATCGGCGCGCGCGGCTTCGAGAAATTTTTCAGCCTGCTCGCTCGAAAAACAAACGATTTTAGGCTTTTGCTTGGTAGGTCGCTTTGCAAATGCAGCCGGGTTGCGCTCGATCAGCTCCAGCCCGACCGCCTGGTTTAACGCGGCTTTCAGCAGCGTGTGAACGTATTCGATTGTCCGCGGGCTTAAGCCCGTCTCGGTCATCGAATCGTAAAATTCCTGGACGTGGAAAGTTTTTATTTTAACGAGCGGCATATTCGAGACGACGTTTTTGTAGATATATCTCTCGACGTGCGCCCGGTAGCCGCGCAGCGTAGTTACCCGAACTCGTTTTTGCGCCGATTTGAGCCATTTTTCAAGCCACTCTTTAAGCGTGATCTTTTCGTCGAGCGGGAGCTTGCCCGTATCGCGCAGAGTTTCCTGCTCGCGCGCCCATTCCTCGGCTTTGGCGCGTTTTCCGCGAATGGTTTTGATTTTAAACTTTCGCTTGCCCTCGACGCGCCCCAGAAAGATTTTGACTTTGTATGAGACGGTTCCGTCGCGGGCAACGTGCTTGATAATTTCCGCCATAATTAAATGGAAAATCCCAAAGGCTTCATTTTGACGATGGAGCTGATTTCGTCGCGCGGGCAGAAACCTACAACTCGCCCGATAAAATCAACTTCACCCGAACCAAAAATCAAGGGTTCGTGCTCACTGTCGTTTTTAAAATCAATCTCATAAAGGCGGAGGTCGTGATGATAAGTAATAAACCCAAAATGATAAACTTTTTTGCCTTTCTCTTTAACGACGCTTAGCTCTCCGATGGTGACTTCATTGGTTTTTTCAATCAAAACCTTTGTTCCTTCAGGCAAACCGTAATGTTCGAGATTATTCCCTTGAATCCTGCCGATGAGATGGTATTGGTTTTCAATTCCCGGCAGCACAACCAATCTTTTTACGTGGTTATTTTCGATTTCATCGGCGACATAACAAATTTCTTCGGTTTCGGGCGAAAACTGAATTGACTGGGGCGAAAACGATTTGCTTCTCGAAAGGCTGCTTAATAACAGCTCGTCGAATCGTTTCGAAAACATATCGGCGGTTTCCTGTCCGAGATGATCTGCAGCCATTGTGCAGGCGATGGAAAGCACTTTATAGCTTTCGGTGCGGTTGCCGGTAGCGAGCAAAGCGTGGCAGAGAGTTGTATATGATTCGAGAAGCGAAGCATAATCGTCGCCTCTTGTGAGAAGCTCGATTGATTGTTCGCAAATCTTTATTGCCGGATCAGGATTTTTCTCGGCTAAATATATTTGCGCCAGCGTATCGAGAAAACGCGCTTCGTGTCCGGCAGTCCCGATTGCGCGGGTGATTTCTATCGCTTTTAAAGCATGCAATTTTGCTTCGGGTAATCGTCCGAGCTTACGGCATAAATGAGCAAGACTGTTTTCGGCTGTGGCTTGAAAAAAGCGATTCCCAGAATTTTCCAGATGACCGATGGAAAGCCTGAGATGGGTTTCGGCTTTATTCAATTCATTTAATCCGTCAAGGGCAAAAAAATATTGATGGTGAAAACATGCGAGCAGATTGTGATCGCCGCAAATAAGAGCCGCAGGTTCAATAGCTTTTAAAAGACGCAAAGCTTCGGAAAAGCGTTTTTGATAGCAGAGCGTAATGGCAAGGTGATTATGAGCTTGAATGCGAGAAGGGGAATTGCTTTCGGTGTTGATTTCGAGGCTGGTTTTGAGCCAAGCCTCGCTTTCCTTGTATGTGCCTTCGCGCTGATAAGCATAACCGAGAGCGTTTGCCGTGTCTGATTTCCCTTTATGGTCACATAAATAACTAAAAATCTTCCATGCTTTAGTCAAAAAACCTTTTGATCTTTCCCGCTCTTTGGTTTGCTTTGCGCTGGATAAAGCATTGAGTATCGAACCGCAACGCAGCCACACTTCACCCTGAATTGATAAATCCAAAGATTCGACTTTTGGCGTTTCTTTTAAATCAGACCAAATTGAATTTAAAGCGAGGAAAGCTTGATAAAACTCACCCTGCAATTCCAGTTGTTGCGCATTTTCAAGACATTTGACCGCAAGTCTGTTGTTGAGTTGAGAAGTTGTAATAGGCATAAACATTCATCCCCAAAAGCCATTCCGTTAAAATCTTGGAAAAAAGCGTGTATTACGTCTACACTTAAAGTAGCAGGCGAAGCCGCAAACTCCGCCTGCCGAAACAAAACACAAAACATCGAATAAGGAGCCAACCCTATGAAGACATTCCGTGTCTTGCTTTTTCTACTGGTCGCCGTATGCCCGACGACAACCAATATTTATGCAAATGAACTCTGCGGCATAACCGGCATGGGTTATGTTTGCAGACCATGCGACCCGGTAACCGAATCTGAATGCCCGCGCGACGACCCGTCAAAAGACGGAAATACAGCCGGATACGACAACAATCAGATCTCCCCCGTTTTGGTTACGGATCAACAAACTTCAATTAGCCACAATGGATCAGAAACACTGATTGATTATTTATTCAGTGTTTTCTGGTAAAACCTGCAAATTTATCAAGACGAACTCGGAAGTATGGCAATTGCTAACTTCCGAGTTTTTTATTGTCTTCTGCTCGATTTCCTTTTTTATTGTCTTCTACTCGATTTCCTTCGGACGAATCATTTTTCGGTTCAGGCTCGTCCTGGTCCAGCTCAGGCACTTCTACGATCAGATTTCCTTCTTTTGAAGTACCTACAATTTTGTTTTTTTCGCCCACACCCTTCATTGCATAACTTTCGCCCCTAATCTGCTCTAACTTTTTCTTGTCTATCTCGACATTATCAATTTCGTAATACGTCATCAGCAACGCTTCCAGTTGTTTTTGCGAACTTCGCTTACATCTTTCGGCATCGCGATCCAAAGCGTCCCACAGTTCCTGCGGGAATCGTATTGATCTCCCCTTTTCCTTACTGTCAGTCATTGCGGCTGATGGTATCAAAATAGTATTCATTTTCAAGAAGTTTTTTTCACACCAATTTGGTGTTGACTTAACACCAATTCTGCTTTATATTGTTTTGGTGTTGAAACGACACCAAAGGAGACACATGGAACCAATTCATACAAGATCGCTGAGAATGCCGCTCGACCTGGCTCAAAAAATAAAAACTGAAGCTGCAAAGGAGCGGCGAAGCGAAAACGAGCAAATCGTCAAAATTCTTGAAGATCATTATCACAAAACTGAAATTCCGATTAATTCGACACAACAATCTTTTGCTGGGGCACTTGCCGAATAAAGGTGAGATTCGCAATTGAAACTGTTTAATCACCGGCATGAGGTCAATGTAAACGAGATTTCAAATAATTCCTAGTGTTAGTTGAGCCTGAAAATACACATGAAAAGCGACGAGCGAAACAATTTAATTTACCGGCAGGTTTCGCAAACCGACATTGAGCAGTTTCTCGGCAAGCTGCTTTCCTACGGCGATCAAAAGGATTTGAGCGAGGAATTGGGGCGCAGCGAATCAACACTGAGTAGCTGGTTTAACGCCAATAACGGTCGGAATCTCCCCATTGCGATTTCAGTCATGCTGCTCTGCGCGATGGAAAAAAGAATTCCCGAAAAGGCGCGAATTCTCGATCTGTATCTTGCGGGCGTAAGAGCCGAAAGTCGCGCTTTGAACGGAAACGCAAGCGACGAGTCGCCCGCAGCGGCGATGCTCCGCGAATTTGAAGAAACTTTTGCGCAAATTATTGCAAGAGCAAATCAACAATTGAACTGCAACGAGCGCGGTCTTCTTTTTAACGACATTCGCAGAGTCATTCTGGACGAAGAAAAAAATTGTTTGACGAACGCGAAAGCCGCCGTGGCGGCGAGCGGCAATCGTGAATTATGAAGGATTCAGGAAAAGTTGTTCCTCCTGTTGACTGGGGCGGCGCTTGACGCATCGCGAGCGATTTAAGCAGAAAAGGCGCTATGCGTCAGAATCAGCGCCGCCATTTTTTAAAGATTTTTGAAAAGTTTAAGCGACAACGCCGAAGTACTGTGCAATCGCTTAAATAGGGGAGCGCCGAGTGGCAGATGTAAGAGGTTTCGTTTCCTCCCTGCCAAACCCGTCGTGCAGCACCTGCTCTTGTCAGGTCGTTTCATTCGTTGACGGATGTAATAGCACTCGCCGCTCCCGACAAATTTTGAAAATTTCCCCAACGAGGGAAAACGAAAGCTGAATAGAGGCGGCAAAGGAAGTCCTTTTTAGGACGTTACCGAAGTCCTCGAATCGCAAGTCCGGCGGTAAAAGCTATGGCAGCGAGTTCAGCTTTCACAAAGGTATTTAAAAGATTCCGATGGGCTAGCAGTAGGCGGATTAACTGCGGTTGATTCTTGACGATTCTATCGGTGAGTAGAGTTCGCAACTCGAAGAACTGCGCGAATCGTGACAAAACCGAAGGAAAAGTGACTAGCCAGCAGCACAGGACGCTAAAGCTGTGCATTTTAACCAGAGGCGAAAGTCAGCCAGCGTGAAAATCAGACTTGACAGCCGGAGAGACGGCATCTTTGAAAATTTTCCGTTTCTGCCTCGATTGGTTTTGGCAGCTTGTTGGCAAAGCAAACACCCTTTGTGCCAGAGAGAAATTTCGGACACCTCGGCTGTTTCGGCAAAGCAAACAAACTCCGGCATTTAAAAACCAATCGAGCCACAAGCGGAAAGGCTTGGATTTAAAGGAAAGAGAGAATTTATGGCGAACGATTTTTTACAAAATCTCGGAGAACTGGGTGCGTCCATAAAACAGTTTATCCGCGAAGAGGTAAAACGCGGAATTGCCGAAGAGCGCAAGATGCTCGCTTCGGGAGACTTCGACGACGAGCCTTACGATCTTTCTCCTTCGCAGCTTTCCGCTTATATGCAGAAGGCAATCGGTCGGGACAAAATTATGGAATTCGTCCATTTGGGCGTTTTGCGCGGCTGTTTTATTCAAGTCGGCACGCATTACAGGTTCAAGGCAAAGGCTTCCAAACGCGCGATTGAACTACATTCCGAGCGAGAAATCTACGGCGACGAACTTCCCGCGTCAGGCGGAAGCGTCCACCAAATGCCCAATCGCCGGACAACTTAAAAAAACAGGAGTGAATATGACCCAACGAACCAAATTAAATCAATCGCGCATCCTGGCGCGCGTTAAATTCAAAGAGCTTCGCTACAACCAGCATTACGGTTTTGTGCGGCGGTTAGAAAACGATGAAGCATTGATTCTCAATTTAACCAAAGCTTCAGCGGCAAGCGAGATGATTGATTGCGCATCCTGCGGAGTCAGCCCGGCTGTTCGCGGCGAATCCTGCGGTTATTGTTTTTCCAAAAATAAAAGCAATGAAAACATATTGCCGCCTGCTCCTGTCGCAAAATCCGAGCTTTCAATTTTGAATTTTGTCGCCCGGTCTCGTCGAAACATTTCCTGCCGTTTCGAGCAGGAAATTGCGGAACGAAACAACGGCGCAATTCCGATGAGCGAGATCTTGCAAGGCAGAGCGCTTTTCTTCGGAGCAGTGCTCGCGGCAATCTTTGCGGCTTTCATTATCGGACAATTCATCGGCTTTTAACGGTTATGGTTATTAGAAAAACAGCTACAGCCGAACTGGAAAGAGTCGAGATTCCGACAAAGGATGAATTGCTCCGTCGGGCGCGTTTTATCGCGGCGGTCGGCAAGTTCACAAAGCTCGACGATTCGACGTATTCGCTCGAAGCCGAGGAAACGGACGGCGCGGCGACCAAAACAACTTTGAAGCAAAACGCATTCAAGCAGATCAGTTGTAACTGCGCGCTGTTTTTACAGGAAGGCGCGATGAAGCACCGGAACTACCGCTGCGAGCATAAATTGGCGCTGCGGATTTATAAGATGCTCCCGGAAATGCCTGAAAACATTCGCTTCAACCCGCTGGCGCAGACCGTTTCTGAATTGGTCGGAACCGAACAGCTAACCATCCTGCGCAAGCTTGCGAAAAATCTCGGACTCAAAAACATAGACCAATCGAGCCGAGCGGTTTTGGGCTGCGGTTACGACGAGTGCTCGCGCGAGGCGGCTCAGTTTCTGATTGATTATTTGATTGAAATTCAGGGTTTTGAAGCGGGTGTCAGTGATGAAAATATTGGTAAGAAAACGGTCTGACGATTATTTAGCTCAAGTACAAGGTCAGCGGGGAGTTTGGGCTTGCGGAGATTCGGCTGGCGAAATTATCCGGGTCGCACAAAAACTGCCGGGTTTTGAATGAGTTTTTCCGTTTCTTTGGAAATTGGTCTTTGCAGCTTGCCGGGAAATGATGCGGCTTTTCAGCTTCAATCGGCTTTTCAGGTTTTCCCCGCGCATTAAAGCCAATCTCCAAACAAGCGGAAACGCTTGGTTAGGCAGCAAATTTTTAAAGGAAAGGAGTTTTTCTCTTGCTAGGCGGAGCGGTTTTGACTCTGACCGGGTTTCAACCGCTCCAAAAAATAAAATGCACGTCAAATTAAAAGACAATCCGACGCCCGAACTAATTATCGCTAACGCCGAACGGCGGCTCGCGGCGAACAATATCGTCAATCTGCTGCAACCGGGCGCAAATGAATTTTCGATTGCTTTAACACTTTGCAGCGGCTCGGCTCATACGCATGCCGCGCTCGTTTTTGAAATTTGTGAGGGCGGAAGTCTCTTTTTGCCGAACCGCGAAAACCAGATTCGCTGTCTCGATACGGCTCTGAAATATGCGAGAGCCGTTTTGAATTAACAAAAATAAAGGCTGAATCAGAGCTGCAAACTCTGATTTCAGCCGAGGGAATCAATTACTATGTCACAAAAACTACAACAAACTGCTGTAAAGCGCAAGGAAAATGTAGCCGTAGCCGAGTATCTGGAATTTGTCAGAAAAAAAGCCTGTATTGCGCAGCCCGCAGGTTTCGACATAACCGATGATGAAATTAATCCTTTGCTCAAGCCGCATCAGAAAGCCTGCGTTCGCTGGGCTGTGCGGGGCGGGCGGCGAGCTTTGTTTGAAAGTTTCGGTCTCGGCAAATCCGTCCAGCAACTAGAAATTCTCCGCCTCGTTTTAGAAAAAATCGGCGGCGGTCGCGGCTTGATTGTGGCGCCTCTCGGAGTTCGTCAGGAATTTAAGCGGGACGCCGCGATGCTCGGACTTGAAATAATTTTCGTCCGTCGCACCGAAGAATTGAATTGCGGATATTGTTCGGGCACCGGCGAAGTGGCTTGCAGCAGCACTCATTGCCCAGAGTGCAGCGGAACAGGTCTTCGCACCGGCTTATTTATCACGAACTACGAAAGCGTCAGAGACGGCAAATTAAACCCAAATCTTTTCGCAGCGATTTCGCACGACAAAAACAAGAAAAAACAATCACGGAGGTCGCGATGAGCAAAATCACCTGTCAAAACTGCCGCACAAAAACCGAAATCGTAAGCATAGATTCCCGCTGCTTAAATTGCGGAGAAAGAATCTGCACAGTTTGCGGATGCACGGACAATGCAGCCTGCCAGCCAAACTGGAGCAAGCCGGGCGTGTGCAGCAATTGCAAGCTGAAAGATTCGATTCTCGAAAGCGAATTCCTGCGCGATACGGGAGTAAGAATCAACGCGGCGGAAGAAATCGCGTTTTCCGTTTCCGATCTTTACCGCGCGCCGTTTCAACTGCCGCTTTACTGGCGAAATGAACAAACCGGTGTTTTATGCGCGGCGGTTAAAAATTATCTGTTGCACAAATCACGCGGGGCGCAGCCGCCGACCGCCGCCGAGATTCGGTTAATCGGTGAATATCTCCGGCATTACATTTTCGCGCCGTGCTGGGAAGACGTTTGTGCCGAAGAAATCGTTGAGCTGCGCCGTCGCGCGGAAGTGCTTTCCTCAATCGAGGAGATTGACCGATTCATTGCGGATTGTGTGGAGATCGGGCTTGACCCGCTTTAAGCGGAGTTTTTTTTGAAATGAGCAAACAAATGACGGCAACGGCTGTAAAACCGGCAAGCGATAAAAAGACGCGCGCTCGCCGGTTAAACGAAACGCAGCGAGAAATTCTCTCGTTTTTGAGTGAAAACAAAGACTGCTCGGTCGTCGGCGAGATCGGCTCGTCGCGCGGCAATACGATAAGAGCGCTCGAAACGCTTGAAGAATACGGGCTGATCGAATGCGTCATGCGCCCGGCGAAAATTGCTCCGCGCGGGCTCGGCACTTCATGGCAGCCGGTTGAAGGCAAATGCGGAGTCTGGCGATGAACGGCGGAAGGCAGAAAAGCAGATCGTTAAAGATGATTAACGAATTAACGAAATCCCTGCTGGTTAAAGAAGCTCAAACGCTTTTGTGGCGATTGAACCGGAATCGCTCGAACGCCAAGCGGAGTAAAAGAACGAACGCGGCGACGCTGGCGAAATACGACCGTCTGGTTGAAATGGCAAATCGCCGTTACGAGCGACGTGTGAATTTGCCGGTACGGATTGAGCCGGGTCAAAAAACCAGAATTTACAGAATGAAGCGAGAAGGAAATCACGACAATGTTTGATAAAAATTTTAAACCCAAATCGAAAAGAAATGATGAGCCTGGAATAACTCCGGCTGCTTTGCTTGCCGCCGTGCGCGGCGACCTGCCGAATGTTATCGCAGCTTCCACGCCGGGCGGAATCGAGCGCCAGGAGGCGCTCGGTCAGCGCGAGTTCGTAGCGAGCAGTAAATTCCCGCGCCGGATTTCGGGAGCGACGCGCGAGCAGCTTGAAGATCATTGGGGCGTTAAATTCTGCGACGATATTGACGATTTGTTCGTCTCGGTCGAACTTCCCGAAGGCTGGAAACTTGAAGCCACGGATCATTCGATGCACAACCGGTTGCTCGACGATAAAAGCAGAGTGCGAGCGAGCATTTTCTACAAAGCCGCGTTTTACGACCGCGATGCTTCTCTGACAGTCAATCGCCGGTTTTCGATTCACACAATTACGTGGCTTTCCGGCGATAAAAGACCGGAAGGATTGGACAGCTACGAGATCAAAAACATCACTCCCGTTTACTCAATCGTTAAAGACTGCGAGCAGGAGATTTTTCGCACTACGGAGAGCTTTTTTACGGAAAAGTACGACTCTGAAAATCATTGGGAATGGTGGAAAAGCTGGGAAAACCTGGAAAAGCAAAAGCGCGCGGAAGCCGCTGCGTTTCTCGAAAAAGATTACCCCGATTGGGAAAACCTTTTTGCGTACTGGGACTAAAGATTATGACTAACCCCGAAATTTTACAAGATGAAAAAATGAACACAATCAAAATCACAGGAAAGGCACTTGAAGCGGTTAAATTCGACGGCACGTTTGAAGCGGCGGTTGAGATTACACATCTGCTAAAACGTAGCGCTGGTTTTGAGCGAATTACCCGCTTTCAAATCGAAGCGGAATTGTCCGGCGCAAATGCTCATTTGTCGTTTAAGGCTAACCCGCCAAAAAACGATCCAAATTTATCCATTAAAGAATTTAGCTTCCGCATAGGCGATTATCTGATTATTTCAGGCTCGAGCTACGACAAATTTACGGGTGATTTCGTTCGCAAATACTTTGATGGCTGGCAATGATTTATGACTAACCCCGAAATTTTACAGGATTTTTTAGGCGAGACATGCGGCTGCGGAAAGCAGAAACGAACCCGGCAATCGTTTTGCCGAGAGTGTTATTTACGGCTTCCGTTTGAGCTGAAACAGCGGTTAAACCGCGAATTCGGCAAAGGCTACGAAGAGGCTTTTTCGGATGCTCGCGAGTATTTGAATTTAACTGAAGGTAGCACAAA
>DASVUH010000077.1:0-54976 GCA_036387135.1 Pyrinomonadaceae bacterium | reverse complement strand
CAAAATCAATTAAAAATCAAGCTAACGGCTGGGAACTTTAATGTCTACGTCCACCTTTTGAGGGGTGTTACTTCGACCGCCCAATGCGCCGCCGAAGTATAAAGCTCCGACAACAATCAAAACAATCAAAAGCGTCACGACAGCCCACATTGCGCTGCCTGCTCCGCTTCCGCCATCCCCGTCCGCCATAATTTTTAATCTCCTTTTATTAAAATTTACGTTCGCCAACTTATGAGCAAAGAATATGCCAAAGCGCCGGAATGCAATAAACATCGGCGCTTTGGCAAGATATTATTTTTTAATATGCAGTTTTAGTCTCTTTGGAAACAGCTTGACGAGCGAATTCAGTACAAGCTGCGGCTTTGATTCGTACAAATTGATACGAAAAGGGCGAATTGATTTTTCGCCCTTTAAATATTTTTTTGCTGTCCGAGCATTTCGGCAACCTGCTCGATTAAATCCACCGGCTCAATCGGTTTTTTGATGTGCCGCTGAAAACCGCTTGAGAGAGCTTTTAAACGGTCTTCGTTTTTGGCATAAGCCGTCAGCGCGATTGCCGGAACGTTTCCGCCTTTTTCGGGCGGCAGCCGACGGATTTTTTGAATCAGGCTGTAACCGTCTTCGTCCGGCATTCCAATATCGGAAATCAATAAATCCGGCGGATTTTCCTGAAATTTATCAAAAGCAACGCCCGCCAGATTTGCGGTTCTGACCGTTGCGCCGGTTGATTCAAACAAAAACGCCAGCAGTTCAAGACTGTCCGCGTCGTCTTCGACGAGCAGCAGATTGACGCCGACGAGCTTTCGCGGCGCGGCGGTTTTATTCGGCGCGTCAAAGCTTTCGGAAGCGACGACGTTGTTGATGTTTTCGAGCGATTCGATGCGGGCATTCATCAGCGGCAAGCTGAATGTAAAAGCCGAGCCTTCGCCCTCGCCCGCGCTTTCGGCTTTAACCTGTCCGCCGTGCAACTCGATTAAATGCCGCACAATTGACAACCCCAAACCGAGACCGCCGTGTCTGCGCGTGATCGAAGCGTCCTGCTGGCGGAAATGCTTAAAAAGATGCGGCAAAAATTCCGACGCAATGCCGATTCCGTTGTCGGTAACGGAAATTTTGATCGCATCATCGGTCGCACTTAAATTAACCAGCACGAAACCGTTTCGGGGCGTAAATTTGATGGCATTCGAGAGCAAATTCCACAAAACCTGCTGGATTCGGCGCGGGTCTGCATAAACAGTAGCGTCATCAATCTCCGAACGAAACTCAACCGCGATCTGTTTGATCGAAGCCGTCGGTTTGATTGATTCAACTGCTGTTTCGACAAGCGAGCGAATCTTGACCGGAAACGCTTCGAGCTTGATTTTGCCGTTGATAATGCGGGAAACGTCGAGCAAATCTTCAATCAGACGCGATTGAACGAGCGTGTTGCGCTCGATTGTTTCAAGCCCCTGTGCGATTGATTTATCGTCGAGCTTGCCCGAACGAATCAGCCGCGTCCAGCCGAGCATCGAAGTCAGCGGCGTGCGTAATTCGTGCGAAATCACCGACAGAAACTCGTCTTTCATTCGACTGACGATTTCATTTTCCTCCGCAGCCCTTTTTAATTCTTCGAGCGCTTTTTGACGTTCCTGTTCGGCTTTTCTTCGTTTGGTAACGTTCAAATGCGAAACGACCGCGCCGTTTGTGCCGGAGAGCGGCGTTACGTGCAGCAAAAACCAGCGTTGCTCGCCCGATGGACTGTGGCAAGGATATTCAAGCGTGAAATAATCTTTTTGTTTGTTTAAAACCTCGCGAATGCCTTCCTCGACCTGCCGGGCAAGCTCGCCGCCGTCCACGCGGCAAACTTCAAAATAGTTTGCGCCGACATCTATCTTTTTTTTATCGTTTCCGTTGTTATTTACGGCAAATCGTTTCCAGCCATCGTTCGTTGCGATAATTCGACCGTTTTCGTCAATGATGGCGATGTGTTCGAGCATCGAATCAATCACGGCTTGATAAAAATCGCCGCTTTCCGCAGTAGCAGGTTTTTCTTCGCTCTGCATACCCCAAATTTGAGTCAAACGGCGATTTTCGACGACTCCGAAAACGTTTGTGGAAAAATGACGCGCATTTCCCTCAGAGTCGCAGCGAACGCTTTTCACGTTTTCCAGCCGATAGCCGGATTGTATAAAATCGCGCAAAAACATTTGCGTGTCGGCAAACAAATCGGCGGGAAAACTCTCGCCGAAATGACGAATCATTTCAACTGACGATTCGCAGCCAAACGAGCGCGCAAGAGCTTCATTGCATTCGGCAAGAAACCCGAAACGCTCGATTTGCTCGATTTGCTCTTTTTCGCCGAGCGAAGCTGAGACACCGTGTTTAAGTTCGATCCGCCAGACAGGAGTAGGATTTTGAGTGACGAACGCAGAACAGGATTCTTCGCTTTCCGCCCAAAAAACGTTTTTCGACGCTTGTTCGCTGCTCCGATTTGAAATATTATTCCGACCTTTAAATTGCCAATTCCTTGAGTGCTCCGTATAAACCGACATAAAATTAAATATAAATCCATCAAATAAATAACAATAAACCAACAAATCTTTTCGCTCGGTGAGCTAAAAAGATTCCCAAAACAAACAATCACCGTGCCACAAGGCAGAGGTAAATTTCGTAAGATAATGAAAATAATAATTTAAGCGATTATAAAGTTCGATTTTGTACACAACCGTACCGAAATGCTGCCGGCTTTAAGGCAAATTTCTAGTAGAAAAGTTAGAAGCTATCCGACGGATTAAATGTGCCGAAAGCATACGCCTCTCTTTTCAGGCGCTTTTTAACCCGGAAAAGTCTGTATTGTCTCAATACAAAAAATATTTACGCCAAATTCTAAAAATTTCCTGCCAAATAAAATTCCGTCTTTCAAAAATTGAATAAATAAACCTAAAAACATTCGCTAATAGCTAATTGGCATAATGATTGCTCGAAGCACTGCGGCAAATATTATTTGTAATTATTCTTCAAGGATGGGTTCAATAAATGGCAATCAACGCAGTAGCAGCACTTAACCGAACAAGTTCAATTGGACAAAACAAATGGCAATTACCGGGTGACGGAAAAAGCAATTTGACCAATCGGGCGGGCTTGAAATCGGCTTTCCCCGTTTCACCGTTCATTTCGGCAAAAGACAAAACCGAATCGCAGCCGCAGCTCGGAAACGAGCTTTTGCTGAGTCTTCCGGTTGATGTTTCAGTTAAACTGCAACCCGCGATGCAGAAAGTCGTATTCGAGCGCGGACAAACAATTTACGACATCGGCGATACTTTCGATTTCGTTTATTTTCCGATTGATCTGGTCGCTTCACGCCTTTGTTTGATGGAAGACGGCGCGATGATCGAAGTCGGCGTGGTCGGACGCGAAGGGCTTCTCGGAATTTCTTCAATGATGGGCGCGATAACGGCGAATTGCCTGACGATTGCCGAAACGGGCGGAACCGCAATTCGCGTCAGAACCAAGCTGCTCCGCGATATTTTCCGCCAAAATCAAAAACTGCAAAAGATTTTGCTCAATTATTACAGCGATTTTCTCACGCAGGTTTCTCAGCGCGCAGCTTGCCGCTGCCGCCACACCGTCGCGCAGCAGCTTTGTACCTGGCTGCTGCTCGTTCACGACCGCGCCACCGGCAACGATTTGGCTTTGACGCAGGAAACAATCGCCAATCGTTTGGGTGCGCGCCGCGCCAGCGTGACGGTTGCTTTAAATGAATTGGAAAGAAACGGCTGCGTTCAGTCGCGCCGCGGACACATCATCATTTCCAATCGCAGAGGTCTGGAAAACTGTGCGTGCGAATGTTACGACATTTTACGAAGCGATTTTCATTTTGAATTAAAAGCCGCTCGCGTTCAGTAAAAGGCGGCGCAAAACTGTGGGGACAACGGGGAAATTATTTTTATAATTCCTCTTGTCCTTTTTCATTCCCCATTTATGCAGATCAAAACCGCACAGATTTCTCCTTTCGGTAATCATTTGATTGACGCTTTGCCGCCGTCTGAAAAAAACAATCTGCTCGCTCATACCAGACCGATTGTTTTGGAAGCCGAACAACCGCTATACGAAGTCGAAGATGCCATCGGCTCGATTTATTTTCCGCTCGATGCCGTCGTTTCTTATTGCAGTTTGATGGAGGACGGTTCGAGCGCCGAAGTTTGTTTGACGGGACGCGAAGGAGTCATTGGAATTCAGGCGATTTTCGGCGAGCAAATCGCGCGCAACTGTACGACCGTTTTAAAAGCCGGCGAAGCTCTCAAAATGGAAACTGCGGTGATACGCGATTTTGCCGCCACAAATGATGAATTGCGCTTTCTGCTGCTCGGTTTTTATGGTAATTTGATGCGCCAGGTTTCTCAGCGCGCGGTTTGCAACGGGCGACACAGCTTGCAGCAGCGTTTTTGTTTTTGGCTGCTGCTCGTTCACGAGCTTGCCGGAAATGACGAGATTCCGCTGACGCACGAAACGATTGCCAGAAAGCTCGGCGCGCGCCGCGCCGGAGTCACCAACGTTGCCGGAGCAATGCAGGAAAAAGGCGCGATTTCCTACGCTCGCGGAACCGTTCGCGTCCATGACCGCAAGCTGCTCGAAGCGGAAGCGTGCGAATGTTTTCAGGCTTTAAAATTTTAATTGTTCGTAGTTTGTTGTTCGTTGTTTTTCTCTTTCAAGAAGCGTTTGAAATTAAAACGACGATTTTCTTTAGGGATTTGCAACGAACTACGAACAAATATTTTTGATGTTGGCAATTAAATCGGCGAAATTTACGGGTTTCCGCTGATATTGATTAAACCCGGAAGCTAAGATGCGCTCGCGGTCTTCGGCTGAAGCGTAAGCCGTCAGAGCAATTGCCGGAATTTGCCGCAGACGTTTGTTTTTTGATTGCCGGATTTTGCCGATAAACTCCATTCCGTTCATTTCCGGCATCCCGATGTCGCTGACTAAAACATCGGGGACTTTTTTTTCGACAATTTTCAGAGCTTCGATTGCCGATGCAGCCGTTTGAACTTGCGCGCCGCGCGAGGACAGCATTGTTCTCAGCATTTCGAGCGCATCCGTATCGTCGTCAACGACCAGCAAATTCAAATTTTCCAAATCCTGTTCTTTTTCTTCAACCGCGAATGATTTTTCCGCTTCACTCAATCCGACGCGGCTGTGCATCGGCAGGCGAATTGTAAAAGTCGCGCCTTTGCCGACGCCCGCGCTTTCGGCGAAAACTTCGCCGCCGTGCATTTCGACCAGATGTTTGACGATTGCCAAACCTAAACCGAGACCGCCGTGTTTGCGTTTTGAAGAGCTGTCCGCTTGACGAAAACGGTCGAAAACAAAAGGCAAAAACTCCGGCTCGATACCGACTCCCGAATCAATGACTTTTAATTCTGCGCGAGTTTCGTTGCAATCGAGCTTGACGACGATTTTGCCGCCCGACGGAGTAAATTTGATCGCGTTGGTCAACAAGTTGTTGACGACTTGCTGCAAGCGTTCGGCGTCGCCCTGCAAAATACAGGCTTCGGAATCGAATTCGGTCACCAGTTCGACGTTTTTGGTTTCTGCGGTCGGCTGCGCGACTTCGGTTACGGATTTGATCAGCGGCAGGAAATCGAACTGCCTGTTTTCGAGCCTGATTTTGCCGGAGATAATTCTGGAAACGTCCAAAATATCTTCAATCAATTTCGTCTGCAAATTGATGTTGCGCTCAATAACTTCAACGGCACGTCGCGTTTTTTCGGCGTCTAGCTGCCCGGTGCTGAGCATTCGCACCCAGCCGAACATCGAATTGAGCGGCGTTCTCAATTCGTGGGAAAGAACCGCCAGAAACTCGTCTTTTGAGCGATTGGCAATCTCGGCTTCCTGCCGGGCGTTCGCCTCGATTTCGAGCAAACGGACGTTTTCGATTGCGACCGCAGCCAGATTTGAAGCCATTTCGAGCGAGACAACGTGATCCCGGTTAAATGCGGCGGATTCGTAAGCCTGCACTTCCAAAGTGCCGATGATTCTTCCCATTACGATCATCGGAGCGATGAGCGACGAATCGGGAACGATTCCGTTTTCCTCGCCGATGACAATATGCGGGCGATTTGCCATCGTTTGCCGGTAATTGCCGACAACGATTGTTTGCTGTTGGAAGATGGCTTGCGAATTCGGTCCGCCGTCCTGAGTGAGCGGCATCGGCGGCAAGCTGTCAACGTCAAGCTCCGCGCCTTCCGCCCAGCCGTAAGCCCCCGTCCGCAAATTTTTATCCGAATCGTAAAACGAAACGAAAAACCCGATGCACGGCATCGAAGCGCGAACGAAATCGCCGATTGCGCGGTAAATCGCGGTCAAATCGCGCGCCGTGCCGAGCGTTTGCGCGAGCGGAACAATGCGCGAAAGTAATGCCTGATATTCCTCCGCCGCCTGACGCTCGGCTTTAAGCAGAGCTTCGCGGGCGCGTTTTTCTTCGGTGATGTCTTGAACTTCGATTACCGTTCCGACCGGCTCGCCGCTTTTGAAAATAGGGCGTCCCGAACAGCGTACCGGATAAAAATGCCCGCTTTTGTGAACGAAAACGTCTTCGTAACCGACGACCGCTTCGTGCAGCGGAAGCGCCTTGTCGAGCGGGCATTCTTCTTTTGGAAACGGCGATCCGTCCGGGCGCGTGTGATGAATTTTATAATGCAGAATCTCGCCGATTAAGTCTTCCGGTTTAAAACCTGTGACGCGCTCGGTCGCGTGATTCGCAAATGTGCAAAACCCGTCGGCGTCCATCATCAGCAGACACGACTGTGTATTGTCGGTAATGGTCTGCGTCAGATTTAGCTGAAAGCTCACTTGCTGTTCGATGATTTTACGCTCGTGAATATCAACGACCGAGCCGGTATAACCTAAAAACTCGCCGTTTTCGCCGAAACGGGGCTGCGCGGAATCAATCATCCAGCGATATTCGCCATCGCGGCGGCGCAGCCGATATTCAACGTAAAACTCGCCGCGCCGCTCGTTGGCGGACAAAAACGCTTCTTCGGCACGTCTTTGGTCGTCCGGGTGCGCCGCTGAAATCCAGCCGAGACCTAAGCTTGTCTCCGGCGTTTGTCCGGTAAACTCGTACCACAATTTGTTTAAATAAGTGCAGCTTCCGTTCGTATCGGTTACCCAAACCATTACGGGCAAATTGTCCGCCATTTTTCGGAAGCGAACTTCGGATTCGCGTAATTTTTCTTCCGTCTGCTTTCTTTCGCTGATGTCGCGGATGATGCTGAGCAGGAAACGCTCGTCGCCGATGTCCGCGCCGACTGCGCTGACTTCGACATCAAATGTCATACCGTCTTTGCGGCGATGAGCGGTTTCAAACAAAATGCCGTGCAGATTTGCTTGTTCAAGTTGTTGCGGAAGCTCTGTCAAACGTTCCTGCGCGCGCAAATCCGCAATTTTCATTGTCAGCAATTCCGTCTGCGCGTAACCGTAAGCACGCGCCGCCGCAGCGTTCGCTTCGACGATTTCGCCCGTCGGTCGAACCATCAAAACAATGTCGCGCGCCTGAGCGGAAACGAGGCGATAGCGAGCCAGCACTTTTTCGCTTTCTTTCAATTTGGTCACATCTCGCTGCGTTCCCCAGGCTCGAAATAATTTTCCGTTTTCGACGACTCCGATGAGATTGTTGCTGAAATAAACATCGTGCCCGTCGGCGTCTTTTTCGTGCGACTCGGCTTCGGTTAAACGGTAACCGGATTCAAGAAAAGCGCGAAGATAAGCCTCGTTTGCGGGGTCTTCGGTGACAAACAAATCAGCTAAGCGAGCGCCGATGATTTGGTCGGCGGAATCGAAGCCGTACATTTTTGCCATCGCGTCGTTGCATTCGGCGAGAAAGCCGCGTTCGTAGGCAAGCTTTAGCTGTTCTTCGACCGCGAGATTTGTCGGAATCGGCTCGTCCAATTCAAAACGCCAGATTCCTTCGGAGCTTTGTTCGATAAAAGCGCGATAACGCTCTTCCGCCTCACGCAGTTTTTCTTCAGCGAGACTTTGTTCGGTGACATCGCGGTTGGCTTCCAGAACGATCCGTTTGCCTGCGATTGCGGTCAGCATTTGGCGGCTTTCAATTGTCAAAACGCGATTGTCTTTGCATAAGCGTCGGATTTTTCCGGTCCAGCGCCCCGTTTTTTCAAGCGTTTGCCGATAATCATCGAAAGAAACTGGAAAATCGCTTTTCATCAGCGCATGGCTCGATTTACCGAGGGCTTCGCCGATTGAATAACCGTAGAGCTGCTCGCAGCCTTGATTCCAATAAACAATTCCGCCATCGAAATCCGAGGCGAAAATCGGGTCGTAAGAAAGCTGAAAAAGCGCCAGTTGCCGATGCAGCTCGTCCTGAGCTTTTTGCTCGGCGTCGGAATCAGCGACCAATAAAATTGTTTCGGTGAGCATAGCTTTCAAACTAAAATTCTCGACTCAAAATGCCAGCCTTTCTTCGTTCTCAAAATCGCAAATCTGTTTTCCGGCTTTCTTCAACGATTCGGCTAAAAAACGTCGTTCCGACAAGTACAAAAACGAATTTTACAAATTAACGGGGGCGCTGGAAAACGCCCCGTTTAATGCGAACGGCATTACAAATATACAACAAATCGAAAGCCCTGTCGCGCAGTGTGAAATTTAGTACATCGTTCGTTTTCGCTGTATTCAAATGCTTCAAAACCGAATTGTCAAGAAAAGGACAATCCCCGTAAATATTGATATTTCGGTGAAACGGCTCTTGGCACAAAACTTGTAATGGTCGGAGTAGAACTGTCAGAAATATGTCAGAAAACCGTACACGGACGGGCAGCCGTTAGCTCGTTCTGAAAGGAAGTGTGAAAAATCGCGCAAAAACCGATTATTACTTTTTTTATTTTTGAGAAAAAAAGTAATTGAAATTTATGGAGAATGAAAACGCAAACAACAAGACGCTGCCCGATTTGATTTGCCTGTCGCATCTGCGCTGGAATTTCGTCTGGCAACGCCCGCAGCATCTTTTGAGCCGCTTTGCCAAAGGGCAGAGAGTGTTTTTTGTCGAAGAGCCGTTTGTCACTGACGATCCGCTACCGCGTCTCGACATTCAAAAGCACGAAACGGGCGTAACGGTCGTCGTCCCGATTGTGCCGAAAGAGCGTTGGGAAGCCGGAGACGGCGAAGCGATTTTGCACGAATTATTCGACACGCTTTTTATTGACCGGAATATCGGCGAATTTTTCTTCTGGTATTACACGCCGATGGCTTTTGAATGGACAAAGCACAAAAACCCGCTCGCCGTTGTTTACGATTGTATGGATGAGCTTTCGGCTTTTAAAAATGCGCCTGCGAATTTGCTCGAACGCGAAAAACAGCTTTTTGAAGTTGCCGATTTGGTGTTCACCGGCGGGCAAAGCATCTTTGAAAATAAACGCGATAAACACGCCCGCGTTTTCTGTTTTCCGTCATCAATCGAAACCGAGCATTTCGCTCAAGCCAGAAACATTACGGAAGAACCGGAAGACCAAAAAGAAATCGCACATCCGCGACTCGGTTTTATCGGCGTGATTGATGAAAGATTGGATATTGATCTGGTCGGAAAAATCGCCGCGCTTCGTCCTGACTGGCAATTCGTGATGATCGGTCCGGTCGTCAAAATCAGCGAAGACGATTTGCCGCAAGCCGCCAACATTCATTATCTCGGCGGCAAACAATATGCCGATTTGCCGAAATATCTGGCGAGCTGGGACGCGGCGTTGCTGCCGTTTGCTTTAAACGAAAGCACGAAATTCATCAGCCCGACGAAAACGCCCGAATATTTGGCAGCCGGTTTGCCGGTGGTTTCCACTCCGATTAAAGACGTGGTGCGACCTTACGGCGAAATGGGGTTCGTTCACATCGCAGACACGCCCGAAGGTTTCGTGCAATCGTGCGAAGAAGCGTTGAAAGAAGAGCGCGAAGAACGTTTGCCTAAGGTTGACGAATTTTTATCGAAAAGCTCGTGGGATAAAACGCAGCGGCAGATGGCTGAACTGATTGAAGAAATTATTGACGCCCGGCGAATGCACGACCGCGCGGCTCATTCTGCGGCAGCCGCCGCGAATCACGACGCGACTGAACATTTGACCGAAAAAGTGACGCCTTCGCACGGGCGAATTTCGTAAGTTCGTTATCGAACGGAGCTTAGCGTTAAAAAGTGATATAATCTTTTAAATTATAAAAAACGGGGAGAAGAAATAAATGTTTGATTATTTAATTGTGGGAGCAGGTTTCGCCGGCAGTGTCTTGGCGGAAAGATTGGCAAATGGCTCAGGAAAAAAGATTTTGATTTGCGACAAACGACCGCACATCGCCGGCAACGCTTACGATCATTATAATGACGCCGGAATTCTGGTTCATAAATACGGTCCGCACATTTTTCATACCAATTCGAGTGAAGTTTTTGAATATCTTTCGCGTTTTACCGACTGGCGTTCTTATCAGCACAGAGTTTTGGCGAATGTTGACGGGCAGCTTGTTCCGATTCCGATTAATTTGGACACAATTAATAAACTTTACGGATTAAATTTAACGAGCTTTGAAGTCGAGCAATTTTTTGAAAAAGTTAGAGAAAAAGTTGATCAGGTTAAAACTTCTGAAGATGTCGTCGTAGGAACAGTCGGACGCGAATTGTATGAAAAGTTTTTCCGCAATTATACACGTAAACAATGGGGTTTAGATCCTTCAGAATTGGACGCTTCGGTGACTTCGCGCGTGCCGACCAGAACGAACCGCGACGACCGTTATTTCACGGACACTTATCAAGCAATGCCGCTGCACGGTTATACGAGAATGTTCGAGAATATGCTCGATTCGCCGAACATCAAAGTGATGCTCAACTGCGATTACCGCGAAATCGTCAAAGACATTCCGTTTAAGGAAATGGTTTATACGGGTCCGGTTGACGAATATTTCGATTATCGTTACGGAAAACTGCCGTATCGCTCGCTGTATTTCAAACACGAAACGCACGATGTCGAAAAATATCAGGAAGCGCCGGTCGTCAATTTCCCGAACGAGCATCTTTATACTCGCATCACCGAGTTTAAAGCTCTGACCGGACAGGAACACCGTAAAACGAGCATCGTTTATGAATATCCGCGCGCCGAGGGCGACCCGTATTATCCGGTTCCGCGCAAGGAAAACGCCGATCTTTACGCGAAATACAAAGCTCTCGCCGACGCTATGCCCGACGTGCATTTTGTCGGACGATTGGCGACTTACCGTTATTACAATATGGATCAAATCGTCGCCCAGTCTTTGACACAATACGGCAAAATCATCGGCAAGAAACGCTCGGAAGCGACCGTTGTTACGATGGACAAAAAACTCGTCGTGCCTTCGAGCTTGATTGCCGCCAATGGCAAAAACGGGCATTCGAACGGCAAAACTGTTTCAACCAGCTAAATTTCGAGCTAGGGAAGCGCGGAGAACACAGAGAAATTAAAAAACTCTGTGTTCTCCGTATTTTTTGTGGCAAAATATTTTTTGTTGTGAAAAGCGATCTGGAAAAAATGAACAAACGCCGCGTGCCGATGGAAGACGGGCGGCGTCATATCATTTTTTACACTTTCGGTGCAGAGAATAAAGATGAATCGAACCGCCGAGACACTGAGACGCCGGGCAAAAACGTATCAAAAACAAAAAAGAAATAATCTTGAAAACTTCTTTTTCTTCTCGGCGTCTCAGCGTCTCGGCGGTTCAAACAATATTAAATGTCCGAACTGCGTTGGCATCCGTTAATGGGCGAATGGGTTGCGACTGCGACTCACCGCCAGGACCGTACATTTTTCCCGCCGCCCGATTATTGTCCGTTGTGTCCGACCAAACCCGGCGGTTTTCCGACGGAAATTCCCGCGCCGGATTACGATATTGTCGCTTTTGAAAATAAATTCCCTTCGCTCAGCCCAAACCCGCCCGCGCCGGCAATCGAAGGCACGGAGCTTTATCCCGTAAAACCTTCCGAAGGCGTTTGCGAAGTCGTCGTTTACACGCCCGAACATAATTCGACTCTCGCCGATCAGCCCGTCGAGCAGATTTATAAACTGTTTCAAGTGTGGCGCGACCGTTTTGCCGATTTGTCCGCCAACGATTTCGTCAAATATGTTTTTATTTTCGAGAACAAAGGCGTCGAAGTCGGTGTCACGCTGCATCATCCTCATGGGCAGATTTATGCTTATCCGTTTGTCCCGCCGCGCGTTTTGCAGGAATTGAAAATGTGCCGCGATTTCAGGGAGAAAAACGGCAAAAATCTGATTGCGAGCATTTTGGAAGAAGAACGCAAAACCGGAAATAGAATAGTGACGGAAAATCAAAATTTCACCGCGCTGATTCCCTTTTTCGCCCGCTATCCGTATGAAACTCACATTTATCCGAATCGCCACGCCGAAGCGTTGACGGATTTTTCAAACGACGAGCTAAGAGATTTGGCAATAGTTTTCAAGCAGACGATTTCGGCGTTTGATAAATTATTCGACCGCAGTTTTCCTTACATAATGGTGATGCACGGGCGACCTTCGGACGGCGAGAATTACGATTTTTACGATTTCCACATCGAGTTTTATCCGCCGCTGAGAACCGCCACGAAGCTAAAATTTCTCGCGGGCAGCGAAGCCGGAGCCGGGATGTTTATCAACGATACTCTGCCGGAAGAAAAAGCCGCCGAATTGCGTTCTAAAATTGAGAATGTAGAATGGAGAATATAGAAAAATAAATTCTAAGTTCTAAATTCTAAATTCTAATGATTAACCTCGAACAGCTACGCTCGAAATTCCAGGAAACCTACAATCGCGAACCGCGCATTTTTCGCGCGCCCGGCAGAGTCAATCTGATCGGCGAACACGTTGATTACAATGACGGTTTCGTGCTGCCGATGGCGATTGACCGCGAAGCCGTGGTTGCCGCCGCGCCGCGTCGAGATTCGCTGTTTAGAATTTATGCCCTCGATGTTAACGACGCGAAAGAATTCGATTTAAACGACGAGGCGCAACGGTTGCGCGGAACGTGGCTCGATTACATCGAAGGCACGATTCGGCTGTTAAAAGCAAAATTTCCCAAATTGACAACCGGCGCGGACATTTGCTTTTCGTCTTCCGTTCCGATTGGCGCGGGGCTTTCTTCGTCCGCCGCGCTCGAAATTGCCGCCGGTTTCACCGTTTTGACTTTAAACGAAATCGGAGTCAATCGCATTGTGCTGGCGCGCGCGGCGCAGCAAGCCGAACACGAATATGTCGGCGCAAAAATCGGGATAATGGATCAACTGACTTCGGCTTTAGGACGAGCCGGACACGCGCTGCTGATTGATTGCCGCCTGCTCGACTCAAAACCGATTCCGTTGAATTTTAAAGACGTGCAAATCGTCGTTTGCGATTCGGGCGTCAAACACGATCTGGCGACCGGCGAATACAACACGCGCCGCGAGGAATGCGAACAGGGATTGCAAATCCTGCGAACAAAAATGCCGGGCGTCCGCGCTTTGCGCGACGTGAGCGCAGTGGACTTTGAAAAATATCGAGCGCTGCTGCCCGAAACAATTCGCAGCCGCTGCCGGCACGTGATCAGCGAAATCAAACGAACCGTTCAAGCGGCGGAAATGCTGAAATTCGGCAGAGCCGATTCTTTCGGAAAATTGATGTACGAATCGCACGCCAGTTTGCGTGACGATTACGCCGTCAGCTCGCCGGAGCTGGATTTCCTGGTCGAAACCGCGCGCAACATCAACGGCGTTTTCGGCGCTCGAATGACGGGCGGCGGTTTCGGCGGCTGCACCGTAAATTTAGTCGGCAAAAGCGCGGTCAAAGAGTTTCAGGAAACCGTGAAGCGCGGATACGAAACCAAGTTCGGTTTCGCCCCGAAAATCTACGTCGTCGAAGCAAGCGACGGCGCGAGCGAAATTAAAATTTCAGCGACTCAGCAGGGGAAAATGTAGAAGGTAGATGCGCGGATTTTAATTTAGCAGACACAACAGAAATTAGCTGTTGATCAAGTCAGTTTTTAACTTGTCATTAGATTTCAGATTTTATCTTTTTTAATAAGGCATTTCGCCGGAAGGATTACAAGTTATTTCGATAACTGTGTACTTTCTTTTTAATTCCTGTAACTCTTTCTGCTGCGCGTTCATAATTTCCTGATAATCGGCTGGCGGATTTCCCCAGCAGCCTTGCAATTGATAAAAACGAATCTCTCTGTTCCTGGCGTCAACTAATTTACCTGATTTGCATCGAGCGTCCAGTTTGTCTAATCGCTGTTTCACTGTTTCGCGCTCGACTTCCCCTTTTAGACCTGATGTTTTGGAAATTACCGAAACCACTTGATCGGGCTTAATGTTTTCCGGCAGACAATCATACTGCGACGGACTATTAATTTGCCCGGTTGTTTTCCCGCTCTTACGAGATTTGCTTTGCGCGCACATAATTTGGCTGCTCCCGCATATTATTAAGATAACAATCAGTAGATAAGAGTTATTTTTCATTTTATTCAAACCTAATAAACAGATGATAAAACTAAACGGTTTGGATGTGCCGAGCAAATATCTTCAAATTACGACTTTAAATATTCTTAGCTATTGAATTGCGAATAACAGCGAATCCTCCGTCATCGGTGCCTGCGAAACACTCTTTTCGAGAGAAATTTCGTCCAAATTTCGTTTTTCTTTCGTTACTTTTGCGCTCACGTCTTCAATAATTTCCTTTGATCGAAAAATATCGTGAAATGTTTTCTCCATTCCGACATTAACAAATTGAAAAGCGAGGTCCCCAGGACCGAAGGCTTTCTTTGATTTGAAAAAAGCGGATTCAATTTTTTATTGAGCAGCATAAGGCGAACATCTTTCTGCCCAAAATCTTGAATTCCATCGGAACAACAATATTTTGTCAATCCGGCAATTTCACCAACCCTTTGTAGTTTTTTGAAGAGGAAAGTATGAAAAGAATTCTAATCTCTTGCTCAGTTCTATTATCAATCACTGTATTGGCTTTAACAATATTCTATCCGTATTTCAACGCTAGCGCCAATCCTATCGGCTTGAAACGCGGAATTAAAAAAAACAAACCGCTTCTCGAACCGCAGCTTCATCAAGCTCTAACAGCTCCGCAAGCGGCACAAAACGGCAAAATTGTATTTAGCTCTTATCGCAGCTTTTTTAGCTCTACGGAAATTTACACGATGAACCCGGATGGCAGCAATCAAACTCGTTTGACCAATAACAATGCGGATGACTCCGAACCGTCCTTTTCGCCCGACGGCTCAAAAATCGTATTTGTCAGCAACCGGGACAGCGATTCTGAGATTTATGTAATGAATGCTGACGGCTCGAATCAAACTCGCTTAACCAATAATACTTTTCTTGATGAAAATCCGTCTTTTTCGCCCGACGGTACGAAAATCACATTTCAAAGCGCTCGCAACAGCCGTTATGATGTTTATATAATGAACGCCAACGGTAGTGGGCAAACTCGTTTAACTACCAACACCGACTCTGATTACAATCCGTCCTTTTCGCCCGACGGCTCAAAAATCGCATTTCAAACCAATCGGGATGGTAATTATGAGATTTATGTAATGAACCCTGATGGCAGCAATCAAACTCGCATAACCAATAATACTTTTCTTGATCAACATCCCTCCTTCTCGCCCAACGGTACGAAAATCGCTTTTACCAGCGAGCGCAGCGGCAATTATGACGTTTACATAATGAACGCAAACGGCAGCGGAGAAATTCGTTTGACCAATACTAATCAATTTGACGGCAAGCCGTCCTTTTCCCCAGACGGTACAAAAATCACATTTCAAAGCAATCGAGACGGCAATGATGAGGTATATGTAATGAACGTTGACGGCTCGAATCAAATTCGTTTGACTACAAACCCCTTGAACGACCAGGATCCGGCGTGGGGCGTAGCTTCAGGATCAGGTGGCGAACCGCCGCGTATTACAATCGGCGACGTTTCATCGAACGAAGGCAACAGCGGAACGACCGCATTCAACTTTAACGTCACGCTTTCAAGTCCCGGCAGTCAGACGATTACAGTTGATTTTGCCACCGACAGTGGTTCGGCGTCCGCCGCCAACGGCGACTATGTGTCAAGAACAGGCACTCTAACCTTCAGTCCGGGCGAGACAAGCAAAACAATAACGGTTCTGGTTAACGGCGACGTTTCTATTGAAGGCGATGAAAACTTTTACGTAATGCTTTTCAATCCGATTAACGCGACAGTTGCCGACGGTCAAGGCAACGGAACAATCGTCAACGACGACACGCAAATTTTCATCAACGACGTTTCATTAAACGAGGGCAACAGCGGAATTACGCCATTCAATTTTACCGTCACGCTTTCGCCTGCCATCAATCAAGCCGTGACGCTCAATTTTGCTACGGCTGACGGCACGGCGACCGTTGCTAACAGCGACTATAACCCGATTTCAGGAATTATCGCGTTCGGTCCGAACGAAACAAGCAAAACAGTTACCGTACAAGTCAGAGGCGATACGGCAATCGAAGCGAATGAAACTTTCCACGTCAATCTTTCCGGCGCTCCAATTAACGCGGCGATTGCGGACAATCAAGGCATCGGAACAATTTTAAATGACGATAGTACCCTGCCAAGTCTTTCGATCAACGACATCTCGCTAAATGAAGGCAACAGCGGGACAACCGCCTTTACTTTTACGGTCAGTCTTTCAAGGGCAAGTACGCAAACAGTGACGATAAATTATGCGACCGCTAATAACACTGCCCTGGCTCCGGGCGATTACACTTCGATTTCGCCAACCGCGTTGATATTCGGTCCCGGCGAGACGAGCAAGCAAATTTCCGTTTTCGTCATTGGCGACATAACGGTTGAGCCGAACGAGACTTTTTCCGTCAGCCTTACAAATCCGTCTAATGCTGTCATTTCGGATAATCAAGGCATCGGCACAATCGTCAACGACGACGGCTGTAACTATGCGATCAATCCGCTAAGCCAAAACTTCTCGGCAACCGGCGGCAACGGCACTGTTCAGGTTACGGCGCCGGGCGGATGTCCATGGAGTGCCAGCTCAACTGCTTCTAGTTTTAATACTGTTTTCAGCAACACAACGCCTATTACAATCCCGGATTCCGGCACGGCTGCTCCGTATCCGTCAAACATAACGGTTTCGGGAATGGCGGGAACAATTTCCGACTTAAATGTCAGAATTAACAATCTCTCGCACAGCTATCCTGACGATATAGCTTTCCTACTGGTCAGCCCGGATGGTACAAAGAAGTTTATTCTTCAATCCGATTCGGGCGGCGGCGACGATCTTATTAATCTTACTTACACTTATGACGATCAGGCGGCAAACGGCATTTCCGATGATGGACCGATGCCGGTCAATAACGGTTCGGCAAGACCGTCGAGCGTCGGCGATGATGACGCAATGCCTGCGCCCGCGCCTTCCACGCCGTACAGCCAGCCGCCGAGCGCCGGAACTGCTACGTTGAACGGGACATTCGGCGGCATCGATCCGAACGGAACATGGCAACTGTTTGTGATTGATTTCTTCGCGGGCGATGGGGGCAGCATCGGCGGCGGCTGGAGCCTGGACATAACCACACAAGGCGGAACGTCTAATTGGATAACCATTACATCAGGTCAAAACGGCAGCGGTAACGGCACGGTTTCTTATTCGGTTGCGCAAAACGCGACCGGGCAGCCGCGAGCCGGAACAATGACAATAGCGGGTCAAACGTTCACCGTTAATCAATCCAACGCGCAGCGGCGCACGGCATTTGATTTTGACGGCGACGGTAAAGCCGATCAAGCGGTCTTTCGTCCGACAAATTCCGCCTGGTATTTGCTTGGCTCGACTTCCGGGTTTAGCGGCGTTCAATTCGGCATTCCAACCGACAGAGTTGCGCCCGCAGATTTTGACGGTGACGGGCGCACGGATATTGCGGTTTTTCGTGACGGCTTTTGGTATTGGCTCAACAGTTCCAACGGAAGCTTTAATGGCATCCAGTTCGGTATTCCCGGAGACGTTCCCGTGCCTGCCGATTACACGGGCGACGGGCGAGCCGAAATTGCCGTTTATCGCTCAGGCATCTGGTACACTTTGAACCTCTCGAACAATCAATTTCAGGGCGTGCAGTTCGGCATTGCTTCGGATAAACCGGTTCCGGCTGATTTCGACGGCGACGGCAGAACCGACTTGGCTGTCTTTAGAGACGGAGTTTGGTATCACTCAAGAAGCTCGGATAACGGTTTTCAAGGAATTCAATTCGGCATCGCTTCGGATAAACCCGTTGTCGGAGATTACGACGGCGACGGTAAAGCCGACCAGGCGGTTTTTCGTTCGGGCGTCTGGTATGTTTTTGGAAGCGCGCAAGGTTTTTACGGAATTCAATTCGGCATATCGAGCGATATTCCGGTTGCGGCTGATTATGACGGCGACGCTAAAACGGATGTTGCGGTTTTCCGCGACGGTGCTTGGTATTTGCAGCGTTCGCAGGAAGGATTTACCGGGCTGCAGTTTGGCATCAATATTGACAAACCGATCCCGGCGGCGTTTGTGCCTTAAAAGTAACGTTCCCTATCTATAGATTTTACGACTATTTATTTCTGTAAAATTTAACTTCAAAATAAAAGGATGAGGCAAAATCAAATTGCCTCATCCTTTTATTTTGTTTATGACAAACGAGTTATGGTTCGTCGTTGCCTTTTTTGCCTTGTTTCTTAGGCGGTTCGACAGTGCGCGGGCGCGAATCGTCGCTTGCCGGTTTGTCGCTCTTCGGCGCGGGCGTTTCCGGTTTTTTCGGTAAATTAGTCGCCGGTTTTATCTCGACCGACGATTTTACCGGCGGAGGCGGTTCGTCGTCATCGCGTTTGCTGCCGGGCAAAGTGTCGCGTTCGAGCGTCGCGGGCGCGTTTGAATCGGTCTTGATGTCCGTGTCAACCGAAAACTCCAAATCCCCGTTGGATTTGCTGCGTCTCGTCCCCGTGTAAACTCGGTTGCTTACGGCAAACGATTCTTCCTCTCTCTTTTCAAGCTCTTCGCGGCTGCGCTGCTCGTTTAGAGCCTTGATGTCGGCGGGCATCGGCGGAGCGTCAGGGAACGTCTCGTGCTTTTTATCTTTCATAAACTGGCTCATAAAAGCCGAAAAATAAGGCACCGCGCCGTGTCCGCCGGTCATTCCTCTGCCGAGCGATTCTTTGCGCTCCGGGTTTCCCATCCAGATGCCCGTCACATAAGTCGGCGTGTAGCCGATAAACCAAACGTCCGTGTGGTCATTGACCGTCCCGGTTTTTCCCGCGAGCGGATGTCCGGCAGCGTTTGCGCCCGTCGCGGTTCCGCCCGCTTGAACGACTCCGCGCATCATTTCGACCATTGTTAGCGCGACATATTCGCTCGTAACTTTATAAGTCGTATTTTCCCATTGTTCGAGGACGTTGCCGTCATTGTTGATGACTTTACGAATCAGATGCGGTTCGACGCGAATGCCTCGATTCGGAAACGCCGAATATGCCGAAACCATTTCGACGAGCGGGACTTCGGAAGCACCGAGCGCTGATGCCAGATTCGGCGACATCGGATGCGTGATGCCGAACCTGCGAACCATTTGCGCGCCGGTTTGAACGCCGACCTGTTCGAGTAGGTGAACGGCGGCGACGTTGTAAGATTTGGCAAGCGCGGTTTTGAGCGGAACCGTTCCGTGGCTGTGCGAACCGTCGTAATTTTGCGGCGACCAGCCGCCGCGTCGAATCGGCGCGCCCGAAACAGGCATTTCCGGCGTCATTCCCCATTCGATTGCCGCCGTGTAAACATAAGGCTTATATGCCGATCCAGTCTGACGAAGCCCTTGCGTGGCGTTGTTAAATTTGTTGGTGTGAAAATCGTAACCGCCGACCATCGCCACGATTTCGCCATTTTTGGCGTTTTCGCAAACCAGCGAGGCTTGAATTTCCGGGACTTGCGACAATTGGACTTTGAGCGTTTTGGCGTCCTGATTGACTTCCAAAATCTCGAATTCCGCGAGCAAACCGGGACGAAATTCGTCTTTGGGCTGACGACGACTCCAGCCCATCTCTTTGGCGGTGACGACGACGTTGTATTTGCCGAAACGCAAGGCGGCTTCGTTTTTCCCGGCATCAACCTTCATCACCAAACCTTTTACGTAATCGCCTTTTTCGTAATCGTCGCCGTACCAATCCGGGTGTTTGAAAGCCTCAAGCTCTTTCTCGGTCGGATTGCCTTCTTCTTTTGCCGGAATCATTTTGTAATTTGAATTCCAGACGGAGCGCGATTTGTCATAAGCACGCAGTTTTTCGCGGACGACTTTCGTCGCCAATTCCTGCGCGTCGGCGTTGATCGTCGAATAAACTTCAAGCCCACCCTGCGCGATGCGCGTGGTGTATTTTTCTTCGAGATATTTGCGAATTTCTTCGATCGGATAATCGTAAGGCGAAGAACGCTGCTGCGATTGATAATAAGCCGTGTCGGCAAGTTTTATCGGTTTGGCTTTTGCGGCGTCGGCTTCGGATTTTGAAATGGAGCCTTGTTCAGCCATTTCCGAAATAACAAGATTGCGGCGTTCGAGCGCTTTCGCCGGATTAATCGTCGGCGAATACGTTGTCGGCGATTTCGGAATCGCCGCGAGCAGAGCGGCTTCTTCAATGGTTAAATCTTTCGCCGGCTTTCCGAAATAAGTTCTGGAAGCGGCTTCAAAACCGTAAGCTCCCGCGCCGAGGAAGAAGTTGTTGTAATACATCTCCAAAATCTGGCGCTTGGTGTAAAACCGCTCGATTTGCAATGCGACGAGCCATTCGTTGATTTTGCGCTCGAAAGTTTGCGCTCTGGTTAAAAACAAATTGCGGGCGATTTGCTGTGTCAGCGTCGAAGCACCTTCAAAGCTACCTGTCCTAATATTTTTATACGCCGCTCCGGCAATGCGGTACGGGTCAATTCCCATATGCTTGTAAAAGCGCGTGTCTTCAATCGCCAAAATTGCGTCTTCGACTTTTTTGGGAATATCTTTTTCCCTAACGGGCAGACGTTTTTCGAGCGCAAATTCGGCAATCACCGTCTCGCCGTCATCCGCGTAAACTTTCGTCACGGTCGAAGGGCGATACGTCGCCAGCGCCGAAACTTCCTGCGCCGCACGCGAGTTGTTAACGTAAAACGAAGCCAAAACTCCGGTCACGCCGCCCGCCGCAAGCGCCAAAATCAAAGCCAGCGGCAGCCACAAAAACGCAGTCCATTTCCGACTGATTCTTTCGGTTCTGATTTCGCTCGTCCTTGGTAAACTAATCTCTCTTGTCGCCATATCAAATAGTTCAAAGTTCAAGGTTCAAAGTTCAAGGTTGAAGAGAAAAACTTTGAACCTTGAACTTTGAACCTTAAACTATTCTAATTCACAAAACGTCTCATTCGCACGCTAATTGCGAAACCGATTGCGATAAATGTTGCCAGAATCGCCGACAAACCGTTGCTCATCAGCGGCAGCGGGACTCCGATGACGGGCAGAAACCCGAGCGCCATTCCCGCGTTTATAAAAATTTGAAATGACATTCCGCCCGCAATCGCCATAATGACGAGCATTCCGGCTCGGTCGGGCGCGTGCCGCGCGCTGGCGCACAGCCTCGAAATGATGAACGCATACGCCAGCAACAGGGCGATGCAGCCGATAAAGCCGGTGTGTTCGGCTGTCACGGCGAAAATAAAATCCGTTTGCGGTTCGGGCAAAAATTTGAGAGCCGCCTGCGAAAATTCAGGACCGACGTCCGCTCCCGTCAAACCTCCCTGACCGACCGTGATGATTGATTGCAAAGTGTGATAACCGACGCCTTTCGGGTCGGCGCTTTCGGGGTCAATAATAACTTTGATGCGTTCCTGCTGATACGGCTTGATTTTTCCGGTTTGCACGCCGATTGTCCAAGCCAGCGGAACAGAAACCACGCCGATAATCAAAACAGTTAAAACCCAGCGCAGCTTAATGCCGGATAAAAACAGAACGACAGCCAGCAGCGGAAAATAAGTGAGAGATTGCCCGGCGTCCGGTTCGAGCATAATCAAACCGAGCGGAAGAGCCAAAATACCGATTCCCAAAAACGTTTCGCGCAAAGTTAAACCACCCGAACGCTTTTTGCCGAAATATTTGGCGAGCATCAGGACAACCGGGATTTTGACAAACTCCGACGGCTGAAATTGCCCGATAATAGGAACTTTGAGCCAGCATTGCTGACCGTTGACGCGCATTCCAACGCCGGGAATTAAAACCAGTACGAGCAAAATCAACCCGAAAATGTAAAAAACAGGAGCGTATTCGACCAATTTGCGATAATCGGTAAACGCCATCACGAGCATCGCGACCGACGCCAAGCCTAAGCCGATGAGCTGTTTTTGCCAAAAGGTTTCGGTCGGCTGTGCGTTGTAGATTTGCCAGACGCCGAAAACGACGACGAAAATCGCCAGCAGCGCCAGCATCCAATCAAAATCTCTCAAACTGCGTTTTTCAATTCTTGCGACCATCTCAATATTTCTAAATCAAAGCCGAAATTTAATTTTGCGGGTGTTCCCCGTGTAACTCCGCCTTTTCCCCGCTGCTCAGTAGCTCCGAGTGATGTTTCTCGACATACGCTTCATAAACGCCTCGCGCCGCCGGAGCCGCGTTTCTGCCGCCGAAACCTGAATTTTCAATCAAACCGATAACGGCGATTTCCGGTTTGTAAGCCGGAGCGAACGAGACGAACCAGGCGTGGTCTTTGTTTGCGCCCGTGTCTTTGCCGAGCGCGGCTACTTGCGCCGTTCCGGTTTTGCCGGCGATTTCCCAGTTTTCCATTTTGATACCGGCGGCAGTTCCGCCCCCGTTGACCGCGCCCCACATTCCTTCGACGATGATTTTATTTTGCGCCGGAGTCATTTCAATGATTTTCGGTTCAGGACGGGAAAAGAAAGCCGTCGGACGCGCCTCCCAGTAACCGGATTCGCCGGGTTCGCCCATCGCCGCAGCTTCTCTGGCTTCTTTCATTAAATGCGGCACATACATTCTTCCGCTAACGCCGATACTCGCAATCGCGCGGAGCATCGCAATCGGCGTCGCCTGAACGGTTACCTGTCCGATTGAAGCGAAAACCGTTTCAACCTCGTTCCAGCGTCCATCGCGTTTTTCGATAATCGGTTTGTAAAACTTCGGCGTTCTGGTGGTATATTCGCCCGGCAAATCAACGCCGGTCGGTTTGTCATACTCGAACGTTTCGACCATCTGGATCAAACCTTCGACCCCCATTTTCAACGCCAGACGATAATAATAACCGTCGCACGATTTCGTGATCGCGTAAGAAAGCGGCGGCGAGCCGTGATTGCCCATACATCTGGTGAATTTGCTGCCGGTTTGAATACCCCCGCCGCAAACCATATTCGATTTCTCGACCGTAATCACGCCCTGCTGTAAAGCGGCAACTGATTCGGGGATTTTCCAGGTCGAACCGGGAGGATAACGACCGCGAATGGCGCGATTTAAGAGCGGTTTTTGCGGGTCATTGTAAAGCGCCGCGATTTCTCTGCGTCCTTCTTTGGTTGAAACTTTATTGACCATCACATTCGGGTCGAATGAAGGAGCCGAAGCCATCACCAGGATTTCACCGTTGTTCGGGTCCATCGCTACTAACACGCCGCGCTTTGTCGCTGATTCGGCTAGTTTCTGTTCGGCTGCCTTTTGCAAATCCAGATCAATCGTCGTCACCAAATCCTGTCCGGGCTGCGGCTGAACGACTTCGATTTCTTCTTGAATTCGTCCCCGCGAATCAACCACGACTTTTCTAAACCCGTCGCGTCCGCGCAAGTATTGATCGTAAGTGGCTTCCAAACCTTCTTTACCGATAATGTCGCCGGGGCGCAATCCTCTTTCGATAAATTTCGGTTCCTGCAGTTGTTTCGGACTGATTTCGCCGACATATCCAAGAGTGTGCGCGGCAATCGTGCCGAGCGGATAAAAACGCTGCGGGTGAATTTCGACGCGCAGTTCGGGATGTTCGATCTGATGAGATTCAGCCCACGCCAAATCTTCGAGCGTGGCGTTTTCTTTAATCACCAGAGATTCAAACGCAGGCTGCAAGCGCATAAAATCCAGTTTTTCACGCAAAGTTTCCTCGTCAATCGAAAGCCCGTCGGCGTATTCGGGGAGCAGACTGTTAATGTCTCGGTTTTTTATTTCCTCGCGCGAGAGAACGACGTTATAAGTCTGTCTTGAATCAACCATCACGCGCCCCTGCCGGTCTAAAATCGCCCCGCGCGGTGCAGGAATGGGCAGCAAACGAACGCGTTGATTTTCGGCGCGTTCTTTGTACTGGTCGCCTTTGACGATTTGCAGATAATAAAGCCGGACGCCCAAAAGAGCGAGTAAAACAAAAGCAATTACCTGAATCGCGCCGATTCTGGCTGGTAAATTTTGTGAATGATCGTCAAACTTCATAAGAGTCAATCACGAACCCGGTATTTTCAATTCGCAATTTATTTTTTAGCTGCTGGCTGCGTCGCCGCAATTGTTAGCTGCGGATGATATTTGCCGGCGTAGGCTTCATGAACGCCTTTGACCGCCGGACCGGCGTGCGACGCTCCGAAACCTGAATTTTCAATCAAACCGATAACGGCGATTTCCGGTTTGTAAGCCGGAGCGAACGACATAAACCACGAATGGTCTTTCGCGCCGCCCGAACCTATGGCGGAGTTTTGCGCCGTGCCCGTTTTTCCAGCCATCTCCCAATCGCTTATTTTGAGGCTTCGCGCTGTTCCGCCGTCGTTCACCACGCCCCACATTCCCTTTAAAACAAACTCGTTTTGCGCCTTCGTCATAGAAATGACTTTAGGTGCGGGAACAACGTATTCGACTTTCGAGCGCGTTTCCCAAAATCCCGATTCTCCGCGCCCGCCCGTAGCCGGAACTTCTTTGACTTCTTTCATCAAATGCGGCACAAACATTTTGCCCTGCACTCCGACGACCGAAAGCGCGCGAATCATCGAAATCGGAGTTGCTTCGACCGTCACCTGTCCGATGGAAGCAAAAACGCTTTCGATGTCTTTCCAACTGCCGTCGCGTTTTTCAATCATCGGTTTGTAAAATTTCGGCGTTCTTGTGATGTATTCGCCGGGCAAATCAACGCCCGTCTTTTTGTCATATTCAAATTCTTCGACCATTTTGATTAAACCGTCAAGCTTCATTTTCAAAGCCAGACGATAATAATAACCGTCGCAAGAATGAGTAATAGCCGATGGCAAATCCGGCGAGCCGTGATTTCCGCTGGTATCGCGCGTAAATCTATTTCCTATTTGTATCCCGCCGCCGCAAACGATTCGAGAATTTTCAACTGTTATCACGCCCTGCTGCAAAGCGGCAATTGATTCGGGGATTTTCCAGGTCGAACCGGGATGAAAACGACCGCGGATCGCGCGGTTTAGCAAAGGTTTTTCCGGGTCGTTGTAAAGCGCGGCGATTTCTCTGCGCCCTTCTTTGGTTGAAACTTTGCTGACGAAAACGTTCGGATCAAAACTCGGAGCCGAAGCCATCACGAGAATTTCGCCATTGTTCGGGTCCATTGCCACCAGCACGCCGCGCTTTGTCACCGATTCCGCCAGCTTTTGCTCGGCTGCTTTTTGCAAATCCAGATCAATCGTCGTCACCAAATCCTGTCCGGGCTGCGGCTGAACGACTTCGATTTCCTCTTGAATTCGCCCGCGCGAATCAACTACAACCTTGCGATAGCCATCTTTCCCCCTCAAAAAATGATCATAAGCGGCTTCCAAGCCTTCCCTACCGATAATGTCGCCCGGTCGCAGCCCTTTTTCAATGAACGCTGGTTCTTGAAGCTGTTTCGGACTGATTTCGCCGACATATCCCAAAATGTGAGCGGCTGTTTTGCCGAGCGGATAAAAACGCTGCGGGTGAATTTCGACGCGCAGTTCGGGGTGTTCAAGCTCGTGCGCTTCAACCCAGGTCAGATCATCAAGCCCAACGTTTTCTTTGATTACAACCGATTCAAACGCGGGCTGCAAGCGCATAAAATCGAGCTTTTCACGCAAAGTTTCTTCGTCAATTCCGAGATTCTCCGAATACACCGGAAGAAGCGAAGTAATGTCTTTGTTTTTAATTTCTTCGCGCGAGAGAACGACGTTATAAGTTTGACGCGAATCAACCATCACGCGCCCTTGGCGGTCGAGAATCGCGCCGCGCGGTGCCGGAATGGGCAACAGCCGAATGCGCTGATTTACGGCGCGCTCTTTGTATTGTTCGCCTTTGACGATTTGCAAATAATAAAGCCTGATTCCTAACAAAGCCAACAAAACAACGGCAATAATTTGAATTGCGCCAATCCTGACTCCCAAATTTTGCGAATTGTCATCGAGCTTCATAAGAGTCAATTACGCGCTTTCAAATTACGAATTACGAATGAAGGAAATAATCATTGCGAATTACGAATATGAAATAAATTTAGATACAAATTGAATTCCTTAATTTGTCTTTCGTAATTGTTTTAAACTCGGCGTCCGAGTCGGATTGGATTGCGGCGCAGCGCGGCTTGACGACGCGGCGCAAAATTGCGGCGGTTTAAACGCGCGCGTTCGGAGAAAAAGTATTCGAGAATGAGCATCGTCACGGTTCCGGTAATCGTCGTACCGATTAGAGAATAGGCGAGAGTTTCGACAAAAGGCGCGTTCGGCGATTGTCCGAGCAGGCGATTCATCGAGTAATAAATCGAGCTTTCGAGCAGAATCGCGCCCGCCAAAACAGGAATTCTGATCAGCAGATTGTCAACCAGCAAAACCCGCCGCGCCAGTTCGACGACGACAAAAGCCGTCAAAGTTTTGGAAAAACCGCTGGCTCCGAGCAATCCGCCGCTCAAAGCGTCAACGGCAACACCCGCAATTGTCGCGTAAATCAAAGCGCGGAAAGCGTCGCGTTTGAGCGCAACATAAACGATGATAATGAGCGGAAAGTCCACAAAGGCGAGCGGCGGCGCGATTTGCCGAACCGTCACCTGCAAGACGATGGCGATAATGAGGGCGAGTGTAGTGGTTAATATTTCCACTTTAAAATTATGAATTAGGAATGATGAAGGATGAATTAAAGCTCTTTGTATTCAGTTCAGCATTCATCATTCCGCGTTCAGCGTTTCGCTTTCTCTCCTTGTTTTTTGGCATTCGGAAGAACTTGTTCCGGTTCGGGGCGCGGCGGCGGCGTGTACAACAAAACGGCGACTTCGCGCAAAGAGCCGAGATTTGCCGTCGGACGAACGGAAATCATCTGCGAGCTGGAAACCGAACCGCTTTTAACTTCGACGATTTCGCCGACTTTTAAACCCGGCGGATAAATTCGATCCTGCCCGGTTGTCGTAATAATGCTGCCGACTTCGACTTTTTCCTGACCGGAAACGTGATTCATTTCGAGCGTCTCTTTGCCTTTGCCTCTGATCAATCCAAAAGCGTTTGATGCCCCAACTTGCCCGACGATTGCGCCGACGGCTGATTGATCATTGGTCAATAAAATGATTTGCGACGTAACAGGACTCGTCGAATAAACGCGCCCGACAACGCCTTCGCCCGTGACGACCGGCATATTGAGCTTGATTCCCGCCGAGCTGCCCTGATTAATCGTCACCAAATCAAACCAGATGGACGGGTCGCGGGCGATAACTTCAGCCTTAACTGATTGATAAGACAATGAACTCGTTAAGTTGAGTAAACTTTTCAGTCTGTCGTTTTCGGATTGCAGATTTTGACTGTTAATCTTTTCGGTTTCGAGTTGATTAACCCGCTCGCGCAGCGTTTCGTTTTCGCCGACCGCAGTTTGCATCTGGGAAACCGTTCCGACAACACCGCTGACGGAATTGCTGACGGTCGCCACCGGACGCTGAACAAAACCGGCAATCGCCTGCGCCCAGACTCTGACTGTGCGCTCTTTTGTTTCGGCGTCTTTTGCGTCGTAAGCCATCAGCGCGAAATTAACCAGCAGCAGCGCGGCAAACAGCCAGGGCGTCCGCTGACGAATTTCTTTCTGACTTAAGTTTTTCTGAGTTAAGGAAACCACAGCCTTCGGAAGGCAAAAGTCAAAAGTCAAAAGTCAAAATTAAAATTCTGATACTTTCTGACTTCTGCCCTTTTACTTTTGCCTTCAAATTACGCTCCTTGCGTCAACGTATTATCCCACTTAACTCGTTTGAGAAGCTCAAAATCCGAGAGCATTTTGCCCGTTCCCAAAACGACCGATGAAAGCGGATCATCTGCCAAAACGACGGGCAATCCGGTTTCGATCATCAAGCGTTTGTCCAAATTCTTCAAAAGCGCGCCGCCGCCCGTCAGAACGATTCCGCGTTCGACAATATCCGCCGAAAGCTCCGGCGGCGTTCTTTCAAGCGCGACGCGAACGGCATTGACAATTGTCGCCACCGAATCGGCGAGAGCTTCGCGGATTTCTTCGTCCGTTATCGTAATTGTTTTCGGAATGCCTTCGATTAAATTTCGTCCGCGCACGTCCATCGAAAGCGGTTCGTCGAGCGGAAACCCGCTGCCCAAAGCGATTTTGATCGCTTCCGACGTACGTTCTCCGATAAGCAGATTATATTTACGCTTGATGTATTGCGTAATCGCTTCGTCCATTTCGTTTCCGGCAACTCGCACGGCGCGCGAATAAACGATTCCGCTCAAAGAAATTACGGCGATGTCGGTCGTTCCGCCGCCGATGTCCACGACCATATTGCCGTGCGGTTCGGTAATCGGCAGCCCCGCCCCGATTGCCGCCGCCATTGCTTCTTCGACCAGATAAACTTCCGACGCTTTGGCGCGATATGCCGAATCTTCGACCGCGCGACGCTCGACCTGCGTAATTTCCGAAGGAATCCCGATGACGACGCGCGGCGAAACCCACGTTTTGCCGTTATGCGCTTTGCGGATAAAATGCTGAAGCATTTTTTCCGTCACTTCAAAATTCGCGATCACGCCGTCCTTCATCGGGCGAATCGCAACGATGTTGCCGGGCGTTCTGCCGAGCATTTCTTTGGCGTCGCGCCCGACCGCTTCGACCTGGTTGGTTACTTTGTTAATTGCCACAATTGACGGCTCGCTGACGACGATGCCGCGACCTTTGGCATAGACGAGCGTGTTCGCCGTGCCGAGGTCAATCGCTAAATCGCTGGAAAACAGACTGAATAATGTTTTGGGAAAAGCCATTTATAATTCCGATATATGTATAAAAATTTCCGTGCGGAAGAGGTGCAGGGAAGAGTTAAAATCTCTAGTTCGACATTTCAGTTGTACCACTTATTCACTGACACTTCAAACTTCGGCTAATGCCGCAGTTTTTTCTTCTTAACTACTGTTTTAGAATAAATTTACGCCGATTGTCCAGCGAAAATACATTAACCGGAAAAAAATATTTGAGAGAGATTTTTAAGCGGGGAGAAACAAGAGTTTTACTTTTTATTTTTGCGGTTCGTCTTTCTAATTTCGCGCCGCGCCGTAAACTCTAATTTAGCGCCTGATATTTGAAAGTTTTACGAAAAATTGAATTCCCTTTGTAGTCAAAGGCTCTATCCGATTAGATTTTCCGAGCGCCATCCGCTAACGCGCATAATAACCGGGACGAGTGCGAACGACTAATTCCGGGCGATTGATTTCGAGCTTGATAACTCGCCATTTTCCGTCGCGGGCGCGTTCGGCGGCAGGCTCGTATTCGATGCTGTAAAGCCTGCGTAAATCCGCCGCCACAATCGCATACAGCCGACTCATTTCGTCCAAGCGATTGATCGTGTTTAATTGCCCGCCGGTGCGGTTTGCCAAAAGCTGAAGGCGTTCACGCGCGGCTTTATAGCGCACGACTTGGAACGGCAGCGGATCGGGCAAACGGCTCGGATCGCCCGAAGGCAGCGCGAGCGGGTAAATCGTGACGCCTTGCCGGTCGGCGGTGTCCAGAATTTGCGATAAAAACTGATTTTGTTCCGGTTTGATCAAATTTGCGGCTTCTTCGGCGGTCTGGCTGTTTCCGGCGATTTTACGGTCAGCCGTTTCCAAATCGGTATCAATTCCGTCGGTTAAAACAACGATTGCTTTGCGACGCGTTCCTTCTTTTCTGAGCTTTTTCAAGGCTTCATCGAGCGCTTTGTAAAGCATCGTCTTTCCGGCTTTGCCGCTTGTTCCGACGAGATTGATGGCGTATTTAATGTCTTTCTGATTAGTCGTAAAATCGGTCAAAAGCTCCGGTTTTTCGTTAAAAGTCATTACTGCAACGCGATCTTCCGCCGAAAGCGCGTCGGTAAAACGACTCGCCGCCTGCGACATTTGCTGACGAAAGCTCTTGGTCGAACCGGAAACGTCGAGCATCATTACGATGCTGAACGGCGCTGAAACCGGCTCAAACCGCGTGATGTTTTGCTTTATGTTGTCTTCGTAAACCGTAAAACTGTCTTTGTTTAAATTGGTAATGACGTTTCCTTTGGCATCAACGACGCCGACATTAAGGCGAACCAGCGTGGTTTCAATTTTCACCACGTCGTCTTGAGCAAACGACGCGGAGGTGAAACCAAGCAGCAAAAATAAAGCTAAAACGGATTTTTTAAAATCAAAACGAAATTTCATTTTTATCAAGCGCACGTTAATCGGAAAGTCGCGCGCCAATCTTTGATACGTAATAAAGTCAATTTGGTTGACTGAAAAGGCGTTTTCGGGTTTATAATTGCCGCACTCGTAAAATTTGTCTACTGTGGGAGGCTGACAAACCGATGCTTCGCAAACCGAATTTCTGCTGTGAATGCGGTGAAAAAGTCGAAAAAGAAAACCGGAAATTGTGGGAAAGCCGCAAGTTTTGTGACGAATGCTCACGCCATTTCGATAAGCTGCCAATTCGAATTTTAAAATATTTTATCGGAGCGTTTGTTTTTACCGGAATCGGTTTTCTCATCGCCAATTCGATGCCACAACGAAAGCCTGCGATTGTTTCAAGTCAAAATCAAGCCGCGTCCGCGCCGCAGCAAACCGCAAACCGACACATCGCGCAAACAAATCAAATAGCAAACGTGCCGCTCGTCGCTAAACCGACAAAACAAACCGACGCGCAAAAAACGCCGCAAACTTTAATTTCGTCTCCGTCGCAGCAAACTTCGCCCGACATTGCCGAAACAACGGAAACCGCTTATTATTGCGGCGCGAGAACACAAAAAGGCGCGCCTTGTTCGCGCCGTGTGCGAGGCGGCGGGCGCTGCTGGCAGCACATCGGAAAACCGGCGATGCTCCCGGCGGAAAAACTGAAAATCGCACAATAAATTTTAATCGTCGCAGTTAAAAAAAATCCCGTAAAAATGCAACGAAAACCTGCTTCGCCCGTTTGAATCAGTTGAATGAGAGGAAAAATGAAAAAATCCGCTTACGCTCTCAAAATCGCCGCCACAATTTTAATGTTCGCTTCATTCGCTTTTGCGCAGAAAAGCGAAGTTGAGATTGTACCGCAGTGCGACGCGCAGCTCGCCCGGTCGCTCGTCGAAACTCAGATTTCCGACAGCAAAACGGTTGAAGCGACCGACAAACAAATCAAAATCCTGATTCGCGCGGCGGATTTTCTCTGGCAGTTTGAGGAAACGACCGCACGCAAGCATTTTTCGGACGCGCTCGATTTGGCGCGCGAGCGTTTTAAGGAAAAAGGAGTCGAAGCAAAAGGCAACGGGCGATTTACCGAACGGCAGGACGATTTTCGTTTTCAGGTTTTGACGGCAATTGCAAAACGCGACGCAGTGTGGGCGAATAAATTAACCGACGCGGTTCTGGAAGATATTAAAGCGAGCCGTCACGGAGGCGAAAATGCGGAACGCGGCAGGTCGGACGATGAAACGAATCGGTTGTTGGAAATAGCTTCTTCTTTGCTGAAATCAAACAAATCTGCGGCTTTTCAATTTGCCGGACGCGCGGCGGGATTTCCGATAGACGAAAATTCAATGCGCTGGCATTCGTTTTTGTATCGCGCCGCCGAAGTTGACCAGCCGCAGGCAGATGTGCTTTACAGCGAGTTGCTGACGCGGCGCGGCGGAACAAACATCAAAATTAAAGCCTTGTATTTTTTATCCGGTTATCCGTTCGGCAATTCAGGCAATTATGGAGTTAACACTTCAATGGTCGGCTCGACCGTCCCGGCGTCATTCGTCCCGAATCCGAATTTACAGCGGCAATATCTCAATGTTTTAATCAGCGAAACACTCGCCCTTAAACCTAATGCCGAAGCGCAAAAAAACGAATCGCAAATGCCTGAGGCTCTTATCGCTTTTTCCATTTTGCAAGACCTGGAAACCATTATCGTCGGGCGGTTTTCAGATTTGCAGCCGCGGCTTGTCGCCGCCAAAGCCCACGCTAATTCTTTGATGACCGCTGAATACGCATCCACGCTTGAGGAGTGGCGCAAAGGTAATGAAAAAGCGCGCTCCTCGTTTGATAAAAAAATTGAAAGGCTGGAAAAAAAAGTAGATTCAAAAGGACTTGACGCTGAAATCGTTGATTTGATTTTTGCCGCTGAAACCGACGAACAAATGATTAAAGCAACAGATTGGATGTCGAAAATAGGCGAAGAGGCGGTGCGGGAAAGCGCGACGAATTATCTGTGGTTTAAACGTGCCGAGCTTGCAGTCAAAGAGAATCGTTTGCCGGATGCCGAAAAACACGCCGAGAAAGTCTCCGAACTCGAACACCGCGCAATAATTTATTTTAAAATCGCCGAAGCGAAATTGAAACAGGAAAATTTAAAGGAACCGGCTGCTGCTGTCTTGGAAACGACCGTCAAAGCTGCTCTGAAAGCTCCGAACGGGGTTGAGCGAGCGCAGGTTTTATTGGGAACGGCTTTCTTTTTTGAGAAATACAATCAATATCGCGCCGCCGAAGTGCTGAGCGAAGCCGTGAAAACCATCAATCGGCTGGAGAACCCGGATTTATCGGCTTCGTCCATTTACCGCAAAATCGAAGGCAAAGATTTCGGTTATTATACGAGCATCTCTACGCCCGGCTACAGCTTGGAAAAAAGCTTCGCTCAAGTCAGCCGCAAAGATTTTCAGGGCGCGCTCAGCCAAGCCAGAAATTTGGACGATAAATATTTGCGGACTTTAGCCGTGATTGCCGTCGTCGGCGATTGCATCGAAGCGCAAGAGAAAACGCCGGAAAAACCGAAAGCAAAGCCAAATCAGCCGAAACCTGCGGCGAAAAAGCCGACGCCGAAACAAAATTCCGATTAGCGCCAAAAAAGCGGTTTCGCGCCGCAATCGTTAAACTATCAACTATCAACTATCAACTATTTTGGATGTAAACAAAGGTTTTCTGCCGAACAGTTTATAGTTCACAGTTCATAGTTGATAGTTTGCATTGTTCACTTATGAGATTTCCTGTTTAATTCGACGTTAAAACCTCAACCTCGCGTTCAATCAGCGGAAGAACTCTCAGCCGCAAACGGACGACGAGCGTATCGGCTTGCCGCACGTCTTCTTCGAGCCTGCTGCGGCTATTTTCGATTTGGACGAGCAGATTTCGCAAGCCCGCACGTTCGTTTTCGAGACTGCGGCGTCGGGCGTCGCGCTGTTCGGGAGCGCGTGTTCCTAATCCGACGGCGTTTAAATTGCGCTCGACGTTTTCCGGGCGCATATCTTCTTCAAGCTGTATAACTCGCGTTCTGATTGAGTTTTCCTTTTCGACCGATTCGACAAGCTGTTTTCGCAAAAGCTCGGCGCGCTGCTCGGCGCTGTTCAAAATGTCCAGACTTTTTAAAATTTTCTTTTGCCGGTCTTCCGCAGTTTCGGTTTTTGCATTCGGCGTTAAAGAATTCGGGTTTAAATCGCGCAGACGCGAGTTTAAACTTTGCAGCGTTTTTCTGAGCTGCGCCAGTTCGTTTGCCAAAACGTCGGTCGGATTGGCGGAAATGGCATTGACGATTTCCTGCGAGTTTACGGGCGGAGCGGTTTTATTATTCTGCGCCGAAGCTGAAACGGAAAACAACGCGCCGTAAAAAATCACGGATGCGAAAACCGCGAGCGGTAAAAATTTTATTCGGTTGTTCATTGGCGGATTCCTTTTTTCGGAAGATTAAAACACCGATTATCACGCCGCTGCAAGTTTAAAGTTCCCCGAAATTAAAGCGCGGAAGTTTCGCGTCTGGTTTCGTCTGAAGCGAAAACAAAGCTCGCCGCCCAAGCGACAAGAAGCGTCGTCAAGCTACCGATAAAAACATACCAGGTCCACGCGATTTTCGTGGCTAAAAAGATGTAAAGCATCAAAGCGGCGCTTGCCGCCATTCCGGTCAAAGCAGCTTTTTCGCCCGCGCGTTTTAAAAATACGCCGACCAGAAATACGCCCAAAACCGGACCGTTAAAAAGCGAAGCGATTGACAAAGCCGAACTCAAAGCCGATTGATTTTGATTGCGAACCACGAGCGCGACGGCGATTTGAACAACGCCGATGACGACGGTCAAAATTCCCGAAATTTTTAAATAATGCTTGTCCGGCAGATTTTGCCGAAACGGTTTGTATAAATCGTTGACGAACGTGGCGGCAATCGAATTTAAAGACGAAGAAAGCGCGGCGGCGAAAATCGCTGCGACAACTAAACCGCTCAAACCGGAAGGCATAAATTTGGTGATAAAATCCGGGAAAACTTTATCGCCGCCCGCAAATGGAAACGTCGCCGGAACGCCCGAATTTGCGACTCCGGCTTGAGCGTATTCCGCCGCGTCGAAAGGATGGTAAAAAGCGAAGAGCAGCACGCCGATAAACAGAAATCCGATAAATTGTCCGAGGACGACCGCGCCGCTTGAAAGCAGAGCGAGCGCCGCGCTGCTCGGTTTGTTCGTGCAAAGATAGCGTTGAACGAGATATTGGTCGGTTCCGTGCGTTGACATCGTTAAGAAACAGCCGCCGATGAGTCCCGCCCAAAATGTGTAAATCTTGGTAATATCGGTGGAAAAATCAAACAAAGTGAATTTCCCGAATTGCTCGCCGAGCGCCGATGCGCCCGCAAAACCGCCGGGAATCTGATTTGCCAAAACAACCGCCGCCGCAATCGCGCCGACGATATAAATCCCAAGCTGCACGACCTCAACCCAAATAACGGCTTCCATTCCGCCGTAAAACGTGAAGATTATCATCACCGCGCCAAGCAGAATTATCGAACCAATGACGACAAACGTCGGGTCTGTATCGGGCTGAAAAGCGGCGTAAACGGCGGCGAGAACGATGGCGGTTAAAAGCAGTCGAATTCCGTCGGCGATGTTTCGCATCACGACAAACAAGGCAGCGGCGAGCATCTTGATTTTGCCGCCGAAGCGCTGGTCTAAAAGCTGATAAACCGTCAGCAGTTCGCCGCGAAAATAACGCGGAATAAACAACAGCGAAATCACGACGCGACCGAGCATATAACCGAAAACGAGCTGCAAAAACTGAAAATTTCCGCCTTTCGCAAAAGCGATTCCGGGAACGGAAATAAACGTAATCGTCGAAGTCTCGGTCGCCACAATCGAAGCCGCAATCGCCCACCACGGAACCGAACGGTCGCCGACAAAATAATCTTCGGTCGTTTCCTGCTTTCTCGCAAACAATGCGCCGAATGCGGTCACGCCAATCAAATAGCCGAAAATAATAATCAAGTCGAGTGTTTGCATTTTTATTTGGAAGGACGGTAAACGCGAATCAATTGACCGCGCAAATCGTTAAACTCAGCAATCTTCTCCGAAATTCTCTTTGCTTGTCCAGCGCGATCAGCGTCTTCAGTGCAAATTATAATTCCGGCGTGTTCGGAATTTTGATTATGTAATCGCTTAAAATCTCGGCGATTCAAAGTCAAAACCGCTCGTCCGAGTTCAACTGCTCTGGCTAAAATTTCTTCATCCGGCGCGGCTCGATTAGCTCTGCCGTCTTCAAATGTCGTCAGCACATCGTATCCGATTGAGCGCAGTTCTTCGATTGTTCGCAAAGGGAAATTTTCGTCGGCATAAAGTTTGAACACTTTCATATCTACCATTGTCAAATGGTTTTTGAGGGTTTTGGACAAGAAATTCTAGTGCGCCGTTACTCCCCTGCCGACCACTTTTTAATTGTTGCCTTGGTTATTTAGAATTCGGCAAACAATCGGAAAAAGGTTGGGAAATTCAGGTAAGGAAAAAAATTAATCATCCGATTCGTTTTCTGCGATTGCTTGTTCGATTTCTTCGCGGTGCGAGCGGACGTAAGCCCAGACATTTGCCAAATCCTGCGCTGTCAAAGAAGGATAATCGCGCAGCAAATCGGCTTCGCTTGTTCCGAGCCGCCGCGCGTTTTCCAAAACCCAGACCGGAATTCTCGTTCTCACAATGCAAGCTGCGCCGCCGCAAACCTCCGGGCGCGCTTCAATACCGGGAAAATCGTCGCCCAAATCTTTAACCAGCCATTGCAGGATTTGCATTTTTTCTGCGCGTGAAAGTTGAGCAAAATCTTGTTCCGAAACAGAATTCATAGCAAGCTAATTTTACACTCTTTTCAAATCAATCAAGTATTTTCATTTTTATAAAAAAGAAAAGCGCCGGTTTTTACGCCCGCGCTTTTGTAACCTAATTTATCTTTTGTGTCAAAAACCAAACGGCTGTTTTTATTCGAGCCGAATTTCGACCGGACGGCTCGTCCAAAACGGTTTCGAGCGTCATCAAATAAATCAAAAAATCGAGAAATTCGGAGTCTTCAAAATATGTCCGAACCGTTTTCATCTTCAAATACGGGCTTTTTCGTGAAAGTTAAACGAATTGCTTTGCCGATTGGATAGCTTTCAGCCTCTTTTATTTTAAAACGCAAATAAAGCAAGATTCCGGTTATTCCCGCCTGATTCCGACTGGCTCCGCGCGACGCTGCAATTCCGATTCTCCCTCGCTTATCAATGTTGTGAACAATTGCAAAACCCTTGCTCAAAGTTTCGTTTTGCTCAATCGGATGTGCCGCGTCAGGCTCCAGCACATCCGAATCAAATTGAGCTTCAAAATTGTAGGCGGAAACATTTTTGCCCGTATAGTTTGTCAAACGAACCGGAATCAAGATTGTGCCGTCTTCAGAGACCTTGCTATTTGCCGCAAGCGATATTTCCGCATCAATTATCATTGAATCCGAATCGGAAGAATCATCTATTTTTGAATTTGTTATTGAATCTGTTGATTCAAGCTCCGAAACCGTATCCGGTTGGTTCTGTGTTTCGGTTTCTTCAACGGCTGGCGTTTCCGCTTCGGTTAAAGAACCAACGGGAGGCGTCCAATTGCCGTTGACATCTCCGATCAGAACAGCTTCGTAATTCTGTTCCGTAAGAGAATTGTTTACCGCGTCATAATTGCGCGCAGAGGGAAGAAATTCCCAATTACCAACCGCTCCGGTGTTTGGAGTTTTTCCGTTTGCCGCCACAAATCTCAAGATTTGAGTCGCATCAAACGGAGAGATGCTTCCGCTGCCATTAGCATCTGCAGCCTTTTGTTGATTCGCATTTAAAGCGTTCGGTCCTTGCCCGTTTGCTGCGACATGGCGAAGAATCAGTGTTGCGTCAAACGGAGAAATGCCGTTGACGTTTCCTGTTTTTGAAAGCGTGACGGTGTATTGCCCGCCTGATTGAAGATTGCCTAATGAATAAGCGCCGGAAGAGTCTGTCGTATCGGAAGCAATCGAAGCGCCCGAAGCAGAGACTAGAACCCCGGAGACTGTTTTTTGAGACTGATTCACGGGCGTTATGCCGTAACGGATCGTTCCGTTAATTGAAATCGGCGCAGAATCGTTATCGAGAATGCGGAGAACCGATGTACTCATAATAATCGTCGCGCCGCCGAGAGGATTCGACAAAACGAGATTAATGTTTTCCGTCGGTTCGGGATTGGCGTCGTCCGCTAAAAAGACGCTGAAAGTTTTCTGTGTTTCGCCGTCGCCGAAAATCAAAGTTCCTGAGACGGGCGTGAAATCGTCTCCGGGCGTTGCCGCTTCGCCCAGCGTCTCGTAATCGACAGTCACCGTTCCGGTCGTGCCGTTGGTTCGCAAAACCGTGACGACGACTTGCTGACCTTCCGTGCCGGAATAAGATGCCGAGCCGAAGGAAAATTTACCCGGACTATCATCGTCGAGAATCGTTCCCAAACCTTGCGACTTGCCGAAATCGGCGTTTGCTATGCCGGTAAAATTGACGAAAAACGTTTCGTCGAGTTCGGGCGTTAAATCGCCGTTGACTGTGACAATAACGGTTTTCGCCGTTTCGCCCGGCGCGAAATCCAAATGTCCGCTCGTTGCCGTGTAATCCGACGAAGCGGTCGCCGTTTGATTCACCGTCACATAATCAACCGCCGTTGGCAGACCGCTCGGCGCGGACAATGTGACGTGAAAAACGAATTGCGTCGTGCCGGAATTGCCTTCCTTCTGCGACACGTCATCAATCGAAAACGCCGGCGGCGAATCGTTATCCTGAATCGTCAATATCGCCGTATTCGGATTAACGAGATACGAACCGTTGGTCGGAAAGCTGAGTGTTAATTTCAAGGTTTCGGCGGCTTCGTCAAGCGCGTCTTCTTTGATTGGAACATCGAACGATTTGACGGTTTCGCCGTTGTTGAAAATCAGCGTTCCGCTCGTTTCCGTATAATCTTGTCCCGCAATCGCGGTTTCGTCGCTCGTGTGATAATTGACCTGAATCGTGCCGAAATTTCCGTTTGTGCGATTGACGACAATCGTCCGCGTTCCCGTCGCCTCGTTCGCCGTGTAAGTCGCGGCGGAAAACGATAAAACTCCGGGCGGCGGATTGACCGTGTAACACGGAGAAAATTCGGACGTATTGCCGCCCGCGTCGGTCGCGGTGACGACGATGATTTGTCCCACTGTCAAAGGAACATCCAAATAATTAAAATAGCCGGAGCCGCTGTTGGGAACGTTCAGGCTTTTTGAGGCGATCAGATATTTCCCTTCGCCGTTGCCGGAAGCGTCGCACGAATCCACGCGGTAAAAATCAAGCGTAAAGGGCGTGTTCGGCGCGCTGACAAGCGTTCCGGCGAGCTGCGCTGGCGACGCGTTCATTAAAATCGGATAATTTTGCTGGTTGTTCGCGCCCGTATCCGAATCGGTCGCATCGTTCGGCGTGACGCCGTTCGTTTCCAAATCAATGCCGAGTCCGCCGTTCGAGTAAATCGAATTGCGCTGAACGCGGTTTCCTGTCCCGAAAAGAATGTTGACGCCATCGCCGCCGTTAAAAGCGATTGTGTTGTCCGAACCGGAAACAGGCTCGCCGATATAACTGCCCGCAGGTTTTTGCGTCGGCGAGCTTAATAAACCGATTTGCACGCCGTTTTGCCCGTTGCCGAGATTGTCGCCCGCCGCGTTTGTCCCGATAAAATTATTAACTACCGTATTTCCGACAGCCGAAGTATTCTGAATCTGAATTCCGTTGAGCGTGTTGCCGGAAACGACGTTGGCGGCTGCGTCAACGTCGCTCAAACCGACTTGATTAAACGCTCCGGCGAGAATGATTCCGTTGCCCTGATTCGGCAATTTTGCGGTTGCGGTCACATTCGTTCCGATGAGATTGGCGTACATTTCGATTTGCGAGATGCTCGATGTGATTTCGATTCCGTCGCCGCCGTTGCCGGAAATCAGATTGCCGTCCGCCCCGTTCGTAAAAGAGCCGATAATGTGCTTGACAGCGATAAAAGGCTCGCCGCCAACGACAATTCCGCCAATCGCATTCGGAACGGCGGCAGTTCCGGCGAGATTTGTCCCGATGCGGTTGCGTTTAATCAAAATCGGAGCGGGCAAATCCGTCGAACTGATTTGAATGCCGTAAATTCCGTTGCCGGAAATCAGATTGCCGCCGTTTTGTCCGTTGATCGTTCCGCCGATTGTCGTTTTAGCGTTGCCGCCGACCGCGATGCCGTTATCGCCGTTCCCCAAATCGCTTGCGCCGGTCGAATCCGTCCCGATGTAGTTGCCGTAAATCAAAGTCGTTTGCCCGCTCAACAAAATTCCGTTCTCGCCGTTGCCGGAAATTATGTTGCGCGCCGCCGGATTTGTGCCGCCGATGTTGACCGTAATTTCGTCCGGCTCATCGAGATTGCCGATGGCGACGCCGTTTTCGTCGTTCGGAAGCGACGCGCTGCCGCCAGCGTTAACGCCGATATAATTGCCGTAAATGTTTAGCTGCGCGTCGGCTGCGCCCGACAAATAAATACCGTTGCTGCCGTTACCGGAAATCACGTTGCCTTCAAAAGTTCCCGTGCCGCCGATGTTGTAAATGCTGTTGTCGGTCGCGCCGATAAAGATGCCGTGAAAAGCGTTTCCCATATCAATCAGACCGCTCGAATTCGTTCCGATGCGGTTTCCCTCCACAGTCAAATCACATTTTCCGGTACAATTGGAGCGAATTCCATTTCCGCTGAAACGATTGATCGCGAGTCCTCTGATCGTCACCGAAATTGCGGGCACAATCACTCCGCCGATCAACGGCGGCGGGCTTTGAATATAAAAACCGTTCGCATTGCCCGCGCCGTTTCCGTCCAGCACGATAATGGGTGCGCCGAAATAACCCGATTGCGTCGTGCCGTCAATCGTCAGAGACGTTTTGATAACGGGGAGCGCCGAAAGCGGTTGAATCAAAACCGCATTGGCGGCGAGATTGAAATTGATCGTGTCCGCGCCCGAGCCGTTCGCGTTTGCGGCGTTGATTGCCTCGCGCAAGCTGCAAAACTGATCGCAAACATCGTTAACCGCATCGCCGCCCAATGTAACGGTAAATGTCGCCGCCCGCGCGCTTGAAATAAACCCTGAAATCAAAAGAACAAAAACTAAAAGATAAATTCTGGAAAACATAATCAACTCGACTTCTAAAAAATTCGCGCGCATTTCTCGCGCTTTTGAAGCATTAAGCCGAATCGAAAAATAAAAAACGCCACCCGTTCGGGCGGCTTTGAAAAACGTTGCAGAAAATTTGTAAACGCCTACCAATATTGAATCACTCCGGCAACTCCGTTATTGTTTTCCACGCCCTGCTTCAAATAATCTTTGAAAAAACTCGTGCGCGGCGCGACGACTTTATCGCCTTTCCAATAAGGGTTAATGTAAGTGGTGCTTTCGCGGTCTTCCTCCCACGAATTATCCGCAACCGTCACGGCGGTAATAACAATCGAATGTAAACCGAGCGCGAATTTACCGTGAACCAGAACCGGACCGTTGGCGAGATAACCGGCTAATTCGGACGCCGTGAAAGGCTTTTTCCCGGCTACGGAATTCATTCCGAAGGCTTTTGCCGCTTTTTCCCAATCCGATTTATCGAGACCTTTCAGAAAGCTCTCGTCACTCCTTTTCTTAGTGAGCGCCGCTTCGAGCATCGTTTGAATCGAATCTTTTGTTTTTCCCTTCCAGTCGAACATCATTTGATAAGCCGCCAGCCAGCAGGTCGCGTCATTTTCCTGCGGAATCGGCTTTAAATTTTTGTTTCTAATTGCGTATGTCGTTGTCATAATTTTTTTCTCCTTTTTAAAAAGAACCGCTCTTGCTTATTGAGTGAAGATAATCCGCCGAAAAAAAGAAAACGCCACCCGTGCGGATGGCGTCGTAATTTTTTGAAAATTAAATTTTAGGGAAAACTTTTATGCCGCACGTTCGATTCGTATTTAAACAATCCGACTTTGCAGAGCTTTGGCAACGGCTTCGGATTTTGAATGAACCTGCAATTTCTCATAGATGTGGCGCATATGAAATTTGATCGTGTTGTAACTGACGCCAAGTTCTTCTGCGGCGGTCGTGTAATTGTGTCCTTCGACAATCAATTTTAAAAGTCTGGTTTCGTGCGGCGTCAAATCGTAATCTACTTTTTCGGAAGGGCGAATATCGCGAAACAATCGAATCACGCGCATCGCCACTTCGGGCGACATCGGCGCGCCGCCCGATACGGCTTCGCGGATGTTTTCGATAAGTTTCGCGGGCGAAGTCCGCTTTAAAAGATAGCCGCTCGCTCCGGCGCAGAGAGCGTCGAAAATCCGCTCGTCGTCGTCGTAAACCGTGAGCATCAAAACCGTCATTTGCGGAAACTGCTCTTTTAAAATTTTGACGCCTTCGATGCCGCTCATTCCCGGCAAACCGATGTCGGATAACAAAACATCCGGCACTTCGCGGCGAAGGCGCGGAATCGCTTCTTCCATCGAACGATAGCTGCCCGAACACTCGAATCCGTCGGTGAAATTGATGAGCATCGTCAAACCTTCGCGGATGTTTCGAATGTCTTCGACGACGGCAGTTTTGATGGTGTTTGTTGCTGGATTTTCCATTTCTTGAAAACAATTTACGACGAATAAATCTTTCCGTCGCCACCCGTGTGGACGGCTGATTCGACGAGCAGCGGCAGACGCAAATTGACGGTTGTGCCTTTACCCGTTTCCGATACGATTTCCAATTCCCCATTCATTTCCGCCGCGCGCTTTTTCATATTCGGAATTCCGTTGCCGCCGTCGCTCTCTTCGTCAATTTCAAAACCGTTTTCCGGCGCAAAACCTTTTCCGTCGTCGGCAATGCGCAAACGTAAATCTCCGGCTGCAATTTCGACTTCGACGCTGACTCGCGCTGCGCCTGAATGCTTGACGATGTTGTTGATTGATTCCTTGAAAATCAGGAAAACCTCGCGGCGTACGTTTGTGTTGACGACAATTTCGTCGTCTCTATGCGGCGCGTGGAATTGCAAACCGATGCCTTTCGCCGAAAGCACATCAGAAGCGAAACGCCGCATTCGCTGGGTCAAATCCGAAAAATGGTCTTTCGCCGGATTGATTGACCAAACAATATCGCTCATCGTGCCGACCAATTCGTTTGAGACGTTTGAAATCGCCCGCAGAGGCTCGGCTACTGCGCCGTTGCCGTTTTTTGTCTGCTGGCGGGCGACTTCGGACAAAATTGCGATTTGCGTCAAAGAAGCGCCGATGTCGTCGTGCAAATCGGTTGCAATCCGCGAGCGCACTTTTTCAAGCTCCGCGAGTCGTTCCCCACGCGATTTGAGCAATTCTTCTTCGGCGCGATTGGCTTCGGTCAGCGCGGCGTTGATTTCACGAAGCCGCGCCGTGCGATAACGGTAAAGCAAATAAAGTACGGCGGCAACGAGCATTACCGCCAGCGCGACGAACCACCAGCGCGCCCAAATCGGCGGCAAAATAGTAAAAACGACCGCCGCCGGACGCTCGCTCGCAGCGCCTTCCGAATTAACCGCGCGAACCAGAAAACGATAAGCGCCGGGCGACAGATTGGCGAAAGTGACGCTGCGCTGTTCGGTCGGAGCAGACCAATCCGCGTCCGCGCCTTCGAGTTTGTATTGATACCGCAGATATTCTCCGGCGCGAAAATCCAACCCGAAAAATTCAATTTGAAAGTTGTTTTCCGTATGCGTCAGCTCGCCCTTTTCGATTTGCACATCGCCCAATTCCGAAACCGTCTGCTCGACTCCGGCAATTCGCAAACCGCCGAGCAAGATTGGCGGGGCGGGCGGAATTTCATCGGGCAGCGGAACAAGTCTGGACAGCCCGCCCATCGTCGCAAACCACAATGTGCCGCTACGGTCGCAATGCGAATCGTTGACGAAATCGCCCGCCAAACCGTCGGCAATCGTGTAATGCTTAATACGATTCGTGTCGGGTGAAAGTCGGTCAACGCCGCGAACGGTTCCCGCATAAATTCTGCCGAAGCGGTCTTCGGTAATCGTTCGCACGCTGTTGCTCGAAAGCCCGTTATCAGTAGTAAAACGGACGAATTGCGGAGTTTCCGCGCCCGTGTCGTCAATGCGAAGCAATCCGCCGATTCCAGAAGCGAGCCATAAACGCCCGGTTTTATCAACGTGCAAATCTCCGATCAAACCGTCGGGCAAGTTTTCCGTAAAAGTCGTAAAACGTCCGTTTGAATAACGCGCAACGCCGCCTTCATAAAATCCGAGCCAGAGATTACCCTGAAAATCTTCGGCAAATGACGAAACGGATTTATTCGGCGGATAGCCGTCGGCTTCAGTAAAGGAACTAAAACGATTTTCGCTCCGGTTAAATTGCGCCAAACGCAGAGCAGCGTCTTTCGTCGGCTTAACGCTGACCCAGATTGTGCCTCTCGAATCTTCATAAATTTGAAATAGCTGATCGGCGCTCAACCCGTCCGCGCTCGAATAAGCGGCGAGCGGTTTCGTCAAATCCGACGCGGCGAAGCGATAAAGCTTTTCGCTCGTCAAAATCCACCATTCATTGCGGCTGTCAAGAAATGCGTAACGCGAAGTCCAAACGAAAGCCGATTTTAAAGGAATCTGGGGACGTACGGAATCAAAAGCTTTCCCGTCAAAATGATTCAGATAAAACTCGCCGTCGCCGAAGACGAGCTTTCCATCAGCCGATTCGGTAATCGTGTAAACGGATTCGGATTTGAAGCCGTCCGCCGCGCCGTAGCTTGTCAAGCCTTTGCGGTCGAGCCGCGCCAATCCGTTTCGCCCGCCGATCCAGAGATTGCCCGCCGCGTCTTCCATCATCGGCGAAAGTCCGGTAGCAAATCCTTGCGCCGGGTCGTAACGGTGAAACGCGCGCCCGTCAAACTCGACTAATTCATTGCTGGTCGTCAGCCAAATGTGTCCCTCAACGGTTTGGTAGAGACGTTTGGAGAGAAACTTAGAAAGTAGATCGCCGCCCGTCAAAAATAGAATCTCCCCCGCATTTTCGGGCAGACGAATTTCTTTTTCCATTTCGGCGGGCAGAGCGTAATGTCCGCGCAAGGGTTTAATCGTCAATTGACCTGCATCGGCAAGAGATTCAAGCGATTCGGGTTTGATGACGAACAGCTCCAGCGCCCGCGCCAGCCAGATTCTCCCGTCCGCCGCCATCAACATCGCCAGATTACCTTGCGTGTTAAATGTCTCGCCTTCGTAAAAAACGATTCGTTTGTCGGGCAGACGGCGCACCAAGCCCCAGCTCGTGTTCAGCCACAAACTACCGTCGGCGGCTTCGGCAATGTCGGCGACGCCAAAATCGCGGTTCGGATGCGGCGGTAAATCAAGCTCGATTTTTTCAATGACGATTTTGCCGTCCCGCTCTTTTAGAAGGTTGAGATTGCGCCCCGCCGCAAACCATAAATTGCCCGCGCGGTCTTCGAGCAGCCCGCCGCGCGCGCTGCTGACGAATTCGGCATTGAGCGTCGGGCGCGCCGCGTTTCTTTGATTGGCTGAAGAAACCGCTTCGGGTTTGAAACGAAACAGCCCGCCGGTCGTCGAAATCCAATATTCTCCGGCGCGCGTTTCATAAATATTTTCGATTCCGGGCGCAGGATTTTCCGCGCCGACCTGATAAGTGACAAACCGCGAACCGTCAAAACGCGACAATCCGTCGCGCGTGCAAAACCACATAAAACCGCGCGAATCGCGCGTAATGGAATTGATAAAACTGCTGCCGAGTCCGTCGGCTGAAGTGTAGATTTTAACCGGCAGACGCTCGGCTCTGGCGGGCGGAAAAACCTGCGCCGCCGACAAAATCAGGAGCAGCCAAAATCCAAACAAAGCCGAGTTTTTTCGAGCCGACTTCATAGGTTTTCCGTTTTTGGTCAAGACACTTTGCGAGGGAACGACGCCGATAATCCCGCGTCTTTATCTTTTGCAGCCGAAAAATTGAAAGTAATATTAACTCTCGCTGCGGGCAAACTCAACGGCTTTTTCAATCACATTTTGATTTGCCGACAATGCTTTTTCCGCTTGTTCGCGCTCGACTCCGGCTTTGTGCATAACAATCGCCACGCGCAAATCATCGCCCGCGCGGTTCATTAAATCCGTTGCGTCGCTTGTGTCCAAATCTGTTTCAGCCTGCAAAATTCTTAATGAACGTTCTTTTAGTTTTTGATTCGACGATTTGACGTTCGTCATCCGGTTTCCGGTCACGTAGCCGAGCCGAATCATCGTCGCGGTCGAAAGCATATTCAAAACCATTTTCTGCGCGGTTCCGGCTTTCATTCGCGAAGAACCGGCGATGACTTCCGCGCCGACGACCGGGACAATCGCAATCTCCGCCGCTTTCGTAATTGCCGAATCCGGCACGCAGGTTATCGCGGCGGTAAAACAACCCAAATTTCGCGCATATTCGACAGCGCCGATTGTATAAGGCGTTCTGCCCGATGCTGCGATTCCGACAACAGCATCCTTTTCCGTCACGCCGCGCTTTTGCAAATCTGTCGCTCCGGCTGCTTGGTCGTCCTCGCTGGCTTCGACGGCTTTGTAAAGCGCATCGTAACCGCCCGCGATAATTCCCTGCACCAATTCCGGCGAAACGCCGAAAGTCGGTGGGCATTCGCTGGCGTCCAAAACGCCGAGACGACCGCTCGTTCCGGTTCCGACGTAAAAAAGTCTGCCGCCGGTTTTCAAACGTTCGACAATACGATCAATCGCGGCGGCAATTTGCGGCAAAACTTTTTCGACCGCGAGCGCGACCGTTTTGTCTTCTTCGTTAATCAGCCGCACCGCATCGAATGTCGGCAGCCGATCAATTTCCCTCGTTCGCGGATTTTCCTGCTCTGTAATCGGAATTGACATATTTTTGTCGGTTAAGAATGCCTTTAACCGCAGGAAAACGTCAAGATAAAGACGGCAACAGTGCTTTAACCTCTTCAAAAATATGCCGACATTCGTTTTTTGACGGAAATTAGAGACTTATTGCCCGTTGAGAATGATTAAGGTATAAATTTCATTATGAATCACAACGGAAACGGCACAAGACCGCAGCAGAAAAATGTTTTGGGCGGAAAATTGGAAGATTGTTCGCGCGACCCGCTAACCGGATTTTTCCGCGACGGCTGCTGCAAAACCGGACCGAGCGACACCGGCAGCCATACGGTCTGCGCCCGCGTGACGGCTGAATTTTTGGAATTTTCCCGCGAGCGCGGCAACGATTTATCAACGCCGCGCCCGGAATTCAATTTTCCCGGTTTGAAACCGGGAGATTCCTGGTGCGTAGTCGCGGCGCGCTGGCGCGAAGCTCTCGAAGCCGGAGTCGCGCCGCCCGTCAATTTAAACGCTACACACCAGGCGGCTTTGAATTACGTTTCGCTCGAAGATTTGCAGCGGCACGCGCTTTAGCTTTCGATTCTGCCCAATTCATTTTTGAGTCGGCTCAGCTCAAGCTGTTCCATAAGTAAATTATTAAATCTTTCGGTTTCGCCCGCTCGTTCCGATTGCCTAAGCTCTTCGGAGATTTCGCGCAAGCGGCGGTCAATCGCCATTTGGCGCAGCGAAATCACGCATTTTTCGGCTTTCATTAAAACTTCGTCAATCGTTTCATCTTCGGCGCGCGCCGTGTCGCTCAAAAACAAAACCGAGAGCGAATCCGAATCTCCGGCAAACGCCTGCAAATTTTCAGCGTTGATTTCGCCGCCGTTTGCATTTAATTCGATAATCGCCCGGAAAATCTGCGCCGAAGCGAGGTGTTCGTAATCCGAAGGCTCTAGCTGCGGCAAAATCGCTTCGCGCAATTCGGTGTCGTGAATTATCAATTCAAGCAAATCCTGTTCGGCAACCGTCGGTTTCGCCTGCACGGCATCGGCAACTTGTTGTTTAAAATCGTCGTAATTCGGGCGATTCGTGTTGGCGGCTTCGAGTTGTAAAGATTTGAGCAGCGTCGCGCGATGCGTTGAATCAATCTGGAAACGATTTATTGCGGCGTCAAGAAATTCCTGCCGCTGAATCGCGCTTTTAACCACTCGCAAAAACGGCAAAACGTCTTCGATTGCCGCTTGTTTGTCCGTCGCGTTGCGGAAATCTCGCCCTTCGGCGGCTTGCTCCAGAACAAACGGCGCAAATGTGACCGAGCGTTTGGCGTGCTGCTGATTATATTCGACGATGCCGTTATTTCTGATAAATTCGTCCGGGTCTGCGCCGTCGGGCAAAACAAGGATTTTGGTTTCAAAATCTTCGGCTAGCAGAATTTCAATCGCGCGTTTCGCCGCTTTGATTCCGGCTTTGTCGCCGTCGTAATTGATTTTGATGCGGCGGCAAAAACGCGATAAAAGCCGCGCCTGATTTTGCGTCAAAGCCGTTCCGAGACTCGCCACGCAGTTTCGCGCGCCGTATTGAAACGGCGTCAGCAGATCGAGATAGCCTTCGACCAGAATCGCAAATTTGCGCCGACGGATTTCCGCCGCGTTTTGATAAAGCCCGTATAAATTATCGCCTTTGATGTAAGCTGCGGTTTCCGGGGAATTTAAATATTTCGGCTCGCCCGCGCCGAGCGTTCGCGCGCCGAACGCAATCGGTTTTCCCGCAATGTCCAAAACCGGAAAAATCACGCGCCCGCGAAATCGGTCGTAAACGCGATTTTTCTCCTCGTTTTTGCTGACCAGACCGCTCATCTCGATTTGCTTGTCGTCCGCGCCTTTTTGTTTTAAAAACCCTAGCAGCGCATCCCAACGGTCGGGCGCGTAACCGAGCCGGAAAGTTTTTCTGGTTTCATCGGAAAGCCCGCGTTTTTCGAGATATTCGCGCGCAGCTTTTGCCTCCGGGTTGTTTTCCTGCAAATGATTTTCCCAAAACTCCATCGCCCAGCCGTTTAATTCAATGACAATTTCGGCTTCTTTTTTCCTGACTTCGGCTAGCCGTTTTTGCTCTTTGTATTTCTCCTCGTCACCTTTGCTCTGCATTTGCGGCGCGGGCAATTGAACGCCTTGTTTGTCGGCAATGATTTTCACGGCTTCGCCAAACGCGACGTTTTCCATCTGCATCACGAAATTGAACGCGCTTCCCTTCACGCCGCAGCCGAAACAATAGAAAAAGCCTTTCGGATTAACCGAAAACGAAGCCGTCTTTTCGCCGTGAAACGGGCAATTCGCCCAGTAATTATTGCCCTTTTTTTTAAGCTGCACGTAATCGCCGACGAGCCGCACAATGTCGGTCTGCTGTTTTAAATTTTCGAGAAAATTCTGGTCGTAGCGCATTATTTAGCAATTTGGATTAATCTTTTGATTTCGTCAATTGCTTCCAAAGCGGCTTTTTCTCCGGCTTCGATAAACTCTCGCGAACGCCCCACTTCATCCCAGCGCAGATGTTTTACTTCGGGGCGAATCACGATGTCGGCGGTGTTTAACTGATAACGCGAAACAGTTCGGAGCATCAACATTGCCGACTGGAAAAAAACGCCGACAATGGTTTGAGGTTTGTCCAAAAAATTTGCGCCTTGTGAAACAACATCAACGGCGATGACAAAATCTGCGCCCAAATCGCGCGCGGTAACGGTTGGAATGATTTCAACCACTCCGCCGTCAATCAATTGGCGTCTGTCTTCGCTAATAACCGGGACATAAAGCCCGGGAACGGCACAGCTTGCGCAGATTGCAGTTGCCAGATCGCCGCGTTCCTTCATCACGACTGCCTCGCCGGTGTTTAAATCGGTCGCGACGCAGGCAAAAGGAATAGGCATTTCTTCAAAACGCTGAACGGGCAAATTTTCCCGAATATATCCGCGCATTTTATCGGTCGAGAGAATCCCGAAACGCGAAAAAGCGATTCGCCCCAAAAGAGTCCAGCGCACTTTTGCAGCCATTTCCGCGATTTGCGTGACTGTTAAGCCCGAAGCGAAAGCGCCGCCAACGAGCGAACCGGCGCTCGTTCCCGCTACGCAATCTATCGGAATGTTGTGTTCGAGCAAAACTTTCAGCACGCCGACGTGTGCCATTCCACGCGCCGCGCCGCCCGAAAGCGCGAGACCGATTTTCATAAGTTGAAGATTAGCGCGTTTGACGCCGGAATTTCCAGAGTGTGGATTTTTGAATTGCCGATTTGAATTTTATTTGACGATTTCGGCAAAGCGCGGGTCTTCCCGCAAATTGTCGAGCATCGGGTCAACGCGGACGAAAGAGAATCCGACGACGTGAGTGTCTTTGGCTTTTTTGAGCCATTCCAATCCTCTATCCGTTTGATTCAGAAGCGAATAAATGACGGCTATTTCGTAAGGGGTGACGTGCTGAATCTGACCGTTTTTGATTAATTCGTCGAGATTTCGGCGAGCTTCGTCACCGCGCCCGATTGCCGCCAGAACGTGCGCCAATTTTGCGCGCGAAGTCGGCGTGTCGCCGGCAAAAGCGAGTTCTTTTTCATAAACTTCGAGCGATTCCTGCGCCATTCCTTTTTTCTCGTAATTCCAGCGCAGCACGGCGTAAGCGCCAACCGATGACGGGTCAATTTCGAGCGCGCGGCGGCATTGGGCAATGGCTTCGTCGTAGCGGCGGGCGTAAAACAAAACATTGGCGACGGCGAGCGCGATTACCGCCGAACGCGGCTCAAGCTCTTCGGCGCGGCGCATAATATTTACCGATTCATCGTGCCGACCTTGCGCCGAAAGCAGAAATGCGTACCATTGATTCGCCGTCGCGTAATTCGGTTTTAAGTTGATTGCGCGGCGAAATTCGTCTTCCGCTCCGGCGTAATTGCGCTCGTAGTGAAAGCGGACGAAGGCGAGCGAAGCGTGCGCTTCGGCGATTTTCGGATCGAGCGCGACGGCGCGCCCCGCCGCCGCTTTCGCATTTTCCCAGGCGTCCGGCGGCGGCGGTTCCTGATACCAGTTTAAAAGAGCCTGGCAATCGGCAAGTCCCGTATAAGCGAGCGCAAATTTCGGGTCAATTTCGATTGCCTGCTGAAACAAAGAAATCGCTTGATGAAGCCCTTCGACCGTGCGTTTTCCGAAATGGTAGCGCCCGGCGAAATAAAGCTGCTGCGCGTCGTTGCTGGTCGTAAAATGTCTCGTCAGATTTTGTTTTTCCGCGCTCGTAAGCTGCAAGCTGAGCGAAGTGACGATTTTTTCGCTGATGTCGTCCTGCAAATCGAATAAATTGTTGTTCGGCGCTGCGAAATTTTCCGTCCAAACAACCGTGCCGTTTGCGGCGTCAATCATTTCGAGCCGGGCTTCGACCTGGCTGCCTTTGCGCTCGATGCTTCCGCCGATGACATAATCAACAGCCAATTCGCGCCCGATTTCCTGCGGGGTTTTGCTGGTTTTTAAAAATCTGCGAACCGAGGATGCCGAACGCAGATTGACCTCTTTTAACTCGCTCAATTTATTCGTCACCAAATCCGCCGTTCCGACGCCAAGATACTGGTCGTCGTCCGTTCGCGCTCCAATTGTCGTGAACGGCAAAATGGCGATTGAGCGCAGACGGTTTTTCCCGGTGTTCTCGGAATTAACAGGCGCGACGTTTGTTTGCGCTTCGGGCTGCGGCGCAGCGACCGAATTTTGCCAGCCCGCTTGCCAACCGTAGCGCATTGCAACGGCTGCGGTTGCGAAAATGCAGACTAGAACAATTGCTGCGACCGCTAAATTGCGCGGTGAGAAAATGCTTCGTTTCGTTTTCGGGAGAATCGGCGTTTCGCCGGTCATTTTAGACTCGCCGTCGCCGGTCATAATCTGCGTCGAAGGCGTGCTGGTCTTCTCGATTTCCGCTCCGCGAGCGCGCAAAAATGATGGATTTTCGGTGAGTTCGAGCAAGCGAACGAAACGCGACTCGTTTCTTAAATTATCGAACGCCGGTTCAACGTCGAGCCAGACCAGCCAGGCTTCGCGCTGTTCGTAGGCTTTTTCGAGCAGCTCAAGCGTTTTCTTTTTGTCGCCTAAGAAATTGTAAATCAGCGCGATTTGATACGAAGAAACGAAACGGTTTTCGGACATTTCTTCGATTTTCCGCAAAACCGCCCGCGCCTCCTCGCGTTCACCCGCGGCTGCGAGCGTCTGACCGTAAACCGAAAGCATAAACGTGCTATCGGTTGTCAATTCCATGGCGCGGCGAATCGCGTTGACCGCTTCGTCGTAACGCCCGACAATCCGCAAAGTCCAGCTCAAACCGGCATAGTTAATCGCGTAGAGCGGATTTGCCGCAATGTTTTTCTCGTATTGAGCGATTGAATCGCGAAAACGGCGCGCGTAATACAAAACCCACGCGAGATTGTAAGCGTTAAACGGCGCGAGCGGATCGAGCGCGACTCCGCGCCGGGCGTGATAATCGCCTTCGTCAAAGCGCCGTTCCATCGTCAGATGAAGCGAATACCAAAGATGCCCGACGACGCTATGCTCGTTTAATTCCAGGGCGCGGCGGCATTCGCGCTCGCCGCGTTCCCAATCGTAATCGCCGCCGACGATAGCAAAACCGAGGCTCGCGTGCGCGTCCGCAAGTTCCGAGTCAAGCGCAATGGCGCGTTCGGCGGCTTCGATAGCGGCTTTGAAACATTCGTTGGCGGGCAGGACGCCGTAAACGCCGAGCCAGTTGTAATAATCAGCGATTCCGGCATAAGCCAGAGCGTATTTCGGGTCGAGCGCAATCGCTTGATTGTAAGCGACGATGGCTTTGGCGAAACCTTCTTCGGTGAAAGTGTTCCAGTGATAACGCCCGCGCAGATAAGCCTCGAAAGCGTCGGCGTTATCCGTTCCGCGTTTTAAAAGCTGCTCGCGTTCATCATCGGTAAGGCGCGAAACCAGAGCCATTGCGACGAGCGTCGAAATCGCGTCTTCGAGACTTAAAACGTCGGTAAATTTTTCGTCGAATCTCTCCGCCCAAACCGTGGTTCGTTCGGCGACATTTAAAAGCTGGACGGAAATCCGAATGCGGTCGCCCGCGCGTTGAATGTGACCGTCGAGAATGAATTCGACGCCAAGCTCGCGCCCCGCGCCGAACGGATCGAAATTGCCTTCGCCGTAACGCAAAACGCTTGAAGTCGGACGCACGACGAAACGACGAACGTTCGAGAGACGGGTAATCATCGCGTCCGCTAAACCCAGCCCCAAAAATCGGTCGCCGGTGTTTTCGTCCGCCAAAACATTGAGCAATTTAAAAGGCAAAACCGCAATCGAACGGTCGCCCGTCAGATTGCCGTCGGTTGTGTAAGATTTTTCAACGTTGCCGACGTAAGAAACCGCGCAAGGTTCGGCGTTTACCGCAACGCCGTCGAGATGACGGGAAATGTCGTCGGAAAAATCTTTCGCGCTTCCGTAACGCCCTTCGGTTTCTTTGCAGAGGGCTTTTAAAATGATGTTGTCGAGATTTCCGGCGATTTCCGATTCGAGTTTTGAAATATCGGCGCTTCGCAATTCGGCGGCTTTCTCCGCAGTAATCTGATTTTGCGCGTAGCTCGCCAGCAGATTTTCCGGTTTCGCCACCGCTTCGCTCGGTAATTCGATCTCAGATTCGCAAATCACGCGCGCGATTTCGTGCGCGGCGCGTCCCGTAAAACTGTACGGGCGATGTCCCGATAAAAGCTCGTAAAGCAAAACGCCGAGCGCGTAAACATCGGAAGTTGACGTGACCGGAAGACCTCGAACTTGTTCGGGCGAAGCGTATTCCGGCGTCATCAAACGCATCATCGTCGAAGTCGGATTCACCGATTCGTGAATCATATCCGGGTCTAAAATTTTGGCGATTCCAAAATCGAGCAGCTTCGGCACGCCGGACGGAAGAACGAGAATATTTCCCGGTTTGATGTCGCGGTGTATAATTTGCGCTTCGTGCGCGTAATGAACGGCGGAACAAATTTGCCGGAACAGATGTAAACGCTGGCGAATGTTTAATTTGCGCGCGTCGCAATAACGATGCAGCGGCTCGCCTTCGATGTATTCCATCACGAAAAACGGCAAACCGTCTTCGGTCGTGCCGCCGTCAATCAGACGCGCGATGTTCGGATGATCGAGATTGGCGAGAATCTGTCGCTCGTGGCGAAAACGGCGGACGATAAAATCCGTATCCATTCCGCGTTTGATGAGCTTGATGGCGACGCGCTGGCGAAATTCGCCGTCGTCTCTTTCGGCGAGATAAACCGCGCCCATACCGCCGCGCCCGATTTCTTTGGTCAGTCGAAAAACACCGACGCGCTGCCCGATCATCTGGTCTTCTGCGTGATAACCGACGACTGACGGCATTTCTCTTTCGAGCGAGGAAGCCATTTCGACTCTGGCGGCTGAGTTAAACATCCGGCTGTCGGTCCAGACCGGCGATTCGATAAATCCTTCGGCGGAATCGAAATCGGCGAGCAGCTTTTCGACTTCCCGTTTTAATTCGGCGTCTCCGTCGCAGCTTTGGCGCACAAACTCCCGGCGTTCGGCGGGATTTTCAATATCCAACGCCGATTGAAATATTTCTTCAATTTGCTGCCAACGCTGAGGAGTCATAAACAATGATGAATTATGAATGATGAACGATGAATGTTAAAGCATTTCGCTCATCGTTCATCATTCATAATTCATCATTTATGAAGAGATTTGCCCGTAGAGCCAAGCCTTTGCCATTCGCCATTGGCGTTTGACCGTGATTGGGGAAACGCCTAAAACTTCCGCAGTTTCTTCGACCGAAAGACCGCCGAAATAACGTAATTCGACGATGCGCGATTTTTGCTCGTCAATTTTCGCCAGATTTTCAAGAGCTTCGTCGAGCGCAAGAAGCTCCATTGATTTCTCGTCAGAGGAGACAACGAGAATTTCTTCTTCGAGCGGCAATACTTCCGCATCGCCGCCGCGTTTATCCGCCGTGTGCTTGCGCGCGTGGTCAACCAGAATGCGCCGCATCATATTTGCCGCAACTCCGAAAAAATGCGCGCGATTTTGCCAGCGGACGTTTTTTTGGTCAACCAATTTCAAATACGCTTCGTGAACTAGAGCCGTCGGCTGCAATGTGTGATCGGAACGCTCGCGCCGCAGATAACGATTTGCAAGCTGGCGCAGCTCGCCATAGATGAGCGGGAGTAGATCATCCAAAACCTGCGTGTTGCCGTCAGTCAATCTGATCAGCAATTGCGTTACATCTTTAGGCTCGTTGTCGGTCACTTTGGAGAAAAGGGCGCGTTCTGAAAACTTCAGAAATCTATGTTGCAAGTATAAAGAAATTCGATGTCCGAAGCAATTTTGAGAAACCGAAAATAAAATTAAGCAAATCAGGATTAAAAGTTCTTAGCGTCCTTTGCGAAAAACCTTTGCGCTCTTTGCGGTTTAATTCGGAAAATACT
>DASVUH010000076.1:0-86831 GCA_036387135.1 Pyrinomonadaceae bacterium | reverse complement strand
GAACCTGACTCTCAATCTCGGATTGCGCTACGATTACCAAACAATTGCCAAACCGCCGATCCAAAATCCGAATCCTGCCTTGCTTGCGGCGGGTTTTGACACCGGCTTTCAACCGAAAGACAAAAACAACATCGCGCCGCGCTTGGGTTTCAGTTACGCATTCGACCCGAAAACCGTTCTGCGCGGCGGTTACGGAATGTTTTATGCCCGCACGACCGCGATTCTGACGGGAACGGCGCATTCGCAAAACGGCATTCAGGTTGTGGCGATTGATATTAACTGCACGACTTCGCCCGCTTTATGTCCGACTTATCCGAATATTTTCTCAAGCGTTCCGACCGGCGTCGCGCTTGCGCCGATCAATCTTTACCTGTTCGACAAAAACTACAAACAGCCTTTCACGCATCAAGCCCGCGTGCAGTTTGAGCGCGAAATTTTTGCGAACACGACTTTTTCGGTGCAATACACTCTTTTCCGAGGCGACGATCTAACGCGCACTCGAAATGCGAATTTGTCCGCTCCGGTTCCGACAACTGTCCCGGTTTTTAGCGGCACGACACAAACATCAGAATCTTTGACCATTCAAAGATTTCCGGCAGCGCGCCCGATTCCGGCGTTTCAGCGCATCAGCGTTTACGAAAGCACCGCCAATTCTTTCTATCAGGGCTTGTCGTTTGAATTAAATCGGCGTTTCGCCAATCATTTTCAATTCAACACCAGCTACACCCTGTCGAAAGCAAAGGACGACAAACCCGACCAGACTTCGGTTGTCGTCGGCAGTGACGATTCAAAAATCGCCGAGAATCAATTTGATTTGTCGGGCGAATACGGACGGTCAGATTTGGATGTGCGGCATCGTTTTATCTTCAGCCCTGTTTACGAAACGGGAACATTTAAATACAGCGATAATAAAATCGTTCGCGCATTGCTCAGCGATTATCTCGTTACCGGAATTTTCACAGCGCAATCGGGCATCGCTTATTCGGCGGCTGTTTCCGGCGACCCTAACAACGACGGCAACACGGCGAACGACCGCGCGCCCGGAACGAAGAGAAATCAATTTTCGACTCCTCCGACTTATCAGCTTGATCTACGTCTCGGACGTGTCATTCGTTTCGGCGAGCGCTATCGTTTATCGCTTTTCGCCGAAGGTTTTAACGTCTTCAATCGTTCAAACGTACAATCGGTCAACAACGCGCTTTACAGCTACGCCACGACCGGCGGAGGTCGTTTAACGCAAACGACGAACTTTGCCACTCCGCGCATTTTCGTCTCCGGTTCGCCTTCGTTTACTTTCAATTCGAGCTACAATCGCGAGCTTCAACTCGGCATTCGCTTTGATTTCTAAAGCTCGATTCATAAAAAAGAAAAAAGGCGGGATACACATCCCGCCTTTTTTTTTGCAAAAATAAAAAAGTTAAACTTCGTCGCGCTCGCGTTTTCTCTCGCGGAAAGTGCGATAAGCAACCAAACAGATAAAAAGGAATAATCCGATAAAACCAAGAAACAAAACCAGCTTAACCGCCATCATCATAAAACCGACCAAATCAATCAATTGACGCAGGAAAGCGATCATCAAAGCGATTAGCGTTAAAAGGCTGCCCAAAATTCCCGCCGTTTTTAAAAATCCCATATTCATAATTTATAACTCCCAAACTTTCAAAATCAGAATAAACTTTTTCACGCCCGGTTTTCAAATTTATCTCTGAAACCGGGACGCTTGATTAGAAACCACTGTCGGAAACTCTTCTGTTGCCGAATTAAAATTTGTTGCGGTCGGAAAATTTCCGCGCACGACTCTGGCGCTGAAATCATATTCTTCTTTCGGTTCTTTTTTGGCTTTAAAATATCCTATCAGCCAGTAAACGCCGAGACCGACAAGCAGAAGCGGCAGCAATTCACGAACCGGAAGCCGAAAACCGAGCGTTGTATGCAGAAAAAACATTGTGCCGAGCGTAATAAATGCAATCGCCCAGACGAGCGGTTTGGCAATCAGTTTCTGCATCCACAAATCTTCCGCCGCGCCCGATTTTAACCCGCCGCGAATCAAGCGCGCCATTCGCCAGGCGTCAACCGCCGCGAACAGCCACATTCCCAAAAATCCGAAAACGAAAATCGCCATTCCGTTGGTCAAAATCGCCATTTGAAACAAACTGACGAAAAACGCGAAATGAACGATTGCTTTGGCGGTTTGACCGTTATACGCCGCGCCCAAACCCGGACAGAAAAGCGATAAAACGGCTGAAATTATCGGCGAGATTTTCCGCTCGCCAACGCCAGCGCCGGGATTTTGCTGATGCAATCGAAGAAGCTCGACGCCCGAAACGATGCAATCGGCGCAAAACGGAAAGCCTTTGACTCGGTGGTCGCAAGCCGGGCACAGTCCGCGCCCGCAGCTATTACACTGCACGGCGGCGAAATTATGCGGATGAAAAGCGCAGGAGTTTGTCATTAGTTTTGCTCGCCGCCTCCCGCGGGTTGAACAATGATTTGTCCGTTTCCGTTTTGTTCGTTGATCGGTTCGGCGATGTTTGCGCCGACGACCGACGCGCCCTGCGCGTAAGTTTGTTCAGCCATTTTGTATCCGGTGTTTAAAACGCTCGAAAAGCTGCCGTCAGAAGAGGAGCTGGTGAATAAAAAGAAAGCGAGCAGCATCATCGTCGCGGCAGATGCGAATTGCGGAGTCAAAACCGGCTGCAAAATCGGCGCTAAAAAGTCGCGCAGAGCTTGTTTGATTTGTTCGACGAGCGGCATCCGCACTTCGGCGGCTTTTTCCGTTCCCAAAGTGGCTTGTAAAATCCGCGCGTGCAAACTGGCTGAAACCGGCAATTCGTCGGCTTTTGCGGTGTAGCAGACGGCGATGCTGCGGACGACTTCGCCCGGCAAATCCGTGCAGCTCTGACACAAATAAGCGTGGCGTTCCCAGCGATGGAAAACGGCGGCGGGCAAAAATCCGTCGAGATATTCAGTCAAAAGCTCTTCAAATTGCCCGCACGACATCGCCGATTCGGGATGCGTCATTTGCAGAATTCTGGCTTCCATTTGCAGGGAAGGCGCGGGAGCTTCGGCTTCGCGGCAAGACTGGATTGTGAGCTTTACTTCGTTTAAAAGCGCGTGGCACATCGGACAACGCAGGGCGTGAGCTGCCACTGCGCGACTCGTCCCCTTTTCCAACGCGCCGTCGAGGTAGTCGGTCAATAAATCTTCAAATTGATTGCAAAGTAAATTATCCGTCATTACATTGTTTGTCCACTTGTCTTCTAGTTCAAGGTTCAAGGTTTAAGGTTCAAGGTCGGAAAGCGGGTTAACTTTGAACCTTGAACTTGGAACTTGGAACCGCTTTACGTCATCGCTACGACGCGCATCCGGCGCAGTATTTTCGCCAGCTCGATGCGCCCGCGATTAATTCGCGATTTTACAGTACCTTCGGGAATCTTTAATAAATCAACGATTTCCTGATACGAAAGCTCTTCAATGTCGCGCAAAATAACGCACGTTCTTAAATCCGCCGGCAATTTATCAATACCTTCCTGCACCTGCACGGAAAGCTCGCGCCGTTCCATTTCGCGCTGCGGCGAAGCCGTCACCGACGGCAAGTGGAAAGCGTGATCCTCAACGTCTTCGGCGTGCGCGTCCTGCGGATTGCGCTGGCGGCGGCGGTAATCGTCAATAATCAAATTACGCGCCAGACGCATCAGCCAGTTTTGCAAATCGCCCTGCCGCTGATCGAATTGATCGAGCGTGCGGTAAATGCGCACGAAAACTTCCTGCGTCAAATCTTCCGCCGCGTCGCGGTTCGACGTAAAGCGATACGCAAGATTAAAAATCCGGCGCGAATAGGTCGAAACGATTTCCTCCCAAGCCGCGCCGTCGCCTGCACGGCACTTGCGAACCAATTCTGCGCCTGAATCAATCATCAATGCTTGTGCTGCTGCCACCTTTATCCTCTTTTCGGCAACTGACTAAATCTTAAAACGACAAAACATTTTGTCAAAATGAAATTACGCCGTTTCTACAAAAAAAGTTCCGCCCCGGCTCACTTTGTTAATGATAAACATTTCCGGCGCGCAAGATGCGAAATTCGTGTTAGAATCTCGCCGCTCAACCGGATAGATAGAGCATACACTGACTAATACTTTTAAACGGAGAAAATTAATGGAATACGAATCAGGATCGGTGCACCCGACCGAAGCGGTGTCGGAAGGCTGGGCTTTAATAAAAAGCGATTACTGGCTGTTTTTCGGGATGACGCTGGTGATGACTTTGATAGTTATTGTCGTTTCGGCGACCGTCGGCGGAGTAGTCGGAGCGATTTCGCAAATCGTCTCGCGCGGAATTGTCGCTGTTTCGGCGGGAACGCCCGCAAACGCCGCATCAGTTCTCGTTCCGCAGCTTATCGCGCAAGCCTTTAGCATCATTTCAAATTTGGTGACAATTCTGCTTTCCGCTCTTCTGACTTGCGGCATTTATGTCGCGCTGTCGCGCAAAGCGAGCGGCGGAGCGCCCGAATTCGGCGATTTATTTGCGGGCTTTAAATTTTTTCAGCCTTGTTTGATTGTGGCGCTCGTCTTTACGCTGTTTCAATTTGTCATCGGCGTTACGACTGTGCTGATTGGATTTGTCTTTGGAATTTCCCGGTTTGGAGCCGACGTGATTGCGCCGGGCGGAAAGTTTGACCCGAAAATTTTTCAAACACTGATTCCCGCCTTTTTGGCGATTGCGCTGTTTTATCTGATTTTTTCGTTTGTTTTCAGCGCGTTGATGTTTTTTATTTATCAGCTTATCGCCGTGAGAAATGCTTCTGCGGTCGAGGCGATAACGCAAAGCGTCCGAGCCGGTTTGCGCAACTTTTTCCCGCTCATCGGTTTATTTATTATTGAAGGAGTAATAGCTCTTGCCGGTGCGCTGGTCTGCGGCGTCGGGATTTTCTTTGTGATTCCGATTCTGATGGCGGCAAATTTCGCAGCTTACTTGCGCGTCTTCGGCAGACCGACTAATTTCGCACAACATCTGCCGCCTCCTCCGCCGGTTTTCGGAGCGCAACCGAATTCGGGCTTTTCCCAATTTTAATTGCAGAAATTTTTGCAGCGCAGCGGAATACGCTTTTACCGGAAACGCTGCAACGATTTTTGGATTTATAAATAACGCAAAAAAATGTCTATGTCGGCAGAAGAACTAAAAATGCAATCGCCCGCGAGCGTTCCTGTCAATCGGGAACTGAGCAAAGGGCAAATTTGGCAGGTTATCGGCGCTTCGAGCGCCGGAACCGTGATCGAATGGTACGATTTTTATATTTTCGGCAGTCTAGCCACGATTATTTCACCGCTTTTTTATCCGCCGGAAGCCGGTGAAACGTTTGCGCTAATTATGTATCTGCTGACGTTTGCGGTCGGGTTTATCGTGCGCCCGTTCGGAGCGTTATTTTTTGGGCGCATCGGCGATCTTGTCGGTCGCAAATACGCCTTTCTGGTGACGCTGTTGATTATGGGCGGCGCAACAGCGGCAGTCGGTTTTCTGCCAACTTATAGCCAAATCGGACTCGCAGCGCCGATTGCGCTGATTATTGTGCGCATTTTGCAGGGATTGGCTTTGGGCGGCGAATACGGCGGCGCGACCGTTTACGTCGCCGAACACGTCCCGGACGCGCAGCGCGGTTTTTACACGAGCTTTATTCAAATCACGGCGTCACTCGGTTTGCTGATTTCGCTGGCTGTTATCATCGGGCTGCAAAATTCAATGTCGAAAGAAGCGTTCGGCGCTGACAGCTTTTTCGCGGGCTGGCGGCTTCCGTTCATCATCTCGATTGTGCTGGTTTTGGCGTCGCTTTACATTCGCCTGAGAATGAAAGAATCGCCGGTTTTCCGGCACATCAAAGCGACCGGAATGGCTTCGTCTAAACCGCTCGTTGACGCTTTTATGAACCCCGAAAACCGCCGCCGCGTCCTTGTTTCACTGTTTGGCGCGACCGCCGGGCAGGGCGTCGTCTGGTACACCGGACAATTTTACGCGCTCTTTTATATGCAGACGATTTTAAAAATCGAGCGTCAAACAGCCAGTTACATTATCGCGGGGGCGATTTTTCTGGCAATTCCGTTTTTTATTTTCTTCGGCTGGCTGTCGGATAAAATCGGGCGCAAGAAAATTATGATGGCGGGCTGTCTGCTGGCGGTGATTTGTTATCTGCCGATTTATAATGGGATGGTTCATTACGCCGGAAACAACGTCGCCGCGATTCACTCCGTTCCCGACCCGGTGACGGGCGAACCGAAAATAACTCCGGTGACGGCGGACAATCAGCCCGCAGCGGCGGCGACCGCGCCGAACGTAACGATGCTGACGCTTCTGATTTTTATTCAAATGTTGTTTGTGACGATGGTTTACGCGCCGATCGCGGCTTATTTAGTCGAAGCGTTTCCGGCAAAAATCCGCTACACCTCGATGTCGCTCCCGTATCACATCGGCAACGGAGTTTTCGGCGGTCTGCTCCCGACCATCGGGCTTTTCGCCTGCGCTTATACGGGCAATATTTACGCTGGTCTCGTTTACCCGATGATTGTCGCCGGAATCACGTTTCTGATCGGCACAGTAATGCTGCCCGAAACGCATAACATGCGGATGTGGGACGAATTCAACGAAACCCCGCCGAATGAGCGTCCGTTGTAGTTTTCAAATCGGAAATCTAAAAAAGGCAAGGTTTAACAACCTCGCCTTTTAAAAAATGCGGTTCTGATTTCCGGCTAATTGTAAGCCGTGAAATTTACATCGTTTTGTTCTTCTTGAAGTGTCAAGGTTTGCACTGGCGGAGCGAATGTAAATCGTTTTGCCGCAACGCTGATAACGTAGCTTCCACCGACCGGAACGTCCGTGAAACGATAATTGCCGAATGCTCCGGTTAGCAGAATGCGCGTTTCTCCGGCTGAATTTGTCAGAGTCACGCGAGCGTTACGGATGCCGCGTCCCTCTGCCGTCAGAACTCGCCCGCCAACCGAAACTGACGCCGCTGTCGGTGCAGTCATTTGTGCGACGACAAATGGCGAGAGAGTGGAAACTGTTTGCGTCACCGTGCAGATTTGCGTTGTGACATTATAAACAGGCTCTGCGTTATTATCGTCAGTCCAATTGTTTTCAAAGTGCAATGAACGCAGTCGGCGGCAAATTTGAGAATGCGAGACGTTCGGCACTTGAAAAGTGACCGTAATGTTGCCGGAATAAGCGGCGGAAGTGCGAACGTCGTAAGCCGCCACAGGCGAAGTCAGGCTGTAGCGCGCGGGCAAAGCAGGAATCTGCGCAGCGCTCAAAGGCGCGGCGGCGGTGTAGCCCGCTTGCGTGATGTTGTTGAAAGTTATGTTGAAGTTGCTCGCGGGTGCAATCGTCACGCCGTTTCCGACGGTCTGCCGCGTCGGGCGGGAATCAATCGCCGAGTTATTGGTCAAACGAGTTGGATTTGTGCCGTCGGCGTTCATTACGTAAATATCAGAGTTGCCGTCTCGATTTGACTCAAAAGCGATTTTTGAGCCGTCCGACGACCACGCCGGATAATAATCACCAGCCGAATTGTTTGTGAGATTGACCTGATTGCTGCCGTCGGCGCTCATCACAAAGATTTCATGATTGCCGTTGTGGTCTGTGACAAAAGCGATTTTCGAGCCGTCGGGCGAAAATGCCGGAAAACCGTCATCCGCCGGATTGTCCGTTAATCTGGTTTGATTCGAGCCATCCGCATTCATCACATAAATTTCATAGTTGCCGTCGCGATTGCTATAAAACACAATGCGCGAGCCGTCGGGCGAAAACTTTGGAGCATAGTCAACTGCGACGTGCGCGGTCAATCTCATTTGATTTGTGCCGTCCGAGTTCATCAGATAAATGTCACCGTAGCCGGTGCGCCGACTGGAATAAACGATTTTCGTGCCGTCGGGAGACCAGCTTGGTACGTTATCATTAGTATCATCGGTAGTTAATCTAATTTGATTCGACCCGTCGGCGTTCATTACATAAACGTCATCATTGCCTAGGTGACTCGTAAAGGCAATTTTGCTGCCGTCGGGTGAGAACGCCGAATCAAAATCAATCGCTGCGCTGTTCGTGAGGTTTGTTTGATTCGAGCCGTCAGAGTTCATCATAAAAATCTCCCAGTTTCCGGTGCGGTTGCTGGAAAAAGCGATTTTGCCGTTTGGATTTAGATTGGTAAAAACCGCGTTAGAACAAACGCCCGCGCTTCCGGCGGTGTGGATTGCCGCTACTTCCGACGCGGAAAGGGCGCGGTTGTAGATTTGCGTTTCGTCAACAATTCCTTTAAATCTGTCGTCTACGCCGTTTGTTTCGAGAAAATGCGCTGCGCCGATGCGAAGCGGCAAGTAGTTAAAAGTCGGCGCGACAATTGCCGAACCCGTGCCGACCGGCACGCCGTTTAGATAAAGTAGCTCAATCGGCGCTGTAATTGATTTCTCGCCGACGCCTCGCATTGAAGCTAAAACAGGAGAATAAATAAAAGCGAGCGAGGCTAACACACCTGCCAAGAGAATGCGGGACAGCATTTTTTTCATCTTCTTTCGATTCTTTTTTCAATCTGAGTTAAATTCGCTGCAAAGTTTGTCTTGTGAACCGTGGGCTGCCAAAACTGTATTTATTATTTTGTTATCGGAATAAATCGGAAAATATTCGGTTTATTTCTTTAGGCTCGATAAGCGGAGAAAATTTATAAAGATTTCGAGATTTTTTAAATTTTACACTCGAAAAAGCCTTTGAAAATGAGAAATTCAGAGTTTGAGTTTTTGTTTGAATAAAGGCGGCGACTGCCTTTAGCGAAAGATATGCTGTGTTTCAGTGTATTAATCTGAAAACACAGCATATCTTAAGTAAGTCCGAGCGGCTTCGTCAAGGTGGAAAAAAAACATTTTAAATTTTTGCAAGCCGCAAATGTTTTACCCCAAAAAGAAAATTTACGATAACATTTTCAGCGTTTTAATTTTTCGTTGTTTAAAATTTGGAGAAAAATATGTCCGAACAAAATATCGCCATTGAATCGGTTTTACACGAAGACCGAGTTTTTCCGCCGCCCGCCGGATTTGCGGAGAATGCGCACGTCAAGAGTTTTGAAGAATACGAGCGAATGTACGCCGAAGCCGCCGCCGATTTGGAAGGCTTTTGGGCGTCGCAGGCGCACAATCTTCATTGGTTTCGCCATTGGGACACAATTCTCGAATGGCACGAGCCGCACGCCAAATGGTTTGTCGGGGGGAAAATCAACGCTTCCTACAATTGCCTCGACCGGCATCTTTCAACCTGGCGGCGCAACAAAGCCGCGATCATCTGGGAAGGCGAGCCGGGCTACCAGCGAACTTTGACTTATCAGCAGCTTCACGCTGAAGTCGCAAAATTTGCCAATGTTTTAAAGAAAATGGGAATTAAAACCGGCGACCGCGTGGCGCTTTATATGCCGCTGGTCCCGGAATTGGCAATTGCGATGCTCGGCTGCGCGCGCATCGGCGCAACGCACACCGTGATTTTCGGCGGTTTTTCCGCCGATGCTGTCCGCGACCGGATTAACGATTGCGGCTGCAAATTGGTCGTCACAGCAGACGGTGGTTTTCGTCGCGGTTCTGAAATCGTTTTGAAAACGGCGGTTGATCAAGCCGTTCGGGAATGTCCGACGGTCGAAAACGTCATCGTTTATCAACGCACCAAATCCGAAGTTAAAATGCAAATCGGGCGCGATCATTGGTGGCACGAAATGATGGGAATTGTTGACGCCAATTGTCCGGCGGAAGAATTGGATTCCGAGCATCCGCTTTATATTCTCTACACTTCCGGCACGACCGGAAAACCGAAAGGCATTTTGCACACGACGGGCGGTTATTTGACTCAGGTCGCCCTAACCACGAAATTGGTTTTCGATTTAAAAGACGAAGACGTTTACTGGTGTACGGCTGACATCGGATGGGTGACGGGACATTCTTACGTCGTTTACGGACCGCTTGCAAACGGCGCGACCGTGATGATGTACGAAGGCGCGCCGAATCATCCCGCGCCCGACCGTTTTTGGGACATTATCGAGCGCCACCGCGTTAATATTTTCTACACCGCGCCGACCGCGATTCGAGCTTTTATCAAATGGGGCGAGCAATGGGCTTTGAAACACGATTTGTCCAGCTTGAGATTGCTTGGAACGGTCGGCGAGCCGATTAATCCTGAAGCCTGGATGTGGTATCACAAAGTTATCGGCAAAGAAAAATGTCCGATTGTTGACACTTGGTGGCAGACCGAAACCGGCGGGATTATGATTTCTCCGTTGCCGGGCGCGACTCCGACAGTTCCCGGAACTGCAACAAGACCATTCCCCGGCGTTGTCATTGACATTATGACCAAAGAAGGGAAATCGGTCGGAACGGACGAAGGCGGTTATCTCGTCGTCAAAAAACCGTTTCCCGCGATGCTGCGGACGATTTGGGGCGACGATGAGCGTTATCGAAAACAGTATTGGTCGGAAATCCCCGGCGTATATTTTGCGGGCGACGGCGCGCGGCGAGACTCGCGCGGTTATTACTGGATTATGGGGCGAGTTGACGACGTAATCAACGTCTCCGGTCATCGTTTGGGAACGGCTGAAATCGAAAGCGCGCTGGTTTCGCACGAAGCCGTAGCCGAAGCCGCCATCGTTGGCAGACCGGACGAATTAAAAGGTCAGGCAATCTCGGCTTTCGTCACTCTCGAAGGCGGCAGAAAGGGCAGCGAAGAACTCAAAAACGAATTGCGCGCACACGTCGCCAAAGAAATCGGTTCTTTGGCAAAACCGGACGATATTCGTTTCACAGACACTTTGCCGAAAACCCGTTCGGGCAAGATTATGCGCCGACTTTTGCGAGAACTTGCCGCAAGCGGAAACGTTGCAGGCGACGTGACGACGCTGGAAGATTTTTCCGTGCTGGAAAAACTGCGACAGGACGAAGAATAAATCAAAAAACAGGCTTTAGTTAAAGCCTGTTTTTTCTCAATGGTGCTTAAAACTGTCTAATCTCGATTCGTCCACAAATTCAGGCGAACCGAGTTGTGCAAAGAATCCGTAAATTTCCGTCCTGATACGAAATTGGAGGATTTACGGAAATGAGAAAACTAAGCCTATTGATTATTACGTTCTTTCTAGTGGCGGGATATGTCTCGGCACAATCGCTGAAACCGGAAAAGCCTTATCCGTTGAAAGAGGGAATTAACAAAGGAACCTCGGATAGTCTTATCGGCACACACTATTGGTACTTCTTTGCGGCTCCTGGAAGCAACCGATTGACGGTGCGCTTTAATACGCCGACGACCCTTTACGGCACTGAACTTAATAATAACGTATTGACGGTAACGGTGACTGACGAGAAAAAGACCTGGAAGGTTGTCAAGACCGTTGCTTCAAAGAAAAATGCATCTGAAGCGACGTTCCTGGCAGATAAGGTGGATAAGAAGATCAAAATAATTGTCAGCGTCGCCCCGCCAAATCAGAACCTCCTCCGAATGGGCGGTGACTATGAGATCGAAGCGACGGGAGATGTGGAGTTTGACGAAGTAAAAAGCGCTGCCGATCCGATCATTCGCACATACGAATCTAAAGTAAATTCTTACGGTGCCACAAAATTCCTCGCTAATGGGATTGTCGAAGCTTCCGACGGCTCTATCGGAACCTGGAAAGCTTTTGATCCCGAAAACCGTATCTACACAGTTATAATCGAAAATCAGCGATTCTCGGTTCAGTATCTTCCCGGTTATGGTCTGGTGAAGCCCGGTGAGCCGAACCTGATAATGTTTCAGGAACTGCGGCGTTGAGGCTGAGAAACTATTTTGTTTAACCATTCGCAGCTATCCGCGTGACGATGAGGCGGCGCAAACATAAAAAGGAAGCAAGAGTTTCGATGAAACTCTTGCTTCCTTTTTGCGAAATCCGCATTTTTTATTTGTTCGGACTATTTTGCGAAACGTCCTTTTGTCTGCGAAATTCTTCTTCAATCGCACTGCACGCGGTTTCGACGGCTTTGCGCGGGCGGCTGAAAGATCCGCTGGCAATCAAATCGCCTTCTTTGTTAAAAACGGCTAATTTATTGTCTTTATCGAATAAATCTTTGCCGCCTTCGTGTTCGAGCAAAACGATAAAATCGGCTTTGTCTTTGTACATCGTGACGATGCAGCCTTTGCATTGTTCGTTAAACCGTTTCATTGTTTCGGCTGTGCGCGGTTTCGCTCCGCCTTTCGTGCCCCCGCCGCTGATAGTGACGCGACCTTTTTTGTCGGTGCTGCTGAAAATCGAATCGCTTTCGACTTCCCACGACTCGCTTTCTTCGATGTAAACACGTGGGCGCGGATTTTCCTGCGCCGGGACTATGCCTGTAAATGTAAATGCCAAAGTCATCAAAACTACTACTAATTGTTCCATATAACCTCCTAAACTTTCGGGAAAAAATTTAATTGCGTCTCTGCCGCAGTTAATCAAAGATTTGTTTCAGGCTGTTTAATAACAGCATTTCCGAAACGACGGCGAGGCACAGCGCAAGACGTGTGCCATCAAAAAAAGTTGTGCTTTTTCAAGATTGAATCAATAAAAATTATCGGCTCTCAAAAGAATAAAATGTTATTGAATTTAATTAAATGCTTGTAAAATGAGGCGCTTTGCGATTGAGAAGCTCATGATTAAGTCCTGTTTTGCAGCTTATACGAAAGAGTGCAGGGAATTTACTTTTTGGTGCAACGAAATATAACCGGGTTACGTTTTGGGCGAATTTCAAAGAATTGCAAACCGCAAGAGCGGCAGTTGTCCATTTTAAATTTCTGGAATTAAGTTATCTGGAAATTTAAAATGGACAAAGCAGAATGAATAATTTTGTTTTACGGCAAGCGGATTTCATTTCTCTGAAAACCGCTTAATTCGCTCCCGCCAGTTCGGTTTCGGAAAGCCGAGTTCGGTCTTTCGACAAGATGTGCCAGCCGATCAAACCGAAAGCCGCCAAAAGCAAAACGCCTGAGCCGAAAACGGCAGGCATAAGTCCGGCGATGCGCCCGACCGGAAACAGAATCGCGCCTCCGCCGAGCAGAAACGGAATCGCCGAATTGAAAATTCTGCTCCTGTAAATGCTGATCGCGAGCAGAATCAAGCCGATGGGGAAGAAAATACCGATCATTTGCGTCGTAGCAATGAGCTTAAACGTATCTCGCAAAAGCTCGGCAGCCTGATCCGCGCCGCGTTCGGCGAGAACGGCATAGACTCTGAACAAAACCTGCATGCTCGCTCCAGCCATCGCTCCGAAAAAAGCCATCATCCCGCCAACCAGCGCCAACCGATTTCCGTTTTCATACAATAAAAACGTGAGACCGAAAATAGCCGGAACGAATAAAACGAACGCGAGCCAGAGAGCGATTGTCCATTCAAACCTCAAATCGGCTATTACAGGCAATAAATCTCCGATGATTAAAACTATCGGGGCAAGAATCGAGCAGACGCCCGCTATTTTAATAAACGGATGTTTCAAATCGTTCATAAAAATTTTCTCCTATTTAATTCTTTCTGCCGATTCGACCGACCAAACGCGCAAAGCCAGAATTGACAGAACAAAGCCGATGAATTCGACAAACAAGCGAATCCGATTCCCAAATTTCCACGCTTCGGCGCGGGCGATTATTTCGGCGGCTGGCGCGCTTCCCGCATCACCGGAAATGCTGCCGATGAGCGGCGCGAGATACAGAATCAGCACCAGACAAACGCCGAAACCGATTACGGTCGTTAAAACAAGCCATTTTCTTGATCGTCGCGCCCATTTCCAGCCAAGAAACGCAGCAGCCAGAGAAATTAGAAAAATCAGCGGATTAAGCGGAAAAAAGAAAGGCAAACCGCCTTCCGTCGGAATCGCATTATAGGCGACAACCGATTCCGGCGGATTCGAGAGCATTTTCGGAATCACCCGCGCTTCATTAAAATATTGCCCGCCGCACCAGATTCCCCAAACGACAACGGAAGCGATTAACAAAAATGAGGCAAATTGTTTTCTCATAATTATCCCTTTTTATCTTTTTGCGTTTACGAAAAGGCAAGGGAATTAAAGCCACTGCAGCCAATTTGTTAAACGTTCCCAAAAACGGTCTCCATAACGAACGGCTAAAATTCCGAAGATAATTGCAGCCAAGATTCCGACTATGAACCTTGCCGGGGACATTGAAAAGACGAAATAAACGAAATTAAAACCCAACAGAAAGCCGAAGATTGCTCCGCAGCCGAATCTAATATTTTTTACTGTTGCGTCCGGTTTCTCGTTCATTTCGGCAAAATTAAATTCTACTTTTTTCAACGTCCGGTCCCGCCGCCGCTCCACATTTCAAAGCTGCCCCAGATGGCGTCAATCGTTTCTTTTTTGGCGTTGAATTTGTTTTCGTCGCACCCGACAATCATCACGTAATTGTCGGTGATGTCCGTCCCGACCAGAACTTTCATCCGTGATTTAACTCCGTTTGCGTCAACCGAAGCGGCTTCGGCAACGGCATAATCGCCGCCAGCACCGACAAATTCGGCAGTTGTTACATTTTCGCCCATTCCCCCCAAGATTTTGCCCGCGTCGCGCAGCAGAGTCTCTTTCGTCGCATTGCGGTCTTTCCATGCGAAAACGTAAATTCCGACTTCGTTCGGCGTCGCTCCGGCAAAAGTGTCAACTTTTTGGACGCGCCCCCAATCGCCGGTCGAGCCGGGCGGAACGTAAAAACCGTAGCCTTTGCGGCTGTTGTAAACGTAAAGCCAATCGCCGCGACTCGGCTCGCTGCTTTTTCGACCGAGCGCCTGCGAAACCGCTTTCGATTCGCCAGCCGGACGAGCCGATGATTGCAGCTCGTTTTCCATCGCATCGGGCGCTTCTTCCGAGGTTGAATCTTCGGCGGGCGCGTCCTCTTCGTTTTCCGCGATCAGTTTCTCAGGTTTCTCAGGTTTTTCAGGCTTTTCGCCTCTCTTTGTCGTTTCGACTTTGCTTCGGCTTTTTCGTCGGCTGAATTTGACGAGTTTGAGCGGGCGGTCGCGCCAGTTCCGATTTTAAATTGGCAAGCCGAAAAGCCCGCGCCCATCAGGAAAATTATCGCTGTGATGATTAATTGTTTTGGCATTACTTTAGTCTCCTTTTTGTTTGAAATTTCGGGTCGAGCGCCTGTTTCGTTAATCAGCTTTATTGATCTTCCTCACGAATTAAATTTCCGTCGGAATCGTAAACGCGGACTCGTCTATTTCCGCCGGTGGGACGATTTTTCATAATGTCCATCCGCAATTGGTGTTCTTCCGCCGATTGTTTGCTGAGCAATGCGAAAGTTTCCTCGATTTCCTCCACAGTCGTCAGCGGACCGGCAATCACTTCGCCGTCCCAGATGATAAAAACCGCTTCCCTCGGTTTGGTAAGATAAAGCGAGCCGGCAGTGCCGCCGTTTTCAAGCTGCTTGAAGTAGGAATAATCACCGTGTCGCGGCGGACCTTCGGGCTTTTCCAAGCTTGGAAAGCTGCGGATAATTTCCAACTTATAATCGTCCTTTTGGGAATTATTCGGCTCTTCGTTTTCTTTCAAAGCGGTTTCTTCGGATTTGTTTTTCCGCTCTTTCTTTTCCGCCTTTTCAGTTTTCGCCTCGTCCTTTTTCCTCGAATCGGGTTTTGACTGCGAAGTTTCGCCGGTTTTAAAGCTGCAAGCCAAACCGAAAAACAAAAATATTATTGCGACAAAAGCTAAATTAAATTTATGATCACGCATTTTTAAATTCTCCTTTTTAGCGAATCTCCACTGACATTTTGAAATTCACATTTTTCGACTCGATTGCGCCGAGAACGATTTTGTAATCGCCGCTTTGCGGCAATTTGCCGCTCCAAAACGCATCGTATTCAGGCGATTCGCCCGATTTGCCCATCGGGTAAGAACCGTTCGGCGTGACGATGTGGAGAACCACGTCGTTATTCGCGCCGCCTTCGATGATTTCGACCAGCATTGTTTGCCCGGCTCTGGCTCCGACGAGATAAATCTGTTGTTCGCCGCTGCTGATTTTGCCGCTCACAACGGTTGAAGATTTGCCCGGCGCGAAACTTATCCGCTCGGTTTTTGCAGGCTCGTTTGACGGCGAATCGGTGTTGAGCGTGATCTCACCTTCCGAGGCATTGAAATCCGGCTTGCCGCTCGTTTTTGTGTAAGTGCCCTCGGCGCTGACGTTCAACCCGAAACCGCAGCTTTCGATTTCGTTTTTTGCTTTGACAATGAGTTTATTGCCGGAAAATCTGAGCGAGATTTCGCAGCTTGCGGCGTCATCCGGCACGAAAACCGCCGTGTCCCCCGCGAGTCTGGCAACGCCTTTCGCCTCGCCGACATTAGCATTCAATAAGCCGCTCGCGGTTTTGTATTCGTATGAAGCATAAAGCTCGACGCGCAGCTTGTTTCCCTCAATCTCCTGAATGCTGATTTGATTATTCGCGCCGCCGGCTTTGTATTTGTATGTGCCGGTTTTGCCGCCGTTTTGTTTGGCGGCAGATTCCGTCATTTCGCTTCCCGTTTCGTTGACGGTTGAATTTTCATCCGACCTGACTTTCGTTTCGGTCGCTTCGGAAACTGCTTGATTGCCGCCGGTTCCGATTTTGAAGCTGCAAGCCGAAACACTTGAAATCAACAGCGTCAGAATCGTTAAAACCAATGTTTTCCAAATCATCTTTTTCTCCTTTGCAATTCAATTACCCGCTTTTCCTCTGTTAACGGATTGAAACGAGCATTTTGAAATTCGCCTTTTTCGATTCGATTGTCCCGACGACAATTTTGTAATCACCGCTTTTCGGCAATCTGCCGCTCCAGGTCGTATCATATGAAGCCGATTCGCCGTCCGAACCCATCGGAAACGAGCCGTCGGGCGCAATAATGTGAAAAACCACATCGTTGTACTGGCTGTTTTCGGTGATTTTAACCGTCATTGTTTGTCCGGCTCTGGCTCCGAGAAGATAAGTTGTTTCTTCGCCGCCGCCGACAGCCGTTCCGCCGACCGTTGCCGAAGACGTTCCCGGTTTGAATTGAATCCGCTCGCCGTTTGTTATCGTGTTGTTACCAGCTATTTCCGGCGCGTCGTCAATCATCTCGTTCTGATTCAATTCATTGCTGGTTTTAGTGTAAGTTCCGCTCGCCGTGACGTTTCCGCCAAAGCCGCAGTCTCCGCCCGCGCCTTCGTGTCTGACCACGATCTTGTTGCCCGAAAATTTCAAAGTGATTGGACAATTCGGATAGCCTTCGGGAAATAGAACCGCCGTACCGTTCTTGAGAGTGACGATTCCGCTCGCGTCGCCGGAATTCACCATCCATTCGTCCGAACTGTCTTTGTATTCGTAATTGGCAGCGATGTGCAAGCGGAGACGATTTCCGCCGAGTTCTTCGACGCCGATGGCGTTGTGATTGCGACCGCTTTTATAGCGATAAGTTCCGGTCAGATTTGTTTGCCCGGATTCTGTTTCATCGCCGCTTTTTCTCCCAATCGCCGATTGAATTTCGGTTTCTTCGGATTTATTCGCAGGCTGGTTTGATTCCGCCGCGCGGTCGGCTTTGAAGGCAACGCTGCAACCCGACAGAACGATTAGAATCGTCAAAATAAAGATTGTTTTCATTGTTGTTTTCCTTTGCTAGGAGCGTTATTTCTTAACGTACGGCTCAACCAGCCGCTCCCAGGCGCTCGACATTTTTTTGTACTCGGTCGGACATCGCGCGGCGCGGGTTTCAGGGAGAACGCCGTCTTCAACCAAAAAAGCGTACTGCTCCTGATCGCGCCCGTACATCCAGCAGACGATGTTGAAAAAACGCTGGCTGCCGAGGCTGTGTTCATCGGCGTAAGCGCGCGGCGACGCTTCTTCATTCATTGACCACGCGCGGAAAACAGCGGCTCCGGCAATCGCGGCATTATGCATATCTTCGTCGTTCTCGTTCAACAAAATGTAAGTCGAGAGTTGGTCAACGGAATCTTCTTCGCGCCCGGTTGCGGGCAGATTATAAACGTCAATCAAACAATGTCCAAGCTCGTGGAGCAAAAAGAACATCGTCGCGCCGACCATCATATCGCTCGCCTCGTCTTCGGATTTGCCCATTTCGATAAAGGCGTTGTAAAACGATTCCATAAACTCGTAACACATCGTGATTGATTTTTCGCTCGGACTGTAAAAGGCGTTTTCCTGCCCGCAATCCTTGAACTTGATGGCTACATCGTGCGGCAGCGACAAATCGTTGTTGAAAGATTCGGCGATTTGCTCGACGATTTTTTGCTGTCGAAAACGTTCATTAACGTCGGCGTATTTTTCGTTTTTGACTTCGACGTAAACCGCTTCGAAATCGCCGTTGTCGGCGGCTTCGCTTTGTTTATTCGCTTCGCGCTTTGTCGCTTTGTCGTCTTTCAACGCATTCGGGCGGCTGTCCTCAAATTTGGCTTTCGCCGTCGCAGCGGTTTTTTTGTCGCTGTTTGCCGCCGATTTGCCTTCGCCGCCGACGTTGAATGAACAAGCCAGCGCGAAAAAGAAAAGCAGGATTGCCGCCGCGAGCGCGCCCGCCGATTGAACCGGCGGCTGACCATTTTGTTTTAAGTTGTGCGTTTTCATTTTTTGTCTCCTGATTTCGAATTGGGAAAATCTCGTTCGCCCTTAGAACCTGTTAATTCGGCTTTGCGCTCGGAGTGCTGGTTCTGATTCCCGGCGTGACAACTCTGGTCGCGGCGTCGGTATTTGAATTTGAATTTGCGTTTCCGTTGGCGGCAAAACTTTTCGCAGCCGAATCTTCATCGTCTTCGGATTCAAATTTTTTCGCGGAGCCGCCGGCGACTGTAAAAGTGCCTTCTTTGCGGTCAATTTCTTTTTTGCCGTCCGCGTCAAATAAAACGGCTTCCGCCTTATAAGTGCCGGGAGGAAAACCGCCCGGAAGCGCTACGCTGAAATGCACATCACTGCTGCCCGGAGCTTCAATCGTCGTTTCAGCGCCGGGAACCATCGCGCCCGCTTTTTGACCTTTTACGTCATCAAACAAAAGGCGGAATTTAACCGAATGTTTGTCGCTCGTGTTGTTGACTTCGGAAACGACGAAGATTTTGTCGGCGGGCTTAAAGCTCTCGCTTGCCGGATTGGCTTTTTCGTTTTTGCCGAATTTCAATTCGCTCAAATTCGCCGTCGTAAAGCTCGCGCTGCAAGCCAGCGAGACGAGCGTCAGCATTCCAATTGCGATTAAAAAATTAATGTTGTTTTTCATTGTCAATCCTCTTTCTCTTGTATGTAATCGGCAAAAGCCGTTTGTTTTTTTTGCTTTTTCAGAATTTTAATTTCCTGTTGGCGGCGGTATTACCGGCGTGTTATGAAACGCGGCTATGCTCCATTTGCCGTTGTCTTTGGTCATTATCATCGTATTTAGAGCGCGACTTTTTTTTGCTTCGCCGTTTGCGCTGAATTCCAGATTCCACTCGACGTGAACGACGGCAACATCCGGGCGCAGAAAACGAACGCTTTTGATTGTCGCGGCGTTGCGGCTGTCTTTATAAATGGTGGTGAAAATTCCGATGTGACCTTTTTCGATAATGTCTCTGCCTTTTATGTACATTCCGTTGACGACGACATAATCGGCGTCCGGTGCAAAAGGCGCGGCAAACGCTTTGCCGTCGTGCGCGTTCCAGCCCGTCTCTACGTCTTTGACTATTTGCCGAAGGGCGGCATCGTCTTGATTTCCGGTTTTGGGAGTTTTCTCTTGCGCGAATCCGAGCGCCGACGCGCAGATCACGATTAAAATTGTGCCGATAATTTTTCCTGACATTTTCATTTCTTCATTTCTCCTTTGGTTTTTGGTTTAGCGTATTTCCTGTATTGCAATCATCATCGGAAAACTTTGGAAAATCATTGAAAACAGATACCAGAGCGTTCCGACCGAAACGGCGATGAGAAACAAGTTGAGCAGCAGCCCGACGGCGGCGACCCAGATTTCGGTTTCGAGCGAATAATTTTTGTAGTTAGCTTTCATCTTTATTTTCTTCCTCCTGCTGCAAATTCTTGTTTTCCGGTATCGCTTGCCCGCAATGCGGGCAAATTGCCGTTTCATTTACAGGTCGAAGCTCATTTTCCGCTGCGAGTTTGCCTGTTTGCCGGACGGCGACGGTTTCTTCGACTTCGATAAAAATTTCGGTTATTGTTCGTTTCATTTGCTTACAATTTGCTCCGGCGTTAAAATCCGTCCGCCGGTTCTCTTATGCCCGGCGACGAGAATCATCGCGCAGGATTGCGGTTAAAGTCCTTGCAAATTTCTTGGAAAAATCTTGGAATTTTCTTAAATGACGGAAACAATTGAAAAACAAGCGGTTATTTACCGTTTCGGGCGATTTGAGATGAACGTGAAAGAAGGGATTTTGCGCTCGAACGGCGAAATCGTGCCGCTCACGCCCAAGATTTTCGAGATGCTGCTGCTGCTCGTCCGCAACAACGGGCGAATGCTCTCGAAAGACGAGATTATGCAAACCGTCTGGGCTGATTCGTTTGTCGAGGAAACGAATCTGACTTCAAACGTCTCGCGTCTGCGGAAAATTCTTCAGGAAAACGGCGAGCAGTTTATTGAAACTTTCCCGAAACGCGGCTATCTGTTTCGCGCCGAAGTCGAAGAAATCGAACCGGAAACCGAAATCGTGATGACGCGGCGTGTTCGCAAGTTTGTCCGGCAAATCGTCGAAGAAACCGAAGATGCAGATTCCCAACCGGCTTATGCAGCCGCGCTTCGTTCTCAACCGAACAATCTCACAATTCCGGCGACGCCGCTCATCGGTCGGGCGCGTGAAATCGAGGAAATCGAAAATCTTTTGCGGCAGCCGAAAAACCAGCTCGTTACTTTGACAGGCGTCGGCGGAACGGGCAAAACCCGGCTCGCGCAGGAAATCGCCTGCCGACAGCTTTCGGAATTTTCCGATGGCGCGTTTTTCGTCGCGCTCGACGCTTTAAGAAGCGCGGAATTGGTCGCGCCGGCAATCGCGGAAACGCTCGGCGTAAAAGAAATGAGCGGAAAACCGATCATTGAAATGCTCAGGGATTTTTTGCGCGAGAAACAAATGCTGCTAATCGCCGACAATTTCGAGCAGATTGTTTCATCCGCGCCTTTTTTAACTGAAATTCTGAGCCACGCGCCGCAATTAAAAATTTTAGTAACAAGCCGGGTTTTGCTGGGCGTTCCTGCGGAAAGGGAGTTTCGCGTGCCGCCGCTCGATTTGCCGGAAAACGCGGCGGAAACTTCGCTTGAAAATTTAACCGAATTTGAATCGGTCAAGCTTTTCCTCGAACGGGCGAAGAGCGTGAAATCAGCTTTTTCCCTGACCGGAGAAAACGCTGCGAGCGTTGCGGAAATTTGCCGCAGACTCGAAGGCTTGCCTCTCGCCATCGAGCTTGCGGCGGCGAGAATTAAAATTCTCTCGCCCGAACAGATTTTAACCCGTTTGGAAAATCGCCTGAAACTGCTTACCGGCGGCGCTAAAAGCTTGCCCGCGCGCCAGCAAACAATGCGCGGCGCAATCGAATGGAGCTACGATTTGCTGCCGGAAGCTGAAAAGGTTTTGTTTCGATGTTTGGCGGTTTTCGCGGGCGGTTTTACGATTGAAGCGGTTGAATCAATTTGCTCTTCGGATGAAATTGACGCGCTCAATTGTTTGACTTCGCTAATTGAAAACAGTCTGGTCGTGCAAACGGAAACGGCGGACGGCGAATCGCGTTTTCGGCTTTTGGAAGTCGTCCGCGAATACGGCTTGGAAACGCTTGCCGATGGCGGCGAAATTGAAGAAATGCGCCGCCGTCACGCCGAGTTTTTCCTCAATTTGGCAACGACGGCACAGCCTAATTTGAGCGGCGCGGAACAACCGAAATGGTTCTCGATTCTCGAATCCGAACACGATAATTTGCGTGCGGCTCTGATTTTGAGTCTGGAAACCGATGCGGAAAAGGCTTTGCGGATTGGTCGCGCTCTCTGGCAATTCTGGCTTGTGCGCGGGCATTTGAGCGAAGGCAGCGCGAATATGCGCGAAGTTTTGAGCCGGACAACCGATTTGCTGATTCCACTGCGCGGCGAAGCTCTGGTCGGCGCGGGATTTCTGGAACGAATGCGCGGCAATCTTGAAAAGGCGAGTGAATTTTGCACCGAAGCGCGGGCATTGGGCGAAAAAATCGGCGACGCGGACATCGTTGCCACCGCGCTGAACGGTTTGGGAATCGTCGCCGGCGCGCAAAATGATGAAGCGGCGGCTCGCGTTTTTCTCGAAGAAGGTTTGCGAGTCAGTCAGGCGTCGAAAAATCAACGCTTCATTGGACTTTTTCTCAACAATCTCGGCGAACACGCCCGGCGGCGCGGCGATTACGCGGAAGCGCGGCAGCTTTACGAAGGCGGTTTGGCGATTCAACGCGAACGCGGAAACACGCGCATCGTCGCCATTGCGCTCGGAAATTTGGGGCGTGTTTCGTTTTTGCAAAACGATTTTAAAGCTGCGCGAGAATTTTACGCGGAAAGTCTGGAAATCAATCGCTCGCTCGGCGATTTGCACAGCATCGCTCTGCTGCTAGACGGTTTTGCGGGTTTGGCGGCGGACGCGCAGCCCGCACGCGCCGCCGAACTGCTCGGCGCGGCAAACGCTCTGCGCCAAACAGTCGGTTCCCATTTCGACAAAGCCGATGCCGAATTTTATGAGAGAATTTATCAAAAGATCGAAGCCAATTTGGGAAAAGACGATTTAGCGAAACACTTGCGCGATGGCGGCACAATGAAGCTGCCGCAAGCAGTTTCTCTGGCTCTCGAAGTTTAACAATTTATGCGAACCGATTGGCTAAAAGTTAAAAACTTAATTGCAAACCGCCGCGCGCCGTTGTCCGAGCCGTGCGAAAACCGTTTTCGTAATAATCCTGGTTGAAAACATTTTCAATCGTTCCGAACAGACGAACGCGCCGTTTGTCGTTTCCGGTCGGAATTTCATAGCTCGCCGTTAAATCTCCGCGCCGCTGACCTTTAAAACGATAAATTCGGGTTTGAAAAGTTTGATTGCTGAAAATCGGCGCAAGATAAGAGTTTGTCGCCGCAAAATCGAAATTCAAATTTAAACGCTCGGCAATTCTTTGATTGACGACAAACGAAAATTGATGAGTCGGAACGCCGAGCGTTTGCAAAATTCCGCTTCCGGGTACTTGCGGCTGGCGCTGATCGCTATTGGTAAAAGTGTACGAAGCGAAAATGTTTGTCGTTTGAAAAGGGCGAAATTCGGAGGAAAATTCGCCGCCGCGCGCGATGCCGCCTTTTGTGTTTAAATAACCGCCGCTTGTTCGTGTAGTCGAACCAATTGCCGGAACGACGTTTTCAAAACCGATTGTGTCAATCAAACGGGTATAAAAATAAGTCGCAGATAAACGAATGCGATTGTTTTGCAGCGTCTGATCTATGCCCGCGTCAAAGGCAATCGAGCGTTCGGGTTTTAAATTCGGATCGCCGAGCAAAACGAATTGATTCGGAGTTAAAAACGTCGCGTAAAACGTGCCGAATCTTTCATAAAGCGACGGAACGCGATAACCGTTTCCGGCGTGCGCGCGCAATTTTGTGTTCGTCGAACGGAAGAAATAAGCCGCCGAGCCGTCGAAAGTATAAGCGGCGGGCGGATTATCGAGCGAGGCGTTTTGCAAAGGCGAATTTGCGCTGAATTTGGGCATTCCGAGATTGAAAAACTGCGCCCGGAAAGCGCCCGAAAGCTGAAGGCGCGAGCCAAACGCTTCGAGCTGGTCTTGAATGACGAAAGTATTGCTCGATTGTGCGGCATTCGTTTGGCTGGTTTGCGAGCGGTTCACGGGAAAATTATCGTTGCCGTATTTTTCGCGCTCGAAACCGTAGCCGACGGTTAGGAGATTCGAGCGCAGTGAGAGATTTGTTTTCGCCTGAAAGGTTTGAATGTTTCCGTCGAAATCCGAGCGCGTGCTCCCGCCAAACGGTTGAAACGCGACGCCCGAAGAACCATTAAAGTTTTTCCGGCGCGTTGTCAGATTTTGATATGAAAAACGATATGTGGCAGATTGATTGATAATTCCGTCGAGCGCGGTGTGAAAATTGAAAAAACGCGATTTTTGCGATGCGTCCGAATCGTTCGCATCGGGAATAAAACTCGCATTTCCGGCATTTAATTGATTACGCGAAGCTCCGTTTTCGTATCTCTTAAGCTCCGAACGCGAAAGCGGGCGGGCTTCAATGATTCCGTTTGTCGGCAAAACGCCGATTGTATCCGGGTTTGAATTAAGGTGAACGAAGCTGTCGGATGCGTAAAAACGCGCTGAAACGTTTGTTTTTTCATTCAGCGCGAAGGAAAACTTGGCGACACCGTTCGTATTTCGCGCGGCATCATCTCCGTCAATACCTTTGCTCAAATTCGTATGCTGCGCGCCCAGACTGTATTTAAATTTGTCTGAAAACGCGCCGCCCGCAAAATTGGCGCGCCCGCGCAATAAACCCAAACCGCCGCCTTCGCCGAGAAACGAAAAACGCGGTCGCCCGCCGCCTTCGTCGGTGCGAATGTTGAACACGCCGCCGATGGCGTTGGTGCCGTAAAGTGATGAGCCGGAGCCGCGCAAAACTTCGATTCTCTGGACGTTTGTCACCGTCAAATCCGACAAAAACGGCGAAGCGTCGCCGGTGATCGCCGTCGGGTCGCGGAAACGCTGACCGTCAATCAAAACCGCCGTGTCCTGATTTCGCAAGCCGCGCGTTTTGATATTCGCGGTGCGCCCGAAACCGCCGAGTTGTTGAACGCGCAAGCCCGGAACGGTTCTCAAAGCGTCAACAATCGAGATTTCGTTGCGCTGCTCGATTTCCTGATTCGACAAAACCGAGACGGATTTTGAAGTCTCGTCAACGGTTTGAGCTGTTCCGGCGGCAATCGTGACCGTTTCTTTAACTCCGGCGGACATTTCGAGATTTAAATTGACAGCCGCGTTTTCGCCCGCCGCGAGCGTGACGGCTGTTTGCTGATAAACGCCGATTGATCTGTTGCCCGCAGCCGCGAGCGTGTATTTTCCCGGCGGCACATTTTCAAAACGATAATTGCCCGCACTGTCGGTCGCAGTGGTGAATTTTATATTTTTATCCCGTTGCGAAACGAGCGAAACGGTTGCGTCGGTGACAATCACATCGCTGTTTTGCGTAATTTTACCCGATAAATTTGCGGTTGTTTGTGCGAAAGCCGCGAGCGAAAATAAAAACGTTATTAAAAATGCTGTGATTAGTTTCATTTTTCCTCTTAATAAATGGTTGTAATTCGTAAATTGGTTGAAAACGGATGGCGGTCGAGTAAAACTCGGACTCCGAAGGTTTCGCGTAAATTTTCCTCAGTCAAAACTTCGCCCGGTTTTCCGGCGGCAACGACTTTGCCGAGCTTGAGCAGCAAAATCCGGTCGGCAAACTCCGCCGCCGCGTTTAAATCGTGTGTGATAACGACTGCCGCCGTTTCCTGGGTTTTGCATTTTTGCTGCATCAGCCGCAAAAGCGAAACCTGATGCGCCAAATCGAGATTTGCCGTAGGTTCGTCGAGCAAAAAAATCGAGGCTTCGGCTGCCAAAGCGCGAGCGAAAACCGCTCGCTGCCGCTCGCCGCCCGAAAGCTGGTTCATCAAACGTTTTTCAAAACCGGCTAAATCCGTCTCTATTAAATATTTCCGGGCGATTTCAACATCGCTCTCAGTTTCCCAGCCAAACGCGCCCGCGCTCTGTGCGAAACGTCCGGCGAGAACAAATTCCAAAACCGTAACCGGAAATTTCAATTCGGTTTCCTGCGCGACGACCGCGATTTTGCGCGCAATCTCGCGTCGCGAAAATTGAGCGAGCGATTTTTCGTTTAATAAAATCTCGCCCTTCAAAATCGGAATTGCGCCATTCAAAGCGCGCAGCAAAGTCGTTTTGCCCGCGCCGTTCGCTCCCAAAAGCGCGACGATCTCGCCCGCTTTCGCTTCGAGCGAAATGCCCGAAATTACCTCGCAAACGCCGTAAGCGACCGAAATGTTTTTGGCTTTTAGCATTGGTTTTAACCGCCGAGAGGCGGAGACGCCGAGAAAACAAAATAAAAGCAAGGAGAAATAACTCTCAAAATTCTTTTCTTAACTCTGCGTCTCCGCGCCTCAGCGGTTAATTCCTCCTCAACAAAAAAATGAACAACGGTGCGCCGATGAGAGCCGTAATTGCGCCGACCGGAAGCTCGCGCGGCGCGATTGCCGTGCGTGCGATTGTATCGGCGAACGTGACGAAAATCGCGCCCGCCAGAGCCGAAGCCGGAATGACGAGGCGATTGTCAGAGCCGCTTGACAAACGAACGATATGCGGCACGACCAAACCGACATAGCCGACCGAACCGCTCGCCGCAACCGAGCTGCCGACGAGAGCGGAAGCGGTCAAAAAAACAATCAATCGCACGCGCCCGACTTCGACTCCGAAATCAAAAGCGTCGCGCTCGCCGAGCATCAGTAAATTCAACGCCCGCGCTTGCGAAAGCAGCAAAATCAAACCGACGGCAACCGCCGCCAGCACAAACCAGAGCGAATCGCGCGTCGCGTTCGATAAATCGCCGAGCAGCCAGAATGTGTAAGAACGCAGACGCGCTGCGTCCAACAAGCTCGTCATCAAAACAATCAGCGACGAGAGAAATGTCGTCACGATAACGCCCGCCAAAACCAGTCTTTCCGTGTTCATTCCGGCGCGGCTTCGCGCTAAGCTGTAGACGACAAGCGTTGCAACAGTCGCGCCGACGAAAGCCAAAAATGGGCGCGCGAAAAAGACGTTGTTTAAAAACACGAGCGCGAGCATTGTTCCCAGAGCCGCGCCGTTTGAAACGCCCAACAGATACGGTTCGGCAAGCGGATTTCTAAGCAGCGATTGATAGCTTGCGCCGGCGGTCGCCAAAGCCGCGCCTACGCACGCGCCGAGCAAGACGCGCGGCAGTCGAATTTCAAATAAAATCGCGATTTGCTCGGCGGTCAATTCGCAGTTTCCGCCGAGCAGATTGCAAATTGTTTCGTAAAACGGCAGACGCTCGCTGCCCAGCAGCACAGCCGCGAAAATGGCTGCGACGAGCGCGGCGGCGAGCAGCAAAATTGTCAAAGAAGCACGGCGCATTTTTATTTTTCAAAAACTTGCGGATGCAGCGCGCGCGCGATTTCTTCGAGTCCATCAACCAGCCGCGCTCCCGGTCGCGCGAGCAAATCGCCGTTGATTTTGAAAACTTTGCCGGTTTTAACTGCCGGAGATTCTTTGAAAATTTCAGACGGCTGGCTGTTTCCTTCGCTCATTGCATCGCCGGATGACAAAATTATCGCTTCGGGCTGCGAGGCGAGCGCGGTTTCTTTGCTGATTCGCGGATAGCTTTCGGCGACATTTTTGGTAACGGAATCGCCGCCCGCGCGGGCGATCAAATCCGTCACAAACGAATCGCGCCCGATTGTGAACGGTTCGGGCGAAATCTGAACAAAAACACGCAGCGATTTTTCGTTTTTTACCCGATTTTCGATGTCTGAAATTCTGTTTTGTAAATTGCGGACAAGCTGTTCGGATTTTTCGGTTGTTCCCAGCAAATCGCCGATTTGACGCAAATTTCGCAAAACGTCTTCCAGACTTTTCGGGTTGGTCACGAAAACCGCGATGCCGCGATCTTCCATTCTTCCGAAAAAGGATTCGATTTGCGAGGCGGTCGTCACGAGAACGAGCTGCGGTTTTTGCGCGATGATTGTTTCGAGATTCGGATTGATTGTGTCGCCGATTTTCGCGATTTTTTGCGCTTCCGCCGGATAATCGCAATAGCTCGTCACGCCGACCAGCTTTTCGCCAGCGCCGACGGCGAAAACGTTTTCGGTCAAACTCGGCGCGAGCGAGACGACGCGCTCGATTTTTGCCGGGACTGTGATTTTTCTGCCCAAATCGTCAATCGCTTCGCGCGTTGTTTGTGTCGAAACTGTGTGCGCTGATTCGCTGCCGCAAGCCGCAGCGAATAAAACGAGAATGATTAAAAAGATTTTTGTTCGCAAAATTGAAAAAGCCTCGATTTTGTTTGCTTTCACTCGCCAAGCGTGAAAGCAAACAAAATCGAGGCTTTTTCAGCAGCCTTGAAGGAGAAAAACAAGGACTAAAAAACTGCCCGCCAACTTGATTGCCCGAACGTCTTGACGCGAGACGCTGTGATTCGGCAAAAACATTCGGGCAGGTTTCCAGACTCTGAAACGATGAATTAGGAATGATGAACGATGAACTGTTTTTAATTCATCGTTCATCATTCCTAATTCATCGTTTGGCTTACTGTGGCGCGACCGTGCGGGATTTTCACCCGGCTTCCCCTGCTTCCAGCGCGCATCTGTTCGAAGCGCGCATCCAAATGTCTTCTTTTGCCAAAGAGCTTCCGAGCGGAAATTTAGACAAGTTCAGAATATTCCGCCGTTTGACGAGCAAAGTAACATTGTCGTTATGGAAAAGTCAAAACCGCGCAAGCTGTTCGGAAAAAACGCTTGAAAGATAATTCTTTTGTCGTTATTCTGCGAATGTTCAAACAAAATATAAAATTATGCCCAGCTTGGATAACGAAAACGTAGTGGCTGTGATTTTAGGCGGCGGTGCCGGGTCGAGACTTTTTCCTTTGACGCATCCGCGTTCAAAACCCGCCGTTCCGCTCGGCGGAAAATATCGTCTCGTTGACGTGCCGATTTCAAATTGCATCAACTCGAACATCGCGCAGATTTTTGTTTTGACGCAGTACAATTCGGCGTCTTTAAATCGGCACATCTCGCGCACTTATCGTTTTTCAAATTTTTCTTCCGGCTTTGTCGAAGTTCTCGCCGCCGAACAGCGTCCCGATTCGCCTTCGTGGTTTCAGGGAACGGCTGACGCCGTGCGGCAAATGCTTCCGCATATTCAGGATTGGCGCGTGGACACGATTGTCATTTTGTCGGGCGACCATCTTTACCGGATGGATTATCAAAAATTTCTCAAACGGCATTACGAAACCGGCGCGGACGTGACGATTTCCGTGATTCCCTGCACGCCTGACCAAGCCGAAGGTTTCGGCTTACTGAAAACCGACGAGCAGGGGCGAATCATCGAATTTGCCGAAAAACCGAAAGGCGAGCAGCTTGAAGAAATGCGCGTTGACACCGGAAAGTTTTTCGGTCTCGATGAAAAACAAGCCGCAGCGCGACCGTTTTTGGCTTCGATGGGAATTTACGTTTTCAATTACGAAAAACTTGTCAATCTGCTCAACCGCGATCCGAGCTGGATGGATTTCGGAGGCGAAATAATTCCCGAAGCGATTAAATGCTGCAATGTGCAGGGATATTTGTTTCAAGGTTATTGGGAAGACATCGGGACAATCAAGGCTTTTTACAACGCGAGTCTCGATATGACCTCGCCGCTCCCGAAATTTAATTTCTTTGACGCCGGCGCGCCGATTTACACGCGCTCGCGTCATCTGCCGCCGTCGAAAATGCATTCGTGCGATGTCAGCGAGTCAATGATTACCGAAGGCTGTATTATTCAGGGCGCAACGATTCGGCATTCGATTATCGGGCTTCGCAGCCGGATTGACCGCGGCACTCGAATTGAAGATTCGATCATTATGGGTTCGGATTTTTACGAGTCAATCGAAGAACTGGGCGCCAATTTGCGCGCCAAAACTCCGCATATGGGAGTCGGCGCAAACACAACTATTCGCCGCGCGATTGTTGATAAAAACGCTCGAATAGGCGACAACGTGAGGTTGGTAAATCAAAACAGAGTGGAAACCGCAGACGGAGATAATTATTTCATCCGCGACGGAATTATTATCATTCCGAAAGGCGCGACGATTCGAGACAACACCGTGATTTAGAATTATTGCGGCGCAACCAATTTACGGCTCGAAGGCATCTTAAAAACACTTTTCAGACAGCGTATTGTTTTCACAAAATGTCGAATCGAAAAAATTTGGAGGCATCGGTTATGCATAGCAGTTTTCTACGAGGCGCGGGCGCGTCTGTGCTTTTGTTTGCTCTATTTTGCGGCGTCACTCTGACACCGGCGGCGGTTTTCGGACAGGAAACCCAAAAGCAAACACAAACCGCACAAACGCCAAAAGATAAAAAAGAGAAGAAATCCGATAAAAATAAACAACAGCAAAATTCCAAACCTTCTGCCGAACAAGTCGCACAGACAAGCACTAAGGGCGCGCTGGCGACCAGCGAAGACCCGACTATGATCGGCAAACGCAATATCAACAAAGGTCTCGGCGGCTGGCTCGGCGGTTCGATGGAAAAAGAAGTCTCTTTCGGGCGACAGCTCGCAGCCGAAGCCGAAAAAGAATTAAAGCTAGTTGACGATCCGATGATTACCGAATACGTCAACCGCGTCGGGCAAAACGTCGTTAACCATTCGGATGCCAAAGTTCCTTTTACGATCAAAGTCGTTGACAGCGACGATGTAAACGCTTTCGCACTGCCGGGCGGTTTCTTTTACGTTAATCGGGGCTTGATTCTCGCCGCCGACAACGAATCGGAATTGGCTGGCGTAATGGCGCACGAAATTGCTCACGTAGCCGCGCGTCACGCGATGGAAAACCAAGGAAAAGCGACGTTGCTGAATTATGGAATGCTCGCCGGAATTATATTCGGAGGCGGAATTATCAGCCCGATTCTGCAAAATGCCGGTGGAATTCTCGGAGGGCTGACGATGCTGAAATTCTCTCGCGGTGCGGAAGAAGAAGCCGACAAATTAGGGGTGCAGTATCTTTACGCCGCAGGTTACGACCCGAATGGAATGGCGACTATGTTTGAAAAGCTCGCCGCGAAAAACAAGAAAAAACCAGGCACGATTCAAAAGCTCTTCTCGACTCACCCGCAAGCGCCCGACCGCCGCGACGCGACAATCACGCTTGTCTCTCGTTTTCCCGAACGCGAGGAATACGTGATGAGCACGTCGGAATTTCAAAAGGTCAAAAAATATTTGCTCCGGCTCTCAAACGCCAAAGCGAGCATCGCGGGCGATATTGATGAAACGGAAAATTCGCGCCCGACGTTGAAAAAACGTCCGCAGGAAGACCCGAACGCGCCTGCTCCGACGACAACTGAGCCGACGACCGAAGAGAAGAAAAACGACGCACCGCCGGTTTTGAAGAAACGCGCGGAACCGACTCCGCAGCCTTCGCCAAGCAATTAACGAGGCTCGAATAAAAATAAAAAAGGTGAATGCCGAAAAGCATTCGCCTTTTTTATTTTGTGTCGAAAAATGGTGATTAATTCTTGCTGTCAACTTTTCCGCTAGCTGATATAATCCCCATTTATGTCAGTCAAACTTTCCGATATTCAAGCCGCTCGAACGATTTTGCAGGATGTTATCGTTCCGATTCCGATTGTCAGCGACCCGAAACTTTCCGCCAGGCTCGATGCAAACGTTTATTTGAAAGCCGAATGTCTTCAACGCGGCGGTTCTTTCAAAGTGCGCGGCGCGTATAACAAAATCTCGCGTCTGACGAAAGAAGAGAAAAAGCGCGGAGTCGTTGCGCCGTCGGCGGGAAATCACGCGCAGGGAGTTGCGCTCGCCGCCAAATTGAACGGAACCAAAGCCGTCATCGTAATGCCGGAATTTGCGCCTTTGACTAAAATAACCGCCACGCGCGGTTTCGGCGCGGAAGTTATTCTGCAAGGCGTGACGTTTGAGGAAGCCGCCGCCCACGTTCAACATCTTATTGAAACCAAAGGCTACACTCTGGTTCATGCTTTTGACGACGAATTAATTGTCGCCGGGCAGGGAACAATCGGAATGGAAATCGTTGACGATAAACCGGAAACGAACGTCATCGTCGTCCCAATCGGCGGCGGCGGAATTATTTCCGGGATTGCGATTGCGGCGAAAAATCTGTTGCCGAAGGTTCGAATTATCGGCGTTCAAGCCGAGACGTGCGCGCCGATGAAAGAATCGCTCGAAGCCGGAGAGCTGCGCGTGGCGCCTTCCGCGATGACGATTGCCGACGGCATTGCCATCAAACGCCCCGGCGCGGTAACGCTGCCGCTGGTACAAGAATTTGTTGACGAAATCGTGACCGTCAGCGAAGACGAAATCGCCGACGGAATCGCACATTGCGTTCAAAACGTCAAGCTCGTCGTCGAAGGCGCGGGCGCGGCGGGCGTGGCGGCGCTGCTGGCGGGAAAAATTAAAATCGAAAAGAAAGATAACGTTTGCGCCGTGTTGTGCGGCGGAAACATTGACGCAAACCTTCTCGCCCGCGTTCTCCGGCAAGTAATGGTGCGCGAAGGTCGTTATCTCTTTCTCAAATTGCTGGTGCTCGACCGTCCCGGCGGTCTCGCGCCTTTGACGGCTGAAGTCGCCCGCACCGGCGCAAACGTAATTGATATTTTTCACCGCCGCGCAATGTGGCTCGCGCCGCTCGGACAAGTCGGAATCGAAATGCTTTTGGAAGTGCGCGACCGCGCGCACGGGCGCGAAGTCGAGCAGCATCTTGAATCGGTAGGCTATCACGTCATTCGTGAAAAACCGGGTGATTGGACTGATTGATTTTTACCCGGTTTGCGAATTAGCCGAATTGTTACCGTTTGCTGCAAGCAAATTAACGAATTTTTTAGCGGCTGCGGACAATTGCCGGTCGCTGCGGTGAATTACGCCGACCGAGCGCGTCCATTCCGGTTCGGCGAGCGCGACAACCGCTAGCTGCCCGGTTCGCAATTCGTCAATAACCGCCGGACGCGGGACAATCGCCAAACCGAAACCGACTTCGACCGCGCGTTTGATCGTTTCGACATTGTCAAATTCGACGGCTTTGTGAACGTTCACGCCATAATTTTTAAATATTTTGTCGGTCGCTTTGCGCGTCGGAATGTCACGCTCGAAATGGACGAAATCGCAGCCGTTTAGCTCTGCGGCTTTTATTTCCTCACGCTCGGCAAATTCGTGATCGGGAGGGCAGATCAGCACCAAACGGTCATTCTGCATCGGCACGACGGAAATTCCGCGCCGCGGTTCGGGATAGGCGACGACGCCCAGCTCGACCGTACTGTTTAAAACATCGCGCACCACGCGCGTCGTCCGCGAGTATTCCATATCAATTTTCGCCGCCGGAAATTTCGACATAAATTCTCTGACTTTTGCCGGCAGCTCGTGCAGCCCGACGCTGTAAACGGTGGCGACGCGAACCGTGCCGGAAACCGTTCCGGCAATTCCGCGCATATTTTCCTGCAATTGGTCGTAAGCCACGAGCACGTTTTTACATTCCTGATAAAAAATATCGCCGCCCGGCGTTAATTTTAATTCGCGGCGTCCGCGCACGCGCTCCAAAAGTCGGCGTTTAAATTTTTCTTCCAGGTTGCGAACCTGCTGGCTGACCGCCGATTGCGTGACGAAATTGCGCTCTGCGGCGAGCGAAAAACTTTGTGTTTCAACCAAATCGCAGAAAATTTTCAGTGTTTCGATATGCATATTTAAATAATAAGTATTTCTCAAAACTTAATGCAAGATAATTCATTTTACCTAATAAGCGACCATTAGTAAGATGCAAAAATAGGAAGTAATGTGGTTTTATCGGTGGGCAAAATGCGGGAAATATTTGAGTTTTCCGGTTTGAAAAAATATAATGCCTGAAATTTTTGTTGAAAAAATAAAATCATATTCCTCTTTCCGAGGCTGAAAAATTTATGGCGATCAGGATAAGCAAGACTTTTCTGCTGCGAAAACTGCATCAATTAACCGGCATTGTGCCGCTCGGCGCGTTTTTCTTCGTGCATATGTTTACGAATTCAAAAGCGATGAGCGGCGAAAAGGTTTTTAACGACGCCGTTGCTGATATTCATCACATTCCGTATTTATTGTTTGTCGAAATTTTCGGCATTTTTCTGCCGCTCGCGTTTCACTCGATTTACGGCATTTTTATTTCAGCCGAAGCCCGAAACAATATTTTTAACTATGCTTACGCGCGCAACTGGTTTTATTTTTTTCAGCGCGCGACCGGCGTTTTTCTGTTTTTCTTTCTCCTTTTTCATATTTTGAATATGCGATTCGGCGTAATTCCGGGGCTTGAAACTTACGGAAATCCGGTAGCGGGAAATGCCGACCGAGCTTATGACATCGTCGCAAGCGAATTTCAAAGCACAGTCATTTTCATTTTCTATATCCTTGGCATTGCTGCTACCGCCTGGCATTTGGCTTACGGATTCTTTTTGTTTGCGGTTGATTGGGGACTCATTATCGGCGAAAAAGCTCAGAAATACGCTCTTTACGGTTCGGTCGCATTAGCGATTGGATTATTTGTCATTGGAACAAACGCCGCTGTAGCTTTTGTGGATAAATGCGGATTGCTGCCTGATTCGTTTTGCGAAGAAGCAGAAAAAAGCAGAATTGTCGAACCTCCGAGAGGCAGTGGGACCAGAAGGTTTTAATGTATGAGCGCGAACTAAAACGAATGCGCGAAAAAATCCGTCTTCGCCAGTACTTGATGACGATTCACGCCGACGAAGAAATGGATGATGACGGATTAACGATTTTCGATGTAGAAAATGCAATCTTGACCGGAGAAATTGTCGAGCGACAAAAAGACCGCGAAACAAAAGAAGCTAAGTATTTGGTTCGCGGGCAAAGTTTGAACGGAACTGATTTTGTAGTGGTTGTGACAAAATTTGGGTTTGTTGGCAAGCTAATCATTTTAACTGTGTATGTTGAATAAGGATAAAAAAAAATGCGACGTTTGTGGCAAACACGAAGCGCAAATTAAATACGTTACGCGCAGTTACGGCAAAGGCGCGAATTTGTTGATTATTGAAAACGTGCCCGTAGTGGTTTGCCAAAATTGCGGAGAGAGCTATTTAACGGCGGAAACTTTGCACGAAATTGAGCGAATAAAGCTGCATCGAAAGAGCTTTGCCAAGCAGCGGAATGTCGCGGTAGCAGAGTTTGCCTAAAAATATTAACGGAAAATTATGGCTGGGAAAAACGGAATCAGAATTGCGGTTATCGGCGGCGGTTTGGCGGGACTTGCGGCGGCTATGAAAATCGCCGAAAAAGGTCACACGGTTGATTTGCTGTCGGTCGTTCCCGTTAAACGCTCGCACTCGGTTTGCGCGCAGGGCGGAATCAACGGGGCGGTCAACACCAAAGGCGAAGGCGATTCGACCGCCGAGCATTTTGACGACACGGTTTACGGCGGCGATTTTCTGGCGAATCAACCGCCCGTCAAAGCAATGTGCGAAGCCGCGCCTTCGATTATTTATTTATTCGACCGGATGGGTGTTCCGTTTTCCCGCACCCGCGAAGGTCTTCTGGATTTTCGCAGATTCGGCGGCACAAAACATCATCGCACCGCGTTTGCCGGAGCCTCGACCGGGCAACAGCTTCTTTACGCGCTTGACGAACAAGTGCGCCGCTACGAGACGGAAGGCATAGTCAATAAATACGAAGGCTGGGAAATGCTGTCGCTCATCCTGGATGATCATCAGGTTTGTCGCGGCGTGGTGGCGATGGATTTAAACTCGCTCGAATTAAAAGCGTTTCCAGCCGACGCGGTGATTATGGCGACCGGCGGACCCGGTTTGATTTTCGGTAAATCAACCAATTCAATGGTTTGCACGGGAAGCGCCAACGCCGCCGCTTACATTCAAGGGGCGAAATACGCGAACGGCGAATTTATTCAGGTTCACCCGACTTCGATTCCCGGCGAAGACAAACTGCGTTTAATGTCGGAATCGGCTCGCGGCGAAGGCGGCAGAGTTTGGGTTCCGAGAAACGTCGGCGACAAACGCAATCCGCGCGATATTCCCGAATCGGATCGTTTTTATTTCCTCGAAGAAAAATATCCCGCTTACGGCAATCTCGTCCCGCGGGACATCGCTACGCGCGAGATTTTCCAGGTTTGTCTGGAAGGAATGGGAATCAACGGCGAGAATCAGGTTTACCTCGATTTAACGCATATTCCGGCTGAAACTCTGACTCGCAAATTGGGCGCGATTCTGGAAATCTACGAAATGTTTGTCGGCGACGATCCGCGACACGTCCCGATGCGGATTTTTCCGGGTGTGCATTATTCGATGGGCGGACTCTGGGTTGATTACAATCAAAGAACAAACATTCCCGGATTGCTCGCGGCTGGCGAATGCGATTATTCGATTCACGGCGCTAATCGTTTGGGAGCGAATTCTCTGGTTTCGTGCGTTTACGGCGGTTTCGTCGCCGCGCCCGCAGCGATTGAATACGCGCAAAACGTGGAAAGAAACGGCACGGAAACCAACGGCATTCACGCGGCGGAAGTAAAACGCCAGCAGGAAATCAACGATCAATTGTTGAAACAATCGGGCGGCGAAAATCAATACAAACTGCACGAAGAAATGGGCAAATGGATGACCGATAATGTGACGGTCGTTCGCTACAATGACCGCCTTCGCGCGACGGACGAAAAATTGATCGAACTGCAAGATCGTTTCAAACGCATTTCGATTTACGATTCCAATCTCTGGGCGACGCAAGCGCTGCCGCACGCGAGACAGCTTAAAAATATGCTCGAACTCGCGCGCGTCATTACGCTCGGCGCTCTAAACCGCGACGAATCGCGCGGCGCGCATTACAAACCGGATTTCCCGAACCGCGACGACGAGCAATTTTTGAAAACCACAATCGCCGAATATTCGGGCGAAGGTCCGGTTTTGAGTTACGAGGCGGTTGACATCGGTTTAATCGTCCCGCGCAAACGCGATTACTCGAAAGGCAAAACCGATAAAGGCAAGCAGGAACAGGAAACTCTGGCTGTCGCCGGACAAGCCGCCGCTTCGGGTTTGCCCGTCAAAGACGGCGCGGCGCAAATCGTCGAAGCCGGTTACAATCAAAAACCCGAAAATTTAACGGCGGAAAAAATCTGGTCGCAGCCGAAAGGCGAATTAATTGACCCGGAAGAATCGAAAACGCGCGCCGAACAAGGCAAGCCAATTGATGCGGCTGGCGGCAAGCAAACCGACGAAAGATAAAAATGCCAGCTAAACTGAAACAAAAAAAACTAACGCCGGAAGAGTATTTGGAGCTTGAAGAAAAAGCCGAATACAAAAGCGAATACTGGCACGGCGTAATGGTTCCGCTGCACGGCGAACCGCCGGAAATGGTCGGCGCGAATATCAATCATATTCAGATTGTTTCAAATCTAACGACATTGTTATCGCCCCTGCTTCGCAAGCGCGACTGCCGCGTTTTACCGAGCGAGATGAAGATTTGGATTTCAAAACGCGGCAAGTTTTTTTACCCGGACGTTGTAATCATTTGCGGAAAGCCGCATTTTGTCAAAGAGCGGAGAGATGTTATCGAAAATCCGCTGGTTTTGATTGAGGTTCTTTCCGGCAGCACTGAAGCTAAAGACCGCGCCGAAAAGTTTTGGTCGTATCAAACGCTCGAATCTTTTCAAGAATATATTTTAGTTTCGCAGGATAGAACAGTCGTCGAGCAATTTATACGGCAAACTGACGGCAGTTGGAGGTATTTAGCGACAATCGGAATTGAAAGCACCGTTACTTTTGAAACAATTGAAATGACTTTACAGCTTCAGGATATTTACGATTTAGTTGAATTTGAAATCGAACAATTATGAGCGTAACGAACGGACATGCAAACGGAAAAGCAAAAGACTTTACGCCGCCGCAAACGGTTAGATTTAAAATCAGGCGGCGCGAGAAAATGGGCGCGGAGCAATATTGGGAAACGTTTGAAATTCCTTATCGCCCGAATTTAAATGTGATTTCGGCTTTGATGGAAATCCGCAAAAATCCCGTGACGGCAGAGGGCAAGCAGACGACGCCGCCCGTCTGGCAGATGAATTGTCTCGAACAGGTTTGCGGGATTTGCACGATGGTCATTAACGGGCGTGTGCGTCAATCGTGTTCGGCGCTGGTTGACCAACTGTTGTCGGAAGCGGGCGGCAATGAAATCACGCTCGAACCTATGTCGAAATTTCCGAACGTACGCGATTTGGTCGTTGATCGGGCGCAGATGTTTCAGCATCTGAAACGCACGAAAGTCTGGGTCGAGCTGGACGGAACTTATGATTTAGGACCGGGACCGAAAATGTCGCCTGAAGTCGCCAACGAGCGTTACGCTTATTCGCGTTGTATGACGTGCGGCTGCTGTCTCGAAGCCTGTCCGCAATATCACGAGGACAATTACATCGGACCGCAGGCAATCGCGCAGGTACGTTATCAAAATATGCACCCGACCGGCAAAATCACGCGCGACGAACGGCTCTCGGCGCTAATGGAAGACGACGGCATCGCCAATTGCGGCAACGCGCAAAATTGCGTGCAGGTTTGCCCGATGTCAATTCCGCTCACCAGAGCGATTTACGAGACAAATCGCGAAGTGACGATTCACGGGCTTTTCGGTTGGCTCAGAAAATAGCGAAACGAATAATTTATCGGGAAAAGCGGGCGAATTTTCGACCGCTTTTTGCTTTCGTTTTCAAACGTTTTTCATACCGATAAATACTGCAAAACAATCGCCTGAGAAAGCTGTTTCATAGATGAAATAAATGTTATAATTTTTGAATTGTTATCGTGCTGAAAATTGGCGAAAATCTCGGTCATTATAAAGTTCAGTCCGTAATCGGAGCGGGCGGAATGGGTGAGATTTATCGCGCCCGCGATACGCGCCTGCGGCGTGATGTCGCTCTTAAGATTCTGCCTGAAAACCTGATTCGGAGCGATTCGGCGATTGAGCGTTTTATGCGGGAGGCGCACGCCGCTTCGGCGCTTAATCACCCGAACATTTTGACGATTTTCGACATCGGCGAACACGATAATATTCATTTCATCGCCACCGAATTTGTCGAAGGACAAACGCTTCGCCAAAAAATGCAAAAAACGTCCGTCAGCTTGGCGGAAGCTCTCGACATCGCCGTTCAGGTCGCCAACGCGCTCGTTGCCGCGCACGAAGCGGGAATCGTTCACCGCGACGTAAAACCCGAAAATATAATGATTCGCAGCGACGGTTACGTAAAAGTTCTGGATTTCGGTATCGCCAAGCTCGTTGAAATGCGGAATGCTGAGGCTGAAACTTTAATGCAATCGCCTCATAAAAATCCGCAATCCGAAATCCGCATTCCGCAATCAACAATTCCCGGAATGATTATCGGGACGGCGAGTTATATGTCGCCCGAACAGGCTCGCGGTTTGACTGTTGACGGGCGAAGCGACATTTTTAGCCTCGGCGTGGTGATTTACGAAACGATTGCCGGGCGTCTGCCGTTTTCGGGCGCGACCGTCAGCGATATTATTGCCGCAATTTTGAAAGTTGACCCGAAGCCGATTTCCGATTTTGTCAAAAATGCGCCGTCCGATCTCGAATTGATTGTTGCTAAATCTCTCGAAAAAGACCTCGAAAAACGTTATCAGGCGATGACGGATTTTATGAGCGATTTAAAACGAATCAGGCAACGGCTCGAATTTGAAATTGAATTACAGCGCATTCACGACTCAAACGAGGGATTGAGCGTTACTACGAAGATTCTGCCTTCCGAACACCCGACTCAAATTTTGTCTAAAACTCGCATTTCCACGCGCAAAACACGCACTCGCAAGGCGATTGACTCGCTCGCCGTTTTGCCGTTTGTCAATGGCGACGCGGGAGTCGAAACCGAGTATCTTTCGGACGGCATCACTGAATGCATCATCAATTCGCTTTCCAAGCTGCCGAAACTGCGAGTCGTGCCGCGCAGCACGGTTTTTCGCTACAAAGGGCGTGAAACCGATTTGCAGGAAATCGGGCGCGAGCTTGGCGTGCGCGCAATTTTCGCCGGAAGAATCGTGAAAATCGGCGATTCGGTGGTTGTCAGAACTGAGCTGGTTGATGTCGCCAATGAAGCGCAAATCTGGGGCGATCAATACCGGCGCGAGATGACCGATATTTTTACTCTGCTCGACGATATTGCCGAAGACATCAGCGAGAATTTAAAGCTGAAACTGACCGGCGAAGAGAAGAAAAAACTTGCCCAACGTTATACCGAAAACACCGAGGCTTATCAGTTTTATTTGAAAGGGCGCTATTTTGTCACCTCCAAGCGAACGGAAAGTTGGATAAAAAAAGGCATCGGGTATTTTCAAAAGGCGATTGATTTAGACCCGAATTACGCGCTCGCTCATTCGGGTCTTGCCGAAGCATATTGTTTTCTCGGTTCTTCAACCGGCGGCTGGGCGCCGCGCAAGGCTTATCCGAAGGCAAAAGCCGCTCTGGTCAAGGCTCTCGAACTCGACGACGCGCTGGCTGAAGCGCATTCGACAATGGGTTTCGCGCATTTGCTCTACGATTGGAATTTTGCCGAAGCCGAACGCCAATTCAAACGCGCATTACAACTTAGCCCCAATTATCCGAACGCCCACGACGGCTACGGTTTTTATCTGAAAGCCGTCGGTCGTCACGATGAGGCGATCAGCAAATGTCTAATCGCGCAGCAGCTCGACCCGCTTTCGCCGTTCGCGCACGTCAGCCTCGGTTACGCCTATTATTTCGCCCGCGATTACGATAAAGCGATTGAAGAATGCAACAAAGCGCTCGAACTCGATAAATATTCCACATTTGCTTATCGCAATCTCGGACTCGCCTTTTTGCAGCAGGGAAAGCTCGAAAACGCAATTACCGCATTGAACAAAGCGGTTGCGGTTTCCAATGGAATTACTGCATTTGATTCGTATCTGGGCTTTGCCTACGCCCGCGCCAATGAGCGCCCGAAAGCGATTGAGATTTTAGAGAATTTACGCGAAATTGCTAAACGGCAATATGTTCCGGCATACAATTTCGCAATGATTTATTTGGGTTTAGACGATTCAGACAAAACGTTTGAATCGCTGGAAAAAGCATTTGAAGAACGTTCGGGATTTATGCCGTTTTTGAAAGTCGAGCCGATGTTCGATCTGGCGAGAAACGATTCGCGCTTTGAAAATTTGCTGAGAAATATCGGTTTTCCGATGAAATCGCTTTAGTTTGAAAGCAGTTTTTGACCTTCGATCAGGGAAGAAACCGCTACAATCAAAGTTTCTTTATCAACCGGCTTGGCAAGATGTGTTTGAAATCCTGCTTCGAGCGCTTCCGAACGATCTTTGCTGCTCGCATATGCGGTCAGGGCGATGGCGGGCGTTAAACCGCCGTTTTCCGCGTCGAGAGCGCGAACCTTCCGAATAAATTCGTAGCCGTTTTCGTCAGGCATTCCGATGTCGCTGATAAGAACGTCGAATCTTTTGGTTTTAAAAATTTCTAAGGCTTCAGGCGACGAAGCCGCCCTGGTCACGCTCGCGCCGCTTTGTTCAAGCTGAAAAGTCACTAATTCCAACGAATCCGGGTCGTCTTCGATTAAAAGTATGCAGCAATTATTGAGCGGAAGCGCGGTTTTGTTTTCAAGCGAAAGATTTTGAGCCGTTTCCTGCGGAAAATTGTTTTCAGATTCCGAAACCGGCGATTCGATTTCAAAATTTAGAGGCAAATCAACAGTAAAAGTCGAGCCTTTCCCAACGCCTTCGCTCGCAACGCTAACCGTCCCGCCGTGAATCTCGACAAGATGCCGAACAATTGCCAAGCCCAGACCCAAACCGCCGTGCTGTCTGGTGCTTGAACCGTCGGCTTGACGAAAGCGGTCGAAAACATAAGGCAAAAATTCCGGTTCGATTCCTTGCCCGGTATCGCTGACGGAAACGCGAACGTGCGTCGGCAATTTTTCCGCCTCGATTTTTACGGCTCCGCCCTGAGGCGTAAACTTGATTGCGTTTGAAAGCAGATTCCAGAAAACCTGCTGCAAACGGTCGGCGTCGCCTTTAATTGTTTGTAGCCGGTCGTCGTATTTAAAATTGATATTAATGTTTTTCAAATCAGCCGAAATCTGCACGGCTTCAATTGCCGATTCGACGACGGATTTTATTTCAATCGGTTTAACCGTGACTCGCAATTTTCCCGTGATAATCCGCGAAACATCGAGAATATCGTTGATAAGCTGGCTTTGATTGCGCGCGTTGCGCCCGATAACTTCAATGGCGTATTTAACGGTTTCTTCGTCAAGAGAGCCGTTGGAAAGCATCTGCGACCAGCCGAGAATCGCGGTCAGCGGTGTTCGCAGCTCGTGTGAAAGCGTCGCCAGAAACTCGTCTTTGACGCGATTTGCTTCTTCGGCTTTCAAACGCGCCGCTTGCTCGCGCTCTAAAATCAGCTCGCGTTCTTTTTCGATTTCTTTGCGCTCGGTAATGTCTTCGTGCATCAGGACGACTTCGCGCACGCGATTTTGTTCGTCTTTGACCGGATAAATAAAGGCTTCCACCCAGCGCGGTTGATTTATAAAATCGCCCCGGTCGGGATAATAGGGAATTGACGGAATTGTTGTCGGCGTTCCTTCAAACGCCTTTTTGATGTACGGCATTATGCCGCGCTCGACAAGCTGTTCGTCTTCGAGAATGTTGTAATCGGGCAAATCTGCGAGCGTCACGCCCCATAATTTTTCCCACGCGGAGTTAGTCAAAATCGTTCGACCGTCAGCCGAGAAAACCTGCGTGCTGATAGGCGATTGCTCGACCAGCTTGCGAAAACGTTTCTCCGAAATCTTTATGGATTTCTCGGCTTCCTTGCGTTCGCTAATATCGAGCGTGACGCCGCGCATTCCGATTGGTTTTCCGGCTTCATCAGTAATAACGATTGAATGAGATTCAACCCAAATCTCGCGCCCGTCTTTTCTTATCCAGCGAAATGTGTTCGTATCAGCGCCGCCTTTGGAAAAATGCTCAAACGAGCGCCGCGCCGCTTCTTCTTTATCATCGGGATGAACAATCGTCAGCCAGAAATTCGGCTGGGCGAGCCATTCTTCGATTGTGTAGCCGAGCATTGTTTCAACGTAATCGTTGATGAAATCTATTCTTTGCGAATTTTTGTCGGGCTGCCCCCAAGCCTCCCAAACGACGCCGGGAACGCTGGAAATAATATCGGAAAGCCTTCTGCGTTGATTTTCGACCTCGACATTTAACCGTGATCTTTCAAGCTCGGATTTTTTATGTGCGGTCGTCAGCCAGCTTAAAGTCAGTCCGACGGCAAAAATAAGAGTGCTGCGAATGAGTCCCTCAGAACTCAAATCAATTACGAATTGAGGTGAAAACAAAAAGACATTTATCACGCAAACAGATAAAAAACTGGCGATGAAACCGGCGTTTCTACCATATAACCAAGCGGTCAAAGAAATTGAGACGAAAAAGAGAAGAGCCGGAATTGCCTGGAAAATAGACCAGAAAAGATTAGTCAGCAACAATGCTGCTCCGACAAAAAGCAGAATCGCCGAAAAAGGCAAAATATAGCGACTGATCAGTTTCATTCAAATTTTAAAAAAGGGAGAAAACAAATAATATTTAAAGTCGCTCGGATTGGCGTGAAGCTTCCCGTTTGTTTAGTTAATATCTACATCAAGAAACAAAGATTTACAACTTAATAAATACCAAAATAGCTTACGACCAATAATTTCGGTCGAGCGAGCGATAACCGATTGCTTCGCTCAAATGCGTTAATCGAATTTGCTCGCTCGAATCCAAATCGGCAATGGTGCGGGAGACTTTTAAAATGCGGTCGTGAGCGCGAGCCGAAAGCCCTTGTCTGGTCATTGCGCGCTCAAGCATCTTTTCCGCCTCCGGCTCAAGCTCGCAATGCCGGCGAATCAATTTCGGCGGCATCGCGGCGTTTGAAAAAACGCCTTCGCCCGCGAGTCTTTCGAGCTGAATCCGGCGCGCTTTGACGACCCGCTGCCGAATCGTTTCCGAGCTTTCGCCGTCGGGCAGATCGCGCCCGCGCAATTCCTGAAATTTCACCGCAGGAACTTCGATGTGAATATCAATTCTGTCGAGCAGCGGACCGGAAATTCTGCCGAGATAACGCTGAATCTGAACGGGTGAGCAGCGACATTCCTGCGCCGAGCCGAAATTTCCGCACGGGCAGGGATTCATCGCGCCGACAAACAAAAACGAAGCGGGAAACGTCAGGGACATCGCGGCGCGCGAAATCGTAACGCGCTCGTCTTCCATCGGCTGGCGGAGGACTTCTAAAACGTTCCGGTCAAATTCCGGCAATTCGTCGAGAAACAAAACGCCGTGATGCGCCAGAGAAACTTCGCCCGGTTTCGGAACCGCTCCGCCGCCGATTAAACCGGCGTCGGAAATTGTGTGATGCGGCGAGCGAAACTGGCGAGCCGTAATCAAACCGGAATTATTTGTCATTCCGGCGACCGAATAAATTTTGGTAATTTCAAGAGCTTCTTCAAATTCGAGCGGCGGCAAAATCGTCGGCAGACGTTTGGCGAGCATTGTTTTTCCCGAACCCGGCGGACCTACAAGAAGAATATTATGCCCGCCCGCGCTGGCGATTTCGAGTGCGCGCTTTGCCGAGTTTTGCCCGCGAACTTCGCGGAAATCAACCGAGTAATTTGGTTGTTGCTGCATAATTTCAGCCGCTGTGACCGTTAAAGGCAGAGGCGGATTTTGAGAATGCAGCGCGATGATCGTTTCCACGGCGTCGCGCAAAGTCGTAACGGGAAAAACACGGATTCCGGCAACAACTGCGGCTTCGCGGGCGTTTTCTTCAGGCACGATTAAATCCCGGATTCCGCTTTCTCTCGCTTTGATGGCAATCGGCAAAACGCCGCGTACGTTGCGAACTCGCCCGTCGAGCGACAATTCGCCGACGGCTAAAATTTCGGTCAGATTTTCGGCTTTTCCCAAATCGCCGTTAGCGCCCAAAATTCCGAGCGCGATGGGCAAATCAAAGCTCGCGCCTTCTTTTCGCACGTCTGCCGGAGCGAGATTGATGACGGTTTTGTGAAACGGGAAAAAGTATGAGCTGTTGGTAATTGCGGCGCGAATTCGTTCTTTGGATTCGCGGACGGCGGCGTCCGGCAATCCGACGATGGTGACGATTGGATTTGAATCGGCTTCGCCTTTGATTGGCTGGAGATTGACTTCGATGTCAACGAGGTTGGCGTCAATGCCGTAAACGGCGGCTGACTGAGTGCGAAAAAGCATAAATTCTCCCACTTCTTAACTTTTTCTGAAACTGTGCCGCCATTGTGCGCGAAAGACGGAATTTTTTCAATTTAATTCGGAGTTTTTGATTTTTGCACCAGCGCGACGAAACGCGGGTCCTGGCTGAGATTATCAAAACGCGGTTCTTCATTGAGGAAGCAGATGCTGTGGTCGTTTGCGAGATACGCCTTTTCAAGCCACGCTAAAGCGTTTTCCCGGTCGTTCAGAGCGGCAAAAGCGAGCGCGATTTCGTTGGCGTAAGAAGTCGGATTTCGCTGAACGAACGGATCGTTTAAGGCTTTTTCGAGAAGACGCGCGGCTTCGTCTCGATTATTGCCGATGGCTTCGACTTGAGCCTGGATAACCAGCCAGCCTAAATCTTCATCGTTTGCTCCGCTGTAGCTTCGCTCTTTTTGAAAAGCGGCGAGCGCGGCATCGTAATCGCCCTGCGCCTGATAAATCCAGCGCGCAGCTTTATGTCCCGGAACGAATGCCGGATTGATTTTTAAAGCGTCTGAAATTTCCGCCAAACCTTCTTCATAACGGCGGGCGCGGAAATAAATCATTCCGGCAGCAGACCGAACAATCAGCGCGGTCGGATCAAGTCTTTGCGCGGTTTTAATTTCGGCAAGCGCTTCATCGTGTTTGCCTGTTCCCGACAGCGCCAGAGCAAACCAGTGATGCGTTGCCACATAAGATGGATTGAGACGGATGGCGCGGCGAAATTCTTTTTCCGCCGCTTCAAAATTTCGCTCGCCGTTGAATCTGATATAGCCGAGCGAGGCGTGCGCCTCGCTCAAATTTTCGTCGAGCTTGAGCGCGCGCAATGCGTTTTCTTCAGCGATTTTGTAGGCATTGGGCGGCGGCGGAATGTCGTAGAGCACGAGCAGCGAATAACAATCGGCAATGCCGACATAGGGCAAAGCAAAATTCGGATCGCGCTCCGCCGCTTGATTAAAAGTCTGAATGGCGCGGCGCAGATTTTCCGGCGAGCGGTTCGCCATTTGGAAACGCCCGATGAGATAAAGCTCGTAAGCGAGCGCGTTTTCGGTGTGGCGTTTATTGAGCAGCGCGCGTTCTTCGCGCGTCGGAACGATTGACAACGCCTCTAAAACTCCTTCGGCGGCGAGATTTTGCAGAGTCAGCAAATCACCTGCATTTGCCGTAAATTTTTCGGCAAATAAATTTTGCCCGTTTTTGGCGTTTATCAGCTCGGCGTTAAACTCGCTCTTGTCGCCGATTGTTTGCAAATAGCCGCGCAAAACATAATCAGCTCCGAGTTTTTGGGCGGAAACGTTGATTTCGCCTTCGTTTTTGGCAATTTCGCGCCCCGCGCCCGACGAGAGGACCGAAATCGCCTTGACCGCTCCGAGCTTTCCGCTCAAAGCGTCAGCCAAACCGCTTCCAATCGAATTTGTCGCCGCATTTTCGCTTTTAAACGGCAGGACAACCAGAGTTATTGCGTTCGTCTGCGTGTTATTGGCGGGACGAAACAGAAAATAAGCAGTCGCGCCGACGGTTAGAACTGCAAACGCGATTGCCGCAATGAAAAGATAATTAAAATTTCGTTTTTTCTCTTCAATTTCTCCGGGCAGATTTAATGTGTCGTTTCTCGAATCGTGCAGCGGATTTGTGTCTGCATCTTTTTCTATAATTTCCCCGGTTATTTCGGAAGACGTAATCGGCTTTATCGAAAAATCCTTTTTCTGTTTGTTGGCTTTTTCGGTTAGCTGCGGCAGTAACATCTCGACGATTCGGGCGGAAATCGAATCTTCGAGATGAAAAATGTCGGCTTCGGTTTCGTCAAACTGCGACGCCCACAACACGCTTTGATTACTGATGTCGAGAAGCTGAACGCTAAAGCGCGTCCGCGATTCGGCGGGCAGAATGTGACCGTCCAAAATATAATCAACGCCGAGCCGTCTGCCCAATTCAAACGAATCTTCGATTTTCTCGGCGAGCGGCAGCACTGCTCCGGTCGGTCGCACCGACAGCCCTTCGACATCGTGGAGGCGAATCGTCAAAGCGTCCGCCAGACCGACGCCGAGCGGCGTTTTGGTCTCGCCGCGCAGAAGCCGAAATGGAACAATCGCCAGCATTATCTGCGGCGCGGCGTTTGAATCGGCTCTTTTTTGTTCGGGGGATTCGAGCATTTTTCGTACGCTCAAGCAAAACCCGTTTGTACGGCAACTGTCAAGCGAATCGGTTTGGTTGCCGCCTATAAATTAAAAGTTGTAAAAAATCCGCGCCTTTCGAGCAACTATGATAAAGGACAACCGCGTCATAACCGCGAGATTGCACAGACTCTGTACAGAGGAATCGAAAATTTGGAGCGCGAACGATGAATGTGACTTCGCAAACTTTAGACGGCGTTTCCTGCCATATCGAGCAGGACGAAAACGCCAAGCCCTTAGATGTTCCCGATTCGACCAAACTAACGGAATCCAAATCAAAGCCGAAACCGGACGCGCAAGCGAGCGATTACGCTCTCACGCAAGCGGCGGCGGGCGGCGAAATGGCGGCGTTTGAGCGAATTTATCAGCGGCATCATCGCCGCGTTTACAGTCTTTGTCTGCGGATGACGCAAAATCCGCCCGAAGCCGAAGATTTGACGCAGGAAGTTTTTATCCAGCTTTTCCGCAAAATCGGCAGCTTTCGCGGCGAATCGGCGTTTACGACCTGGCTGCACCGTTTGACGGTCAATCAGGTTTTAATGCATTTCCGCAAACGCTCGGTTAAAGACGAAAAAACGACCGAAGAAGGCGACACGCCGGAACAAATCGTTCCCGGAACGGAACATTACGACCGAATGCCGGTGGTTGACCGCATCGCTTTGGATAAAGCAATCAGTCAATTGCCGCGCGGTTATCGCACGATTTTCGTTTTGCACGACGTTGAAGGCTACGAACACGAAGAGATTGCAAAGATGCTCGGTTTGAGCATCGGCACGTCGAAATCGCAGCTTCACAAGGCGCGCAGAAAATTACGTGATTTGCTAAGGCAACAAAATGAAGTTTCGTAGCTTCCAAACTTGTGCGCTCCGGTTATAACGAATTTTTAATCGAAGCCGCCGCACACATAAAAAATGAGCCGTTTTTCAAGCGGCAAATTTATCCAAAAGGTTGCGCGACGGCAACCATGAAGTTTTTTCGATTTCGAGGCTAATGAAAAATGAACTGTGAATGGTGTCAGGCACACGTCAACGAATATCTAGACGGTGAACTATCGGAACAAGACTGTGCCGCAATCGAAAGCCATTTTGAAATTTGCGCGCCGTGCGCTGTTTTGCGCGCGGATTTTTCGGCGATTCTAAATTGCTGTTTGGAAGTCAGAAACGCTCCCGACTCGCCGCCGAACTCACAAGCTTTGTGGCTGCGGATCAGCAATTTGATTGAAGGCGAACAAAGCGCGCTTGTCCATAAAGATCCGCAATTGCAGCCCGCCCACGCTAACGGCGGTTTCGCCGCGCGCTGGCTGAATCAAAACTGGCAGTTATCGTCGCATCAGCTCGCTTCGGCGGTTTTAGGAACCGTCGTGATCACTGCGCTCGTGACCGTTGTCGCTTTGCAGCAGAATTCGACGGCGAATGCTCCGGCTTTTTCCGCCTCGACCGCTCAACAAACCGGCATGATGTCGCAGGTTTTGAGCGGTTTCGGTTTTACGAAAGTGGCTGAAAAACCGCACACCGGCATTGACGCGCGCCTTCAGGAACAGCAAATTGCGATTGATTACTGGCAGCGCCGCGTTGAACAGCGCAAAAGACAATGGAATCAGCACCTGCGCGATGCTTTCGACCGTAATTTGCAAGAGCTTGATATGATCGTCGCCGAACAGGAAAAACAGTTGCAGGTTAATCCTCACGACGAAGTTTCCGAAGAAATGCTCAACTCGGCGCTCAGCGACAAAATGGAATTGTTGCGGGAGTTTGCTGATTTATAAGGTTTTAGTGAATAGTAAATCGTGAATAGCGTCCGGTGTGGTAATTTAGCTGTTCTCAGGTTGTTTTGCTCTAACAACCTTTTACGCCGCGCGCTATTTACGATTTACTATTTACGCAAAGACTCGAAGAATGAAGGCTTGTTTACTCATTATTTTTGCTTCACTGGTTTTTTCGCCCGCTGTTTGGGCGCAGAAGCAATTTACCAAAACTTATCGGACAAATAAAAATGTCCGGCTTCAGCTCACCAATATGACGGGGACGATTACCGTTTACGGCTGGCAGCGCGACGAAATCCGCGTCTCGGCGAAAATGGAATCGTCGGCGGCGAAAATGCTCCCCGAATCGTCAAACAATGCGCTAACTATTAACATCGTCCGCGACAATCAGGGACGCGGCGATGTCGGCAGCATTAATTTCAAAGTCTGGGTGCCTTACGATTCATCGGTTGACATCGAAACCAAATTGGGCAATTTAGAAGTCCGCGACGTTTCCGGTTCGATGATTCGCGCTAAAATCAGTCTTGACGGCGACGTTAGCTTATCCAATATCAAAGCCGACACGGTGATGGCGGAAAGCTCAAGCGGCAATATCTTTTTCGACGGCACGCTGCAATCCGGCGGAACTTACAGCTTTAAATTGTTGCGCGGCGACATTAACATTCGCATTCCTTTTTCTTCGTCTTTCCGGCTTTCCGCAACTGCGTCGGAACCCAACAATTTTGCGCTCGGACCTCTGGCAAATTCGGGATTGAGTTTTCAGAGCGGAGGGCGTAAAGTTACCGGCAGCGTTAATGACGGTCGCGCTAATATGACGATTCTTAATAAACGCGGGACAATTGCTTTTATTCTACGTTAAAAAAGTGAAATCAAAACAAATCTTAATTGCGGCAGCCGTTTTATTTACGCTGCCGCTTTTCATTTTCGGACAAAACGATTCGCAGCAAAATCGTTTTAAGCGCACAACAATTAAAACCGAGCGTCTCGATTTGAATCCGGGCGGCAGCGTCACGATTTTGGGCGCGCCCGCCGGTTCAATCGCAATCGAAGGCTGGCAGCAAAGACAAATCGAAATTACGGCTGAAATCTCAATCGAAGCCGCCAGCGAAGAAGATTTAAATTTGCTCGGGCAAGCCAACAGTTTTGTCGCCGACGCCGAAACCAACCACGTCCGCATTTTGACGACCGGCGCGCACGACAAACAATTTCTTAAAAAGAATTTCAAGCAATTTCCGAAACGGCTTTTAAACGTTCCGTTTCGCATTGATTATCGAATCAAGCTGCCGTCGTTCACCGATTTGGAGATTAATTCCGGGCGCGGCGATTTAAATTTATCGGGCGTCGAAGGCGTGATTGTGATTAAAGCCTCCCAAACGGAAAACGCAGACCTGACGTTTTCGGGCGGTGTGGTAATGGCGACTTTCGGCAGCGGCAAAATAAAGTTTAATGCAACGGCGAGAAGCTGGCGCGGAAGCGGCGCGGACGTGCAGGTGGCGAACGGAGAGTTAAACGTCACAATGCCGCCGGATATGAACGCCGATGTTAACGCCGAAATCTTACGCACGGGACAAATCGAAAATTCCTTTCACACTCTAAAACCGCGCGACCGCGCGAAATTTACCGAAAAAGCAATCCAGGCGAGAGCCGGAACCGGCGGCGCAAAATTTTTATTCACAGTCGGCGACGGCAGCTTGCGTTTGAACTCGGCGGCTGGAAATGATAAATAAAAGAACTCGAAATTGTCTTTTTGAGTTTTTCAATGAACATCGTCGAATACAACCGCGCCGCTTGGAACCGCGAGGTCGAAAAGGGAAACGAATGGACTGTGCCGGTTTCTGCGGAAACAATTGAGGCGGCTAGACGCGGCGAATTTTCGATTCTTTTGACTGAAACAAAGCCCGCGCCGCGCGATTGGTTTCCGGCGGATTTAAAAGGCGTTGACGTTTTGTGTCTCGCTTCGGGCGGCGGGCAGCAAGCCCCGGTTCTGGCGGCGACGGGCGCAAATGTAACGGTTTTCGATAATTCGCCCGCACAGCTCGAACAGGATTTAAAAGTCGCCGCGCGCGAGAATTTATCTCTCAAAACCGTCCAGGGCGAAATGGCAGACCTTTCGGTTTTTGCCGACCAGAGCTTCGATTTGATTTTTCATCCGGTTTCAAATTGTTTCGCGCCCGCCGTTCGCCCCGTCTGGCGCGAATGTTACAGAGTTTTGCGTTGCGGCGGCACGCTTTTGGCTGGTTTTAATAAACCGGCTTTGTACATTTTCGATCCATTGCTTGCCGAAAAAGGCGAGCTTGAAATTAAATACGCGCTGCCGTATTCGGATTTGGAAAATCTAACGGAGGAAGAACGGCGTTTTTACACGGACAAAGGCGAGCCGCTCGAATTCAGTCATACTTTGGCAGACCAAATCGGCGGACAGCTTGACGCCGGATTTGCGTTAATCGGTTTTTACGAAGATCATCATCGCCGTCACCCGCTCGCGCGTTTTATGCCGACTTACATCGCCACGCGAGCCAAAAAACTTTAAAATTTAAACAGGAATTTTTGAATGATTAAATCAGACCTTTGGATTCGCCGGATGGCTGAAGAAGCAAAAATGATTGACCCGTTTTTGCCTGAACTCATGCGTTACGCCGGCGAAAATAAAATAATTTCCGCCGGAGCTTCGAGCTACGGCTACGATATGCGCCTCGCGGACGACGGATTTCGCGTGTTTTCACCGATTCGCGGCGACGAGATTGATCCGAAACACTTTGCCGAATCTTCGCTCATCGAACCGCCGCTTCGCACCGCCGAAGACGGCGCGCGTTATTATTTGCTCCCGCCGCATCATTACGGTTTGGGCGTAACGGTCGAAACTTTCCGAATGCCGCGCAATGTAACCGGAATAGCGCTCGGAAAATCTACGTATGCGCGCGCAGGTTTGCTCGTTAATACAACTCCGCTCGAAGCCGGTTGGACGGGGAGATTGGTGGTCGAGATTGCGAATCTGGCAAATCTTCCGCTGAGAGTTTACGTTAATGAAGGCGTCGGGCAGATTTTGTTTTTTGAATCTGACGAAAATTGTGCGGTTTCCTATGAAGATCGCGGCGGGAAATATCAGGGACAAACTGGTTTGACTTACGCGAAAGTTTAAGTTGAAACAAAAATATGTTTTTAAGCATCGTTTGTTCACTGGAACATTCGATGCTTAAATTCACTAGCGAATATTTGGTGCTTAAATAATCCTATCAAATAAAAACTACCTATCTTCACTTTTAATATCTTATTTCAATCTGCGATAAGTTTTCTTAAACATACTATTCAATCCAAGTTATTTGAATTGAAAAATAATATTACGCACGAAACTAAAATACTTAACTTTTGGTTTGGGATGATCGTTTTTTGCGTTAGTTTCATGCGCTAGTAAGCAGAAAATATTAACAGTTTGATTTTGTGTAATGTTTTAAAAGAAAAACGCATTATTAGCTAGAACAAGAAATGTCAGAATGGGCTGAGTATCAATTATTAAGAGGCTTAGCTGCATAATTTTCAGAGACACTAAAGGAGACAACATGAGTACTTTTACAGGAACGCTAACAATAATCAGCAACCAGTCAAGCCTTGACGGTGACCTTCTGCTGAAATCAGGAATACCCGACACTGCACAAGCGATGTTTGCGGCGACGCAATTTTTAGTAAAAATCAGGAAACTGCAATCGGGACAGCTTATTGATGTAAGGGGTCAGAAAGTGCCTAGTATCAGTGCAATTTTAATGGACGACGCGCGGGCAGCTTCGTTGCAGCCGTCGGGCGTGGCGTCTCTTAATCCAACATTCGACGCCGCCGCGGCAGAAAGCGACTTGATTAGGGCTTTCGCCGAATTAGGCTCATCAACGGTTGAGAGTAAAAAAACAGCAAAAAGGAGTGCCGAAGAAAAAGTGGCGGAAACCGAGGGCAAAAAAACGACGAAATCCGCAAGGAAAGACCGCTCGAATAAAAAGAACGAATAGTAAAGATATTTGTTAAAGAGGTAAAACTATGAAAACGAAATGGAGAACAAAAACTAAAAAAATCAGTTTAGGGCATCTACGGCTGATTTGCGCAGTGATTATGCTGTCACTGCTTTGCGGTTCTACCGTCCTTCCGCAACGCCCCAGAATGGTTCCCGGCACTACGTCAGATGTAGAGAGAATCTATCAATCAGTAGATAACGGCATTTTCGTTGATACGGCGAAGGTCTATGACGATAGTTCGCTGCAATTAATGCTGAATGCGGCGCGGCTTCGTCTCGCCGCGCTGCAATCTTTCGATCAGAGTGGCTTGCTGTCGAGAATCGGCGCGATAACCGGCGCGACGCTTGAGCAGCAGTCATTCTCGGCGCAAATACTCGGTCCGCCGCCCCCGTCGACGGCGGTCACGTCACTCGGCGCGACGGGCACCACAACGACAGTCAATGCTCCGAGCGGGCAGACGGTAACGGCGGTTGCCGGACAGCCCGCGCAGAATGTAGTCACGACCACGCCGCAGATGACTGCCTCAGTACCATCGCTGCCGTCGAATTCGGCAAGCCTTCCGACGAGCGGTTTCAATGTCTCGTCGCTGGACGCATTGAACGAGATGATGCAGCTTACTTATGAAATCGCCAATCTGCAATTGCTTATCGAAGGCTCTCTGTCCGACCGCTATGTGTCGGGCGAGCGGTTAATTAAACCTCGGACAACGCTCGGATTTCCCATTACAGTCACGACACAGGAGCGCTATAAAGATGCTGTCGCTATGGTCGAGATTGAAGTAGCCAATCCGCCTGAAGCCATGCCGGGACAAATCTTATTCAGTACTGAGCCGCCAACTGTCACTGCTCTTTTGCCGCGCGAAAAAACTTATAATGTGGCGTCAATTACCGATAAAATGACTTCAGTCGGCGGCGGTATAGTCACGCAGGTCATCAACGGCGGATTCTCTTACCTACGCGGGAGAAAATCCTACTACATCGTGCAAGACCAAGATACGTTAGCGATGATGCACCGCGCATCGTCCGCAGACTCAACGCAGTTCTCGTGGCAGTTTCGCCCGGTGCTCGGTCAACGTTACGTGCGTTCCGGTTTGAAACAAACCTTCGTCCAACTTGCCGCACCGTTGAAAGAAATTTCCGGATGCTTCGGCAATCTTACAATCAAAACTTACTGGCGAAAGTATGACCGTAAACGTGGTGTGCTCAAGGAGGTAATCGCAGATTCGGTTCGGGTTCAGAATGCTCCCACACCGATACCGAGATTTGATCTGACACCTGTTATTGAAAAAATTGATTTTCAAGACTTGGGCTCCGGCGTCGTTCAAGCCGCCCTCACAGGAAGATTCCTGCCCGGAACATATGTTCGCATCGGAAATAACTTCTATCGGGAAGGCTCGCCGGGCTTTACTTCGGAATTAACGCAAATTCGTTTTGTTGCAAGCGCGGCTGACGTGGCAAGACATAGAGCGTTTCTCGTTACTAGAGACGGAACGGAAATAGAGATTGTTGATTCAGCTTTTCCAATTCTGCTACCGGCATTGACGCGAGGGTGCAGCTTACGTGGGGATGATCCAGCAAAGGCAACTCCCTCGCTCATAATTGACACACCCGAAATTACGGCTTACGACAGTTTGAACAGCATTTTGAAAATAACGATTCCCCGGCTTCCTGATGGAATAGATTATGACAAATACGTCATTGTGGTGGGAAACAAAGTTTTCGGATTGTCCGACGCTCCGATTGAACGTTACTTTAACGAAAGCACTCGCCGCACCGAATTAAAAGCGATTGTTCCAACGAACTTGCTGTCAAATTCGACAAGCATTGAGGTGAAGCCGCTATTCTGGAGAGAAGATTTTTCAGCGAGAGTAACCGACCGGTTTAAAGCCGAAAACTCACCTGACAAAATCGGTATTTACGGACAAGTCGGAAGCAATACAGTTTATCTGCTTTACGGCAATCGTTTACAAAACGCTAAAGTATTACTACCGAGCGGCGTTACCTTAAGGGAATTCCGTTATTACAGCGGTGATGCCAGCGGACCTAGCGTCGAAACCTTGCAGGCTTTTGAACTAACTCCCGACCAACAAGTGAAGGCGAACAAACAGATTGTCCTTGAGAAAAGTCCTGGAGAGCGACCGATTCCGCTTTCGCTTCCGGCGACCGTCGAGACGGATAAAAAACCAGTACTGACGGTCAGGGGCGGATTGCCTATCCCAGTCGGAGCAAAAGAAATTATCGTTCAGGGTGATAATCTAGACAAATTAGATAAGGTGACGTTCAATGGAAAAGAAATCACTAAGGTCGTTTCCAAGGATAATAAATTCGTTACCTTAGCTGGTGCCGGACTGACTGATGATTTTTCTGATAAGGAAATTGTCTTCGAGTTTAGAGAGGGAATTAAAAGCACTGCTCTCAAACTGGAATTTGCAAACAGTAAAAATAAGGTATCTGTAAGCGTCTCGAATTGAACCCGATGATTGTCCTGAAGATTTATTTTAAGTAATAAAATCTCTGGTTCCACTAACAGACACCAAATGTTTATTTTTTGCACTTTCGGGTAACAGATGATTAAATAATTGGAAAAGTGCCGAAATTTGAGTTACATAAATCCTCTATTCGGCATTCATTCTCGGAAATAGCAATTGTTTATCACACTGAGAGCGATGATTTAAGTAACAAGAAACAGGTTACGGGAAACCAGCAAAATCTTTTCCCGTAACCTGTTTCTTGTAGGTTCTCTCTTGGATTTATCCTTATTTTGCCGAGCCTTTGCCGGATTTACCGCCTCCGCCTTTCGACCCGCCGCCCTTAGACGAACCGCCCTTGCCTGCGCCGCCTTTACCGCCTTTGCCGCCTTTTGAACCGGAACCGCCTTTGCTGCCGCTGCCTTCCGAGCCAATTCCGGTCGCTTTTTCAACGGCTTCGACCGCGCCTTTGACCGCGCCGATTGCGGCTTCGGTTGCTGCGCCTATCGCGACTTCGGCAGCAACTTCGCCGACTTTATTTAAAATGCTCTTTGTTGTAGAGCCTTTGCCGCCGCTCGATGCTCCGCCGGATTTCTTGGCGCTTCCTCCGCCCTTACTTCCGCCTTTGCCTCCACCTTTGCTTCCGCCAGTTTTGGCGGCTGCTCCTTTACCTCCTGCTGAGCCTTTAGCGCCTGAACCTTTACTTGCGCCGCCGGAACCTTTGCCGCCGCCTTTACCGCCGCTTGCTGATTTATTTGCAGCGCCGCCCGAAGATTCGGTATTTTGCTCTTCAGACCCGCCGCCCGATGTCTTTTTAGCTGCCATTATTTTCTCCTTTTGCTAAGCTGTTTTAGTAACAACAGTTACAACGCAGACTTTAACATAAGTCCGATAAAATCGGAACATTTTTTATTAAAAGCGTTTTTGAGCAATTAATAAAAAGCCCAAATCGCCCGTTCAAGCTCTTCAAACGTGTAATTGACGGCTTCCGGTCTGAGGCGTTCGGCGTAACGGCGTAGATTGCTGCATTCGTAAAGAATCGTCAGCAACATCAAACGCGCGCGAAAATCCGAATCCAAATCAATTTCCCGATAGCCGTAAGCGAGAAAATGCGCGCGCTGCAATTCGCGTTTTCCTTGAATCACCAAAACGCCGGGCGCGACAAACTCGTGTTCGTAAAATCCGGGAAACGAATCGCCGAAATCAAACAAACCCGTCGCTTCCCAGCGCCCGTTTCTTTCCTGCATCAAGACGTTTCCCGGATGAATATCGCCGTGCAGCAAAACCGGCTCAATCGTTTGCGGCAGCAGTTTGAGATTAGCTTCCATAAATTCCGGCAAAGCCGCCAAAATCTCGGCGTTCACGCCGCCTCGCCGTTGTCTTTCAAGAGTTTCAATTGATTGTCGGCGGACAAATTCGCCCCAATCGCGTTTAAATCCAAAATCGGCGGGAACCGGATAAGAATGAAGCTCACGCGCGGTGACGGCTAATTGTTCGACCGCCGGTAATTTTTCCCGATCTTCAAGACTTCCCCAAATCTCGCGCATCAAAACGCCCGCAAGCTGTGTGATGACGAGATACGGAAAACCTTCGATTTCACCGACAAAAAGAATTTCCGGCGTTTGCAAGCTCGTTTTCCCGTGCGCGAATTCGAGCGACGCCTTTTCTCGCGGAAAATTATTGCGCGGCTCTACAAAAATTTTTATGACAAAGCGTTCGTCAACAAAGAAAATTATATTTTCGCCTTGCTCGGCGCGTCGTAATTCGGAAAACGCGATTTTATGCCGGAGACAAATTTCGGCTGCCGCCGATTGCCACGCATCGCTGTGAAAATCTTTGTGCGTATAAAATTCAACGGACGGAATTTTGAGCAGCATAATCGAAGCTGAGTTTAACTAAAATTGCTCGAAGCTCGCAAAATCACAACGCCTTTGTAAAAATAAAATTATGATTTCCAATATTCAACAACTTCGCCGCGAATACGCTCAAGCGTCGCTAGGCGAGCAAGACGTTGCCGAGAATCCGTTTGAACAATTTCAAAAATGGTTTGAAGAAGCGTTAAATTCAAACGTTTTAGAACCGAACGCGATGACGCTCGCCACTTCCGATGCTGCCGGAAATCCGTCGGCGCGGATTGTTTTGCTCAAAGGTTTGGCGGACGACGGTTTTGTTTTTTTTACCAATTACCGCAGCCGCAAGGCGGAGGAATTAGCGCAAAACTCGCGCGCATGTTTGTTATTTTTCTGGAAAGAATTGGAGCGGCAAGTCAGAATAGAAGGCGCGGCGAGCAAAATTTCCGAAGCCGTTTCTACCGAATATTTTCAAAGCCGACCGAAAGCGAGCCAAATCGGCGCTTGGGTTTCGCCGCAAAGTCAAACAATCGAAAGCCGCGAATTGCTCGAACAAAAATATCAGGAAGTCGCCGAAAAATATAAAGATTCCGACGTTTTGCCGCGTCCGGCGCATTGGGGCGGTTATGCCGTTAAACCGGAAAAAATCGAATTCTGGCAAGGTCGCCCGTCGCGTCTGCACGACCGCATTTTATATTCGTTAACTGATTCAAAAATTTGGAAAATCGAGCGCTTGGCGCCTTGATGGAAATATCTTTTTTGCTGTTTTGTATGCCTTCGGACAGAAATGAAGTTTATTTTCGCTCAATAATTAACGCACAGCATAGTTTGAATAAAGTTCGGAAAATATAATGAATCGGTTTCAAAAACCGATTCTGAAATTTTTGAACGGAGGCAAAAAAAATGACGAAAATGCAGAAAGCTTTGATCGCTCTCACGCTGATTGTCGGATTGATGATGACCGGCGCAACGTTCGCAAGCGTTGAGCAAAATCAGAACAACAGCAACAATCAAAACAACAGCAATCGCGCACGCAACCAAAACGGAAATATGGCGCGCAATGCCAACGGCAATATGCGCCGCAACCAAAACGACAACACCGACAACGGCAATCGTGCCCGTAATGCGAACGGCAATATGTCTCGTAACGCGAACGGCAATATGAGCCGCAACCGCAATACGAACGGCAACGGGAATACGAATGCAAACACAAACGACAACGGCAATACGAACGGGAATATGAATGGGAACGGGAATGGAAATATGAACGGGAACATGAATATGAACGGCAACGGCAATGGCAATATGAATTCAAATGCAAATATGAATTCAAACGGCAACCGAAACACGAACACCAATTCAAATACGCCGCCGAACGTCAACGCTCGATAATTGCCGATAAATTAAACGAGAAAAAAGGACGATTCGGTTATTCGTCCTTTTTTCTTTGCTTTTTTAGTTCTTTAGACAAATAAAAGAGTAATTCTACCTGTCCGCAATTAATAGACTTGTAAGTTACGCAATTGAAATGAAAAATGCAGAAACACGACCGTGAGGGAGTGTGTAAAATAAAGCACACTCCCTCACGGTCGTGTTTCTGTCGCCAATTGCGTTACTTCTATAGACTATTCGTCGTAATTACCTTTGAAACTGATAAGTCCCAATTCGACTTCTTTGATTGCGGTATAAGTATTTCTCGGATTTTTGTCAGGAACGTTGATATGGGGGGTTGCTCCGTTAACCAGTTGACGACATCTTTGGGCGGCTAAAATAACAAGCTCGAAATTTGATTCGGTTAGTTCACGCTTTTGCATCTTCGGCGCATTTGCATCGAGATTTTTGACGACGGCTTTAGTTTGATTGTTCATTGTTTTTGTTGGTTTTAATGTTAAATGCTTAAATTTTGAAATGAAGTTTTGTTGCGGCTCGTATATTCTTCACGGCGAAGACGGCTTGCCGTCTCGACAGCTTCGTAAATTGCTATTCGGTCTGATTCCGCGCCTCCTTGAAATCTGACGCCTCCGGCTTTTAACTCCCAATTGCTATGACCTTTGTATTTGTGGCTATTAAACGTGTTGGCAGCCTCGAAGCCGTTGATTGCCGTAAACGATTTGAGAAGCGCCTCGACTCTGTTATGTTCAGTCGTAATATTTGTCACAGACGCGCGGATCTCTTTTCTGATATTTTCCACTTCTCCCGCCGGCAAAGGAGAATCTTGCAGATTAATTTCGGGCGCTCCGCGTAATTTATAAAGCTCTTCGCGGTATTTGGCTAAAGTCGCCAGATACCTTTGGCAAAGCTCAACGACATTTTCGCTGGAAGCTCCATCGAGAAAAGATTTTGCGTTTCGCATATTTTCTTCTAATTGTGGATATTTCATTAATTGTTAATTTAAAATCGTTGCTTTGCCATTTTGTTAGAGAATTTTTATCCCTGACCGAAAACAATTATCCAGCCTCTGCCAATGCAAGTCGGGCAAGAGTCGAATTGATTGCGCCTGCCTGTGCCGAGACATTGATGGCAGCGCGCCGCAGGCTCAAGCGTCGTAAAACAGCCTTTTCCGGCGCAGACCACACACGAAACAACATAACTCGCCGATAAAGCTTTGTTTCCGGTTCCGCCGCACCATGCGCATTTTTGTGTTTCCCGGCTTATTTCCTGCTCGTACATTTCATAGCAATCCACTTTCGGCGGCAGGCTGGCGCATTTGAGAATTTTCGGCGGGCGCTTTGAAGCTGTTAACTGCTTCGGATTCGCTGTCGTAAACGTCGAAAACCGTCAAAAGCTTTGTCATAAACATCAATTCGTGAACTCTTTTCGACAGGTGCAGCAAATTTATTTGCCCGCCGCTTCGCGTTACCGCGACATATCCCGCTACCAATTCGCCCAATCCGCTCGAATCTATAGACGTTACGTTTTCAAGATTGACGACGATATTCTTTCGCCCTTTTTCGACGAGCGTGCGAATCGCATTGTGAAATTCCTGGCTGCCTTCGCCGAGCCTTAGTTTGCCGTCCAGGTCTAACACGCTGGTATTGTTAATCTGGCGTTCTCTGATAGTTAACTTAGACATAAAAATTTGTTATTATTTCCTGTAAGCCGTGCAACATCAACATCATAAAAGCAGAAAATGATATTCCTCGCGGTTTTTAGGAAATTGCAGCAGAAAGATAATTTTGCTTTCCTTTGCGGAATTAGGCTGTGGAATTTCAGTTAGTCCGGCAATTTCCAGAGAAACTGAGAAGGGAGCAAGCTAAGCTCGATTCTCTATTTATTTTACATTGCGTTATGGTATATGTCAAATATAGCATATATCTTAGATGTGTGATATAAAAATAGATTGCTAAAAGCGTTTATTGAAGTTAACAGCAAATGGAAATCACGAATGATGATTGAAATTAGAATTGATGAATTATTGGAAAGGCGCGAACGTTCTTTCTACTGGCTGTCGAAACAAAGCGGAATCAGCCACACCACTTTATGGCGGCTTAAAAAAGGCAAGGCATTGGGAATCAATTTCGCCACATTAGAAAAAATTTGCGAGATACTCGATTGCGAGCCGGGCGATTTATTAAAGTTCAGCAAAGCGGAGAAAAAAGAAATTACCGAATCCTCAAAATAAAAATGTCGCCGAAACCTGTGTTGACAGTAATCACTTAAAGGCGCACTCTGGTTATGGACGGAATTCAGCTTATTCTTTTCTCAGCTTCTCTGAAATCAATCAGTTTAACTGAAGTTAACGGCTCAACAATTAACAAATTCGCGCTTTGTTCAATCAGCGATTGATGAAGGCGGGTTGAAACGGCTGGTAACTTATATGACAAAGTTCGGGAAAACTCTGCAACAAAGTATCTCGCTCCGCTTTGCATTTCTAAAGCAATTTTTACTCTCAGCGGACAAATTTCAAATAATGAAAAGGCGGTTTGATTTGCATTCGCTTCAAACAATTCCGCTTATGTGTTTCCCGCTCGGTGACGCAACCGGCATGAAACGGACGAACACAATCGCATCGAAATTTCATCGCTTCAACCAATAACCGATTGCGCGAACAATTAAAAACAAGCGCAGCAATCAAAATAATTTAAGGAAAATAATGGATAACAAATCGAATATTGTCGAAACGGCGGAAACTCACGGAAAATTCAACACTTTTATCAAAGCTTTAAAAAGCACTGAGCTTTCAAACGAGCTTGGAAGCGAAGGTCCGTTTACCGTTTTTGCGCCGACCGACGCGGCTTTTGCAAAGCTCTCGGAAACAACTCTGAGCAATCTTTTCCTGCCGGCAAATGTTGACAAACTCAAAGCCCTGCTCAAATTTCACGTCGTTTCGGGCAAGCTGATGTCAGCCGATATGGAAAAGCGAAGCGACAACGCCACTTTAAACGGTCAGAACATCAAAATTGACAGCACAAACGGCGTCCGCGTAAATAACGTGACGGTGCAAACTGCGGATATTGAAGCCAGCAACGGGGTTATTCATATAATTAACAACGTTCTAATGCCCGCAAAAGTGGCAGGCGCAACAAGATAATTTGCCGTTACGTAAAAAATTGCCGCCGAAAGATTGATCAATCTTTCGGCGGCTTTTGAATTTCGGAATAAAACTGATTTGACCGTCAGCCAAACGTTTTGGGCAAGCAGGTTGCGAACAAAGTTTATTGATGTTTCTGCAAACCAGAGCAAGTTTCAATTAGTCGAAAGACAAAAAACAGAAAATTAACAGGGATAAAAAGGATCAAAGGGATTGATAAAAACAAAAAATATCCCATTTATCCCTTTCATCCCTGTTAATTCTTTGTCTTTCACTTTAATGAAATCTGCTCTAGGCGGGAAGATTGTCGTATTCCGCTTTAACAACGGAGTAACAATTGCAGGCTGCCGCCTCCAAAGCCGCGCGATTTATGATTGAAACGATACCCCGGCTGTATTCGATTAACTTTCGTTGTTGAAGATTCGCGGCGGATTTGCTGACGGCTTCGCGGCGCACGCCGAGCATCTTCGATAAAAAATCCTGCGTTATTTTGAATTTATCCGTTTGCATCCGGTCGTGCATTAACAAAAGCCAGCACATAAGACGCTCTTCAATCAAGTGAAAACGATTACACGCGACCGTTTGCGAGACTTGCGTTATGAGAGCGTGCGTGTATCGTCGAAGCAATTTCGGCAGAGAGACGCCGCGCCCGCATTCTTTGATAAAGTCTTCGGTCTTTATTCTTAAAGCTGCTCCGTCGCCTTGAACAATAACCTGATTGCGTGAGGTTTCCACACCGAGAAACACGGGAAGACCGATCATACCTTCATTGCCGACAACTCCGACTTCCAATACCTCACCTTCTGCGGCGTGCGTGAGCAGCGAAATCATTCCGCTATTGGGAAAATAGATGTAGCGAATAGCTTCGCCCTGTTCATAAATTGTTTCGGCGTAAGTTAAAGGTATTTCTTCCAAATTCGGAAGCAGATGCTCGTATTCTCTGGCGGGTAAAGCGGCGAGCAGCCGGTTAGATGGCTTGATAGTTTCGGACATTAATATCTCCTTGTATGTTGCAAAAAGCAGACGGCACAAAAAGAAGTTAGTCAGACCAATTCCGATGTCGAATGTTAATACTTAAAAAATTAAAACAGTTGACAAAAATAATAATAACAAATGAATGCGTTAATGTCGCGTGTTTCACCCGAAAGTTCTGGAAATGCCTCTGCCGAGCAGACGGTTATATTCGCCACTGACGACTGCGTAACACTCGCAGGCGGCTTCTTCCAATCCGCGCCGGTCAATTATCGTAATGGTTCCGCGAACACTTTTAATCAGTTTTTTCTTTGCCAGTTTTTGCGCAGCCAGCGTTATGCCTTCGCGGCGCACGCCGAGCATATTGGAAATAAGGTCGTGCGTCATTACCAGCATATCCGTGTCTAAACGGTCGTGGCTCAAGAGCAGCCAACGGCAAAGCTGCTGCTCGACCGCATGGAGACGGTTGCAAACGGCGGTCTGTGAAATCTGCGTCATTAAGGCTTGAGTGAAACGCAGCAGCATTGTTTGAAACGCGCCGCCGAGAGCAAATTCGCATTTCAAATCCTTTGCCTTCATTCTGACTGCCTCGCCCGCGCTCTGAATGATCGCGCGGCTCGTCGTCGAATCGCCGCCCATAAACAGCGAGACCCCGACCATTCCGTCGTTCCCGATGACACCGATTTCGGCGGTCGCGCCGTTTTCCATTACATACAGCATTGAAATAATCGCGGTCGTCGGGAAATAGACGTAATCCAGTTTATCGCCTGATTCGTAGAGAACCTCGCCGAGCTTAAAAGAAACCGGCTCGAACTGCGATTCGATGCGCGCAAAATCAGCGGCGGGAAGAGCTGCGAGCAGATAATTTCTGAGCGCGTTGTTTGTATTGGCAGAAACGGGCATTTTAACCTCTCGGTTATAGAAAATAATTAAGACACTATCAGTGAGCGAATATCCGAATACGAAACATTATAACAGAAAAAGAAATTTATATGTGCGGTAACACACAAAGCCGTAAACATTAAAAACGCCGATTAAGGGGAAACTTAATTTGAATTTTACTATGCGCCAAACATATAAGCAACTGCAAAACATTGGCTTCAAATCCTTTTATACTTTGTAGCCCAAGTTTCAAAACGCAATTTTGTCCGATTCAACAATGAAGTCGGTTTGTTTTCCGTTTGTGTGGGAACACACCGACCAAAAATTGAAAATTTGGTTAAATTAAACAGGTTAAAGCCATTGAATAAAACGGATGCATATCAAAGCAACACGCATTCAGGTAACGCTCCTGTGTTAACCAAACTCTAATGGTGAAGCTTTTTTGACAACTGTCGCTTCTTAATTGTAGCTAACGCTACGTTGAAGGACGGCTTTCCGTTTTAAGTTAGCCGTTCTTCGTTTTTTTAATAGCAATTTGATTTTTAGAGTTTTGGAACAAAGGGTGTTTTGGATGAAGCTGATTTTATTTTCACTGTATTACTGCAAATTGAAATTGAGCGTTTTGCTCGGCTTTCATAAAACCTATCATCCGATGGATTTGAATTGGCGCTGGAATTATTGGCAAGACAAATATCGAAGAAGGCGCAGCCGCTGATTTTCAGAAGCATTATATAAACGCGATTTTTGGCGCTTTATATTATAAAAATTGGTTAAACGGATTAGTCTTAACAACATATAAAGGCGCGGGAGCACAAGAAGTCGTGAATAAAACCTCAATAAAAGTTATCAAGCGAAAAGATGCGGAGGCGACGGCAAACGCTAGGATTCAAAACGCGCGCGACCCGAAACAAACCGCGACGCCGGACGAAGAAAAAATCAAACGCCGTTCGCACCGCGAAATTGTCGGCACGGTTTCAAATTGGATTTCCGAACGCAGAGAAAATAATCGCATTGAAAAAGATGCGGCAAACGGTGAGATTTTTGATAACAAAGATTTGTTGAAGGAAATTTAAACAAAAACTTACAAAGTGAAATCGTATGGCGACGAGAATTAATCCGGTATTTGTTGACGCCGAGCAAAGCGACGGTGCGGATTTAATTCATCGCATATCAAATCACGACGAAGCCGCTTTAGCCCTACTTTATGATCGTTATCGAACGATTCTTTTCGGATTGTTGATGCGTATTTTACATAATAGCTCCGAAGCCGAAGACGTTTTGCAGGATGTTTTTGTGCAAGTCTGGCAGCAGGCGCAAAGCTTTAACGCAGAACGCGGAAAAGCTTTTACCTGGCTCGTAACAATCGCGCGCTGTCGAGCGATTGACCGATTACGCTATCTGAAAACGCGAACGCTTACAATCGAGAAGGTAAAAACGACCAACCCACTTTATACAGATTCCAGATTTGAGCAAAAACTGTTCTTGCGAGGGCGTCAAAAACAGGTCCGAACAGCTTTGAGTCAATTACCTGAAAATCAAAGCAGCTTATTGTTAATGGCTTACTTTGAAGGTTATTCGCAACAGGAGATTGCCGACCGAACAAAGATTCCGCTTGGTACGGTCAAAACCCGTATGCGAGTTGGGATGACGAAATTACGTGAAACATTGACGGTGGATTCGAGCAGTTGGTGATAAAAGTCCTACTAAAATCACACAATTAAAAAGGGCAAAACCATGAGACTTCCTGATCGTTATCGTATTCTCTATGCTGATGACAATGAAGACAGTTGCGCTTTGGTAAATATGATGTGTAAATCCTCAAATATTGAAGTCGTTACCATCAATACCATCGCCGAAGCGTGGCAAATGGCGCAGTCGGGACGATTCGATTTGTATTTGTTGGATTCTAAATTTCCCGACGGCGACGGCTTGGAGTTGTGCCGCCGCCTGCGCGAATATGATTCGCGCACGCCGATTCTTATTTATTCCGGCAAAGCATTTGAAACCGACAAAAGAAACGGATTGGCGGCGGGCGCAAACGATTATCTGACCAAACCTTATCAGGGAGACTTGTGCGCAACTATTCGACAAAATATCGAACAAACAATAAAAATGGTACGGCAACCGGAAACAATCACCGCGTAACCTGCTAAATTTTATAAACTTTAACCTGCTTTGCCAGACCGAGCTTTTCAAACAATTTAATCGTCAGCCAATTCATATCAAATTCGTACCATTTTAAGCCGTGACGCGCCGAAACCGGATGCGCGTGATGATTGTTGTGCCAGCCTTCGCCGAAAGCTAAAAACCCAACTATCGGATTGTTGGTCGAATCGTCATTTGTTTCAAAACGTCTGGTTCCCCACAAATGCGTCGCAGAATTAACGAGCCAGGTTTCGTGCCAGCCGACGACCGTCCGCAAAAAGATTCCCCACAAAACCATCGTCCAACCGCCCGCCGCGAACAAAATTAATCCGAGAACTATCGTCGGAACAGAGTAATAACGAGCGAGCGCGACATGAAAACGGTCTTTGAGCAAATCCGGCACATAACGCGACAGAGTTGCGGCGTCGTGTTCCTGAGCCGTTCCGCGCATAATCCAACCGGTGTGCGCCCAGAAACCACCCAATCCGCGCGGGCTGTGCGGGTCTTTTTCAGTTTCGGTATGCGCGTGATGAATCCGGTGAGTCGCAACCCATTTAATCGCTCCGTCCTGAATTGCCAGAGAACCCAAAACGGTTAAACCGTATTCCAGCCATTTTGGAGTTTTAAAGCCGCGATGCGTGAGAAGCCGGTGAAAACCGATGCCGATTCCAAGACTTGCCACCATCCAATTAAGAATTAATAAGACAATCAGATTCTGCCAGCTAAAATAAAACAAAGCGACAATTGCGAGCGCGTGAAAACTTACGACAATCGCCGTATTTTTTAAATGTATTTTATTGCTTGTTTGATTGAGAGACGTTATTTCCTTCATTTAATCCTTAATTCACTGTGAAAACGTTAAGTTTAATTTTGACGTGAAAAAGGAAAAGCCATTGTAATAGTTGTGTCAGATTGCGTTTATTTTCTGATCACGCGCACAACTTCGCCCGGCGCGCTTTCATTTCCTTGTGAATCAACCGCGCGGATGTAATAGAAATAAACTTCGCCCGATTCGACGCCTTCATCCTTAAATTCCGTAGTCTGCAGAGGTTCTTTGTTGCGGCGTTCCCAAAGGTCTAACGGCATGTCCTTTTCCGCAGAGCGATAAATGTTGTAACCGGCGAAATCAACCAACGGATTTTGCTCGTAAGTATTTCCGGCGTGATCCGTAAAAGTGGTTTGCGGCGTCACGGGCGCGCTTTCGTTGCCGGACCCATCAACTCGCGTGAGCTTGTAAAAATAACGCTGACCGATTTCGGCACTTGGATCGTCGAAATTGCCGTCTTTGATGGGCTTGTCGGTTAATCTTTCCCAAAACATAAAAGGCAGATGTTCATTTACCGAACGATAAACGTGATAACCGACATATTTCTTTTCAGTCCAGGGTAAAGGTTTCTTTTTCTTATTTCTGTTTTTGATTTTCATACTTGAATTTGATTGTCAAAATTGTATGCGACTATCAAAATTAAGTGAAGCAAATCATCAGATTCAAAATACAAGAAGTCGCAACAAGCTGTTTTTCAAGCGAATTGATTGTAAAGATTGTTTATGGAAGGATTAGATATGATTTCTTCAGGTCTAAATTAAAAGCGTGAATGGAAACTGAATGCTTTCGCAATAAATCTTCAATTGTTTTGACCGGACAATTTCCGACGCGAATCCAAACTACTTTCGGCGGATGTCCGAGAAGCAAACTGCGCTGCTGAAAATCAGTGTCTTTGGAAACGATTATAAAATCGTTAGCTTTGGCATAGTTCCAGATTTCCGTATCGGTGGCTTCAACAAAACCGATTTCGCGGACGTGAACGCTGTTCGGAAAAACATCCGCCAAAATTTTCGGCAGTCGCGGCGAAAGATTCTGGTCAAACAGCAGCTTCATAATCGGGCGGAATTGCTAATCTGCGTTCGCGGTCGGCGGCGTATGCAAAACAGGCGCGGATGTCTTCGGCAGTTAAATCAGGAAATTCCTCCAAAAGTTCAGCTTCCGACATTCCGCCCGCAAGATATTCTAAAACATCCTGAACGGTCATTCTCGTCCCGCGAATAGAAGGCTTTCCGCTTCGTTTGTCCGGCTCAATTGTGATGATGTCTTCGTAGCTCATAGCCAAATGATAATAAAGATAGTTTTCTCATGTAAAAATGTTGCGCTAGCTAAAAACTCTCACATGACAAAATGTACTCTCAATCAATGCTAATCCCAAACAAATTAAAAACTCTGATTTTATTTAATTTGTTCTCTTGAGCAATCTTTTTTAAAGCATTTTCAGCTTTGTTAGAGATGGATTTATACATCTCATTTCCATTAGTATATTTCCCAAATTGAAGGCAGGATTTAACTCGATAATATAAATCATCACCTTCATAATTCTTGAAAAAATTGTAATATTCATCTTCAGAAAAGCTGTCGAGTTCAATAATATCTTTGTCACTCCAGCCATTTCTATATTTTAACTCATCGGTTATTTCTGGAATGCTTCGTTTGCTTATGGTTTTACTCTGATAAGATTTTAGTTTTTTGATTATAGCTTCGTCTCTTTTATCGTTAAATGAGTTTTTAAGATATTTGCTTATTTCTTGCTCTGAAATATTATTTTGTAAATGATAATCAATTATCTCGTCAGCGTAGTTGTCATAGCCAAGTTCCCGCAGGGTTTCAACGGTAGTTTGTAAGTTATCAAGGCTTAGATATGCGGAGTTTTCCTTAAATTTATTTGTTAGTGTTTCTGCAAATTCCTGTTGGTTATTCTTGAATGAATCATTATAGATATTCCAAGCCTGACGGTAAGATTTACCTCCGAAATTGGCAAGTGCTATTTTATTTTTTTCGGCGAGTAATCTTTTGAATTCGTCAGTTTGTAGATAGCCTGCTTGAATATAAGAAATTAAGATTTCATCCATTTCCTCTGTATGATTGAAATTGTAGCCTGATAATAAGTGATACCACTTTTCATCTTGTTCGCTGACTTTTTTTTCTCCGTAATTTTTCGCTATGTATAAAGCAGAATGAGTGAATTTTTTTATAAATTCAAAATTTGGAGGATTATTATCTTTATCGTAGTAAGACCAAGCAAATAGAATAATTGAAGCAATAATTTCTTCTTTTACTTCTTCTTCACAAGTTTGAAGAAAAGGGGATAAATACTCAATATAAAGTTTAATTCTTTTGAGGATTCTAAGATTTTTGATTCCTAGTTTTAAACAATTATTCTTTATGATTTCGTAATATGGAAAGTTATTTGCGAAAATACAATTTATTGATTCTATTGGTTGAAGTGCGAAGGATATTTCAATGTCCGCGACTTTTTCAATATGCTTCCGAAAAATAAGCTTTTCATCTGCATGCAAAGAATTTTCATTCAAAATAATAACAATCTTACAATCGCGTTCTTCTTTCAAATAATTTGCCAATCCAAGCACATAATCCAAGTCAAGAGTTTTTGTTCTTCTTTCTATATCATCAAAGCAAATTAAGGTATCTCTGATGTCATTAAAGGCTAAGGTAGTAAGTAAATCACCAAACAAATCATGTATCTGCTTGCTTTTCTTTGCGTTAATTCCAAAGTTACTAGCAAGTTGATTTAACTTGCTAAGTTTGCCCTCAGAATCTTTGGTAAATATTGTTTTACTTAAAATTGTATCTCTTAATTCTTCGGGACTACTTAATCCGAAAAGTGAAACATAGGCATAGTGACTCTTTTCTAAATCAATGCGGTTATTCAATTTAAGATTTGTATTTAAGGCTTTTTTGATTAAATTCTGCCAGAAATAAGTTTTACCTACTCCCCAATTTCCTTTGATAACTAATAAATCATTATGAGAGGTTGAAATAAATTTCTCTATGGTCTGTTGAATTTCTTTTAGTGACATAGAAAGAGAATTATAGCATCGGCGATTTAACAATCACATTATGAAAGAAAAGACTGAACCTTCTAAAATTTTTGTCACAAATTTTATGTGAGCGGTGTTTTGAAATTAAGGAAAACGATGGCGGAAGTCTGCTTTGTGAGTTCTGGAAAACGTCTTGAAAGGCTGTCAACAAAATAATTCCTGGATCGCTGAAACCTTTTTCAATTCATTACGTTTTATTGCTGCGACAGAACCGTTTTTGCTTTTCTAAATAAATTTCCCAAAACGAAAGGACACCCTAGCGATGAAAAGACGCGATTTTATGGTAAAAGGATCATTGGCGCTCGCGGCGATTGCGGCAAGCGACAAGTGGCTCAATCAAGTATTGGCAGGAGAATTGAATTTGACGAAAACTGCACATCTCGATAGTTATTTTCACGTCACACAGGCTGAAATTAACAAAGTTTTAACCGCCTGTCTGGCAAAAGGCGCTGATTTTGCCGATTTGTTTTTTGAATATCGAATCACTTCGGATTTGTCGTTTGAAGAAGATATTGTCAAATCCGCACGTCGCGGCATTGTTCAGGGCGTCGGAATCCGCGCGGTCAAAGGCGATCAAATCGGCTTTGCTTTTACGGAAGATTTGTCGCTCGAAAAAATGCTCGAAGCCGCAAACGCCGCCAGCGCGATTGCCGCCGATAACACAGCGCGAACGCGAATTATGCCGGTCAGCTCGCTCAAACCCAAAAATCTTTATCCGATCAACGAGCTTGCCACGAGCGCAGACCTTTCCAAAAAACTCGCTTTTATCAAAGAAGCCAACGCGGCGGCAAAAGCCTACGATCCGAAAATCGTCCGCGTTTCGGTCGGTTTTAACGACGAAGTTAAACACATCGCTTACGCCAACAGCGACGGCGTTTACTGGGAAGATTCGCAGCCGCTCTTTATGTTCAATACATCTTGTATTGCCGAACAGGGCAAAAGCCGCGAAACCGGCTATCAAGGGGGCGGCGGACGAATCGGTCTGGAATATTTCAACAAACGCAAAGCCGCCGATATTGCTCAAGGTGCGGCACGCCTCGCGGTTTTGAATCTTTCGGCGCAGGAAGCCGAAGCAGGCGTGCAGACCGTCGTGATGGGAAATGCCGAAAGCGCGGTTTTGCTCCACGAAGCCGTCGGGCACGGGCTTGAAGCCGATTTCAATTACAAAAAACTTTCAAATTATTCCGGTCGCGTCGGTCAAAAAGTCGCTTCCGAACATTGCACGGTCGTTGACGAAGGTCTTTTCACAAATATGCGCGGGACGATCAACGTTGACGACGAAGGAAACGCGCCGCAAAGCACGACTCTCATCGAAAACGGAATCCTTCGCGGTTATATGACCGACCGCATTTCAGCGAAACAATTGGGCGTCAAGCCTTCGGGCAACGGTCGCCGTCAGGCTTATAATCACCCGCCGATGCCGCGTATGACGAACACTTATTTGCAGCCGGGCAAATATTCGGCTGAAGAAATTTTGAAAACCGTCAAAAAAGGCATTTACGCCAAAGGATTTACGGGCGGAAATGTGGACATCACGAAAGGCGATTTCACTTTTAGCTGTTCGGAATGCTACATGATTGAGGACGGCAAAATCACCGCGCCGCTCAAAGGCGTGACCTTAGTCGGAAACGGTCCCGATGTGATGACGAAAGTTACGATGGTCGGCAACGATTTGAAATTTACGGACGGCGGCTGGACTTGCGGCAAAAGCGGTCAAATGGTTCCCGTCGGAATGGGAACGCCAACTGTCAAAGTTTCGGAAATTACCGTCGGCGGAACGAAAGTCAAAGCTGCGGCGCCGAAAGCCGAGGAAGAATAAAAACGAGGAAAGGAGCTAAAGAAAATGAACCAGGATTACAGAAGCTTAGCTGCCGAACTCGTTTCGGCTTTGAAAAAACAGGGCGCTGACGCCGCAGACGTTTATATCGTTTCGAGTTCGGGTTTTAACACAACAGTGCGGCTCGGAAAAATCGAAAGATTGCAGCAATCAACGAGCAAAGGTCTGGGAATGCGCGTTATCAAAAACGGCGCGATGGCAAACACTTTTACCACTGATTTTAACGGCAAAGCCGTGCAGGATTTGGCGCGTGAGACGATGGAAATCGTCAAAATTTCCAATGCCGACAAACACAACGGGCTTGCGCCGAAAGAGCTTTTGGGCGTTTACGAAGGCAAGCTGATGATGTTTGACGAATCGCTCGCCAAAATCGCGCCGGAAAAGAAAATCGAAATCGCCAAAACCGCCGAAGACGCCGGTTTGAAGTTTGACAAGCGCGTTACAAACGGACGAGGCACAAGCTGGAACGATTCGCGCAATCAGATTACTCTGGCAAATTCGGACGGTTTTGTCGGGCAATATCAAACGACGAGCGCAAGTTTTTCGGTCGGTCTGATTGCCGAAGAAAACGGCGTCAAACAAAGCGACGGCTGGTATACCGTCGGTCGCTATTACAACAAGCTCGCTTCGCCGAAAGAAGTCGGAGAAGAAGCCGCGCGCCGCGCGGTCAGAAAGCTCGGCGGGCGGAAAGCCAAATCGCAGGCTGTTCCGGTCGTGGTTGATCCGCAGGTTGCGGGCGGTTTTGTCAGTATGATTTTCGGCGCGGCAGCGGGCGGCAGCATTTTCCGTCGTTCGTCGTTTCTGGTTGATAAAATCGGTCAGGAAGTCGGCTCGCCGCTCGTCACAATAGTTGACGATGCGACAATGGCTGACGGCTTGGCTTCGCGCCCGTTCGATGCCGAAGGCGTCAAAACATCGCAGATTACAATTCTGGAAAACGGCGTTTTAAAGAATTACATTTGTGATTCTTACGCCGCGCGTCGTTTGAATATGAAAGCGACCGGCAACGCTTCGCGCGGTTATCAATCAAATCCGAACGTCGGCAGCACGAATCTTTATATGAAAAACGGCGCAACCGACCCGAAAGACATTATAAAATCCGTTAAAAACGGTCTTTATTTAACGGATTTCTTCGGTTCGGGCGTCAATTATGTAAGCGGCGATTTTTCGCAGGGCGCGAGCGGTTTTTGGATTGAAAACGGCGAACTCACTTATCCGGTTCAGGAAATCACAATCGCCGGAAACGTTTTGAAAGCTCTCAAAGACGTAAAAATGGTGGGCAATGATTTGAGCTTCAAGCTCGGAAGCACTGCCGCACCGACTTTGCTTGTCTCCGAATTGACTGTCGGCGGCGAATAACGCTGATTGAAGTTTTTGTGTCTAACGACTTTTGACACAAAAGGTTAAAACGGACAGAGCGAGATTTCGCAATTAAACGTATACAAGCCAATAATAAAAGTGTCTCAAAAATGAATTGCTTTTGAGACACTTTTTCTGTGTTTTTACTTGTCTGATAAACGGGCGTTTTTAACCGGAGCCGAATTGTCGGTCAGGTGTCCTTGATAAGTAAAAGCCGAAGTCTGAATCTGCGTGACGATAGTCGAAAATAAAAACATCAAGATCGCCGGTAACAGGCAGCGCTTTAGCGTTAAACGGGCACAGATTGATTTATTGCAAATTTGTTTATTGTTCTCATGTTTCTTTGGCTCAGCTCTTCAATCAGCAAAATTAGCTGAGGATTAGTGACCGCCGATCAGTGTGCGCAGCCGGCGCAGATCGCTCTTGCCGAGAAATTCGCAGGCACCCGCTGTAAAAGCGTGTTCGCGCGTCTCCTCATCGTCGTGTTCAGTCACGATCACAATGCGCGCCGCCGGAAATTTGCCGATTATCGAGCGCGTTGCGGTCAGCCCGTTTACGGGCTGCATCGAAACATCCATCAGCACCCAATCCGGGAGATGTTTTTCGTACAGATTAAACGCCGCCTCGCCGTCCGCGCACTCGATGATCTCCGAATCTAGGTCTTCGACAAGGCTGCGGATCATCTTCCTCATTAACTGATTATCTTCGGCAATTAAGATCATCGTATTTTTACTTTCAAAGCGGTTTACAGAGGTCAGGATAAAACGCGATGCGGTCGGTGAACAGATAGGTTAATATTTAGTTTTAATAGACAGAAATACTTAATTTTTATGTAGGGCTTTACTTTATAAAATATCTGCTATTGACAAATCGCGAAATTAGCGGGCGCGGTATATTTCACTAGTGAAATATACCGCGCCCTTGTTTGCCGCGCTTCGCTAGTTGCGATTGTCTTGCTGTATTCCTAACTTACTTCGGCGCGACCGCCACCGAGATACTTGCCTGAAGAGAAGGAGGAGGAATCAAACTCCTCTTGCTTGTTTCCTCTTTGCCTGTCTCAGCAGCCGGCGAAAAATGCAGACCTACGTAGATATTGGCATCCCGCTCGTGATCAAAGTTATCATTTGAGGAAACAGGGTGACCGCTTTCGTACGTGCCGTCACTGCTAATATAAATCTTCTTCTCCTCATCGTTAAACCACATTGCAAACTTTCCTTTTTCCTTATCATTTTCAGTGAACTTGAAACTGATGTGGTGATCCTTAAAATATTCTTTTCCCGAACAGTCAGGGATATTAATATAATCACCATCCTCGCCGCCGGTCAGTGTCAGATCCATTGACGGTAAACTGGTCTTGTCATTGCTATTCTCAGTATTTCTCAGGACGGCGGAAAAATTCGAGAAATTAGCAACACAAATTAAATGTCTAGCTGCCATAACTTTTATCCTTTCAAATTGAAATTAAAATTAAAGAAAGTAAATGCTCTGGAATTGACTGATTGTCTTCTGCAATAAAGATCATCGAATCTTACTTCCAAAGCGATTTACAGATACCACAATAAGACACGATAAAGTCGGTGAACAGGTAGGTTAATACTCAATTTTGATAGGCGACAATACTCATTTTTATCTAAGTATAAATACTTATACCAAAACGGACTAAAACGAGAGAGTTATATTATCTGTGTTTATGTGGATTTGGGGATTATCGTAGAATCAGCAGGAAAATCTCAATAATGGTCGTTTCGCCGGGTTAGCTGAGTATTTAGCATCATACGCACTTTTGTTCCATTGCCGGGGGCGGAATCAATCGCCAAATGCGCGCCAATCATTTTTGCGCGTTCATGCATTCCGGTAAGTCCGAGTCCGGGCGAATTGACAGTTTCTGTGAATCCGCGTCCGTCGTCTTCGATTGTCAGTACGAGATTGTCATCCTCCATCCGCAGATAAACATGGGCGAAGCTTGCGTCGGAATGCTTGATGATGTTGCTCAAACATTCCTGTGAGATACGGTAAATGTTAATCGCCGCATTGTGCGGCAGACTTTCCCGGACTTCGCCGATGTCCGCCTCGCATTTTAATCCGGTGGCGCTTTCAACCGATTTGACGAGCGACCGTAAAGCCGCTGTCAAACCAAGGTTATCAATCTGTGCCGGATGGAGGCTGCGCGCGATTTCTCGCGTTTCCTTCAGCGCAAGGGTTGAAGCTTCGGAAATCTCACGGAATTGTTCGCGCATTTTCTCTGTTTCTTTGGCGTCCATTCCCATTAGCGTCCGATTGTGAATCACTGCCAGCGTCTGCCCGATTGAATCGTGAAGCTCAAGCGCAATTCGCTGCCGCTCCGCTTCTTGCGTTTCGATTAAACGGCGGGCGTATTCGGCGCGGGATTCGTTAAGCGCCTGAAGCTGTCGGAGACGGAATAGATAGATAGAGGTAATTAAACCGAATGCGCCGAGAATCACCAGCGCGTAAAACCACCATTCACGATAATAAGGCGGGACGACTGTAATTTTGACGGCTGCGCCCTCAGTGTTCCAAACTCCGTCATAATTGGCGGCAATCACCCGGAAAGTGTATTCGCTATATGGAAGATGCGAGAAATAAGCCGTCCGCCGCGTTCCCGCTTCATTCCAGGTTTCTTCCAGACCTTCCAGGCGATACCGGAAACGCATTCTTTCCGCGCCGATAAAACCGAGAGCAGTGTAATCAATTTCGAGCGCAACCTGATCGGGATTCAAACGAATTCCTTGCGTGCCGGACTCAACCGGCTTCTGGTCAATCCGTGCTTCCTCGATTAAAACCGGCGGCGCGGCGCTGGCTCGCTTGACTGTTTTCGGGTCAATCACGGCAACGCCCTTTGCCATCGGAAACCAGAGCTTTCCATCTTTTGCTTTCAGTCCCGCAGGCTGTTTTCCGCCGTTTCCCTCGACTTCGAGCAAACCGTCTTCGGGACCGTAGGAAACCGAAGTGACCGATTCGACTTTGCCGTTGGCGAAATCGTTGAGTTCTTCGTGGCGGACGCGGTAGATGCCTTGATTGCTGTTCATCCAGAACCAGCCCGCTTCGTCTTCGAGAATGACGAAAACGCCGTCGCTGAAAAGCCCGTCGCGCCTGGTGATTTTCTTGAACTCGCCGTTTTTGCAGCGCGTCAGACCACCGTCGTAGCCGCCAATCCAGATCGTTCCATCGGCGTCTTCGTAAAACGAGCGCGTGTAATTGCCCGCTAAACCGTCCTTCTCCGTAAAGGCGCGAAACCGCCCGTTTTCCATCCGCGCCACGCCGCTATCTGTGCCGACCCAGAATTCCCCCGAACGCGTGAAAAGATACGAAGTTAAAAAGTTTGATGGCAGTCCGTCATAAACGGTGAAAAGCTGTGAACCGCCGCTTGCGTAACGGACGAGTCCGAACTCAAATCCGAACCACATATTGCCTTGCTTGTCTTCGGTGATGAAGGCAAGCTCGCTTGAGAGTTGTTTCTGGGTGTTTAACGGCGGAGGAAGCGTGATTTTGAAATCTACCGGCAACCATTTATTGTTTTCACGATAGCTGATTTCATCCCAATTGCCTTTCCATACGCGCGACCGGCTGTCAACGAAGAGCGAAGTCAATAAACCTGCATCTTCCCACGAGAATTTGCCATCGCGGTAGTTAATTAATTTGTCGTTCCAGACGCCAAACCAAATTGCGCCTTCCGCATCCTGCACAATCGGGTAAACATTGTCGGCAGGCAATCCCGTCTTCCTGGAAAAGACGGTCACCGCCGGATCGGAATTAATCAGGCGAAGACCGTCCTGACCGAATGACCAGAGGTTATCGTCGCGACCGTGGAAAAGCGCCCATCCGTTGACCGATGAAGTGTGAGTAAACGTAAAATTTGCCGGATCGTTTCGCTCGATGGTCGCGGCATCAACTTTGACAATTCCTTCTCTCCAACTTTGTATCCAGAGATTGCCTTTGGCGTCAAATTTGATATCGCCGGCTGCAGGAATGTTTGGGAATATCTTAATTTTACCGTCTTTGAAAGAGAGCAGCCGATAATATCGAAGCCCGATGCCGGATCCTAAGGATAACCAGAGCGTGCCGTTCCTTTCGGCGCTGGATAACGGAGATACCTGTTTCGGGGCAATCGGCAGCGGCGCGCTTTTTGGGTAGCGCGTCAGTTTATTACCCACAACCTGATATATCGCCTCCCGGTCGTCAATCCAAACTGTTTGGCTATCAGCGGTGAAAACCCGCGACGGAAATTCTCGCTCGTCCGACGCTGGACGAGCGACGAAATGCTCGTTTTCATAAACGTATTCGAGCGCTCCGGCGCGAAACCTCATTTCGGGATGACGAGACAGATCCCGTAAGCGTTCGTTAGAGCGTCGAATAAGCTGATCGGTATCTTCATCTTTCTCGAAATCGCGCCCTTTTTGGAACGCTTTGAATTTCCCATTCTCGTAAACGACAATTGTCTGATCGTCAGGATAGTTGAACCAAAGCCGACCAGCCGTATCGGTGAACATACTGAAAATCCGGTTGTTCGGCATTTCCGGCGTGTTGGATTTATTGAAGATTTTGAAGCGAACGCCGTCGAACCGCGCCAGCCCGTCAACGGTTGCCACCCACAAATAGCCGTCCGGCGTCTGCGCGATGTTGATGACATTGTTCTGCGGCAGCCCGTCTTCGGTCGTCCACGATTTGAAATACTGCTGAGAGTAAGTGGTTCCGGCGAGCAAAACCAGAATCAGAAAGCAGAAGGCAGGTGGAGCGAGATTCGCCCTAATCTTGATCATTTCCGGGAGCTTGTTCAATCCCAAATTTAAGTACCTAAATCTCCCGCTCATTCTGTTGTGCGAATTTGATCAAAGCATGGCTGCCGTGCACCTCTAACTTGGCGGAGATATTATGCCGGTGATTTTCTACCGTCCGGTAACTGATTCCCAGTTCGGCGGCAATTTCTTTGCTCGTTTTGTATTCGGCAATCTTACGCAGAACGAGGCGCTCGGTTCTCGTCAAGGCTCTAATTCCACTGACGGGACGCTCAAAGCCTGCAGCGCGTTTGAAAAGATAGTTCGTTACACCTGCGCTCGTAAAGCTCTGACCGCGACGAACGGCGTGCAGACAATTAACGATGTCGTGCGGAGCGCCTTCTTTCAGAACATAGCCGCGCACGCCGAGACTCATCGCCTTGGCAAACATCGCTTCTTCATTGTGCATCGTGAGAACGACTATTTGACACGACAAATTCCGACGTCTCATCTCGCCAATGATTTCAAAACCGCCCAGCCCCGGCATATTGATGTCAAGAATCGCCACGTCGGGAATCAACTCACATATTAGGCGAAGAGCCGTATCGCCGTCGGAAGCCTCGCCGACAATCTTAAACGAGACTTCGCTTTCGATTACCTGTCGAAGCCCGCCGCGAAAAAGCGGGTGATCGTCGGCAATTACAATTTTTGTTTGTTCGCTCATCGTTTTCAAATCGCTGTGTTAATCGAGCCGCGAGTTAATTGTTTACTCGCCGACGCGCTTAATGAAATTTTGAATGTTTATGGTTCTATCGCTGCTTTGATTCAAACGACAGCCGCCATATTTTTAATAAACCAATGTGGATTAAGTGATAAAGCGAGTTTGTTATACTCTTTTTTTTATTAACAATCAAAGTAGGAGCAGACTCGGACTTGCTTTTTTTAAGTTTGAAATTAATTTCAAAAAATCAGCCAAAGAGATGTCGCAGAAGGAGTTTCTTTTTGTCTCTGATAATCGTTTCTGTCTCATAAATTCGCCTCAAAACCGACTTTATGCACAAAGCCTTGAATGAAAGAAAATGATGTAAAAAAAAACTAGAGACGCGATCTATCGCGTCTCTAGTTTTTTAATAGCATTGACTGAAAGGCTATTTCGCTTGCGACGGAGCTATCGCAATGGCTGTTTTGGCTTCTTTTTCTCTCGTTTCCTGAAAGTTTTTCTCAGCGGGTTCAACGCGCGGCGTTGCCAAACCGAGTTCGGTTGCGCGCCACAAAGCCGAAAGCAACAATTCGCGGATGAACGTCAATTCTTTCGGCAAACGGTCGTAGAGCTTAAAGAAAATCTCGTCGTGCATTGCGATTTCCTTCACCCACAAATCGCGGTCAATGCTCATCACTTTCTCGAAATCTTCTTCGGTAAAGTTTTCCATTCCGCGCCAATCCAAATCTTCATAACGCGGAACCCAGCCGAGCGATGTTTCGATGCCGATTGATTTGCCGCGCGCGCGTTCGACGACCCATTTCAAAACGCGCATATTTTCGCCGTAACCAGCCCACAAAAATTTGCCGTCTTCGCCTCGTCTGAACCAATTGACGTTAAAAATCCTGGGCGGTTCGGGAATGTTGCGTCCGAAGTTGAGCCAATGCGCGAAATAATCGCCCATGTGATAACCGCAGAAGGGAAGCATCGCAAACGGGTCGCGGCGGACTTCGCCGATGTTTCCGAACGCGGCGGCGGTCATTTCCGAACCCATTGTTGCGGCATTGTAAACGCCGAAAGCCCAGTTAAACGATTGCAGAATCAGCGGGGCGACGTTTGAGCGGCGACCGCCGAAGATAAACGCCGAAACTGGAACGCCTTGAGGATTGTCGAAGTTTTCGTCAATCACCGGGCATTGAATTGACGACACCGTAAAACGCGAGTTCGGATGCGCGGCTTTTTTATCCGATTCGGGCGTCCAATCGTTGCCCTGCCAATCAATCGCGTGCGCGGGCGGTTCGCCGTCCATTCCTTCCCACCACACGTCGCCGTCGTCCGTCAACGCAACGTTGGTGAAAATCGTGTTTTCACGAATCGTTTCCATAGCATTCGGATTCGTTTTGTAATTTGTTCCCGGAGCGACGCCGAAAAATCCGGCTTCCGGGTTGATAGCGTGAAGTCTGCCGTTTTCATCCGGTTTGATCCATGCAATGTCGTCGCCGACGGTTGTCACCTGCCAGCCTTCTTCCTGAAACGGTTTCGGCGGAATCAGCATCGCAAAATTGGTTTTGCCGCAGGCGGACGGAAACGCGGCGCAAATGTAATCTTTTTTGCCGTCGGGTGATTTAACGCCGACAATCAGCATATGTTCGGCGAGCCAGCCCTGTTCCTGTCCGAGCTTGGAAGCGATTCTGAGAGCCAGACATTTTTTCCCCAAAAGAGCGTTGCCGCCATAGCCCGAACCGTAGCTCCAGATCGAGCGTTCTTCGGGGAAATGAACAATGTATTTGTCTTTCGGATCGGGCGAGCAAGCCCACGCCACATCCGGCTGTCCGGGTTCGAGCGGCATTCCGACCGAATGGAGACAGTGTACAAACTCGCCGTCGCCGAGAGCTTCGAGAGCCTGATCTCCCATCCGCGTCATAAGTTTCATATTGACGACGACATACGCCGAATCGGAAAGCTGAACGCCGAATTGCGAAATCGGCGAGCCGATTGGTCCCATACAAAAGGGAATAACGTACATCGTCCGCCCGCGCATACATCCTTCAAATTTCGGCGTTAGCGTGGCTTTCATTTCGCGCGGCTGCATCCAGTTGTTGGTCGGACCGGCGTCGCTTTTGCTCAAGGTGCAAATATAAGTGCGGTCTTCGACGCGAGCCACGTCCGACGGATGCGAGCGCGCTAAAAAGCTGTTCGGGCGTTTTTCGGGATTGAGGCGAATAAAAGTGCCGCTTTGCACCATCTCTTCGCACAGACGGTCGTATTCTTCCTGCGAGCCGTCACACCAGTAAACCGCATCAGGTTGGCAAAGCTCAACCATTTCATCAACCCAACGAATTAATTCGGCATTCTTGACGTTTGCCGGAGCTTCAAATTTAGCCATATCGTTTCTCCACAAAAAAATAAAATGTTTTGGAAAAATCCTTTTAAATAATGCTTTGGATAAAAAAATAACGGGTCTCTGCAACTCGTTTACTCAGCATTTTGGAAGTTTAACACAGAAACTGTGCCGCGAGACATAACCGAGCGGCTGAAAGCGCTTGTTTAATTAGGTCGCAGGCTCGATTTTCGGTTTTCCGGCATTAAAAATTGTGTGCGCGGCAACGGTTGCGATAATTACAACTCCGCCGATTATCGCCCAGTTTGAAGGCTTTTCCCCCAAAAGAAAGAAAACCCAGACCGGATTAAGTAACGGTTCGATAAATCCGATAATGCTCGCGTCGAGCGAGCGGACGCCTTTTGAAATACCGTAAGTGAACAGAAAATACGCCAGCCCGATTTGAAAAACTCCGAGAAAACCGACGCTCAAAACATCCTGTGTCGTCCAGACCGACGGATTTGGAATGATAAACGGGAGCATTATCAAAACGCCGAGCAGATTGCCGTAAAAAACCGAAACCGCCGGATTTTTTTTGAGCATTACGGGATGCCGCAAAACGGTGAAATAAAATCCGAAAAACACGCCCGACGCGAGCGCCAGCAAATTCCCGTTAAACTGCGATTCGGCGGAAAGCTCGGCGCTCGGCGCGGCGTCTAAAAAAAACAAAGACATTCCCGCAATGCAAAAAATGACCGTAAATAAATCGGTAAAACGAAACTTTTCTTTTAAAATCAGCGGCGCGAGCAGCAGAATATAAATCGGCGCGGTATATTGCAGAAAAATCGCGTTCGCAGCGGTCGTCATTTTTGTCGCAATCGCAAAACACGAAAGCGTTCCGGCGTAAAAAAACGCGCTCAGAAGCGTAAAGCCGTCGAGCCGCAAGCCTTTTTTGTAAGTCAGCAGACCGATTGTCAAAGCCGCCAGCAAACAGCGTCCGGCGTTGACCTCAAAACCGGAAACGCTCGTCATTTTGATAAACAGCCCGCCCGTGCTCCACAGAAAAACCGCCGCCAAAACATAAATTGTCGGCGGCAGCGTGGAGAATTTTGAAGGCGTTTCGGTCACAAAAAATTATGAAACCACAGATAAACTCAGATAAATCAAATAAAATCCGTGTTTATCCGTAAACATCTGTGGTTTCTTTTCAATTTATAAAAGTTGATTTTTCTTCGATTCGTCTTGAACGATGGAGCGCGTTTGTTTGGCAGTTGTCGTCGCCGGTTCGAGAATTTCTTCCGGCACGTTTTCTTTATAGAGCTGTTTGCCGAAAACGCCGTTCCACGGCGGAATGACAATCGAAACCGCGCCGGTTGCCCGCGCCTGGCACGAAAGGCGGATAAGCGGTTTCGGCTCGTCGGTGTAAAGATAACCGAAACGCCGCATTGATTTAGCTTCTTTGCGCTCGACCTCGGAGAGCTTTTCAGCGCCGCCCAAAACGCCGACCCAGCAAGTTCCGCAAGCCGCCGAGCGGCATTCGACCGGAATCACGCCTTCGATACAGCGCGCATCTTTTTCCAGCCAATTCTGCGATTGATCGCGTTGCGCCGCCGAAGCGATTTCTTCTTCGCTGATCGCTTTAAATTTGGCGTTGTTCCGGTTTTCGTCCCACGTCACAGTCCATTGTTTATCAATCGTTTTTAGAAAACCGAACAAGCCTTGCGAATCGTCTTTTGCGCGTTCGTTTAAGACGGCTTGCGCCGATTTTTTGGCGTGTTGCTTATCAATCGAAACAGTTCCGGGCGCGGCTTTCAGATTTTCCAAACCGACTTGAACGAGCGTCATCAATCCGACCGCCGTAATGCCGATTAGCACCGATCTATCAACCGCAATTTTGTCGGCAACCGATTTGGCGATTTGCCGAATTTCCGTTGCCAAATCCGAAATCGAACCGTTCGCGTTCTGGGCGCGGGCGACAATTGCGTCTTTCGTTTCGCGCCAAAAGCGGTGACCGTAAAGAAAATGGTGCGACGAGTCAATTTGTTCCGCCAGCTCGAATTTGCCTTGCAGCAAAAACTTGCGGATTAATTCCTGTTTATCTTCCGCCGCTTCGAGCGCGAGGAAAAGCGAGAGCGGGAAAAATTTAAACCAGATTTGCGTTGCCGCGCGATCAACTTCGTGAATTTCCGGGAGTAAATCGGTCAATACTCTTTCCCAAGCCTGTTCGTCGTGTTTGTCTAAAAATTGTTCAAACAGTGTTCTTTCTTTCATAAATTCATCCAAAAAAAATCTTTGATTAAAAACTCAAATAAAGCAAAAGATAAAATTTAGCAATATTGGCGGTCTTTGAACAAATTACCAATCGGAATAATTCAAACTGACAAAATTTATCCAATATTTTCAATTCATTTGATAGTGTTCAAAGTGAAACGGGGCGTTATATATAAGAGAAGCAAGTAGCAGAGGAATTTCGGTGGATAAGAGAATCGCCATGTTAAAAGAAGAAATGTCCTCGGATCTGCAAAAGAAATGGGATGTTAAAGAATTGGCGCAAATCATAAACCTTTCACAGCCTCACTTGCTAAACCTCTTTAAAATACACACCGGAACATCGCCGATTCATTATTTACGGGAATTGCGGCTCGAAAAATCGCGCGAGCTGCTGGAAAATAGCTTTCTGCAAATCAAACAAATCAGTTTTCAGATCGGAATGGCTGACCAAAGCCATTTTGTTCGAGATTTCAAAGAAAAATACGGCGTGTAGCCAGCCGATTATCGCAAACAGCATTGGGAAAAATTGCAAGACGAAAAATCAAAAGCCGACAAATCATAATTTTTGCCAATAAATAATTGTTTCCGCCAATAGAAAATTGTTGTTTTGCGCCGAATCTAATTGTATTTTACCTCTGCACAAAATCTTTCAAGAAATACCGGAAATGCTTTGAACCATCCGTTGTCGCATCAACAAACAATGATTTTGTTCTAACCAATTATTACAAACCGCAGCGGCGGAATTGTTAAAAATTCAGTATCAACGCCGTTTTGAAAAATTAAATGCGTTTACCGGAGTTTTGTTTTCGGGAATATCTTTTTGCGAGTTAAAAAGTATGAACAAATTAAATCTAAAGTTAGAGCTTGCCGCCAATGTTCTGATTATCGTCACTGCCATTTTGCTGGTCGGAGTGATTGTTCAGAGATATTTTCTCGATAAATCAACGGCGGTAAATCAGCAAGCCAGAGTGCAGCCGACAGTCGGTAAACAAGTGAATTTGCCCGATGAAAATTGGTCGGCACAGCCGAAAACGGTTGTTCTAGCACTGCAAACTACTTGCCGCTTTTGTCATGAAAGCGCGCCTTTTTACAAACGATTAATAGAAAGCGCAAAAGGTAAAAACATTAAATTTGTCGCCGTTTTTCCGCAGACGGTTGAGGAAAGCACGGCGCATCTAAACCAACTCGGACTGATCGGGTTGGAAGTCAAACAAGTTCCGATCTCTCAATTAGACGCGAGCGGAACGCCTACCTTGATTTTGACCAACGGAAAAGGCGAAGTGACGAATTACTGGGTTGGAAAGCTCACGCCTGATAAAGAAACGGAAGTAATCAACAAAGTCAATTCCTAAAGGAGAAAAAGCAAAATGAAAACGACGATAAATTCTAAGCTGGTGAGAAAGTGTTTGATTTTAGCGGTTATGATTCTGGGCTTGGTCTATGTTGCATCGAGCGACAGATATTCCCAGCCGGTAATGGCAATGCCGTGTTGTGAACAATGTCCCGGAGGTGGCGACCAAGCGGTAGCAGAAGACGAGTGTGGATACGGCTGCACTGGACAGGTTGCGGTCTATGGTGGAAGTTGGGAACAATGTTTCAGTAGTTGTATGAATCGTTCCAATCAATGTTATGGTTATTGTCGCTATTGCAACTCAAATGTTGGTCCCGGTGAGGAATGCACCTCGACAAGTGATTGTCCCATGAATTACTTCTGTGCGGCAAGTAATTCATGTGAACGCTTTTGGTAAAAGTTAAGTAACTCATTAAATTAAAGAGCAATCACAAGAATTGCTCTTTAATTTGTCTTTAATAACCACAGACTTGAAAGTTTCTGAATTGGCATCTTTTGATTTACAGTGAATGATAATTTCTATTTTTGGAAAGGAATGTAGATTATGAAACTGCACTTAATAATTGTTTGGTTATTAATTTTCGCTTCCCTCTCATTCGGACAAAAGCCATCGGCTTCACCAACGCTAGTACAACCAGCTTCACCGGAAAAAACAAGAACAAACGCCTTCGGCTCCAGCCTTGAAAAATATAAGAATAAGGAGCAGCGAAACTTTCAAAATAAACAAAAGAGGGATGAATCGGATGATGACGAAACTATTCGGGTAAAAACTGATTTGGTCGTCAATGATGTTTTAGTAACGGACCAGAATGGAAAGATGATTTCCGATCTTAAAAAAGACGATTTTATTGTGATGGAGAACAGAGAACCGCAAAAGATTGAAGTGTTTGCTCACGGCGAAAAGGCAGCAATTCCGCGCTCAATTGTCTTAATTATTGATAATGTTGCTCTGGATTTTCCCTACCTTAATAAGAGCATACAAGCGGCAAAACTTTTGATTGACCAACTAAATCCGAACGACAAAATGGCAGTTGTCACAGCAGATGTAAAGCTTTTGGTAGATTTCACACATGACAAAACACTGCTCAAAAACGCATTAGATTCGCTTACAGTAAAAACTGTAAAGAAGAAGGATGGAGGCGGTTTTGAATTTGAAACTCTGCTAGCGGTATTAAATGAAATGTTTTCAGCAGAAAATAAGCAACCAATAATTATTTTTCAAGGAAACGCAAATGAAATAGTACGGATTAAGACGGGCGATGATACTCTCTGGCAATTTTATACATCAGTCACGAAATTCAAGGTAGAAAGATACCTAGAATTCAGAGATATTGAAGAAGCCGTCGAAAAATCGCGGGCGACAATTTATTCAGTCGTTACAGGTCTGCGAATTCTTGGAGTTCCGAAAAAAGAACAGTTAGAACGCGCCAGAAAATCGCTTGAGTATATTTCTGAGCTTACGAGAGAGCGTATTTCGAGGATTATGATGAGAACTGAATCTCGCCGTACGACATTGTCAAGAGAATTTCAGGAAATGGAAGTTAAAAGGCTAACAGCGGCGCAAACAGCAATGTTTAGAGTTGCCGAATTGTCGGGCGGCTTTACGAGTTTTCTTGAAAAGCCGGAAGATGCCGAAAATGTCTACTCGGACATTTTCAAGCAAATCAGCAATCGGTATGTTATCGGCTATTACCCTATGAATCAGACTCAAGATAGGAAACGCAGAGAAGTGAAAATTGAAGTGCGAAATCATCCAGAATACGTCGTTACAGGACGAAAAGCTTATTTCCCTCAGTAACATCACTTATGAATTATCCAACCGAAACTTACAAAGTAACAGCGCCTCCGTCTCGCGGTTCAAAGAAACCAGCACAAAACTGCAAGACTATTCACGCTTGACAACATTTTCACAAGTTTGTATAGTCTAGAGTTTCGGGCAGCACGTCTGGAGCAAACAGTACAGCGCTTAAAATTTCTGGAAAGCAGGGAAGCGTTGGGGATGACAATTATTGTGGCGTAAAACGGGCGTTACCCACGTCCGGCGGCAAATTAGCCAAATCAAAAAGCAGCCTTTTCTTAATGAAAAAGAGCCACGCCACAGAAAAGTCAGGAAATTGATTGAAGGAATTTTCCTTCAAATAGAAAGTTTTTAATTTAATAGCAAGCAAAGCTAACCGCTTGCGCTGACTGCCGAACGGGTTTCGGTAAGAGGCAGGTTATAGGTTGCTTTTGTTTTTATTTCAAAAAACAGCAACGACATTTAAGAAATTATGCCGACTATTTCACAACTGGTTCGTAAAGGTCGCAAAGACGTTAAATACAAAACGGCGAGTCCCGCGCTGCAAGCCAACCCGCAAAAACGCGGAGTTTGCACGCGCGTTTATACGCAAACGCCGAAGAAACCGAACTCGGCGCTGCGTAAAGTCGCCCGCGTTCGTTTGACCAACGGAATCGAAGTCACGACTTATATTCCGGGCGTCGGACACAATTTGCAGGAACACTCGATTGTGTTGATTCGCGGCGGTCGCGTCAAAGATTTGCCGGGCGTGCGTTATCAC
>DASVUH010000075.1:0-85377 GCA_036387135.1 Pyrinomonadaceae bacterium | reverse complement strand
AATGCAGTCGGAACGCCGCAGCTTTCGGCAGCGAGCAACAATTCGGGTTTTTATCAAATATCGGGTTTAACGGCAGGGGGTAATTACACGGTTACGCCTTCAAAGACAGGAAACATCAACGGTATTTCTCCTTTTGACGCGACGATGATTCTTCGTCACATAGCAGCTAACGGATCGGGACCAAATGCCTTGAATGCAAATCAACGAATTGCAGCCGACACGAGCGGCGATGGAAACATCACTCCGTTTGATGCAACGCTGATTCTGCGTTATATAGCTGCCGGAGCACCAAATGCAAATACCGGACAGGTTGGTAATTGGAAATTTGATCCGGTCTCTCGTCCGTATCAGCCTTTAAACGGTTCTATGTCTAATGAAAATTACACAGCAATCCTGGTTGGAGAAGTAAATGGAAATTGGATGCCGTAAAATACAAAGATGCTTTAACCGGCAGGCGGAATGATGATATAAACTTTGTCGCTGATAACTAAAGGCTTGGTTTTAACTTCAAACCATCAATGAGAGCCGCGACATTTTTCGACGGCTCTTTTTCGCAAATAAACTGAAATACTCAGTCTTATGTTTGGCTGGTAATTCATATTCATCCTATATATCCAATATCCAAAGCCGCCGGAAACGCGCGGCTCTTTTTTCTTATAATTCAATTTACCTTGACAATCAACCTGCTCAGGAGTAGAAATATCTCCTACTTTTACGAACTTACAAAAAACTTAAGTTAGTTTCATTTAAAGAGTATGTAATGTTTGGTTTATCTCGCACAATTGACAGAATGATGTGGAAAAAAATGCCTCTTATAAATTTTTTTCTACTAATTATCTGTCCTTTAACTGCCGTTGCTATGGTGGTGCTGGTATTTCCTGAAGGTGGTAAAGCTTTTCTTTTACTCACTTTTCTCTCTTTATTAGTAATATTTTTAATTCGGAAATATTCCCCGGATAGAGACTTTCTTACTAAAGTTTTCCTGCTTGGATTGTACCTTAGAATCTCGCTTGGAATACTCATAGAAACACTTGGTTTATTACAGTTTTTCGGTGGAGACTCAATTTATTATGACGATGCCGGCTATAGCATTCTTCAGTATTGGTCCCAGACTCCAGGCTCTTCAGGCGATTTTTCGAAAGTTGAAAATTTTATTAATTCCCAAAGTTGGGGAATTATGTATTTGACTGCATTTATCTATTTTGTTTTTGGGCGAAGTATATTTATTGCCCAGTCAATCTTCTGCGTTATTGGCGCCGCCGTATCTCCGATGATTTATTTTTGTGCCAAACAACTCTACGACAATAAACGAGTTGCAAGAACTTCAGCTTTATTTATTGCCTGTTTTCCTACATTCATCGTTTGGTCATCACTAATATTAAAAGACGGACCGATTCTGTTCCTAATAGTGTTAGCCATCTCGATGGTTATGGTTTTACAAAAAAGATTTAGTTTCCCGGCGATTATTTGCTTAATTCTTTCACTTTCCGCGATATTTTGTCTTCGTTTTTACATTTTTTATGTGGTTGTGGCTAGTGTTTTATTAGGACTCATCATAGGAACGAATTTTACCTTCAATTCTCTGGTAAAAAGAGTAATAGCAGTCACTATTTTAGGCTTAGGTCTCATCTATTTTGGCGTTTCGGAAAGGGCTGTAACCAATTTTGAAAAGTTTGCTGATATAGAGAACCTACAGGCGGTTCGGCAGGACACATCTCGTAAATTCAATTCCGGTTTCGGTCAAGATTTTGATGTTACCAGCGTGGAAGGAGCAATCTCTGCCCTTCCTGTTGGATTAGTTTACTTACTATTTGCGCCTTTCCCTTGGGAAGTTAATAACTTTAGACAATTAATTACATTACCGGAAGTGCTGGTTTGGTGGTGTTTGATGCCGCTGTTAATCAAAGGTATTTGGTTTACCTTAAAGACTCGTTTACGGAAATCAATCCCAATCCTGGTCTTCGCTTTGATGCTTACCGTCTCGTATGCACTTTTACAAAGTAATGTTGGAACAGCTTACCGCCATCGCACACAAATACAAGTATTTTTGTTTATGTTTATTGCTGTCGGATGGACGTTAATGCAGGAGAAAAGAGAAATTCGATTTGTATGGAGGTTGAATAGATACAGAAGATTTTTCAATAAACCTCCGATTAGAATTAAAGAGAATTGAATTGATTGCGCCGCACAAACACATTTCGCATCGCTCGTTATTTACGTTAAAAGTGGAGGAAACAAGATGCAAGCTACTGTGACTCAGAACATTGAATCGTTTAAAAAAACAAAAAAGATTCGCTTTTTATTTAAAGCCGCAGCACAGATCTTAAAAGAAAAACGAGCGTATGAAATGGCTTATGGGGGTTATTGCGTTTTATTTCGTCCGCCGTCGCCGATCAGGACTGTTGATGATGAGGAATTGCGGGTGATTATTGACAATTTTTGTTCGCAGTATTTATATGGTTTTTTTTATACGAGAGAACAACTCATAAGTAAGTTTGGTGAACAATACGATGTTCGATCATTGCCCTCTGATTTTGCCGTAGCTCGAATTGAAAGCATTGCCAAAACCGATGATTCTTTAATTATTGGTGAATACGCAGACAATTCAGCTCGAATTGCACATATCACAAAAAACGCATGCACTATTCATAATTTCTACAACCAAATCTCCGGCGTTCGCCACATTCACGCGATTTATTATTGCAACATTTCCGGCACTGTTTTTGTTACAACCGGCGACACTTTAAAATTACTAGACCAATGGCAAATAAAAGAAAATGAGCTTGTATATGTCAAAAGAATAAAAAAACGTTTTGCCGGTTACACTGCCATCACCAAAGCAAATAACACTTTTTATTTCGGAACTGACTTTAGCAGCCGCCCTAATTACATCGAAAGTCTGGACAGAAAAAAACATTTCTTTCCTAAAAAAGCTTATTACAAACATTGTCTTACTTTTTATTCTGTTTTAGACCGCTATGTCGCGGCGATAAATACGGCTATGGATGAATTTGGAAAGCAGAAAACGTTGTCAATATTTGATGGGATTAAAAAAGAATTTATTTTTTGTGAGGAAATGGAAAAAGTTATAGAACCGTATAAAGACAATTCCAGCCGACTGTAATCAACCTGGAAAACACACGCCAAGACATCACTTATTTAATCTTTAACGGCAGAGAGTTGATTGGGTTTGATGAGTACCCTTCAAAGGCGAATTGAATATCGGCGGAATAATAATCAATATTCAGGTCAATTGTAATACTGGTTTTTATACTTTCTCCCCGCAAATAACCGCCAGCCAGGCAAAACGCTTAGCAAAAGCAAAATTTTTTAAAACCAATTCATCCAAACTGCTTATCGCGGAAAACAATTTGCTTTTAAATCCGTTTGATTGTGAATTTAACGATGCCAGCATTGGAGTTGCTATATAAAAAAGTTGATAAGTGACGTTTGAAAAGAACTGCTCGTAAACTTTTTGCTCAGACCATCGCAAATGATTTTTAGGGATTTGGAAGGTGGAATATCGGTGCTTCGATGTTTTCGCCCACAAGCGGAAAGCTTTTGCCACTGGATTTCCCGCTAAATTTTCGACACACGCAAAACGCCCTCCTTTTTTCAAAACTCTTGCGCATTCAGCCAGAGCCGCTTTTCGCTCTGTATATTGAAATGTGCTGTAGGAAAATACGCCATCGAAGCTTTCGTTTTTAAATGGAAGAGCTTCGCCGCCGGCTTGGATAAAATGCGGGGTCGAATAGCGATTACGGGCGTAGCTTAGAAATCCCGGATCAATGTCAATTCCAACTGCCGTTGCTCCGCTTTGAGCAATATATCCGGCAATCTGTCCCTGCCCGCTTCCGACATCGAGAATAAGATTTTCGGCTGTAAGAAATTGTTTAAGATGGTCAACCGCAAGATTCATTGCCGGTACTGTAATTCCTGGAGACCAAATTCTTTCCTGATCCGCCCATTTATTTAATTCCATTTTCTTGTACCTTCGCCTTAAATGACCCGCTATTCAGATATGTCTAAAACAAGCGCGTGTATCGGAATGACTATATTTGCAATGAAAAAAATAAAACTACTTGCAGGCAGACGGATAATAAGCTAAAACGCCTGCTCTGTAAAATCAAAACAACGATTTTTTAAGCAAAAATCCTGCATTTGTCATTAGCGGTTTCTTCGTCTTTTTACGCCTTATAGGTTGAAAAGCTTTTTGCTTTACAAAACCTATGTAATTGCGGAAATGCTTCGTCAAACAATTTACCGATAGACAGAAACAGGAGAATAAGATATGAAGATTTTCAATTTAATTGTTGCGACTATTACAATTTCCATGCTGGCTTGCCAGATTGTTTCGGCTCAAAATGCAACACAACAGCCTCGCGCCAAACCGATGCGAACAATAACCGAGGATGAATTTGGTATTCTAAGGTATAAAGCACACCAAAAATTAGAGTCACAACCCTTTCGAACCATAACAGTTGAAGAAGTATTTTCTAATTCGGAAACAGTTCCCGTTGAGACCACTAAAACAGTTTATGAATCAGCTTATCCGCTCGGCTCGCGAATAGTAACGGAAACCAAAACATCGGAAGGCATTTCAAGAACAGGCTTTATGATGATCAAAGATGATCGCTATCGAATGGATACAAATGGAGTATGGGTATTAGATCCAGAAGCCGGTTACGGCTCAGCAGTCGGAAGCGGCAGCGGCGTTAAACCTATACCGCAGGTTTACACATTCATTGGAGAATCAATCTTAGAAGGAAAACCGGTTTTTATATACGAAGTAAGCGGAAAGCGCGCCAGCTATTTTCGGAAACGATTTACAGAGACGGATGAACAAACACGCTATTGGTTTAGCAGAAACGGCATGCTTTTGCGAGTAGAAGGAGTTGAAAACTATCCAAGCTTAAATATCCGAGTCAAAAAGCTGGAAATCAATCAATACAGTGCGAATATTAAAATTCAAGTACCAAATGTAAATGGAAAGTAAACCCACACACTGACGAATGGCTGAAATAGAATTGACGCTTGTTTTATTAACTTGTTTTATTAAATCGTTCCTTTCGGCTTTAGCTGCCGTTCAGGCTAAAGCCGAAAATTTTGCCTGCAATCAAAGATTTTTGTTATGTTTGATTTAATAAAACATAACCGTTCCACCGAAGATCGAGGTTTTCACTATGCTTTCACGAATCGCCGTCGCAACCTTCGCTTTTTGTTTTCTCGCCGCCTTACTTTTATCGTTTAAATTTTCAGTCGCCGATGTGTCGGCTTTGCCGAGCGGTTTTACGGACGAGCTGGTCACTAGCGTCGGCGCTCCGACTGCGCTCGCTTTTACGCCGGACGGTCGCCTGCTCATTACAACGCAGGGCGGACAAGTGCGGGTTTATCAAAACGGCTCGCTGCTCGCAACACCCGCCGTTGATCTTAGTTCCCGGCTTTGCACCAACAGCGAGCGCGGTTTGCTCGGCGTCGCGGTTGACCCGCAATTTACGACGAATCGTTACGTTTATTTTTTCTACACCTTTAACAAAAACAACGTCTGCCCGACCGGACAGCCGACGAACGCCAGCAATCCGGTCAATCGCGTTTCGCGTTTTGTGCTCGGCGATAACAATATTATTAACACGGCGAGCGAAACGATTTTGATAGACAATATCCACTCCCCGAACGGCAACCATAACGGCGGCGATTTGCATTTCGGCAAAGACGGCTTGCTCTACATCTCGGTCGGCGACGGCGGCGCGGATTACGCTGGCAATTCCGGCGGCGCGGGAGCAAACGACGCGGCGCGCGACAAGCACGTTCTTTTGGGCAAAATATTGCGAATCACGCGCGACGGAGCGATTCCTTCGGGAAACCCGTTTCAAGGCGCAAACAGCGGACGCTGCAACGCGACGGGTATTACGACAGCGGGCAATTGGTGTCAGGAAACTTTTGCAAGCGGGCTGCGAAATCCTTTTCGCATTGCTTTCGACTCGAACGCTTCCGTTACCAGATTTTTCATCAACGATGTCGGACAAGGAGCTTGGGAAGAAATTGACGAAGGCGCGGTGGGCGCCGACTACGGCTGGAACGTCCGCGAAGGTCACTGCGCCAACGGTTCGACGACCGACTGCGGCGCGCCGCCCGCCGGAATGACCAATCCGATTTTCGATTACCCGCGCGGCTGTGTCGCCAATACGGTCAGCGGAAACTCGATTACGGGCGGCGCGTTTGTCCCGAACGGCGTCTGGTCGAGCGAATACGACGACTCTTATCTTTTCGGCGAATACGTTTGCGGCAAGATTTTCAGAATTAAACCAAATGGTACGGGCGGCTACACGGCGAGCGAGTTCAACGCTTCAAGCACAGGCAGCGTGACATCGCTGATTTTCGGACCGTATCAATCAACGCAAGCGCTTTATTACACGAATTACACCAACGGCGGACAAGTGCGCCGAATCCGCTACACCGGCACGGCAAACCGCAGTCCGGTCGCTTCGGCGACCGCCAATCCGAGTTCTGGCAGTGCGCCGCTAAATGTTAGTTTTAATGCTTCTGCGAGCAGCGATGCAGATGGTGACACGCTTTCCTTCTCCTGGAATTTCGGCGACGGAACAACCGGAAACGGCGCGACTCCCACGCATAGCTATGTAACAAACGGAACTTATAACGCCATAGTCACCGTCACGGACGGACGAGGCGGCAGCGATACGGCGACCGTCAGAATTGATGTCGGCAACGGCGCGCCAACACCAACGATTACTTCTCCGACCGCGACTCAATTGTTCCGCGTCGGCGAAACAATCACTCTGCAAGGCAGCGCAACCGATCCGCAGGACGGCAATTTGCCTTCAAGCGCGTTGACGTGGGAAGTCCTGCTCCACCACAACAACGACCACACGCATCCATTTTTGCCGCCAACCTCCGGCAACAACATCACTTTTACAGCACCCGCTCCCGAAGATTTGGCGGCTGCGACTGCCAGCTTTCTGGAAATCCGTTTGACCGCCACCGATTCAACCAATCTGACCACGACCGTAACGAGATATTTTTACCCGCGTAAAGTAAATGTGACATTTGCAACTAATCCCGCAGGTTTGAATTTAACCGTCAACGGCACAAATGTGGCTGGCGGAACAACAGTTGTTTCCTGGGACGGTTACGGATTAAACGTCAATGCTCCGACGCAGACAGTAAACGGAAATCAATACGCTTTTCAATCCTGGTCGGATGGCGGCGCGCAAGCGCATACAATTACGACTCCCGCGACAGCCGCAACATATACGGCGACTTTTCGGCTTGTCAGCGTTACGGTTTCGGGAACAATCAATTACGCGATTACACCGGCAACGCTTGTTCCGGGCGTAAATTTAAATGCAGTCGGAACGCCGCAGCTTTCGGCAGCGAGCAACAATTCGGGTTTTTATCAAATATCGGGTTTAACGGCAGGGGGTAATTACACGGTTACGCCTTCAAAGACAGGAAACATCAACGGTATTTCTCCTTTTGACGCAACTCTCATCTTGCGCTGCATTGCAGCCGGACCAGCGAACTGCGCATTAACGGAAAATCAAAAAATTGCCGCCGATACCAGCAACGACGACGAGATCACACCGTTTGACGCCACGCAGATTTTGCGATTTGTCGCGGCAAACAGGCAGACTGACTTTACCGGGGAAATAGGTAATTGGAAATTTTCGCCGATTTCGCGCCCGTACAATTCGGTTTCAAATTCAGCCTCGAATCAAAATTATGAAGCCTTTCTAATTGGAGATGTAAACGGAAGCTGGACGCCTTCGGGTAATTAGCTTGCTGCCGGGGAAGAAAGCGAAAAACCAATAGATAAGCAAGCATAAACTGCAAATTTCAGGAAAAAGGCGGGCGTTCGAGCCTGCCTTTTTCATTTGAAGGTTTCACCCGGCTGACCCTTAATACCAAAATACTGCGCGTTACATATTGACAAGGAAATTCGGCTTTGCAAATTCATATTTTTTATAAGCGAAGCGGAATGGATAAACGGTAGAAACCGGAGGGGCTATGAAAATTCAAGATTTATTTAAATACAAATTCGCACTTATCGCAGTTTTGACAATGTTTCTGTTAACTGGCGCGACCGCGTCGGCGCAAACCACGTCGTTTAGTTATCAAGGTCGTCTGGCGGACGCCGGACAGGGCGCGAACGGCGCTTATCAATTTCAGTTTAAGCTCTTTGACGCCGTTTCGGGCGGCAATCAAATCGGCGCGCCAATCGCCGATTTGACTGCGAACGTAACAAACGGCAGTTTCACCGTTCAGCTCGATTTCGGCGCGGCAGCGTTCGACGGCGGAGAAAGGTATTTGGAAATCAGCATTCGTCGCGCAGGCGAGGCGAATTACACTCCGCTTAACCCGCGTCAGGAAATAGCTTCGGCGCCGTATGCGGTTCGGGCAAATTCGGCTGCTAATTCGGAAACTTTCAACGGCAATCTGTCCGGCTATGTCTCAAGTCCGCAAACAGATGCAACTGCCGCCAACGCTTCCACCGCTAATGCACCCGAAACAATCGTGAAACGCGATGAAAACGGGAAAATCGCTGTCGGAGGCATCGTTTTCGATGACGGTACGGTCATGAAATCGGCTGCCGCTTCCAGTGCGACAGCAAATTTAGCCGGAACGGGAACTACGAATCGAATCACGAAGTGGCTCGATACTAACGGCACACTCGGCGATTCCGTCCTTTCGGAATCGGGCGGTAACATGATAGTCAATGGCGGCAATATTCAAATGACCGCCACCGCCAGCAATGTCGTAGAAAGGAACCTGATTTTTACAGACAGCAATGCGAAAACGCTTGGGATACTTGCCAGTTCAACTCCAACTTTCTCGAGCAACAGCGGATCGTATTTAGCTATGCGCGGCAATAGCTATTCAGCAATTCCGAACCAACGCGGATTGATTTCCATCTCTGCCGGCGACGTAGCTTCGCCGGTAGGCAACGAGGGTTCAGTTCTCTTCTTTACCGGACTGGATCAGCTTCGGATGTCCATCAAGCCTTCGGGTAACGTCGGTATTGGAACAACAACGCCTGCCGCCAGGCTCGACGTTGCAGGTAATATCAAGCTGACCGGAGCCGGAAGCGCGCTCGTTTTTCCTGATGGAACGAGTATGACGACTGCCCCGACTGGTTCTGGCGGAACAATGACCGGCACCAGCATCGTTAGCGCTATTAATGATCCGACGACCGCCGGAGTTATCAGCGAAAACCGGCTGTCATTCAACATTGCCAGACTGAATGGTGCCAACAATTGGACTGGCTTGAACGTCTTCGGTGCGGGGCTATCTGCCAACAACGCACTCATAACGAACGTCGGGAACCCGGTAAACGCGGGCGACGCGACTAATAAGGCATATACCGACGCAAATTTCGTTAAATTCGTTCCCGGCGCCGAACAGCTTTCGGTCGGTGATGCCAACGGAACCGCTCCGATGATTAATTTGCGCGGCGGCAGCACTTGCTGTTCGGGACCGGGCGGACATACGCCGGCTTGGTTCAAAGTTTTTCAAAACGGCAGCTTTGTCGCCACAGGAAATCTGGGCATCGGCGTTTCTCCGATGCAGGGCAAAGGCTATCGCACATCCTGGGATTCTTACAAAGGCGCATTTCGTTCGGGTTACGCCGACAACGAGTGGGACGATGCGACCGTTGGTTTCTTCTCATGGGCGGGCGGCAGCAATTCGACCGCAGAAGGACTTTATGCGTTTGCATTCGGCGACACTAACTTTGCCCGCAGCACAAGCAGCATCGCTTTCGGCAGCGGCAACGAAGTCAAAGGCGCGGCAGGTTTCTCGGCTGGCGCTGGAAATCACGTTTGCGACACCTACGGCGTCGCTTTCGGCAATAAAGCCCGGTCGGGCGGACCGTTGATTAACGGCAAATGCGACCCGGACACTTTTAACATTAGAGGTCTCGCCGCCGTTGCCATCGGTTACAACGTCACCGCCGATCAGGATCACACGACGGCGATGGGCAAATTCGCCACGAACAACGGTTTTACCGGCACGTTTGTCTGGAGCGACGGCTCGGCTACGGCGAGCGCCGACACTTTCAGAAACACCGCTAACAACGAATTTGCGGCGCGCGCGACCGGCGGTTTTCGTTTCCGCACGAACTTGGGCGGCACGACCGGCTGCAATCTTCCGGCGGGAAGCGGCGTTTTCAACTGCACTTCGAGCCGTTTCACAAAAGAAAATTTCCTTCCGGTCAACGGAACAGATGTTTTGTCGAGATTGCGAAAAGTGCCGGTTTCAACATGGAATTACATCACCGAAGGAAATAAAGTGCGTCACCTGGGACCGATGGCTGAGGATTTCCATAAAGAATTCGGACTCGGGACCGACGACAAATCAATCGGCGTGCAGGATCTGGCTGGCGTTTCGCTCGCAGCGGTCAAAGAATTAGACGCGCAGCTCCAGCAAAAAACTTCGGAAGTCGAAACGCTGAAAGCTGAGGTCAACTCTTTACAGCAGCGTCTGGCGGCGCTCGAACAAATCGTTCAAAAATTAGGGCTTGAACAAAAGTAAACGAGAAAAGACAACTGATGTCGAAAATGCTTTTCCTCCTGACGTCTTTGCGTGAAATTAAAAATCACGCAAAGACGCCGTTTTTTATCGAATTGCAGAAAGGAAATTCAATAAAGCCGGGTTAAATTCAGCCGGATTTTCAAGCGGCGATAAATGCCCGGCATTTGAGATTTTCACCAGCCGAGAATCCTTTATCGCTTGATTCATCTTTTCGGCTTCGGCGGGCGGAATCAATTCGTCCGTTTCGCCGACGATAACAAGCGTCGGCACGCTGATTTTCGCCAGCAGTTTTGTGTGGTCGTTACGCTCCGCCATTCCCCGCAAAGCGGCTGCCGCGCCGACCGGATTTGTCGCCAACATCATTTGCCGCACTCGCCCGACAATCTCCGGTTTCGTTGAGCGAGTCACGGGCGCGAGAATTTTCGGCAGCATTTCATCGGCGAGCGGCTCGATTCCTTCTTTTTCTATTTTTTCCGCCGTTTCAAAACGCTTTTGACGCGCTTCCTCCGTATCGCTCGCGGCTTTCGTGTCTGCTAAAACGAGCGCGGAAACGCGATTTGGAAACAAATTGTAAAATTCGAGCGCGGCGTAACCGCCCATCGAAAGACCAGCGAGAATAATCGTTTCAAGTTTCAAATAATCGAGCAATGCGGCGACATCCTGCGCCATTTCGCTCATCGTCGAAACGTCGGAAACTGCCGCCGTTTCTCCGTAACCGCGCAAATCCGGGCAAATTAGGCGGTAATTCGCCTGCAAAGCCTCAACCTGCGCGCTCCACATCGAGCGATTGAGCGGATGTCCGTGGAGCAAAACTATGCAAGCCCCGGCTCCCGCATCTTCATAGCCGATTTCTCTGCCGCCGATTTTTGCTTTCATCAGAATTTAGCGCCCGGCGCGCTCGCGTTTTTGCGGCACATCCATATCCTGAACCATATCCGAAGTTTCATCCGCCGCCTCCATATTCATTTCCGGGTGATTTCGCTCTGCCTGCAAAACTTCCGAGCGTTTATCGAGTTCCTGTGCCTCGCCTTTGTTCGGACTTTGATTTTTCCCTTCGCCGGTTGGCGGCTGATTCTTTTTTTGACCGATTGCGCTTGACATAATTTTCCCCTTTCCGTGTATTTTTAATTTTGGATTTTAGCAATTTCCCGATATTTTCAATGCGCGAATGCGTACAAAACGCTTGCTATTAGCAACAGGAGATTCTCGAAAGGCTGGAATTCGCAGCAACTGTCAACTATCAACTTTCAACTGTAAACTGTTTGGCAGAGTCTTTGTTTCTTTACGAGATAGTTGATAGTTAATAGTGCATAGTTTACAGTTTGCGTCTTTTCATTCGTGAAATAGCTCCAAACGAACCGAATTGAACGAAAAATGTCGCGCGAAATTACGCTCATTATTAACTCGCCCGAAGGCGAACAAACCCGCACACTTGACGCCGGTAATTTAACTGTCGGGCGCACCGAATTGTCGGATTTAATTCTCAACGACGCCGGTTTGTCGCGCCGCCACACGACTTTTGAACAGCACGACGGGGAAGTCTGGATTTTTGATGAAAATTCAACCAACGGCACATTTTTAAACGGCAAACAAATCAACTCCGAAGGCGCTCGCATTTTCGACGGCGACGAAATCCGGCTCGGCGACAACACCAGAATCTTCGTCCAAATCCGCGCCTCCGCACAAAGCCCAAAGCAGAAAGCCGAAAGCCCAAAGCCTGAAAACGCAGCCAACAACGAGCAACGAACAACGAACAACGAACAGCCGAAGAATAACGGACAACGGACGATTTTAATTGCCGCCGTCGTTTTGTCGGTTTTTATCATTTCGCTGGCGCTCATCGGAGTTTTTATCGTTGCGCCGCGATTGGGAAACAATACAAACGGCAGAAACGCGCGGACGCCGGAACCGAATCAAACAGAAATCGGACAAGGAATTGTTGATCCGCTCAAAAAAGACCCGACCAACGAAGAGATCGAAGAACTGCTCAAGCTGTTGGAAGAAACGCAGGAAGAAATTAAAACCGAAGACATCGAAGACGTTACGATTGCGGCTACGGACGCTTCGACCGAAGACCAAAAATTAAACGTCACCCGAGCTTTTTGGGAACAGCAAAAAGCCCGCGCGCTCGAACCACGCACCAATACAGGCGAGCGTCCCGCCGGACTCGATCCGCCCGCTCCGCTTTCGGAACGCGGCGTTCCCAAACAAACGGCGAAAATCCGCGAGTTGATTAACGTTTTAAATTATAAAGTGCCGATGGATTTTGCCGATTTGGCGGAAAAACGACTGAAAGGCGAGCTGATCGAATTGCCGATGGCAACCGACGATTATTTTCTCGAAGTCGGAAGCAGCGCGACCGAAGACGCATTCACCTCATTTGATTTTGAAACGCAATACAATCCGATTCCGCAGGCTTCGGAAAAATTTCGATTTTTGTCGAATCTATCGCAAAATTTCGGCGGTCTGAAATATGATTTAAGCAGCGGACGCGACCGCAAACAAATGCGCATCCGCCTGCTCAGAATGTTTCATCCTTCGGCGCGTCGCGTTTTGGAGGAAATCGCTGCCGCTTATAAAAAACAATTCAATCGCCCGCTGCGCGTTACATCTCTGACGCGCTCGATGGATTATCAAATCAAGCTCAATCAGGTAAATCCGAACTCGTTCAAGGTGCGCGGTCCCGGCAGTCTCCCGCCGCACACATCCGGCTGCACATTCGATTTGGGGCGCAAACATATGTCCGCCGAAGAGCAAAATTTTGTGATGCGCCGACTCGCCGACCTGGAAAACAGAGGCGTTTTGGATGCGCTCATCGAATACAACGTCAACGCCTGCTTTCACGTTTTTATTTACCCGGATGGAAAACCGCCTCGATAACAATTACGAATTTCAAATTACGAATTACGAATTGTGGAATATTTTTAAAAGAAGAGATTCCACAATTCGTAATTGATTTAGCTTTCACGTTTTTCTAAGCTAAAAATAAGATGAAAATTGGCGATGAAAAAGGTGGGGAGAAAAACGGCGAGAAGCGCGGTTTGACGAAATTGGCGAAAGATTTGAGCAAATTGGAAACGGAAAAATCAAGAGCTATTTTGGAAACGAGCGCGAGCGTGGCGGGCGTCAGCCTGAAAGCGAGCGGCGAATTCTTGCAAGCCGCGCCCGACGCGGCGGAGATTTTAGAACCGGACGAAATCCGCGCGTGGGGCGAAATCGGTCGCCGTCTGGCAATGATCAATGCGGACGCGGGCGCTGGTTTTTTCGGGCGCGGCGTCGCCGATTACGCGCCGATTCCGGCGGAAATCCGGCAAATGATTTTCGCGGTTTGCCAGCGTCAACTCGTTTTGTCCGGCACTGTTGCGGTCGAAACTTTTCAAAATGCGCCCGAAATCGCCGCCAAAATTCAATCGGAAGAAATTCTGCGCGCCGTTTTCCGCGTCGCCGCAGACATTGCCCAACGCAGTGCCAAACACAGCTCCGATTTCTTACGCGCCACAGTTCCGACAATCGAATTTTTCGAGCGATTCAGCGCGGAAGAAAAAATTGTCGTAACGACTGCCGCGGCAAATCTCGCTTCGTTTTTCGCGGCGCGAGCTGGCGGAATGGCGTCGGATTTATGGGAAACTCTGCCCGAAGCGTTAAGAGATTTATCGTCAGCGGATTCGATTAATTTGCTAAACTCCGCCGCTCAATTTCTCGAATACGGCGGCAGCGTGACGCTTCATTTCGTTAATTCGGGCGGCGTTGTTCTGCGCCGCGTGCCGCAATCTTTTGAGGCATGGCGCGAAACTTTGTTGACCGTCGCTCGGCATGGAAACGCGGTTTTAATCGCTTTTGTGCGTTCGAGTCCGACGTTTTTCAGGCAAATCGCGGCAATCAGAAAATCCGAAGAATTGTCGTCGCTAACGACCAGAGTTTTAGAGCTTACAAACGAAATTGCCCAAATAGACGCGGAAAGCGCGCTGGCAAGTTTTCGGGCGAGCGGGCGTGCTTTGAAACAAGTTTCGGTCGGACAGTTTGAAGATTGGGTTCGTGAAGGATTAAGAGCCGAAAAATTCGACAATCCGCGCGCTCGCCGCAGCTATTTTGCTCTGGAAACGCGCCGCAGCAACGACCGTTTGCACGAAGGCTCGGAAGGTTTACCGCTCGACGCCGTGCAGACGACTTTGCGGCTTTACGTCGAGGGTTTGACGGGCAGACAAATCGAAGTCCAGCCGCTCGCCGCCGTGCCGCAGGAATCGAGAATTAACGACGGAAAAACGATTTATCTCCCCGCTTCCATCTCGGAATTTGGTGACGACGAGCTTGATTTCCGGCTTTACAAAGTCCTCGCGGCGCACGGCGCAGGGCAAATCGAATTCGGGACGCACGCGCGCGACACCAAAGAATTAAAAGCCGCTTACGCGACTCTGACTGAAATTTACGAAGCGACCGCCGAAGAGCGCGATGCTTTTTCGCTCGCCGGTTATCTCGAAGAAGTGCAAAAAGGCGAGAATGCATTGCCGCCCGAAGCGCAAATGTTGTTTGACCGCGAGCGGCGCAAATTGATGCCGCCGGATTCCGATTATCGCCCGGCTTTACAGCTTTTTCCCCAGCCGATGCTGGCGCGAAAGATTTTTACAACGCTCGAAAACGGCAGAATTGATCGCCGTTTGCGGCTCGCATATCGCGGTTTGCGGCGCGATTTGGATTTTATGCAGCAGCATCTGCAAGCGGCGCGCCCAGCGATTTTGGATGTTCCAATAAATCATGTGCCGTTTGAGCTGCTTTTTCAAATCACACTTTTAGGCGGCGCAAACGATGATGCGCGCAAATTTTACACGCAAATTGTTTCCGAATTGGAAACGGTTGTTGCTGATTACCTGACTTCGGAAAAATCAACCGTCGCCGATAGTTTAATGGCGGCAAGTCGGGTTTATTCACTTTTCCAGAATGTGACTCAGGAAAATCAGACGCAAAACGAAACCGACGAACAATCGGAAGAAACCGCTGCAGAAAACAGGAGCGAAAACACAATCGAAATTTCGGATGAAGGCGATCAAACGGAAGAGCGCCGCCAGCAACTGCGCGACGCGCGCGATCTTTTCAACGCCTGGAACAATCTCGAAGAAGAATCCGAACCGGAAGATTGGCAGGGCGCTGAAAGCTGGGCGAACAACGAAATCCCGGAACAGCCGCTCGAAGCCGGCGAAACCGCTTTCGATTACGACGAATGGGACAGAGATTTGGGCGATTATCGCCTGGGCTGGAGCCGCGTGATCGAAAAACGCACTCGTCGCGGCGACCGTCAATTTGTCGAATTAACGCGCGAGCGCTACAAAGGCACGATTTCTTCCGTCCGGCATCAATTTCAAATGATGAAACCGGAAAATCTGACCAGGATTCACAACGAAGTTGACGGCGAAGATTACGATTTAAACGCCGTCATTGATTACGTAATTGACCGCCGCGCTCGCGACGGTCACGTTTCCGAGCGTCTTTACACCAAAAAATTACGCAAACAGCGCGATGTCGCCGTCGCGTTTCTGCTCGACCAATCTTCTTCGACCGCCAGAACAATCACGCGCAATCCTTTGCAGCCGTACACGCATCCCGGAAGACGGATTATCGAAATCGAAAAAGAAGGACTTGTGTTAATGAGCGAAGCTCTGGAAGCGGTCGGCGACGTTTATTCGATTTACGGTTTTACTTCCGAAGGTCGGCGAAACGTCAAATTTTACGTCGTCAAAGATTTTCAGGAAAAATACTCGGAGGAAATTGAACGACGAATCGGCGGCATCACGTTTCAAAACAACACCCGACTCGGCGCTGCAATCCGCCACGCGGCAAACAAATTGCTCAGACAGGAATCGCGCACCAAACTGCTCGTGATTTTAACCGACGGGCGACCTTACGACCACGATTACGGCGACGCGAAATATGCGCGCGAAGATGTCAGAGAAGCCTTAAGAGACGCCAAACTAAACGGCATCACGCCGTTTTGCATCACGATTGACCGCGAAAGCGAACAGGAATTAAAAGATTTATACGGCGATGTCGGCTATACGATTATTGACGACGTTTTGAGTTTGCCCGAACGAATGCCGAATATTTACCGCAGATTGACGAGCTAAGATTAGTGATTAAATTTAAATCTTAGCTTAGAAACGAGCCTTCGTATTTTAATACAGCTTCAGCGCTATTTATTCCGTTTGCGGTGCAGTTTCGGATAGCTGATTTGAACCGTCGCAAGCGCTGCCAGAATGAGAAAGACGAGCGAGTTTGCGGGTGTGCGGAGCGGAAAATCGAAGAAACTGTGTATTGCAATCCCGAAGCATCCGGCAAGCGCGCCTAAAGCGACTCCGCGGCGAAAGCTGTCGCGCGAGGTGGTCATAATTTGCCAGCCGCGCCGGAAAAGAAAATACAAAAACGCCGCCAGACAAACGAAACCGAAAATGCCGCTTTCAGCCAGAATCTGTAAATAATCGTTGTGCGCTCGCTCGATGCGGTAAACGCCGTTCCAGGTGTCGTAGCGAGTGTAAGCGGAGGGTAGAGCGTCCAGCCCGACGCCTAAAATCGGGTTGTCGCGGAAGACTTGCAAAGTCGTTTGCCAGAAATGCAGCCGTCCGTTGGTAACGTCGTCTCCCGAATGGCTTAAACCGACGGCGCGAAGCAGATCGCTTTCGCCGCCGAGCACCGCAACAATTCCAATCAATGCCAAAACAAGCAATAATCCGCCCGCCGCAGATAAAATTTTGCGGCGCGGCGAAGAAGATTTCCTCTCGTCGTCGCGAGTTTTGGCGGCTCTTGGACTGAAAAGCGTGAGAAATCCGACAATTGCCAAAAGACTCACTATCGCGCCGCGCGAGCCTGTAAAAATCAGCGCGATGCACATTATCACGGCGGCAAAGATTTGCAGCGTCCAGAGTTCTTTTTCAATCGCCTTGGCGTAAAGCAGACCGAGCGCGAGCGCAACCATCATTTCCATCAGCGCGGCGAAATGATGGCGGTTGACGTAAGTGCCGAACGGAACCGCGGCGGGATTGTAGCGCGACCAATAAATTTTGTTTTCGCTGCTAAAGCCCTGAATGACGGCAAAAACCGCAATTGCCAAACCGAAAGTCAAAATCGTAACGGTGACTGCGCGAAGGCGTTTCTGGTCGTTGATGAACGTCAGCGCGGCGGCAAAATAAATCAGATAAACAAATTGTTGAACCAGAAAAAAGCGAGTCGCGCCCGCGTCCATCGTGAGCGCCGCGGCGGCTGGCGCGCCGAGCAGTTGGTTAAAAGCGGAAACATCCCGAAGCGGCAGAAGCTGCACGCAGCCGATCAAAAACAAACCGAGGAGCGGAAGCTGGAGCAGGCTCCGGCTGAAACGAAATTCTTTGCGAATTGCCGCGTCCCACAGCCACAATAAACCGATAACGGTCGCGCCAATTGTCTGCAACCCCAAAGCCCAGTAATCAACCGCGCCGTATGCTAAAACCGCTACGATTAACGAGGCGCACAAAACGAAAATTATAATACGGCTCGGGCGCGTCGGTTTTTCTTCGATGACCGTCGCGCCGATCCAATCCGAATCGGGATGAACAATTTTTTCTTCTTTAACCACTACAGTTCAATTTTTTACCAAGTCAATTTTCTGCAAGCTGAAATCGTCAAACCAGATTCGCCCGACCAGAGCGCACGGCGACAGAGTGCAGGCGGCACGCGCCAATTTGATGTTGACGGCTTCGGTTTTCGGCGACGCGGCAAAATCAATCGTCAATTGCTGCCAATCGCTGTCGCCGGTCGAAACCGGCGGAGACGCAGCTAAAACCTTGCCGTCGGCGGCGTCTTCAATGTTCCAAAGCACGGTCGCGCTTGTTTTTAAACCGGCGGTTCGGGCGTAAAACGAGAGACGATAACGAGCGCCGGATTCAACGGTTACGGTTTGCGTGACTTGCCGCAAATCCTGACCGGAAACGGTTCTGAACGCAAGCTGCAAGCTGCGCGTTCCGCCGTGCCGAGCCGATGTATCGAATGCGATTGCCGGTTCTGCGCCGTCGGGGATAAACCACGAGAACGGAAGCAGCTCAGTCGGAGTCGAAATTCGGTCGCTTTCAAAATCAGGATTTGAAATTTTTCCGACCGACGTTTTTTCCGAGTCTTCAGTCGCGGGAAGCTCGGCGTAAAGCGTTTGCGCGAGACGAAACCGTTTTGCTTCGAGCAAAGAGTTGAACAAAGATTTGCCCTGATCTTTATGCGTGCCTTTTTCTTCTTCGGAAAGTCCGTTCCAAATGTTCAGAGATTGCTCGAACTTGCCGTCTTTCGCAAGAAAGCCGATTAAAGCGGCGCGCGCCTCGGTTGAATTTCCGACGCGGCGCAAAATCTCGTCAATGTTGTCCGCTCCGAAAGTTTGCATCGCCGCGCCGACTGCGGGTGCAGCATAAGTCGGATTTTGCCGCGCCGCAAAACTTATTTCGGCAAACGCTTCGTCGGTTTCGCCGCGCCGCAGCAAAATGTTGCCGAGCGTCCAATGAATCTGTGCGTAAGCCGGAGCAAGCTCGGCGGCTTTGCGAATCGCTTTTTCCGCTGCTTCCGAGTCGCCGGTTCGCTCGCGCATTCTGCCCAAAGCGAGCCATAAACGAAAATCGTGCGGCGAAAGCGCCGTCGCCCGTTCGTATTCGCGCAAAGCCACAGTGTCCGCTTCGGGCGAAAACGTTTTTTCGCTGATGACGCCGAGCGCGTAATGCGGCGGCGACAAATCCGGTGCCAGATTGACTGCAAAATCGGCAAGCTCCGCAGATTCGGCTTGTTCTGTAATTGATTGAGCAAAGCACCAGCGAACGACGAAAAACGCCGCGACGAGCAGTAAAATCGCCGGCAAAATGAGCAAAGCGCGGCTTCGAGATGTTGAAAGTTTAATTGCGGCTGTAGTCACTTAATTTAATCTAAAAAATCATCGAGCGGCTCGACCCGGAAAGATGCGCGTTTAAGCTCGACCTGGACGCTTTCACATTCGCGGCGCAGCTCGCGCAGGCGTTCGAGCTTGATTTTGTTTGACGAGAGCAAAATTTCGTTAATCTCATACTCGCGACAAATTTCCGGGATCGAGCCGTTGCCTCCAAACACCAGCAAACCTCGAATCTTTTTACCTTTTTTTAGCGGGTCGTCGTCAACAAATCCGATTGGTTTGTAATTAAGATGTGGATTGTTATAAATCTCGCGCAAAACCAGCTCGCCGCCGTCTCCGGCACCGTAAATCAGGATTCTGCGTCCGTTAACCGCTTGCGGAGCGGGCAAAAACTCGCGGAAAAGACGAAATGCCAGACGGCTTCCCGAAAGCGCCAAAAACAGAATTACCGCGTCGAGAAAGAAAACCGTGCGCGAAAAAAATTCAAAGCGATACAAAGCCAGCAGCGCCAAAATGCTCAACGTCGTACCGAAACCGACTCCTTTGGCGTAAGTTGATAAATCCTTGAGACTCGTATACCGCCACATTCCGCGATAAACTCCGGCAAAGAGAAACGCGAAAAGTTTTAAAACAATCAAAATCGGCAGTGATTTTAAGAAAAGCTCCCAATTAACCGGGTTTTCCAGCGAGCCGAAAAGCAAAACGTAAGCGCCGTAATATGACAAAGCGATCAGCAAAACATCGAGAATAATTTCAAAAACTCTCCGTTTGTGCGAAAGGTCGAGAAGAAAACCGAAAGCGGGTTTTTCTCTCACACCGTCATCCGATTGTTCTTCGTAAATGTGAACCTTGCCTAAATAAACGCCGACAATCGTCAACGCGACAATAAACACTCCGACCAGCGCGAGACTTTGATCGGCGCGAAGCTCGCGCACGGCGAAAGCCAAAGCGCCTGCGAGCGCCGCAAAACCGTAAAGCATCAAAACCGCCGAGCGTTCCGACAAACCGAGCGCCACAAGCCGGTGCGAAGTGTGGTCGCGCCCGCCCTGCGATGCTTTGCGTCCCCACAATTTACGTAAAACCGTGACAAAAGTCGTGTCGAAAATCGGCACGAAGAGAGTCAAAACCGGAACTGCCAAAACCGAAAAAATGCTCCGCGATTGCCCGCCGTTGTTGTTGAGCAGAACCGAGCTGGCAAGAAAAAATCCGACAAACATCGAGCCGCAATCGCCCATAAAAATCGAAGCGGGATTAAAGTTGTAACGCAAAAATCCGGCAAGCGCGGCGATAAAACCCATCAGCAATAAAAGCTCGTTTGTCTGCCCGTTAACCGCCATCGTGACGGCGAGCGCCGAAGCGGCGATTCCGGCGATCCCGGCTGCCAGCCCGTCCATATTGTCGAGCAGATTAATCGCGTTCGTGATTCCGACGAGCCAGAATGCCGTGATAAAAATATTAAAAAGCTCTGAATCTGTCCACGGTAAAACCAGACCGAACCCGGTGACGATAGCCGTCCCGACAAGCTGACCGAAGAGCTTTTGATACGGTTTAATGTGCAGGATGTCGTCAATCAAACCGACCAGAAAAAGCACAGCGCTGCCGGCGACGACCACGAGCGATTCTCTCGTATGCGGCAGAAAAAGAAAATAAGTCAGAATGGTCGTCAGAAAAATTGCCACGCCGCCCATCATCGCGGTCGGGCGTTTGTGCCAGCGGTCTAATTTCGGTTTCGCGACAAAACCGATTTTATGAGCCGCCTCGCGGACAATATAAGTCAGAACAATCGCTAAAACGAAAGCGATTGCGGCGATTAAAAACGGATTGAGAGGAACTGAAAACATAACCGCGAACCGAACCTTTCCTAAAACTGCTTAGAAAGTTTGTTCAACTCGTTTACCTGCAAAAAATTGATAAATTTAAACGGCATCTTATTGCCCAAGCATTGCTCTAATCGAGCAGTCAAATCTCAAAACTTTCGTAAAGCCGCCGAACATCGGCTAAGAGTCGTTCTTTTGAATATTTTTGTCGAACAAAATTCGCTCCTTCTGTGGCGAAATTGTCGCGCAATTTTTTGTCTTTGACAAGCCGCTTTAAACCTTCAAAGAAACTTTCTGCATCATCCGAAGGAATCGAAATCCCCCGTAATCCGATAATGTAACGCGAATTTTCGTCCTCGGCAGCTTCTTCCGCACCGAGCAAATCAACGACTCCGCCAACGGCGGTTGAAATCACCGGGCGCTCGTTTGCCATCGCTTCAATCAGAGTCAGCGGCGTGCCTTCGTTAAAAGAAGTCAGCGCGACAACATCGAGCGCCGGATAAAAAATGTCTTCGTCGTTGCGCTCGCCGAGGAAAACTGTGTTTTTTAAATTTAATTCGACTGCTTCTTTTTCCAGATTCCCGCGCAAATCGCCATCGCCGATAACGATAAAACGAACAGAAGGCAAATCTGTTTCCGCCGCTTCGTTTTGCCATTGCTTGGCGACTCGCAAAAAAAGCGAATGATTCTTAACCTGCGTTAATCTGCCAACGATCCCGACTAAAATCTCATCGTCTGTGGCGTTTAGCTCGCGACGCAAAATCGGTCTTTTCTCGCGCCAATTTTCAAACGGCACGAGATCAATGCCGAGCGGTACAATTTCAAATTGCTCGCCGCGCCCGACGCCGTATTTTTCGTTTATCTCCCAACGCTGCCGCTCGCTCAAAACAAAGATTTTATCGGTCGCCATCCGAGCCAGAACGCGTTCGATTGTCAGAAAAAAAGCGGTTTTTAGTTTGCCGTAATAACTGTGAAAAACATGACCGTGATAAGTGTGAATAAAACGCACCGGGCGCGGTCGCCCGACAAACGCTGAAAATGTCAGCCAGCGATAGGCGAAACCGGCGACGCGACCCAAAGTTCCGGCTTTTGCCGTGTGCGTGTGAATGATAAAGGGTTTTTCGCGGCGCAAAAAACGATAGATTTTCCAGAGCGAAACGATGTCTTTGGGCGAAAGCTCGCGGCTCATTTCCGGGATTAGAAGCGGTTCGACGCCGTGCTGCCGAGCGAAATAACTCATATCGCCCTCATTTGCCGGAACTGATCCACAAATGAGCGTCGTGTCGAATTCGTCTTTTAATCCGTCGGTTAGCCAAACGACGTGCCGCGCCGGACCGCCCGTGTTGAGGCGCGCGATTAAGCGGGCGACTTTCGTTCTAGCGGGTTGTTTGTTCCAAATTGTTTGCTGGTTTTTCAGTTTTTCGACTTCGATTTTCGATTCAAAATCTTCGGTTCGCTCGATTTTGAATTTTTAACCGGCGGTTAATCTTCCATCCGAAAAACCGTGTTCGGATCGTCTTCGTGGCGAATTTCGTCAATCGGTTCTTTTTTGCCGACGCCCAGATAAAGCCGATTCGGACAATTGATCACGACGCCGGGAACCGAACCGATGTTTTTGTAACCGTGTGCGACGCCTTTCGGAATAATAACAGCCTGCGGATTGTCCGCGCCGACGAATAAAGTCATCATCCGTCCGAAAGTGTCCGAAGCTGCGCGGTTGTCCCAAACGCGGAGCTTGAAATTTGAAGGACCGATAAAACAAAACAAATCGGCTTGTTCAACGTGTTCGTGCGGACCGCGCTGAACGCCCGGCTCAGTCACTGAAATGTAACCCATCACGGGATAAAATTCCTCGCTTAACTCATCGTGGCGAAACAATTCCGCAAGCCAGCCGCGCTCGTCAACAAATTTTCTTAATGGATAAACAACGACATCTGGAATTTTACCTTTGGTGAATACTGTATTTTCAGACATTTCAAGTTTTAAAATAAATTTTCAATCTTAAAAATTATCACTCTCTTTTGCGTTCAAATTTAATCAATAAATCGCTTGAACCAAAGTTCGAGCATTAAAAGCGTCCACAACTGCGCGCCGTGGTCGCGCCCGCTTTCGGTGTGTTCGACGACCAGACGCGAGACAACTTCCGGTTTTAATAAACCGCGTTTTTGCGCTTTTTCAGAAAGCAAAACTTCTCGAACAAATTCCTTCATTTCGCCGCGAATCCAACCGGCGATTGGAACGCCAAATCCCATTTTGCGGCGGTAAATGACTTCGCGCGGAACGAGCCGGGCGGCGACTCGTTTGAGCAAAGATTTTGTTTCCGCGCCGCGCAATTTTATCGAATCGGGCAGACTGGCGGCAAATTCGATAACTTTATGATCGAGCAGCGGCGAACGGGCTTCGAGCGAAACCGCCATCGAAGCAATGTCAACCTTGACGAGCAAATCATTGGGCAAATAAGTTTGCTGGTCAGTCATCATCGTCGCATCTACAATCCCGATTCCGTTTGCTTGCGCGAACCAATTTTGCAGTAACTCTGCCGGATGATTTCCCGAAATTTGTTTCTGAAAATCTGCGGTGTAAAGCGCCTTTTTCGTTTCGTCCCCTATAGCGCCGACCCATTGAAAATATCGTTCGACGCGCGGCAGGCTCGCGGCTTGCAAAAAACGCTTGGCGTCGCGTGCGCGGCTTTTTCGCAGTTCGGAAGTCGGCACGAGATTAACGGCTCGCTCAATAACCTGCTCGCGCATCAAACGCGGTAAACGGTGATATTTTTCCGCCAGCCGCATCGCCGCGTAACGCTCGTAACCGGCAAAACTTTCGTCACCGCCGTCGCCGTTTAAAGCTACGGTGACATGCTTTCTGGTTTCGCGCGCGACGTAATAAGTCGGAATCGCGCTCGAATCTGCGTAAGGCTCGCCGTAATGCTCAACCAAAGTCGGCAAAACATCCAGGGCATCGGGTTTGACAATAAATTCGTGATGCTCCGCACCAACATGCGCGGCGACCTGGCGGGCGTATTTTAGCTCGCTGTAATCCTGCTCTTCAAAACCGATGGAAAAGGTCTTAACGGGCGTCGGCGATTCCTGCGCCATCAACGCGACAACAGCCGATGAATCAACGCCGCCGGAGAGAAAAGCGCCGAGCGGGACTTCGGAAATCAAGCGCAGGCGAACCGATTCGCGCAGCAGTCTTAGCGTTTCAGCTTCGGCTTCCGTGTCGGAAATTTTGATTTTTCGAGAAAAATCCGGTTGCCAGTAACGCTCGGTTTTCGTTTCGCCGTTTTTCCAGAGCAGCCAATGTCCGGGTTCGAGCTTGCGAATCTCTTTGTAAGCCGTCAGCGGCGCGGGAACACACAGGTACGACAGATAATTATGAATTGCTTCAAAATCAACTTCGCGGCTGATGTCCGGGTGCTGAAGAAGCGCCCGAAATTCCGAACCGAAGATTAAATCGCCGTTCGCACGATGCGAGTAGAGCAGAGGCTTTTTTCCAACCCGGTCGCGGGCGATAAAGAGAGATTTTTCGTGCTCGTCCCAAATCGCGAACGCAAACATTCCGCGCAAATGCTGAACGCAGTCAACTCCGTATCGGTCGTAGAGATGAACGATGATTTCGGTATCACAGCGGGTGTAAAATTGATGTCCGAGCTTTTCCAAATCGGCGCGCAGCTCGTGAAAATTATAAATCTCGCCGTTAAAAACAATCGCTTTTGTGCGGTCTCGGTTAAAAATCGGCTGCTGCCCGCCCGCCAAATCAATGATTGCAAGACGCCGCATCGCCAACCCGACGTTTTCTTTGACGTAAAATCCGTCTTCGTCCGGTCCGCGGTGAACAATCGCCCCATTCATTCGCGCCAAAACGTCTCGTTCAACAGCGCGCGAACCGGCATTAACAATTCCAACAATTCCACACATTCAATATTTAATCTCTGCGCCTCATTTTCTCTCTTAAGCGCTGATGCTCAATGTTTTTTAAATAATTTCGGTTTTCTCTTTTTTCCTGCATAACCGTCCAGCCAACGGCGATAAAAATAAACAGGAAGACCTGAATCTGCGCGCGCTGCCGATATGCCATTCCGACGTTTGACTGAAAAATCGAATAGGCAACGGTCAGCATAAAAGTGAAAAACAAAATCCCTATCGAACCTCGAAACCTTTTTCTAACGGTGTACCATAAACCCGTTACCAATAACGGAAGCGAAGCCCACCAAAGCATCATTTCCGGTAGCGTAATAGCTTGCCGAAAATTTCTGATTTGCCAGGGAAACGGTGCCAGCATCAGATAAGAAAATCCAAGCGGAATCGCTGAAATCGCTCCTTCCGCCGTTGAAACGTCCAAATCTTCGCCGTAACCTGCGCCTTTATCTTTGTAAATATCGCTCTGAGCGGTCGCCAGCGCTTTTCTTGAGTTTTGAATTTGTTCCAGGTCAGTCAAATTATCGATTTCCTTGGTCGCTCGATTGATAATGCCCATTTGCGTTGCTCCTACGCCGATTAAAACAAGAGCAGCCAATCGTCTTAAAATGGATCGCCCGCTGAGGCTGTCGGTTCCCACCGCGAAACTCCCGACGACGGCTACCGCGACCATATAAAAGATATAAAAGCGAAGCGAGATAATGCAGAAAAGAGACAAAATCAAAATTATTAATGACACATAATCGAGTTTTTCTAAAAGGTTAAGTAAAGAAATCATTACAATAACCAGAAGAAAAATAATAAATCCGTCTTTCATAACCTGGCTCGACCAAATAATCAGCGAAGGACACAAAGCGACGATCAATCCGCTGATTCGCGCAACTCGAATATTATTAAAAATTTTGTGAGCGCAAATATAAATTGCCGGCGCCGTCGCCGCTCCCACGACACAACTGAAATACTGAACCGCCAGCATATTCCGACCGAGAATCGTATAAATGCAGGCGACCATATAATGCATTCCCCACCCGACGTTATTGGTTGAAACCACAAACTCACCGTATGCGTCGAGCCTCGGCGCTTGCCCGAACCAGATTTCAGTCAGCAGCCACCCGCGAGCGTCATATGTCAGCGAGTCTCCGCCAAAAAACGGGTACAAGTCGAAAACGTGAATTATTGTGCCCGCTAAAACTCTAAGCACTAAACCCGCTAAAAAAATTTGAAGCAGAAATTGGTTTTCCTCTTTTGAACGCCTGAGAATTGCAAACGTGATCAATGAACAAACAGCGCAGAACAGCGCGGCGAGAAAACCGTACGGAAAAAGAAAAAGAGAAACTCCGATTCCGAGTATTACGCAAATGAGAACAAAAAACTTTTCCATTTAATTACTTGAGTAAAGAAACCAGCCAATCTCAGCTTAAAACTTTACTCCTTATTTTTAGACCGGCTTCTTTAACGTTTTCGATTTAAAATTCCGGTCTTGATTATTATCAACTATTTACCGCGTTTTATTGCTAAATCCAGCCTTTTCTTTGAGCAGATTAAATTCTTTTTCCAGAAAATCGTACTGCTTTTGAATGTCGAATTTTTCCATCACCATTTTTCGCCCTTCGACGCCAAATGTCCTTCGCATTTCGCCGTTTTCAAGCAAAATCTTGATTTTGTCATACCAATCATCTTCGGTTTTCGCCAAAAAACCGCTTTTCCCGTCTTCAATATTTTCCAGATTTGAACCGAGCGCGCTCGCGACGACGGGCAATCCGGCGCTCATATATTGAATTGTCTTGAAAAAGAATTTATAAGGTCCCCAATCGTTATGCTTGACCGGCACGATTCCGATGTCGCTTTCCTGCAAAAGCGGCACCTCCTTGTCATAACTCCATTCGTGAAACTCCACATCCAATCCTTCATATTCAACCGGATCGTCCGCGATTATTCTTAAAGTAAAATCCGTTTCTTCGCGCAGCTTTCGCAAAGCGGGAACAGCCAGAGCAACGTTTAGCTGGTTCGTGCGCGTGCCGACCCAGGTTATGATCGGTTTGGCATTCTGCCGCTTATTCTCAAGCGGTTTATATCGCTCGGTGTCAACGGTCATCGGGACAATCTTGACATTATCGTTATATTTTCCGGCGTAATCGGCTAATGCCTGACTGGAAACGAAAACCGCATCGCTCATTTCAAACAGCTTGTTAACCTTTGAGACAAATCTAAGCCGGGTAAAGCTTCCGTTAGCGGCGCTGTAAAGCGGAATAAAAAGCGGTTCGTCCAGATCGTAAACCATCGGAACATTCCACCGCCGAATAATTCTTTCGATAATCGCCGGACCGATAATTGCCGCCTCACGATAAATAAAAACCAAATCGGGTTTTTCCGAAGTCAGAGTATTTTTAAGCTGTTTGGCGAAGGCGCTCAAAATCATCGAACCCTTTTTGACAACGTATCCGCGCTTGTGAAGAACGTCGGTCAAATCTTTGTCCGTAAAAGACAGATACTCGACTTGGATGCCGCGCCGCGCCAGCTCTTTCGCCCACAATTCAATGCGAAATCTTTGCCCGGCGCAATAATCCAGTTGGTACGGAACGATAGCTAAAACTTTCATTAAATCCGAATAAAACTCATTCAATCAAAAACAAATTTGATTGAGTCTCCAAAAACGCAAAGTTAAAGATTTGGATTCCAAATCACTTTTTTGCGACAACAGCCAGCATATCTCGATTTCCCAGCAAATCAAACGTTCTAACGGCGCTCTTAAACGCATAATTTCGCAAGCCGGCGGTTTGCAGATTCCCGCTAAAGCCCCTTGAGAAAGCCGAAAACGTCGCTGCTTTGATAATTTTATAGCCGTGTTTTCTGAGAATAAATTTCAAAGATTGAATATTATAACCGTATTTATGAAACGGCGGATGAAGCGGAGAAAGCCTGCAAGACCAATTTCGCCCGCGAAATCTGAAATAAAAGTCTATTAATTTTGTCGCCGCCGATTGCGTGTTCGGAACTTCGAGATAAACAATCCCGTCCTGATTCAAAAAATCCTTCAGGTTTTCCAAAAGCTCGTGCGGGTTTTCGACGTGTTCAAAAACGTGATGCAGGGTAATTACGTCAAATTTATGTCCTTTCAACTCGGCGCAGGTTTCCAGCAAGCCGTTGTAAACAGTCGCGTTAAAATGTTCTTCGGCAAATTGACAGAAACGCGGCGAAGGCTCGACGCCGACGGCTTGAAACCCGTTTTCGGCGGCTGCCGCGACAAACTCGCCTTTGCCCGCGCCGACATCGAGGAGCGAGCCTTGCGGAACAAAATTTTTGATGAAAGCAACGCGATGCAGATACATCTGCGCCACATTTTCGCCCGCGTCCGACTGATAAGTTTCCGGGTTGTTGTAATGTTCGGCTTCTAAAAACTCGACGCCGTTGATTTGCGGATTTGTGTAAATAAAACCGCAGTTGCGGCACTCGACGACGTTGGTAAAAAGATGCGGTTCAGCCTGCGCGTCAGCGCCTGTGTATTCGCGGTTGCCGCGCACGCCGAGAACTTTTGCGTTCGCTTGACCGCAAACCAGACAATCAACCTCGGTTTTAAATGCTTTTTTCAGCCGATTATCCATCCGACAACTTTCTATAAATCAGTGAAGACCGCTCTATTGCCCTGTTCTCGCTGCGATTCCTAAGTTTAGCCTGCAATTTCCTTCTTCCACCAATTTACCGTTTCTTCAATTTGCTGCGAAAAACTTTTCGAAGGTTTCCATTTTACTTCTTCTCGAAGTCTGGTCACATCGGCGACAAGACTTTTCGGTTCGTCGCGAGGCGAGATAATTGCCCCGAATTCAATATTTTCGCGGTTGCCGGTTAAATCCGCAATCTGCAAGATGACTTCTTTAATCGTTCGCGGCTCGCCCGAAGCGATGTTAACAGCGCCCCGGACATCGGAATCAAGCAGGGCGACAAAGGCTTGAGCGCCTTCCTCGGTGCAAAGAAAGTCGCGTATTTGATTGCCGTGCGAAGTTTTAGCAATCTCATTACAAAGCAAAGACCGTGTAACCGCTGCCGCTAGCCGCTGAGGCGCTTCGTGTTTCCCGAAAAGAAAGAAAACTCTCCCCCAAGCGTAACTGATGTCGGCGACTTCCGAATATTTTTCCAAAGTCAGATACAAAGCAGTTTTGGTCGCCGCATATAATGAGCGCGGATTTAATCTGGACGCCTCGGAAATAAATCCGTCGTCTGAGGCTTCGTATTCCGAAAGAGTTCCGGCGGCGACGATTCTTTCTCCGCCGTTTTCAACAAACTTTTGAATCAGATGCAGGCTGGCTCTGAGCCATTTGAGATTCTCCGGCGAATTCCAAAATTTCCCGTGTTCGACATACCAGGCAAAATGAAGCAAATGAGTCGGACGAATTGTTTTCAGCAAATTTTCGGTTTCATCCGAATCGAGCAGATTGGCTCGATGCCAGATCACGTTTTCATCCGGTTTCGGCGCGCCGGATTTTGAGGTAACCGCGTGAACGGTATAGCCTTTTGCGACAAGAGGAGCAATCGCCCAGCGACCGATAAATCCGGTCGCCCCGGTTAGTAAAACACTTTTCATAAAACAGATTTCGAACCGTTTTAAATTAATAAACTTATTCTCAATCAAAAGGCTCTGGAAGTTTAGAATTGCTTGTTTGCTAAACTTCTCCAGAGCCTTTTATTAGAAACATCAGCATAACACACTCAAATTCCGGGCTTAAAACGGCGAATCGAAGTCCTTTAAGAGCGGTAAATTTTTATCTCTCTCGGACAAGATCGGATTTTGAGCGATCCAATCAATGCCGATTGCCGGGTCGTTCCAACGGATTCCGCTGTCCGACGCGGCGACATACGGGCTGTCAACTTTATATTGAACAATCGTGCGCTCGGTCAAAGTACAAAATCCGTGGGCAAATCCTTTCGGAATATAAACCGCTTTATTATTGTCCTCCGAAAGCTCAATCGAATCCCACTGCCCGAAAGTTTCGGAATTTCGCCGCAAATCTAAGAAAACATCGAGAATTCTCCCTTGAGCCGCGCGCACCAGCTTTGTTTCCGTATGCGGCGGAAGCAAAAAATGCAGTCCTCTAATTGTATGTAGCTGCGTCGAAAGCGATTGATTTTCCTGCGCCCATTCGGTTTGCAAACCGTTTTCCAGAAAAATCTGACGGTCATACGTTCGCATAAAATAGCCGCGCTGATCGCCTCTCGGCGTCATGCGGATTTCGTAGGAACCGTTTAGTCTGAGCGGGATAATTTCCATATTTTATTGCGCTGTGTAAATCTCTGTTGGCAGCCGAATTAATTCAATCAAATCTCTATTCTCATTAAAACTTTTCGATTAATCAATCTTTACTCAAAAAATCGGGTTAAGCCTAATCTCAACTTCGATTGCAAATCGTTTTGCCGCAGCTAAATGATTTGAACCGTCGGAATCGGGACAATAAATTTTGCCTTCCAGTCGCGGATAAAATCGTATTTCTCGATAATTTCGTCGGCGATATTCCAGGGCAAAATCAGAACATAATCGGGTTTTGTTTCCAGGATTTTTTCCGGCGCGGCGACCGGAATGCGCGTCCCCGGCAGAAAACAATTCTGCTTATTCGGGTTGGCATCGCAGACGTAATCAATAAAATCGGTTTTAATGCCGCAATAATTAAGCAAAGTGTTGCCTTTGGCGGCAGCGCCGTAAGCGACAATAGTTTTGCCTTCGTTTTTTATCTCAATCAGTTTTTTAACCAAATCCCACTTCGTTCGCTTCACCTGTTCGTCAAAGTGCGTCAATCTTTCGACATCCGTTAAGCCGTGAGCGACTTCGAGAATTTTAATCCTTTCAACATTTTCGCCGATTTCGTATTTGCCCGTTTCCGTTTTTTGCGCAAAAACGCGAAGCGAACCGCCGTGCGTCGGCAGTTCTTCGACATCAAAAACGGTCAGCCCGTGCGCCGCAAAAATTCTTTCAACTGTTGTTAACGAAAGATATGAAAAATGCTCGTGATAAATAGTATCAAACTGATTTTGTTCGATTAAATTGAACAAATGCGGAAATTCAAACGTCGCAACTCCTTCGGGCTTGAGCAGAATTGCAAATCCTCTGACAAAATCGTTGATGTCCGGGACGTGCGCCAGAACGTTGTTTGCAACGACTAAATCAGGTTGATTTCCTTCGCCCACCAATTTCTGCGCCGTCGCCGCGCTGAAAAATTTAACCAGCGTCGGAATACCTTTGAGGACGGCGGTTTCCGCGATATTCGCAGCCGGCTCAACGTTTAAAATACTGATATTTCTTTCCTTAAAATATTGCAAAAGATAACCGTCATTGCCGCCGATTTCGATGACGCGGCTGTTTTCATTTAAATTGAAGCGTTCGATAACTTCCGCGCAATAATTCCGGGAATGTTCGAGCCACGTCCCCGAATAAGAGGAAAAATAAAGGTAATCGCTGAAAATCTTTTCGGCTAAGGCGAGTTCGGGCAGTTGAACGAGAAAGCATTTCTCGCAAACCCGGACGTGAAGCGAGTAAAACGGTTCGGCGCTGTCGAGAATTTCCTCTTTGAGATAAGAATTCGCCAGAGGCGTTACGCCCAAATCAACGAATGTATATTTCAGCTCGTTTTCGCAGAATCGGCATCGGTAAAAATTCATAAAAATACAAACACAAAAGCAGCAAATCAAAAAACATTCTTTATTTACTTGCGTTTTGCGGTTATTTGTTTGAGTAAAATTCAATTTGTTCGCGCGTTGTTTGAATTATATCGCGCTCGTTCTTGAAATCACTATACCATTGGACTGTTAAATTTATCGCCTCCGTCAAGCTCAGCTTCGGCTTCCACTGCAATCGGTTTTTCGCTTTGGCGCTGTCGAGCTTTAACAAATTTGCTTCGTGCGGCTGATTGCCCGCGCCGATTTCCCAGTTGACGGGCGCGTCCCAAATACCTTTGACTTCTTCCAGAACCGAGCCGACCGATTTTGAATCTTCTTCGGAAGGTCCGAAATTCCAGGCGTCGGCAAAATCGCTCTCGCCGTTGTAGAGTTTTTCGGCTAATGACAAATAACCGTAAAGCGGTTCGAGCGTGTGCTGCCACGGGCGGATTGAATTCGGATTGCGAATCACGAGCGGCTCGCCGAAAATCAGCGACCGAAAAACGTCCGGGAGCAAACGGTCTTCAGACCAATCGCCGCCGCCGATGACATTTCCTGCGCGCGCCGTGGCAATCAAAGTTTGGCTCTCGCCGAAAAACGAATTTCGATACGCCGAAACCGCCAGTTCCGCGCAGGCTTTGCTGTTTGAATACGGGTCGAAACCGCCGAGTCGCTCGTTTTCCCGATAAGCCCAAACCCATTCTTTGTTTTCGTAAACTTTATCGGTCGTAACGACGACAACGGATTTAACCGATTCCGTCCGGCGAACCGCTTCCAAAATGTTGACTGTTCCGATGACGTTCGTCGTGTATGTGTCTACCGGCTGGCGATACGAACGGCGAACCAGCGGCTGCGCCGCGAGATGAAAAATGATTTCGGGCTGAAATTCGCCCGCGACTTTTTCAAAATGAGGCAAATCACGAATGTCGCCGAAAACCGAGCGGATTCGTTTTTCGATTTTTAAATTCGTATAAAGATTCGGCTCGGTTTCCGGCGCGAGCGAATAGCCGCAAACTTCTGCGCCGAGCATTTCGAGCCAAAATGCCAGCCAGCCGCCTTTAAATCCGGTATGTCCCGTGATTAAAACCCGTTTTCCGTTCCAAAAACTTCCGGTCATTACCAAATCTTCCAGGGCGCGGTTCCTTTTTCGATCAATTCTTCAAGATAAAGTTTGTCGCGCAGAGTGTCCATCGGTTGAAAGAAACCGTGATGCAGAAAAGCGTTCATTTGATTGTCGCGGACGAGGTTTTCCATCGGCTCGCGCTCCCAAACCGTATCGTCGTTTTCGATGTAATCAACGACTTTCGGATTCAAAATAAAAAAACCGCCGTTGATCCAGCCGCCGTCTTCGGGTTTTTCCCGAAAACCTTCGATACTTTCGCCGTCGAGAATGAGCGCGCCGAAACGTCCCGGCGGCTGAACGGCTGTAACGGTGGCGAGCTTTCCGCTCCGCTGGTGGTTTTTGATTAAATTGCTTACATCAACGTTCGATAAACCGTCGCCGTAAGTAAAGCAGAAATCTTCGTTGCCCAGATATTCGCGCACGCGCTTTAATCTGCCGCCGGTCATCGTTTCGATTCCCGTATCAACCAGAGTCACGCGCCAAGGCTCTGCGCGTTTTTGATGGACTTCAACCCGGTTGTTGATCAAATCGAAAGTCACGTCCGAAGTATGCACAAAATAATTGGCGAAATATTCTTTGATAACGTAGCCGAGATAACCGCAGCAGATAATGAAATCATCAATTCCGTGCGCGGAATAAAATTTCATAATGTGCCACAAAATCGGTTTTCCGCCGATTTCAATCATTGGTTTCGGTTTGACGGCGGTTTCTTCGCTGATCCGGCTGCCGCGTCCGCCCGCTAAAATTACTGCTTTCACTGCTTTTTGCTCGTTTAAATCAATCCTGGATTTTTATTCTCAAAAATGATTTAAATTTTCTTCGTTCAATATTAAGTTACTCGACAAAAATAAAGATAAATTTAACTGTGAACTGTAAATTACCAACTTTCAACTGTTCTTCCAGAAAAATATCGGCTCAATTTTCCGCGACTTCTCGCTTAATCAATTTACTATAAACGTTTTCGTAAAGTTTTTTGATGTTCGACAAACCAAACTCTTTGATTCCGCCCTGCCGCGCCGTTTCGCGCAAACGCTCTCTGGACGGCTTGGCAATTCGGACAATCCATTCCGCGGCTTGGCTGATTTCTTCGTCGCTCATTTCCTTTAATAAAAAACCAAGCTCTTTGTTTTCTTCAAACAAACTTTCCAAATCGCCCGCGCCCGAATTAACAATCGCGGGGGTTCCGCAGAGCAAATATTCGCAGACTTTGAGAGGCGATACGCCTTGATTTGAAAGTGTAGGCGCTCGAAAAGAGATTCCCACATCGGCAGCCGAAATTAAAGCCGGTATTTCGGCGGGAAAAACCCGTTCAATTGTGTAATCGGCTTCGGTTAAACCTTCTATTTGCGCCAATTCGCCCAGCGGTTCAAACTTTGAACCGCTCAGAATCAGAAAAAACGAATTAGACTCAAGTTTTTTCACTGCCGAAAAGAGCCGAAACATTTTATCGGGCAAAACATTTTCGACGAGCGTGCCGACGTAAAGAACCAAAATCGTCTCGTCGCTTAAATTGTATTTCTGCCGGACTTTCCGATTTTCCGCCGCCGGAAAATCGCGATAAAATTTTTCGTCTTTACCGTTGGGCGTCACAAAAATTTTTGAACCGGCTTCTTCGCCATACCAAGTGCTCAAAATTTTTCTGGCGTTGTTGGTGCGAACAAGAATCAAATCGGATTTTTTGACGAGCAGCTTTTCTATTTTTTTCAAGGTTTTAAACATCAAACCTTGATTCTTGAGCAAACCGCTTTCAACGCGAAATTCAGGCACAAATCCGTCGGTATCGAAAATAAATTTCAAACCGGGACGAAACAGTTTTGCGCCCAGCGCGATTAATCCCGGAATCCAGGTTCTGGCGTGAATAAAATCCGTTTTTTCTCGTCTGGCAAGCAGTCCGACTTTTAGAATCCCGTTTAAAATGAGGTAAATTGTGCTGAAAACCGGCGGCGAATTGCGGTAATCGAGAAAATGCACCGGAATTCCGAGTCTCTCAGCCGCCGCCGCATCGAGCGCTTTTTGCGGATGATTTTTAGGCATAAATTGAACGACCGTAAAATCAATCGGCGGTTTTTTGATGCTGTCTAAAATCGGCAAATACAAAGTTTCAAGATACGATTGCCCGAAACCTTCATAAGATAAAAAGATTGCTTTGCCGTGAGGTTGCGCCATTTTAATGTTTCTCAAAAGTTCTCAAATACAAATCCGAAAGCTGATTGACGACCGTCGCTTTTGAAAAACGCGCTTCAGAAGATTCTCTCGCTCTGAGAATCATCTGATTTCGCTCTGCCTGATCAAGATTAACCATTCGGATTATTTCGTCAGCCAAAGCGCGGCTGTCGCCGACCGGAAACATCACGCCGGTTTTTCCCTGTTCGATAAGTTCAGGAATGCCGCCGACTTCGCTCGCGACAACAGGAACGCCCGACGCCATCGCTTCCTGAATCGCGATTCCCAACCCTTCGTAATGCGAAGGCTGGACGAGCAAATCCATTTGCCCCAAAAGTTCGGGAATGTCCGAACGCATTCCCCAAAATTTGACTTGCTCGCTGATTCCCAGCTCCTCTGCCATAGTTTTTAGACTTTCACGGTCAATTCCGTCGCCGATCAGCCACAATCTGACGTTTTCGTTTTTCTGCAAAACCAATTTGAGAGCCGAAAGCAAAATTCTCTGTCCTTTTTCCGGTGAAAGCCGACCGACGGCGCCAATGATAAATTCTTCGCTCGATTTTCGCTTTTCCCCGCTTGGGGCAAATGGAAAGCGGTCGAAATCAATGTAATAAGGAATTACGGTGATTTTCGATTCGTCGGCGTTTTCAAGCCCGACTATGTCCTGCTTGACCGCCTGCGAAATCGCCAGAATGCTGTCGGCGCTGCGCCAAATCATTTGCCCGATTTTTCTAGCTTTCCAACTGCGCGTCAGTTTTCCCTCGCCGTCAATCAGAGTGCCGACTTCTTCGGCAATCACCCGGCTCCCAATTCCGGCAAGCCTCGATGCGGGCAAACAGTGAAAATTGGCTTCGATGCAGGCGGCGTGAACAATGCCGGGTTTGACCTCGCGAAAAAGCTTGATTAGTTTTTGTATCAATCCGAAATTCGGAACGCGCGGCGGCGAATTCAAGTTATGAACTCGAAAACCTACTTCCTGTAATTTTTTTCCCGTTTCACCGAGTTTATGCAAACAAGCCGTTTCAACCTCATAACCGATTTCGCGCAATGCGACGGCTCGATCTCGAACGGCGGTTTCAACGCCGCCGAAATCAAGCTCCGGCACGACCATTAAAATTTTCGGTTGGCGAGAATTTTTCAAACCCTTTAATACCTTGCTTTAGTTTTGAGAAATAAAAGGAATAAATTTGCCTTTGAATCAACTTTGATGAAGTTAATAGCTTACTTGCGCGCCGCATCGAAGTCTAGTGTATCGTTTGCCGAAAAGCGGAAGGCGCGTTTTCACCTCGAATAACATTTTTTCCGAAGCACGCTTTTTGACTGCAAAGGCGTATCATTTTACAGTTATTCTTCCGGTAAAGGTTCAGCGTTGTTTTATATTTGATAAATTTTCCCGGAAAAACGAAATAAATGTCTGCAATTCAAATGGTTGACCTCAAAGGTCAATACGAAAAAATAAAAAACGAAATTGACGAAGCGGTTTTAAATTGTCTCGCTTCGACAGCTTTTATCAACGGTCCGCCGGTTAAAGAATTTCAAAGCAATCTGGAAAATTATTTAAAAATCAAGCACGTCGTTCCGTGCGCCAACGGCACGGACGCGCTCCAGATTGCGATGATGGCTTTGGGCTTGGAACCGGGCGACGAAGTTATCGTCCCGTCTTTTACATACGTCGCAACCGCCGAAGTCATCGCGCTGCTTCGTCTCACGCCCGTAATGGTCGAGGCTGACGAAAACACTTTTAACGTGACTGCGGAAATCATCGAAAAAGCAATCACGCCGCGTACCAAAGCGATTGTTCCGGTTCATTTATTCGGGCAAAGCTGCGATATGGAACCGATTATGCAGGTCGCCGAAAAATACAATTTATTTGTCATCGAAGACAACGCGCAGGCAATCGGCGCTGATTATATTTTTAAAGATGGCTCGATCAGGAAAACCGGAACAATCGGTCACATCGGCTGCACTTCGTTTTTTCCTTCAAAAAATCTGGGCTGTTACGGCGACGGCGGCGCGATTTTTACGGATGACGACGAGCTGGCGGGCAGGCTGCGAATGATTGCCAATCACGGGCAGTCAAAGCGATATTATCATTCGCTGATTGGCGTCAATTCCAGACTCGATTCGCTGCAAGCGGCGATTTTGAACATCAAATTAAAAAAGCTGGACGAATATTGCGACGCTCGCCGCCGCGTTGCCGACGCTTACGACGCCGCGTTTGAAGGCGTCGAAGAGCTGCAAACGCCCGTTCGCGAGCCGAATTCGACTCACGTTTTTCATCAATATACTTTGCAGGTAAAAAACGGGAAACGCGACGAGCTGCAAAAACATTTGGAGCGAGAGGGCGTGCCTTCGATGATTTATTATCCGGTGCCGCTTTACAAACAAGAGGCTTTCGCCCGGTTCGTTTCCGAGGATTTACGTCTGCGCATCACTGAAAAGCTGTGCGATTCGGTGTTGTCGCTGCCGATTCATACGGAAATGACCGAAGAAGTTTTGACCAAAATCATAAACGGCGTCCGCTCGTTTTTTGAGAAAGATTGATGACGGCGAAAAAATTGCTCGCGAAATTATATAAGTGCCGACCAAAGGCTGTTCGCAGGAAATAATCTGCTTTTTAAATTGCCGTTATCTACTTTTGCCAAAATTTCGCCCGGCTTAATAGCGTTTCAACTCCAATATCTTTAATTAAACTAACAACGCTAAAGATTGCCGCCGCGACTGCCGCAATCAATAAAAAAGCCTTTGAGACATTACTGATTCCCCAAAAGCTGAGAATGTTTGTCCCTAAAACCGCAACACTGACGGACAGCATTAAGAGCTTATTACCTGTTGAATATTGCAGCGTGATTTCGCGTCTGACTAATAAAAACACTCCAATAAAATATGCCAGATACGAAACAAAATAACCGATTCCCACGCCTTCGAGTCCGTATCTTTGCATTGCGAACAAAACCGCCCCAATCGCCGTCGCGCCGCCGATGGCTTCGGAGAAGAAATATAAATGACTTTTGTTGCGAGCCAGAATCACAAAAGACAAAACCCAGCCCATAGATTTGAATAAATCGCCCGCGACAATCCATTTAAAAACCGGCTGCGCAGCCTCGAATTCGCCGCTGTAGAGCAAACGAATCAAAACCGGAGCGAGCAGCAGCAGCCATAAAATAATCGGAGCGAGAAGGATTAATATTAATCTCTGTTGTTGGTTAACAAGCTCGTTAATTTTCAGTTCATCATCGGCAATTGCCGAGAGACGCGGATAATAATCCTGCCCCATTGCGGTCAAAACCAAAGAAAGCGACACTGTGGAGATTCCGAAGGCGGCGCGGTAATAACCTGCGCCTTCAGCGCCGAGATGATTTAGAATCAAAAGCGGAATCGCAAGCTGCACGCCCGTTCCGACAATCATGCTCGCCGTGTACGGAACGCCGAAGCGAACAAATGAAAAAGCGGCTTTTTTGATTTCATCGAACGAAACGTCAATTGCAGGAAAAGGGATTTCGCGTTTGAGCCAAAAATAATTGAGCGCCGAGCTTAAAGTAATTCCACAAAGCATTCCGAAAGCAATTCCGTGAACCCGAAAAAAGTAAATAAAACCGATTAGCGAACAGGCGTTGCTTAAATGATTCAAGACACTGATTTTGGCGAGCGTGGCAACGCGGTGATGAGCGTTAAAAACTCCGATAAAAAAATTTGACAGCAGAGCGCCGAGCAGAGCGAGCGAAACAACGGCGACGTAAATACTTTCGCCTGCGTCGCCGAAAATCAAAACGCTGATTTGTCGGCGAAAAATCGTTAAAACGGCGGCGGCGACTGCTCCGAATAAAATTATCAGATAAAATCCGGCTCTCCAGTTTGCCGCCAGCTCGCGTTCATCTCCTTCGGACACGGCTTTCGCGCCGACTCGAACAATGGCTGTCCCGATGCCGAGTCCGGCGATCATAAAGCTCAATCCCAAAAGACTCTGCAGCGCGGAAATGTAGCCGACGCCGACCGGACCGATTAAAACCGCCCAGCATTTCGCCGAAACGAGAGCGATCAAGGCGCTCATCATCGAGCTGCCACCCAAAATTACAGTGGCTTTCAGAGCGGATTTCATTGATGTTTATTCAAACGGCGCGAGCCTGAAATCTCTGTTCAAGAATCGTGTCAATCGTTTGTTTAATAAATTGTTCAGCGTTATAAGCCGCGATTGATGATACTCGCTTCCGGCATACATCTGTAAATTAAATCCTGAAATTATTAACCTTAAAGCTGCCAAATGATTAAATATTACTTGCTCTGAACAATGTAGCTCAAATATTGCGCTGCTTCCAGAACATTGTTAAAATTTGCGTCTTTACCATCTGCGATAACGCTTTTCTCCGATTTTACTTGTTCGTGCAATCTTTTCAGCCATCTAAATACAAAAGGGAGATTGTTTCGCGAAAATTGCATTGCCTGTTCGGCAAGCAAATTCGTTTTTGAAATCTGAGAGCGCACATTTTGCCTTAACTCGTCGGGCTGTCGCGCTAAAACTTCCTCAAACTCCCGAATTTCTTTTGCAGTATTAACTCCGAGGCTTTTTAAAAGCATTAAATCTTTGTATATCGCTGTGAAGTAATAAAGCCAATCAATGTCAGAGTTATTATTAAATCCTTTGAAGTCGTTCTTTGCCTGAAGAACTGCGTTAATCGTGCAATTGAGCGGAAGAGCGAATTTCAAAGGAGTAAAATCTAATTTTTGTCCATTTAAAAGCCTTTCGTAATGTTCTCTCAGTTTGTCTCCCTTTTTACTGAGCGAGCCGGTAGCATTGCCTTCCCAAAAGCTCCAGACGTGCAGCGGTTCATCCAAACAAAAATAAGTATCAATGACAAAAAAAACCGCAATTGCCAGATACATATCAGCCGGTATGACGTTAAATAATCTATCTCTTATTTCCTTAATACGCGAAAAGACCGCGCGATGATAAACCGCATTTGCCAGATACGGCATAATGAATCTCCTGTCGGGCGGCGCATTGTTTAATCCCAGTTTAGAATCAAAAAGTTTGATAGCATCAGACGCTTCATATTTTTTAACCAGCCCGGAAAAAGGATAAGCGAATAAAGTATTGGGTTGAATTTTACGATAATGTTCAAAAACCGGGTCGTGATAATAATACGAAACCTGAAAAGCGACGACCTCGGCGGATTGTTCGTCAATTATTCGCTTTACCCGCTCTAACATTACGGGAGCAAAGGCATCGTCATCCGATAAAAATGTAATATATTCGCCTTTCGCCCGATCAAGCGCGTTTTGATAATTATCGCCTATATTCAGCCTTTTTTCCGATTCTAAATAACGAATCCGTTCGTCTTTAAAACCGGCGACGACATCTTTTGTGTTGTCCGTCGAACCACCGTTACTAATAATCAGCTCAAAATCTGTAAATGATTGCTGTAAGACGCTTTGAATTGCAAAGGGCAAAAGCGTTGCGCGATTGTAAGTCGGCATTACAACTGAAAAGAATGGCTTATTGATACTCATGACATAACTGGCAAAAAGCTGCCCTTACAAAACGGATTATTCTCACTTTTATTGTTTTCGAGAACTCTTTGCGAAGCGGCATCAATCTCATCTTTTAGTTCCAGATAACCGGCTTTTAAATCGAGAAACTGAACTTTCATTTATTTTTCATTTCTTACAACTATAAGAAATTCTTCGTATTAGCAGTAATCCGTTTCGCTATAAAGCTCCGAAGTCAGAACCACACAAACCGAACCGGATGAAAAATTATTTATCGCGCGCCAGACCAGCGGCGGAACGTGCAAACCGTAATATGAACGATTAAGGTGAAAAAGTCTGTCTTTCGCTGTCATCGTCCAGTATCACATCGAAACTTCAATTAACGGCAATAATAAATTGATTGCAGGTTTTCAAAGCGTGACGGGCGCGTGTTTCTCCTCCTGGGACATCGTAAAGATAAAACACTCGCTTGATGTCGTACGGAATGTGTTTATATTCTTCAATAAAAGATAAATTGCCGCGCGGGTCGGCAATTTTCGGTAATTCGATAATCCGACACTGAGATAATGACATAAATTTATCTTTTAGAGCTTGTTTACCGTCAACATAGATCGAGAGAAAGAACCCAAATATGAAATAAAGATTATTGAACTAACCTTTGCTAAAAATCAACATTTCCAGAAACAGCTTGTCCCATCTGCGACACATAGTATAGAATACGAAACACAGAAGGCTGGTGACTTGATGTGTTGTTACAAAACGATAATCTCAAAAATTTTCACTGTCGGAACAAAAATTGTCGTGAAATATTAGGAAAAACTGATAATAACGCTTTCTATTTTCTTACATTAAACGGGTTTTACTGCAAAGTTCAAATGAAAAGTCTTGATATTATTTGTGAGAAATGCCGCCGCCATACGCGATGGGTGAAAATTGATTCTGAAAAATTTTCTGACATTTTAAAGTAGTTTTTGTTTTAAAGTACTTGACATTCCTCATAGAACGGTTTAGATTGATAATGAAAATTCAGTCGCCCTAAATTTTGGGCAAACGTAAGAGATGGACGCCTTGCATTTCTGTTGAAAGACAGATTTGCAGGGCGTTTTTGGTTTTTAGCTTAAAACAAAGAAAAGAGGAGAAAAATGTTATGCCAATTCAAAACAACGTTATATCCGACGCTAATTTCGGAACTGTAATTAGCCAGATAAACACAACCCCCCCGGCAACGCCGCAGAATTATATTTTCAACACGAATCTAACTATTTCGGGAAATATTGTAGTCCCGGCGAAGTTAATACTTGAACCGATAGACGGCGCACGGTTTGTGGCGGCGAATTCAACCTCCACCATAACGTTTGAAGGCGTCGGACTTGCGGAAGATTGTCTTTTGGGACAGCAAGCGGTTTTTTCAGGATTTGCGGATAATAAAGTAAAGTTCGTCGGCACAGAATACCCACGCCATATTTCCGAAAGGTTGTTTGATGCGACAAGCATATCAAACCGACTCAGAAAGGCTCTTTATGCTTTTAAACACGACACGGACTGGACGCAAAACAAAGTCGTCACAATCCGCGCTTATTCCGGCAATATTGATTCGGTAGTTATTTTGCGACGATACGCGATACTTGAGATTGCGCCCGGTGCTGTGCTGACAAACACATTTCACGATTTCGACCAGCCCGGAACGCTATATACTGATAGAATGTCGCCGATCCTTTTTGAAGGCGATAACTATATTTACGGACATGGTTCGACAAGCGTTATTCACGGCTCGAATCAGGTTAGGACCCACAACGGGGCAAAAAGAGAAGCAGCGGCGGTCATTCTTGAACCCGTCTCACAGTTCCCGGTGCATTTCAGCCTGTCGAGTGAATACGGTTCTGGCGGCGCATATCCGAATAAGGTAAAAAACGTCTGGATTGAAAAGATTCATTTTCAAGGTCCATATACCAGAACCAATCAGGAAGGCAGTCCGGCTGTTTCACTAGGTTCGTGCGAAAACGGGCATATTTTCAATTGCTCTTTCGACAACTGGGATGGTTACAGCGCAAACATCGGAAAATCAGGCAATTCAATTGACGACGTTGCGGTTAATTGTTCAATCCGCGATTGCGTTGTTACCCGTTCGGGTTATCACGTTTTCGCGATGATTAACGGCGTAAATTGCTCGATCCACAATAACAAAGCCTCGAAGATGGGCAATGTTAATTTCAACGTTGGAGCGGTTACGGCAACGACGGGTTTATCAACGATAACGATTCCCGAAATCGATTATCACAGCGATATACTGCATTCGGCTTTCGGCATAGCGAATCCGTGGGCGGTTTTTACGCACACGAACAACACGACCGGAAAGCGTACGATCTGGCGCACTTATCTCGACATTCTTTCCAGAACGTCAATCTACTTGAAGCAGTCCGCACCCGGAGGCGGGTGGATGGCAAACCCGATTCCTTCCGATATTTCCTCAACAACCGGAACGGTTAAATTAGAACTAGTCCGTCAGGGCGGGCATCTTATTGACATCGAGCCGAATACTTCGTATGACATCGTTGATACGGTTGATTTTACGAACAACACTTTCGATTGTTCGGAATCGAAAATGGATAACGTTTTCGGCATCGAGGTGCAGGGTAGCTATACCGCGACGGGCTGCCGAAACGTCGTGATACGCGGCAATAAAATTATCGGTGCTTACCCTTCATCAGCCGGGACTACTGCAATGGAAACGTGGATTGGGAGAAAAGGCGCATATCTCGCCTTTGGGATTTACGTTTGGGACGCCGAAAACTGCGAGATTACCGATAACACGATACAAGGCGCGATTAACCAGAGCTTGTGGATTGACAACAGTTACGGGCTGACGGTTAAAAACAATCGAATCAATAACCACTATCCGAATGCCGCGCCGCGCGCCGTTTTAATTAACAACGTCGTTGATTCCATCTTTGAAGGCAATACAGGGCAGATTTGGCAGGGTTTTTCGGGTTCAAAAATTGTTTGGGAAAACTTGGGTCATACGGACATTCCAACCGAGCCTTCGGAAAACGGGAAAGTGACAATCAGCGGTGCGGTCCTAACACGGGTCAACGGCGTAATGTTTCGCTGGTGGCACGTGGGGCGTCCGATTGTGATTGGCGGAAATACTTACACAATTCAATCAGTTCAAAGTTTTACCCAGGTAACTTTAACGACTTCGCCTTCTTCGCAGGGAACGAACGGCGGCAACGGGTTTTCGTATTTAATGAATCTAAGCGGAAACAAGTTCAAAAATAATGATTGGAACTTGTCTAAAAGTTCGAATAGCACATCCATTGAATATAGTTTCGTTGAATCAAGCGGCGGGGTGCTCGCATCAGCCGGTTATTTTCAAATGACTAACACCGAGACAACCCCGTTGTCGCTTCCGCATGACACTCTTGTAACAGTTCCGATAGGTACTTTAACCGGCAACGTGACAACTTATTCAATCGCGAACAACAAGTTGGCTGTCAACGAGGAGGGCATTTATTCTTTGAGCGGCGGGATTCGTCTTTCAGGAACGACGGGCGGCGGGCGCACATCGCTTCTTCTTAGAAGGGTAGAGCCAACGGGCGGTGAGCCGATTGTAATTGAAAACGAGCAAAATATTTCCGACGGACTGGTAATGGATATTGTTTTCAACTTTACTTTTATCTCAAACGGAACACAGGAATTTTACCTTGAGCTTTACCAGAATTCTGGAGCGACGCGGACGGCTTCTCGCGTCACACCGTTTAGCGGACATTTTCGCTTGGTAAAAATCGGCGAAGCATAGAACCGTCAGCGACTCGACAACCAAGATTAGTAGTAACAAGAATTTGCGACAAACTCTAAGTGCCGATTATGACGAGTAAGGTGCGCGTTCTCGTTCACGGTTCATCTGATGCACACGCAAGACTTGTTGAGCTTGAGACATAGGATAGCTGAAAAAGGCGAATTGAAAGATTCGCCTTTTCCTATTTGTCGCTGTTCTTCAATTGTGCATCAATAATCGGATTAAATCTTTCCGCTTTGAATGAACAGCCAGATAATTCGGACCGATAAAATTTTCATCCGTCAATTCGTAATCTCGAAAATCAATATAGTTCGGATAAATCTTACCGACTTTATAACCGCGCTCGGTGAAAAATTCGTAATGGTCGCGCAATAGAAATCGTGATAGAACGTTGGCGTATCCGTATTCAAACTGGACAACGCTGATTTGACCGTTTCTCAGAGATTCTTCAAAACCCTTTAATATTAAGTGTTCTACGCCTTCGACATCTATTTTAAGAAAATCTATCTGAACGATGTCGTTCCGTCTGACATATGAATCGCCCGTAGTGACGGAACAATTAATTTTGACGCTTTCAAGCGAGTGCGGATAATCTACGGCTGTGGAAAGCGTGGAATTTTCAGGAAAGTATTTTATTTCGACGCTTCCTTCGTGATCCGACAAACCCATTTTATTAAGAATGATTTGAGAATTATTCTGGATTCGCTCTTTTAGTTCCTCGAAGGTCGAAGGAACAATTTCAAAGCAGTGAATTTCCGCTTTCGGATGAATTTTATTTACCATCAACGCCCAATCGCCGACATTTGCTCCGACATCGAAAATAACTTTTAAATCCGCCTTCGCCAGACTTTTGAGGACATAATATTCTCCGTTCGTGTAAACATCATAGTTGCTGTTTTCGTATGATTTAAGAATTTTATCGCAGAAATTGCCAAGCAAACGCACTCCGGCGCGTCTTCTGTTATAAGCAACAAAACTATATATGCGATTCTTAAGTTTTATAATACGTTCGTTAATCATAAATAATTTAAGCCGCTTGTTGATAAAGGCTGATTTATTAAAACGCCCGTTTGATCAACAATACTCAAGCGCCAAAACTACTGCGCTGTTTGCCGTTTCGAGAAATTCTTAATGGCAATTTTGTATTCTTCCGGCAAGTTTTCCCGCGATGGAGCGCGCCGCATTTTTCTTAAAGGCAGAGAAGCCATATAAATCAGAGCCGAAGGATGCGTCAATAAAGATTTTATTCCGAATTTCAGCGTATCGCCGTATTTGCCGATATTGAAAGCCGCGCCGCTGAGCATTCGATAAAAAGTCGAATAAATTAACGCTTTGCGTTGTTTGATATGGTCGGGGAGCGTCGGGTCTTGAAATAATCTTTTGAGAATAATATGACCGGGCTTGATATGAATGCCTAGATTCCGGCTGCGATTTCCGACATAATTTCGATATAAGACGAGCGGCTCTTCAATACTTTTCAAATTGCAGAATCTCGCCAATCTAATCATAAATTCCCAATCTTCGAGAATTACCAACCCGGTATCGAATAAGCCGATTTCCTCAAGCCTGCTGCGTCTGACAATGACTGATGCCGCAACTTGCGGCAGATTTTGGAAAAGCAGGGTTTCGAGCAAAGCGTCTTTTGATTCAAAACACGGGCGGACGCTCAAAACTTCCAAATTATCGTTGACATAATAAGCGCCGGTTTGAATGGCGTGAACGTCTTTTTCGGAATCGAAAACGGCGAGCTGTCGTTCGAGCTTGTGCGGCAGCCATAAATCGTCGGCGTCGAGAATCGCCACGTATTCGCCGGATGCGGCTTTGATGCCCGCGTTTCGGGCTGACGATACGCCGCCGTTCGGCTGCGAAATCGCCTTGATACGCGAATCAAGAGCGGCGAGCGATTCGGCGACTTCGAGCGTGTTGTCTTTCGAGCCGTCATTTACGATGAGGATTTCAAAATCCTGCGCGGTTTGTTCAAGCACGCTTTGCACCGTAAACTCAAGCGTTTTTGCCGCGTTATATGCCGGGATAACTACTGAAACTAGAGGTTTGTTCATTCTAAAAACTCTGCTTTAAATACTACTCAATTGTACTGCCGTTTTAGCTTTTTTCGTAAACGTCTGACCGGAAAAGCGGCAAAATACGTTAAATTTTCGGGCGTGATAAAAAGGCTTTTTCCCGTATTCTTCAAAAAATTTTTGTATTCTCCAGCCACAAGATAAGAACCTGCCACCATTTTATATAGATTTCCATAGCATCTGCGGCGCAGTTTGAGCGTCTGCTTGTCGGCGGTTTCAAAAATCTTTTCATAAGCCAATAATAAAGAGCGTTCAAAACGCGGCGTGTTCAAATGCCCGTTCGTTCCGTGATTGCGATATTCGACCAGAGCTTCGGGCACAAAAGCTATCTGCGAGATGCGAGCCGCCCGATAAAGAAATTCCCAATCTTCCAACGGGTGCATTTCTTTTCTTTCGTCAAAACCGCCTGCTTTCTCAAACAGCTCGCGCCAGATCAGAGTCGAGCTTCCGGGACCCGGCGTGACGGGCTTAAATAACAAAATATCTTCGGCGCACCAGCCTTCTTTTCCTTTCGCGTGCGTTTCTCCGTAAATCGTGTTTCCCGCCTGGTCGAATTCTCTAATCGCGCAGGTGACGAGTCCGAAATCGCGGTTTGAAAGTAGCCGCTCAACTTGTTTTTCGATTTTTCGGGGCAGCCAAACATCGTCGGCATCAAGAAAAGCGATTAAATCGCCCGAAGAGCTTTTCGCGCCGGTATTTCGAGCTGCGCCGACTCCGCTGTTTTTTTGTCGAACGACTTTAATTCCCTTTTTTTCGTATTCGGCTAAAATCTCAAGGCTGTTGTCTGATGAGCCGTCGTCAACCACAACGATTTCGACGTTTGAATAAGTCTGAGCCAAAACGCTGTCTATTGCTTCGGAAAGAAAGCGACCGTAGTTGTAGTTTGGAATTATGACGCTGACCGACGGTTGATTCATTGCACTCCCCGTAACATCTTACCCTGAGCAACGGTTTTACCCAAAAAACAAGCGGCTTCCAAAGCATTATTAAACCCGGCTTCAATGCCCCGGATTATAACCGGCTTATTCGTATTTCTGCGGTCGAGCAGCTTTTTCAAAGGCTTTACGACAAACGGCAGATTATTTCTTAAAAACCGCTTTGGACTCCGGCTGAATTTGGAAATTTCCGAATTCACTCTTTGTTTTAATTCAATCGGCTCTTGCGAAACCACCTTTTGAAAGTCAGTTAATTCCTCCGAAATATCAACGCCCAGACTTTTCAAATACATTAAATTTTCATAAATGGTTTTGTAATACAGAAACCAATCAATTTCGCTTTGATAATTTGCGCCCTGAAAATCGTTTCCGGCTTGAAGCACGGCATTGACGCTGCAATTGTGCGGAAGCGCCGATTTTAAAGGAGTAAATTGCAGCGTTTGCCCGTTTAACAGTTTCTCGTAATGCTTTCTCAGCTCGTTTCCCTTTTTATGTGGCAAAGCCGTCGAGCTGCCGCTCCAGCGGCTCCAAATGTGCAGCGGCTCGTCCAAACAAAAATACGAATCAATCACATAAAAAACTGCCGCCGCCATATACATATCCGCCGGAGTCGCGGCAAACGGATTGTTTGTTTTCGACTGAATACGCGAGAAAACGTTTTTGTGATAAACGGCGTTGGCGAGATACGGAATAATAAATTTCCCGTTTCGTTCGGCATCATTCAAACCGTGATAACCGAAAAGCTGTCTGGTCGCTTCGGCGGCTTTAAACTCAAACGTTTCGCCGGTAAACTGCGGAATTTGCAAAGTATTCGGATGAATATAAGAAAAATCATCATCAACATATTCATTGTGATAATAATTACAATATTGAAATGCGATGACTTGCGCTTGTCGTTCAGTCATTATCCGCTCGACTCGCTCGAACATAATCGGAGCAAATGCATCGTCGTCGCCTAAAAATGTAATGTATTCGCCGTTTGCCTGCTCTAAAGCGTATTGATAATTGTCTCCGATGCTGAGTTTTTCTTCGGTTTCAAAGTAGCGAATCCGCTTATCGGAAAACCCCGCAACCGCATCTCTCGTGTTATCCGTCGAACCGCCGTTGCTAATGATCAATTCAAAATCTGCAACCGATTGCTGCAAAACGCTCTCTATCGCCAGCGGCAAAAGATGAGCGCGATTGTAGGTCGGCATCACCACAGAAAAAAAAGGACGAACGGTACTCATTACAGATTAAAATTTTATCCGATTATATTGCCGCAGATTGATTAAAATTTCTGGATGAAAATTTCAGAAAGATTCGATTAAATCGCGAATCGCGCTGCCGAAACCTTTTGAATATCTGAAATAATTTCCCGCCAATAATTCGTTTGAAACAATTTTCAAACGCCGCAGCCTTGATGCGGGCAAATCTTTTCGCCGCTCAAGATGTTTAACCATTTCGCTTAACTCAGCGATAACTCCGTTCAAACCCGATTTCGCAGCGTCGAGCGGCTTTAACAAAATTTCCTCTTCGTCCGTCCGTTTGAGAAAGCCGCTCTGTTCTTTGAGTTCTTGCCGCTCACAAAAATCGAGAGCCGTTTGCAGCGCGTGTAAACGCGCCCGAAGCAGCGTCAATGTTCGCCGGTGCTTTTCCTTTTGTGAAATTCCCTGATTCGGATTGCCCGACTTTTTCGGCACTCCGCATTGCTGATCCTGATGTTGACGATATTTAATCAAAGGCTGCGAGACAAACCCAATATGCGAATGACACGCGGCGAGCAGTCCGAGCCAGCCGTCGTGAATAAAACCACAATCAAGCGGAACCGGAATTAATCGCGTCTTTAACTCGGCGCGCAAAGCCGCCGTCGCGCCGGTTACAGTGTCGCTCCAAACAAGAATCTCAATTTCTTTGCCTTGCTCAAACTGCCGTCGCTTGTCGCCGGAAAAATAATAATCCCAAATTCGCCGATTCATCGGATTTAATTTCTCGTCAACAACTTCGCCATCGGTAAAAATTAATCCGAGATGCGGTTTAAGGGTAAATTCCCGCTCGAAAACCGCGAGCTTTTCCGGCATCCAAACGTCGTCCTGATCGGTCAGCGCGATAACGTCGCCCGTGCATAAAGAAATCGCTTTTTCAAAATTTCTCGTGACGCCCAGATTCTTTTCGTTGACAATGAAACGCACCGGGAAAGGCACTTTCTCGGCAAAGCTGCGAACGATTTCAGATGTCGCATCGGTCGAGCGGTCGTCGCACACGACAAGCTCGCCGGGCAGGCGCGCTTGCGCGGCAATGCTTTCAAGCTGTTCGGCTAAGTAAGCCGAACCGTTGTACGTACACATTGCCACTGAAATCTTCATAGTTACAATCTCGGCTGTAATTTACACATTTACAAGCTGGTCTTTTTTTTACCTCGCACTGCCTCTTTTATTGTTCCTAACCAACCTCGCAAATGCTGGTATGATAACTTTGTATCCTTAACTTGTATTGATGAAATCATCATATTTATGATTTGTAAAATGCTTATGCCAGAACCGGCGTCCCATGTTCTTTGTAATAAAAATGGAATATTCCTTTTATGTATATCAGATAGAATTGATAAGCTATTGTCTTCGGAATCTAATTTAAAGTTGGATTGAGGGATTTCGAAAGGTTGATGCTTGATTGTATCAAGATACTGAAATGTTGCATTCGCATATTCTCTGTACTTGTTTTTACTATTAAAATAAATAATTCGCTGTTTTAGTTTTTCTGCAATATCTTTTCTAAGTTGTGAATCGTTTATTAACTCGCTGACTTTATCAATATACTCACTTTCTGTTTTTAGTATCTCAACTGCTCCATCAAACTCCAACAAACGACTTGCTGTAAATAACGATAAAGGTGAGTAAGCAAAAACCGGGCATGCTCCTGCCAAAACACATTCAATGGACGCAAGTCCTCCTCCAAGCGGAAATCCATCTAAATAAATATCTGCTGCAATTTGATATAAGCTTGGGTCATTGACGATTCCACAAAAGTGTATGCGTTTATTGGCTGATATTCCCGTTCCCTGGTCATCTGTTAAACCAATCAAATATAAGTGCGCTTTAGTTTCTTTCTCAATAATCTTCGATGCGGTTTTAAAGAAATTATGAGTTGATATAGGTTTATATTTATATGCTGATCCAATACTTATAAGAACAACTGAATCGTCGCTTATTCCCAGCTTTCGACGCGCTTCGGCTCGTGTGACCTTTGGGACATTAATATCATTAAGATAAGGAACAACCGTTGTATGTCTGGCAAAACGCCTTTCCCGACTTAATTGCTCTCCATGAGGACAAAAATCAACTACTAAATCCGCAATGGAACTACCCAGCCAAAAAACATGGTCCGCGTGATTTACTAAAGCAACAGCGGGAAGTCCTTCTTTTGCTAAAGCCGCTATTGGAATAACATCGTTAGGGTGATGGTGAAGAATTACATAATCAAAGTTATTACCTGCAATTTCCCTAAGCTGCCTAGCCTTTATTAATAAATCTATCTCAGGCGCAAAAGTAATTAATTTACCTCCATTTCGGAGAATCGTTTCCGCCAAAAAGTTCGGAATTCCAGTAGGTAATGGATTGGTAATTAACAAAGAATGCGTATATTCAGGATAAGCATTAACCCAATTTTTAATTAAGCGGGTATGCCCACCAACCTCATAAACAGTTGTGACAATGTGCAACACTTGTTTTCGTGAAGAGTTGACTTTAGTAAATTTTATTACAGGGTCGGTAGCATTTTGGTTCAATGAAAGCAAGTCTAATTTTTCGCCCACTTCTAAAACCACAGTTTCGAGTCTTGCATCTGAAAATCTGCCAATATGGTGATAACTTGCAGATTGCGCGGCGGCTGAAGCCCACTTTAAAGTTTCTTCATAATTCTGCTTCCGGAAATTTTGAAACACAGTTTTTAATAAGATTTCATAAATCAAATTATTGCGTTTTAAAGTTTCTTCTGCTTTTTCTAGTTGCGGCATTACTGATACAGTCGAACTGTCTTAATTACCTTTTCAAAAGCATAATCCGTAAAATGAGGACCAATAGGTAAACTGAGAATTGTATTTGCTATCTGCTCAGATATTTTAAAGCTCGCCTCTTTGCTCATATCGCCGCAATACGCGTCGGATAGATGCGGCGGAATTGGATAATGGATTAATGTTTGAACCCCGTTCTCTTGTAAAAACTGTTGTAATTTGTTCCTTTCAGGGCAGCGGACAACAAATAAATGCCAGGCGGGTTCAGCCCATTCTTCAACAAAAGGAAGCTGAATTTCAGAAACATAAGATAATTCCCGTAAATATTTTTGGGCGATAGCGGCGCGTCGCCGGTTCCATTCGTCGAGATATTTTAATTTCACCCGCAAAAAAGCTGCTTGCAGGGGATCGAGCCGCGAATTATAACCTTTAACTTCATTAAAATATTTGCGACGCGAGCCATAGTTGCGCAAAACACGCAGTTTGTCCGCCAGTTCGTCATCATTAGTTGTCACGGCTCCGGCGTCTCCGAATGCGCCTAAGTTTTTGCCCGGATAAAAACTAAAACCGGCTGCATCTGCAAGATTTCCCGCACGTCGTCCTTTGTAACGCGCTCCTTGCGCCTGCGCCGCGTCTTCGACGACTTTTAAATCATGCTGCTGCGCAACTTCGGAAATTGCGTCCATATCAGCCGTTTGACCGTACAAATGAACCGGCATTATCGCGCGGGTTCGAGGTGTAATCGCCGCCTCTATTTTAGAAGGATCAATGTTGTAAGTGTTAGCGTCCGGCTCGACCGGAACGGGCGTCGCTCCGGCGTAAGAAACAGCCAGCCAGGTGGCAATATAAGTATTCGCCGGAACGATTACTTCGTCGCCCTCGCCGATATTAAAGGCGCGCAAAATTAAATGAAGCGCGTCAAGCCCGTTTGCAACGCCGATGCAATGTTTCGCGCCGCAGTAAACGGCAAATTCATTTTCAAAAGCCTCGACCTCATCGCCCAAAATATACCAGCCGGACAGCATAACCCGTTTATATGCTTCGTCCAATTCGTCTTTGAGTTCGAGGTATGCGGCTTGCAAATCGAGAAATGGGATTTTCACTTAGCTTTCACCTCGCACAGCTTTTAAAAAATCTTCATATTTGCGGTAATAATCGCTTTCTCTGTAAAATTCGGAAGCTAAAACCAGACAAACCGAACCTGAAGAGAAATTATCAATCTCACGCCAAACCAGCGGCGGAATGTGCAAACCGTAATACGAGCGGTTTAATTGAAAAACCTGCCGTTTGTTTCCGTCATCAACCGTGACGTTAAAACTGCCGGTTGCCGCAATAATAAACTGAAAGCAATTTTTCAGAGCGTGACCGGCGCGGTTTTCCCCGCCCGGGACATCGTAAAGATAAAAAACCCGTTTAATGTCGTAGGGAAGGTGATTATTCTCCTCTATATAAGTCAGATTTCCGCGTGGGTCGTTAATTCGCGGCAAATCTACCAATTTGCATTCTTTAATTCTGTCAATCATCGTTTCACGTTTAATTTACGATTTAAGATTGATTTCATAAAAGTCATAAGCTATCGCTCTGCCACCGAATCCTTCCTTAAAATCCATCAGCCCAAAATTTAATATCTTCCCATCATTTTCGGTGGCAATGCCGAAATCAAAAAAAGCCTTTTCAAGATAAATTTCAGTTATCAAGCCATGAAAAAGCAAATCCAAAGCACCAAGCCCGCGTCCGTTGTTTGAAGAAGCGATATATTGCGCGTGTGCAACCTGCGTAGTTTCATAAATTACTGTTCCAGCAATCATTTTCTCGTCGAGAAAGGCAGCGTATAATTTAATATTATCAGGAAACGACGCCTTCAATCCTTCGATTTCCGAAAGGCTGTGAACGGGTTTAACGCCATGAACCGCTTGCAGATTTTCCTCTAAAATCTGCCAGTAACTCGCATAATCATCAGAGATTCGACAGTCAATTTTATTCGATTGGGCTTTTTTGACTGCTCGGCTCCGGCGCTCCTGAAAACCGATTTTGTTTGGCAAAGCGACTGTGGCGGCAACGTCGCGCCGCGTCAAAGCGGCGTCAAAACGAAAAAGCGCGTAAATGTCTTCTTCACCCGGAACACGATGATAAATATGCGGAACCGCTTTATAAATCAATTTAGCGAAATTGTTTTCTTTCAAAAACCGTACTGCGCGTTCAAAAATTTCCAGCATTACGGAAGTTTTCATTCGTTCGTCCGTGATAAAACCGCCGTAAGTCAAACCGCCGTGACTAACGAGCGCGTTGTCTTTTTCATTCGCGGGCAATAGCGCGAGCAATTGATCTTTGTCGTCGAAAATCAGCAGCGAATTATCGGTGAAACGGTCACTATGATAATCCATATAATCGCGAAAAAACAGAAAAGTTCCGTTTTTGCTGCCTCTGACGAAATCATCCCATTGCTGTTTGTCGGACTGATTATAGACTTCAATTCGCATTTAGCTTTCCAAAACCGCATAACCGAATCCCGTCGAACCGTGTCGGTTGCCGTTATAAAACATATACCGCTTTCCTGACGTGTCAACAACACACGGATAACAAATCATCTCGGAATCCCAGCCCGTTTGCGAATTAAAGATTCCGACTTCGTCGTCTTTCCGCTTCCATGAAATTCCGTCTGGAGACTCGGCATATCCGATGCGGTAAGGCATTTTAGAAGAACTGCTGCGAATTGAATACCACATTCTATAAACATCCGAATCTTTAATAACCCAGGGACGACCGACCGAATAATCGTTCTCTAATTCGGGAGCAACGCAAATTTCTCCCGTCCCGTTCCAAACAATTCCGTCGCTCGATTCCAAATATCGAATAACATTATTGTAATGCACCGAATCACTCTCTTGCGTCCAATTCAAACAAGACCAATACCACATTTTGAAAACGCCATTTTCAACCAGAACAAACGGTGCGGCGCGTGAAAAAGGCTCGTCATCAATCCGGTCTAAAACCGGAACACGCTTTTCTCTAACAAAAGTTTTTCCTCCGTCGCAACTTGCCGCCAATCCACCGAAAAGCATATACGGGACGCGTTCCGTACGCTGCCAGCCGATGTAATACAAAAATTTCTTGTCGTTGACCGTCAAAATGCAAGAAGGGTTAACGCCGGAATCGTCGAAAGCGCCGAGTTCGCCCAAATCCAAAACCGGCTCGCTCGGTTTGGATAAAATTTGGCTCGGATTTGCCGCGTTTAAATCAACGAAGCCGATCCTACCGAATTTGCTTTCATCGAGCGAAGCAAAATACACGCGGATAATTTCGTCATTCAAAACTTCTGCCGTCGGAAGCGTTGCGTAACTTTTCGCCCACCACAAATCGCCGCCGGGCGCGTAAATCAAGCCCTGTTTTCGCCACTTCATCTTAACCTGAAATTAACTTTCCGCCCGTTTTTTCTTCCACAAACCGACCACGGTTTGATTGTCTTCGACATCGCCGACAATTGTCGCGCCCGCTCCGACGACGCAGTTGTCGCCGATGGTAATGTTGTTGCCGACGGTTGAATTAACTCCCATAAAACAACGCTCGCCGACCTGACAAAAGCCCGAAATAACCACATGCGAGGAGATGAAACAATGGCTTTTTATTGTCGAATGATGCCCGATGTGATTGCCGCTCCACAAAACCACGTCGTCACCGATGCGGACGAACGGCTGAACAGTGTTGTCCTCGAAAATAAAGCAATGTTCGCCAACTTCAACGTTGCGCCAAACAAAGCAGCGCGAACTGACATAAGAAGCCGCTTTGTAGCCCTTTTCTTTTGCCGACCGATAAAGTCGCTCGCGCAGTTTGTTGCCCTGCGTGTAAACCATTGCCGCGTAGAAAAAATGTTCTTCCGGCGCGAATCGCTCTTCGAGCGTTTCAAACGGCACGACGGGAACGCCAAACAGTTCATCACGCTTCAAATATTCCCGCTCGACGCTAAAAGCGATGACTTCAAACTCAGAATCATACGTAAAATATTCGTAAGCGATTTCGGCGAACGCGCTGTCGCCGATGATTATCAATTTATGCTTTTTTTCCATTGCTTTTACGGTCTCTTAATAAAAAAATCTTCGCGGCGATTCGCCATCGGCAAATCATCCGATTGAGGCAAAATGTAAGCGTCAAACCCCGACAGACGCGCCCGCAGCATCATCGAAATCAACACCGCATCGTCTATTTGTCCCGTTTCTATTTTGTTAAATTCCACTTCCGGCTTCGCCTCGGTATTCATAAATTCCTGATGAAAACGAATGCCGGTCGGCGAAGCAAAAAAGCGCTTGCGCTTGGAAATATTCGGAATGTCGCCGATCAAGCATTCGCCGCCTACCGCCAGAAGATTTAGAGTAGCGTCAAGAAATTTAAACAAATGTCCTTCGTCGAAAACGTAATGCAAAACGCTGTAGCTCAAAACTGCGTTCACCCGCCCGGCATATTCGTCGAGAAAATCGCGGCAATCGTCCGGGTAATAAGCCGGAATTTTAATCAAACCTTTTTCATCGGGCAGATGCGCCAGCATTTCTTCCGAATCAATCAAAACAAGCGTGTGATCGAGTTTCAAACAATGCTCGATAAACAAAAAAGCAAGCGCGCCGCAGCCCGCGCCGATGTCAGCGACGATTTGTTTTTCTTTATTTAAGTTCGGCAGTTTCTTTTTCAAGTCGTCAAAGATAACCGCTTCCATGCCCGCTCGATAAGAATCGGGAAAGCCGATTTTTTCGTGCGCGCTTAACGAGTTGTCTTTTGCCAGCTCTTTAAAAGCGGCAAAATTGAGATTCTGGAATTTATCGGTATTTACTGCCGACATATTTGTTGTGTATCTTCTGCGATTTATCTAAGTATTGTTGCCGGTTCGTTTTCAGCGATTGTCGTTTGCCATTGACACATCGGATGAATAACACCGGGAAGCCTGCTGAAATTATTAGCGCGGGTTTTAATACCGTCCTCAACGTCAAAAGTCAAAATTTCTTCCATCCGAAAAAGCAATTCTCTTTGATTGCGCCCGAATTGAACGCTGAAAATATAGCGCTCAGTGTTTAAAATATCGCGCGGTAAAATCCCGGTTGTTTTGTGCCATCCGCGTGATAAGCCGTCTGAAGCGCAAATTGTTCCGATATGTGCTATGTGAATACCCTGAACGTTCATCAAATCCCAGGTGACATCTATTTCCGCTCCGTTTTTGTCGTTGTAGAATTCAACTTCAAAAACTAAGTCGTCGCTCGTTAAAATGGGTTCATCCGCCGATTTGTCAGCGGCGCGCACCGAAGCCCGTCTAATTTTTATATTTTCGTTGCCGGGCATTTCGGCGGAATTCGCCCAATCGCGCGAAGATTGCAAATCACTGCCGCCCTGCATATAAAAATCAACCGCTGAAACTGCATCTCCGTCAAATTGCAGCGAGCCGCCTTTCAACATAATTCCGCGCCGGCAAATTGTCTTTACTGCCGACATATTATGACTAACGAAAAGAATCGTGCGCCCTTCATTATCCGAGACGGATTTCATTTTCCCCAGACATTTCTTTTGAAACTCGGCGTCACCAACCGCTAATACTTCGTCAACTATCAAAATCTCCGGTTCCAGATTGGCTGCCACCGCAAAAGCAAGTCTGGTGTACATACCAGACGAATAGCGTTTGACCGGAGTGTCCAGAAAATCTTCGATCTCCGCAAAATCAACGATTTCATCAAACTTCTTGGCAATCTCTTCGCGCCGCATTCCCAGAATCGCCCCGTTTAAATATATGTTTTCTCTCCCCGTTAATTCCGGGTGAAATCCCGTTCCGACTTCCAAAAGCGAGCCGACGCGACCGTAAAGCTCGATTCTTCCAACGGTCGGTTCGGTGATCCGCGAGAGAATTTTTAAAAGCGTTGATTTGCCCGCGCCGTTTCTGCCGATAATCCCGACGACTTCGCCCGGCTTAACTTCAAAGCTCACGTCTTTCAAAGCCCAAAAGCGATGATCGGTGTTTTCTTTCGGGCGGCGTTTAATCATATTGAGCGGCAATCTCGCGGCGTTGACGAGCGATTCGCGGAACGTCGCGTAAGGCTCTTGCCTGCCGCCGATGACGTATTGCTTGCTGAGATTTTCGACTCGGATAATCGGTTTCATTCAAATACAACAACTAATCTAAATAATATCGGCGAAGCTCTTTTCCATTCTCTTGAACATAAACGCCGCATAAAACAGGATTATCAGAGTCAAGGCGGTAGAAATGCCGAGAGCGAGCCAATCAAACGGTTTGCCGAAAAATGCCGAACGATACGCCTCGATTTGTCCGGCGACCGGATTAAGCCAGAGCAGCCAGCGCCATTTTTCGGGGACGAGACTTGCCGGGTAAATAATCGGCGTGGCGAACAATCCGAGCTGAACCAGAAACGGCAGAGCGTAGCGAATGTCGCGATATTTGACATTGAGCGCCGACATCCACATTCCGACGCCGATTGCCAGCAGACTCGTCAAAATGATTAAAACCGGCAGCATCAAAATGTTGATTGATAAACCCGCGCCGTAATAAAACATCAGCGCGACGAGAAGAACGAAAGCAATCAGAAAATCGAGCAATCCCGAACCGACCGCAGCCGTCGGAATAATCATTCGCGGAAAATAAACTTTTGTAATCAGATTCGAGCTTCCGACCAGACTGTTTCCGCTGTTGGTAATGGCGTTTGAAAAGAAAGTCCACGGCAGAAGCCCGGCGTAAGCGAAAAGCGGATACGGAATTCCGTCCGAAGGCATTCCGGCGAGACGCCCGAAAAAGAGCGTAAAAATCAGCATTGTAAAAAGCGGCTGAATAATCGCCCAAGCCGCGCCGAGAGCGGTTTGTTTATAGCGCACCTTGATGTCGCGCATCATCAGGATATAAAGCAAATCGCGGTAATGCCACAAATCGCGCAAATTGAGCGCAACCCAAGCCTTGCTCGGCTCGATTACCACGATTGGCTTTTCCGGCAAAGAATCAACGGCTTGAGGATTGGCAAAAGAATTGCCGCCGGTTTTGTGCAATTCTTCGAGATTCGGTTGGCTGATTGCGCTCATTAACGATAAATCGGATTCGACGCTCCAAATCAAAAATTAATTCGTTTCGGCTTGGTTCGTCAAACTCCGATTTTTAAGAATCGTATTGAAAATTATTTAAATGACGCAATTTCGTCGCTTGCCGCCGCAAGCAGCCTTTGCAGCTCAGGAATCGAAATATTGTCATTTGCCGAAGAATATTCGCCGTTCAACGCTGGTTCAAAGCCGCCGCTTTCGCCGCGAAGTTCCGGCAGTATCGAATGAATAACGTAAAAACCGTTTCTTTCCGACGTTCGGAAACATTCTTCTTCGGACACCATTATTTCATGGACTTTTTCGCCCGGACGGATTCCGGTGAAAACCATTTCGACTTCTTTGTTTTGAAGCTGCATCAACGCTTGTGCCGCATCAACGACTCGCGCCGCCGGAACTTGCGGAATATAAGTTTCTCCGCGCTTACCTTCTCGCACTGCGGCAAAAACCGTGTCAACCGCTTTGTCCAGGCTCAGTAAAAATCTGGTCATTTCCGGCAGCGTGATTGTCATTGGACCGCCGGCTTTGATTTGTTCGATAAACAGCGGAACAATCGAGCCGCGCGACGCAATCACGTTGCCGTAACGGACGCAGACAAATTTCGTGTCGCGGCAATCCATATTTGCTTCCAAAAGCACACGCTCCTGCAGCGCTTTGGTCATTCCCATCACGTTAATCGGTTTGCAAGCCTTATCGGTCGAAATGCCGACTACGGTTTCGATTCCGAGCGCGTTTTCACGAATCGCGCGGACGAGATTATTCGCGCCGCCGATGTTCGTCTGAACGGCTTCAAACGGAAAATACTCGCACGTCGGAACCTGCTTTAAAGCGGCGGCGTTGAATACAACGTCAGCCGAGCGAAGCGCGGCAAGCAGCGCGGCATAATCGCGCACGTCGCCGATGCGGAAATTTAAAAGCTGACGCGAGTTTTCGTAAATAATATCGTCGGTCGCTTCTTTGCGGTGCAGAAAAGCGAGCCGCATATAATGCTGTTTCGCTTCGTCGCGCGAGAAAACCGTAATCGAGCGCGGGCGTCCCATCTCGCCCGACAAAAGACGTCTAACCAAAACTTGACCAAGCGATCCCGTTCCGCCCGTCACTAAAATTCTTTTCCCCTCTAAAACCATTTAAATTCGTTGAGTCTGCAAGGTCTATCAAGCGGGCGAATCGAAAGAATCAAATCGTATTTGAAATTGATTCTTTAAGCTCGCGGCTCGACAGGCTTATTAAACTGTATTTCTCCATTCGTCGTAAGTAGTATCGTCAGTCGCCATCCGGTTAATCATCGCTTCCCAGGACGGCGGAACAAAGCCCGTTTCACGGCGGAAACGGCTTGAATCCAAGCTTCTGTCAATCTGAAAATCGTGGTCAGGCTCGATTTCAATATCAAGATTGTACGCTTTGCGCGTCAAAAGCAGCAATTCGTATTTGTTTACCGGCTCGCTCGAAACGTGCCAGACGCCGCTCAGTTGAGGATAATTTTCGATTAAATTCGCCAAAATGTCAGCCGCGACAACGGTCGGAAAACCCGAATAAATCGCTCGCGTAAACCCGCGCACGCGCCCGCCGCGATTCGACAAAAACCATTCGATTAAGCTGTGCGCCGATTCAAGCTCTCTGCCGATAATCGAAGTGCGAACGGTGAGACAATTTTCTTCAGCGACTTCGCCCATATTTTTGCTGCGCCCATATAAATCTTCGGCATCGGGCGCGTCCTGCTCGGTGTAATTTCCGATTCGCCCGCTAAAAACGCAATCGGTGCTTAAAGTTATCAACCGCGCGCCCGAAGCCCGGCACAATTTTGCGAGCCGATGCGGAAAGATCGCATTCGTCGTTAAAGTCGGAATCGGGTCTTTGGCGGTTTTGAGCTGTTTGATAACTCCGATGCAATTTACGACGACATCGGGTTTTGAACGGACAAAAGCGTCAACGACCGAATCGAAATCGTCAACCCGAACGTTCGACACAGTTTTATCTTCATCAAAAATCCCGAATCGCCGATAACCGGAAAAGTTTCCCCGCAAAGTCGTCCAAACGTCAAAACGGGTGTTCCAGCTTTGCACGAGCTTATGTCCGAGCATTCCGCTGCCGCCCATTACAAGTATTCTTTTGCCGTTTGAATCGGTCATAAAAATTTGTTGAAATCAGGAATTTTCGCGTGACGTTAGTATGAGAACGAAGTTGCTTGCGAAAAACGTTATACTACCGAAAACGCCCGTTTTTGTGAAGCACCATCCGCATATCTTTTCGGCTTCAATTCCGTCGAAATTTATTGAAATAGTTTTTATTTTTGTCGAATCGCCCGAAGTTTCGATTGCGCGCATCAAAGAGCGCGTGAAAAAGGGCGGGCATTTTGTTCCCGACGAAGATGTGCGCCGACGTTTTGACCGCGGAAAAAAGAATTTTTGGCAAATTTACAAAAACTTAGCCGATTCGTGGAGTTTGTTTTACAATTCGGAAGGTAGTTTTAATCAGGTTGCAATTGGCGAAAAGGACGATATTTTTGTTATTGACCAAGAGTTGTTCGATAAATTTGAGGAGAGCTTAAAGTGAAGCAGAAAACAAAACTAAAACCGGAAACATACGAAATTGCGCGTGAGTTTCAGCGAATCGGAAATAAAGCCGTCCGAAAAGCGCAGGCGGAAAACCGCAGGCTTGGTTTACCGAATATCTATTCGCGCGACAAAAAACTGATTTACGAAATGCCCGACGGCAAAATTATCATTAAAGAAAAAGAATCGGAAAAATAATTCTATTGAATTGTGAAAAATTAAAAACAAAAGGAACCGAAACGATGGCAGAAAAAAAGAGACCGAATAAACGCGCCAAAGCAGTTGCCAAATTGCTCAAAGATTCCGAACTGCTGGCGAATGCGAAGGCGACGAACGAATCAAAAGAAGACCCGAATTTAAAGTCAACTGACGTTCCGAATAAAACCATCGCCCCAAAGAAAACGCGACCGGAAAAGAAACGCGGTTAAATAATCTGCTGGAAAAACTGCGATGAAACAGCGCAACGGCACGAACATTATTCAAAAAATGTTATTGCAAAACCTTTGAGTTAGCGTTTCGCGATGTCTTATGATGATCGAATGAGTCAACGCATCTATTCTTCGATAAATCTTCAAAAAATTGCCCGCGAGGCGATGCTTGAAGAAGATTTTATTCCCGATCCGCCGCCCGCAGTTCTTGCCGAAAACAACACTGCCGATAGCGATTTAAAGACAAAACTCGATTCTGAAATTGTTGATTTGCGACGCTTGTTGTGGTCTTCGATTGATAACGAAGAATCGCGCGATTTGGATCAGGTTGAAGTTGCAGAGCAATTGGAAAACGAAGAAATCAGGATGCGCGTCGGGATTGCAGATGTAGATGCTTTCGTGCCGAAAAATTCGGAAACGGACATTTACGCCGGACAAAATACGACTTCCGTTTACACCGGCATTCAAACATTTCCGATGCTCCCGCGCCGTCTTTCCGAAGATTTGACTTCTTTGCTGGAAAATAAAGACCGCTTGGCGATTGTCACGGATTTTGTGGTGGCAAAAGACGGAAGCGTAAAACTGAACGGCATTTATCGCGCGCTCGTTCACAACTACGCGAAACTGGACTATGATTCGGTCGGCGATTTTCTTGACGGAAAAACAGAATTGCACACGGAAATCGCTGGACTCGTTGAACAAATTCGCTTGCAGGACGAAGCCGCAGACCGTTTGCGAGCGGTGCGCGTCAGAGAAGGCGCTTTGGAGTTCGGCACGGTCGAAGCGACCGTCGCGCAGCGCAACGGCGAGATTTATTTGACCGTCAAACAAAAAAATCAAGCGCGTTATTTAATCGAAAATCTGATGATAACCGCTAACGTTTTGATGGCGCAGTTTCTCGAAGCAAGCAAATATCCGGCGCTCAAACGCATTGTTCGCCGTCCCGAACGCTGGCAGCGAATTGTTGAATTAGCCGCCGATTTCGGCGAAAAGCTTCCCGGCGAACCTAGCACGATTGCGCTCGCGGATTTTCTCGAACGCCGCCGCGCCGCCGATCCGGTTCATTTCCCGGATTTATCTTTGTCGGTCGTCAAACTTATCGGCGCGGGCGATTACACGGTTGATAAACCGGGCGAGCCGGAAGCCGACGGACATTTCGGTCTCGCCGTCAGCGATTACACGCATTCGACCGCGCCGAATCGCCGTTACGCCGATTTGATTACGCAGCGTCTGGTCAAAGCCGCAATCAAAAACGCGCCCGCGCCTTATTCAATCGAAGAACTGGAAAAAATCGCCGCGCGCTGCAACGACAGACAAAGCGCCGCGCGCAAAGTCGAGCGCAAAATGCGAAAAGCGGTCGCCGCGCAGGTTTTGAGCTATAAAATCGGCGAAACTTTTCAGGGAATCGTCACCGGCGTTTCCCGAAAGGGCGTTTTCGTGCGCCTGCTCGATCCCCCGGCGGAAGGGAAAATTGTTGCCAATGAAGCGGGAGCAGATGTCGGAGACAAAGTTACCGTTCGTTTGATAAAAACCGACGCCGAAAATGGTTTTATTGATTTTGAGCGAATTTAAAAAGATGAAAAAAGCAGAGCTTCGCAAAATTTATCTCGAAAAACAAAAATCGCTTTCGCCGGACGTAAGACGCGATAAAAGCGAACAAGTCGTTCGACTCTTGTTTGATAATTTCGATTTTTCCGATGTTAAATTTTTAAATTGCTTTATCACCTTAGAGAAAAATAATGAGCTTGATACGTTCGAGATTTTTCAAAAAATCTGGCGCGAGTTTCCGGCAATTATAACGACCGCGCCGCGAATTAATCGCGAGATGGACGTTCTCGAAATGGTTGTCGCCGCGCCGACAACCAAATACGTGCAAAACAACTGGGGAATTTTACAACCGACGGGCGATGATTTGATCGAGCCGGAAAAGCTCGATGTTGTTTTAATGCCGCTGATTGCTTTTGACACGCGCGGTTTTCGGTGCGGTTACGGCAAAGGCTTTTACGACAAATTCTTGCGAAAATGCCGCCCCGATTGCCGAAAAATCGGGTTATCGCTTTTTCCGCCGGTGGAAAAAATTGAAGATGTCGAAGATTGGGACGTGCCGCTCGACTGCTGCGTAATTCCCGGAAATATCTGGAAATTTAAGAGCTTCTGAAATATTTTGAAATTATTTCTCGATTGATTCTTTAGTTCAATTGAATTAAAATCCACCAGCTTTTTCTACGAGCAAAGAGTGGTCTAAAAGAAGATGCGTGTCTTTACTTCAAGTCCGATTCGATGCTCACAAATTTTTCAGGAGACAATAAAATGATTAAAAAATATGCGGTTTTAAAACCACTCGCACTGTCGTTCTGTTTGATGACGGCGTTAACTTTATTCCTTTCACCGGCTTCGGCAAACGCTCAAGCCGCCGCCTTTACTTCCAATTACACCGAACAGGTGGCTCCGACGACATTTAGCCCGTGCGCGGGTTCGACGATCACATTAACCGGCGAAATCCACTATGTGTTTCACGTTACGGAGACGCCGAGCGGACAGAGAGTTTTCCGTAATCACATTAATTATCAGGGAGTAAGCGGAGTTGACGCGGCTGGAAACCAGTATCAAGTCGCATCGCAAAGCAACGAAACCACTGTATTGGACGAAGAGCTGCGCACTTTTACAATCGTTCAATATTTCAAATTGCTCGGTCGCGGTCAAGCCGCGAATGAGCGCGTGCGCACGATAAATCACGTGACAATCAACGACAACGGCGAGGTCACATCAGTTTTCAGCAAATTTGAAGCCGATTGCAGCTTTTAGCAAAAAGCGTTCGACCAGAGCTATTTCCGGTTTATTGCAATTCAAGCGAAAATGCAGAAGCCCGGAGGATAGTCCAAGGGGTTTATCGCGCCCTGGACTATCCTCCGGGCTTTATTCTTATTTGTGCGTTATTGCTATACATAAGATTTTTTCTGTGATAGGCTGTGCGCACACTAACGTTCGAGGACCAATCTTCATCGCTCTCGAAGGCGACCCGTTCAAGATTCTTCTGTAATCCGCCCGTATGTGTGTTCGCAAAAATTAGTCCCCAATCAGACCAGTCTCGAATGACAATCCCGCCATTGAGACGTTGGCTGGTTTAACGGGATTACTACAAAACATTGGCGCACAGCCAAAAGGAAAAACTTATTATGTCAGTAGCAGCAGCAGTAGTACCAACACCGCAGCTAATTTTTAGCCGCGATTACCAATCAATACCGCGCGAGAATATCGGCGGCGTGACGATGTATGCCTATTTTTCGTTTAACGAGGGAATCGGACCCGACCGCTCACACGGCGCGGTTGCCGGTCACATCCGTCTCGAACAGGGCGGGCTGGCACACCCGAATGTCGGGAACTTTACCGTTCACGGTACATTCGCGGTTCACGAAACGGAGAGTATTGTAGATTACGTTACCGTCCATTTTCAGAGCGTTCAGGGTCTGATGGGTCAGCAGACGATTGACGGCATGATGTCTCTCAAGGGCGACTTTAGATCGGGACAGGTCGCTTACAGCTACACAGCCGAAGGGGGACGCCCGGTGATTACCATGCCGAGTGAGAAGGTCGGACCGATTCTTTTAAAATCGTAATTGTGGCGAAAATCAAGGCGGCGGCTTGCGGTCGCCCGTCCTGAACAAACTACAAAAAATGTGCAGGCGCGGAATCCATTTCCGCGCCTGCACATTTTTATTCGACTTTGTCACTTGGATTTAATTGCGTTTTCAGCTTCGCTCGTTTTCAAGTTTTTTCTTCGCCTCTTTCATCTCCCGTTTGTCGTCTTTGCCGATTTCGGGCATAGAAGGATTCATCGCTTCGAGCTTTTCGACCAAAATACGGGCTATTGCGACGTGCGAAAACCACCGATTGTCAGCCGGAACAATATACCAGGGCGCGATTTCGGTGCTGGTCGCCTCGATTGCTTCTTCGTAAGCTCGAATGTAATCATCCCAAAATTCGCGCTCTTCAACGTCCGAGTTGGAAAATTTCCAGTTCATCGAGCCTTCTTCAATGCGTTCGAGAATTCGCCTTTTCTGTTCTTCTTTGGAAATGTTAAGAAAAATTTTGAGAATGTGAATGCCGTTTTGCACGAGATAAGTTTCGTAATTTCTGATTTGCTCAAAACGCTCCTGCCAGATTTTTGGGTTGTTTTTAACTTCGTCGGGCAAATCCTGCAAACGCTTATCGGCGTGAACTCGGTTAATCAAAACTTCTTCGTAATGCGAGCGGTTGTAAATTCCGACCAGCCCGCGTTCGGGCAGTTTCATCGAAAACCGCCGCAAATAATCCTGCCGCAGTTCTTCCTCCGAAGCCGGTTTAAAAGAAGCGACGCGAAACCACTGGGGATTAACGCCGGTCGTCACGGCTTTAATTGCCGCGTCTTTGCCCGCCGTGTCCATTCCCTGAAACGCGACAAGCAGCGCGCGTTTTTCTTCGGCGAAAAGTTTTTCCTGCCATTCAAACAGAAGTTTCGTGTCCGCCGCCAAATCTGGTTTAGCGTCAGTCTTGTTTTTGTAATCGCCGGTGAAATCCGCTTGATGCTTTTTTAAGCTGAACTTTTTGCCCGCGCGGACAAGAAAATCGGCTGTTTTCATAATTCAAAAATAATGATGAACAAAATATAATTCGGAAGAAAATTATCCACAGATGAACACAGATTTATATAGATAAAATCAGATTTAATCATCTGTATATCTGTGTTCATCTGTGGATAAAAACATTATCTTTTATTTCAATACTCGAAAATTTACCCGCTATTCATTTTCAAGGATTCGACGCGCTTCTTCGATTTCCTGTTTTTGCTTTTCCGAAACCGCAGGATATTTTAAATCCATTGATTGGAGCTTGTCGGCGACAATTTGCGCGATAACGGCGCGCGTAAACCAGCGTTTGTTTCCCGGCACGATATACCACGGCGCGGTTTCCGTGCTGGTCGCGGCAAATGTCGCTTCGTAGGCGCGCATAAAATCGTCCCAGCGAGCGCGGTCTTTTAAATCGCCGAGCCTGAATTTCCAATGTTTAGCGGGGTCTTCGATGCGTTCCATCAATTGTTTTTTCTGTTCTTTTTTTGAAGTGAGCAAAAAGAATTTCAAAACGTGTACGCCGTTGCGATGCAGATAAAGCTCGAAATTGCGAATGTCTTCGTAGCGCTGCTGCCAGATTTTCTCGTCGGCTTTTATCTTTTCCGGGAGCGGCGCTGATTGCAGAATCTGCGGATGAACGCGGACGACCAGCACGTCTTCGTAATACGAGCGCGAAAAAACGCCGATTTTTCCGCGTTCGGGCAGGTTTTTGGAAGCGCGCCAGAGATAATCGTGATCCAGCTCTTCCTCCGAAGGCGCTTTAAACGGCACGACGCCGATGCCTTGCGGATCAACGCCGCGAAAAACGTGCTTAATCGTGCTGTCTTTTCCGGCGGCGTCCATCGCTTGAAAAATCACGAGGAGAGATTGAGTGTTTTGCGCGTACAAGATTTCCTGTAAATTAGCAATCCGTTCCTGTTCGCGCTCCAAATCGGCGCGAGCCGCTTCTTTATTTTTATAATCTCCGGTAAAATCCGCATCGAAATCAGCCAGACTGATTGCTTTGCCTTCCGGCGCGAAAAATTGTTTGTAATCCATAAATCGAAAATTAGTTTTATGAAGATTGTTTGTCAACGAATTTTTGCTGCGATTTTATTTGCCGCCGTCTTTTTCGTCGGTTTTTCCAATGCTCAAATCAAGCTCACGCCGCATAAAATAACGCTCAAAAGCGGCAAAACTTTTGATCTGAATTTGCCCGAAAATTACGAAATCGTTCCGGCGGCGGAAGGATTAAATCGCGTCCGCTTTTTCGCCAAAGCGCCGGACGGTCGCATTTTCGTAACCGATTTGCACGATTTGACCGATAACCGCAAAGGCGCGGTTTATATTCTCGACGAATTCGATTTGCAAACCGGAAAATTCCGCAAAGTAAATCCGTATTTGACGAATTTGAGAAACCCGAACAGCGTCCAGTTTTACACCGACGAAAACGGGCAGGATTGGCTTTATCTGGCTTTGACCGATAAATTAATTCGCTACAAATTCACAAAAGGCGAAACCGCGCCGACCGACAAAACGCCGCAGACTTTGGCGACTTTTCCCGATTACGGTTTGAGCTACAAATACGGCGGCTGGCATTTGACCAGAACGATTGCGATTAATGCGGAAACACGAAAAGTTTATGTTTCCGTCGGTTCGAGCTGCAACGCCTGCAAAGAGAAAGAAGCGACGCGGGCGGCGGTTTTGGAAATGAACCCGGACGGAAGCCGTCAAAGAACCTTTGTCAAAGGTTTGCGAAACGCCGTCGGTTTAAAATTTGTCGGTAAAATCCTTTTCGCAACGAATCAAGGCGCAGACCATCTCGGCGACGACAAACCGGACGAAACGTTTTATGCGCTCAAAAACGGCGCGAATTACGGCTGGGCGAAATGCTATCAGTCAAACGGTCGAATCTTTTCAGACCCGAAATTCGGCGCGAAATCCGGCTGCCGAAACGTTCCCGCGTCTTACGCTCGTTTTCCCGCGCACAGCTCGGCTCTCGGTTTCGATTATTTCGACCAAAATACGTCTGACAAAACAATTCAAAGCGCGTTTTTAGTCGCTCTTCACGGTTCCACAAACGAGCAAATCGGGAGCGGCTATAAAATCGTCGTTGTTCGCAAAAACGAAAAATCGCGCGATTTTATCAACGGCTTCCTGCAGCGCAAAACGGCTGTCGGTCGCCCGTGCGACGTTCTGCGATTGGATGAAAGCTCGTTTTTATTTTCGGATGACCGCGCAGGAGTTGTTTATTACGTTCGCAAAAAACAGTAAGATTTTACGGTGAAAAAACATTTGTTTTTGGTTTCGTTTGTCTTAATTTTTGTTTCTTTCGGACTGATGAATCAACTATCGGCTCAGACAATTTCGACAAATTTGCCCGCAAAATTCTCTCTGCCGAAAAGCGGCTTGGAATTATCCAGACGAACGCAGCCGGGTTCTTTTTACGATGTTGTCGGGCGCAAATCCGCATTTTTAGGTTACGAACACCGGCAGGCTGAGGCGTGGGTTTATCCGCTGAAAATTCTCGACCAAATGGAATTCGGTTTTCGCGTCGAAGGCTATCCGCTCGAATACGCGGCGAGAGATTTGCTCGTCAAAATCGAAGTACGCCCGGAAAGCACGATTTTCACTTACTCGCACGCGGCTTTCACCGTCCGGCAAATCATTTTCGCGCCGCTCGACGAAGCCGGCATCGTGATGTTGCTCGACGTGGATACGCGCCTTCCGATGACCGTTTCGGTCTCGTTTAAACCGCGACTCCGCTTGATGTGGCTCGCCGGTTCGCAAACGCCGGGCATTGATTGGAATCAGAGCGAACGGCGTTATTATTTGACTGAAGAAACCGACAAACTTGTTGGTTTGATTGGCTCGCCGCTTGCTCGCGACGTTTCCGTAATGCCTTATCAGGAAGAGCCGCAGAATGTGCCGAACCGTTTTTTAATTGAAGCCGCGCCGGACGTGTGGCGGAAAAATTTTGTTCCCGTCGTCATTGCGGGCGGGATAAACGGAAATGCGGAGGCAAAAAAAACTTACGAAAAACTGCTTAATTCGATTCCCGATCTTTACCAAAAATCGGTCGAGCATTACGCTAAGCTCGAAAGCGAAACGACACAGATAAAAACGCCGGATGAGATTTTAAATCGCGCTTTTGCCTGGTCGAAAGTCGGAATTGACAAAGGCTTGGCGACAAATCCGCAGCTCGGGACGGGCTTGCTCGCCGGTTTTCGCGCTTCGGGCGAAGGCGAGCGTCCCGGTTTTGCGTGGTTTTTCGGGCGCGACGCGCTCTGGACTGCGTTTGCGACAAATTCTTACGGTGATTTTCAGACGACGAAAACCGCGCTCGAATTCCTGCGTAAATATCAGCGAGCCGACGGCAAAATCCCGCACGAAATCTCGCAAAGCGCGTCGTATGTCCGCTGGTTCACGGATTTCCCATACGCCTGGGCGGCGGCTGACGCGACGCCGCTTTACATCATTGCCTGTCTCGATTATTTCGAGCGGAGCGCCGACCGCCAATTTTTGAAAGATAGCTGGGATTCAATAAAAAAAGCGTACGCTCACGCAGCGGCAAGCGACACCGACAACAACGGGCTGGTCGAAAACACAAAATTCGGTCACGGCTGGGTCGAAGGCGGCGATCTTTACCCGCCGCACGAAGAAATTTACCAGCAAGGCGTCTGGTTTGCCGCCGCTCAAGCGATGAAACGGCTGGCTGAAGAAATGGACGACGAAGATTTGAGCGAAGAAGCCGCCGCGAAAGCCGAACGCACACGTACCGCAACCGAAAAAACTTTCTGGCTGGCTGACCGAAATTTCTACGCTTACGCAACAAAACTTCCGACCGCAAAACCTGTCGAAGCCGAAAAAGGCGTTAATCGAACTGTTCGGCAAGAACGTTTAAACGAGCTGCAAAAAGCCGTGATTTTTGACGAAGACACGGTTTTGCCAGCCGTGCCTTTGTGGTTTCGGATGCTCGAAACCGAAAAGGCGCAAAAAGAGTTGGACAGAATCGGGAGCAGCCGAATCGCGACCGATTGGGGAGCGCGGATTTTGGCAAACGATTCCAAACTTTATGATCCGCTTTCCTATCATCACGGCTCGGTCTGGGGACTTTTTACGGGTTGGGCGAGTCTTGCGGCTTACAATTACGGACGCCCGCACATCGGTTTTCAGGCGCTTTACGCCAATGTGCAATTAAAAGAACGCGGAAACGCGCTCGGTTACATTACCGAATTGCTGTCGGGCGATTTCAACGCGCCTTTTGGTCGCTCGTCGCATCATCAAATCTGGTCGGAAGCGATGATTGCGACGCCGCTGCTTCGCGGTCTTTTCGGGATTGAAATCGAAAATAAAACTTTGCGTTTCGCGCCGCAGCTTCCGGCAAATTGGGACACGGCGGAAATCAAACGAGTCCGCGTCGGCGCGGCGAGCTACGATTTCACGCTCGCGCGTCCGAGAGGAAAGTTAAATCTTGAAATCACAAGATACGGCAATTACATGCTCGAAAAACTCGTCGTGTCACCGGCTTTTCCACTCAATGCGAAAATAAAAACAGTGACGGTTAACGGCAAGCCGATTAATTTCAATTTGCAAAAGATCGGCGATATTCAGCGGGCGGAAATTGTTCTCGGAAATTTTGAAAACAACCTGAAAATCGTTTACGAGTACGACGAAGGAATGGAGGTTTGGACAGAATTTCCGCCGCTCGCGCCCGGTCAAACGAATCAAGGTTTAAAAATCATTCGCGCCACAGCCTCCGACGCGAATTTACATTTAATTTTAGAAGGCTTGGCGGGCAGAACTTACACGCTCGGTTTAACCGGCAGCGGTCTGGCGGGCGGCACTGAAGGCGTCAGAACCGGGCAATTCAGCAGCGGTTTTAATCGCTCGCAGGGCAAAATCCACGTCAAATTCGAGGGCGCGGAAAACTCGTTTGTCAGGCGCGAGATTACGCTGCCGATAAACAGATAAAACGGCATTTTTACGCGCCGTTTTTTATTTAAACTCCCGGTTTTTGCGCCAGAAGATCGCGTATGTCCGCGAGCAAAGCTTCGGTCGGAGTCGGCGGCGCGGCGGCTTCCATAAATTTCAGATAGCGGGAAAACCGGCGGACGATGAAAAATAAGACTAATCCGACAATCACGAAATTGACGATGTCGTTGAGCAGTTGACCGTAGCGCACGATGTTGAGCGTTCCGGCTTTGACGGCGGCGTCAATTGCTTCGGGCGTTACGATAGCCGGAAGCTGACCGCTCAAAACGAAAAATTTCGATTTGAAATCAATCCCGCCTGTAATTAATCCGATAAACGGCGAAATAATTCCTTCGCTGAGCGTAGTAACAATTTTGGTGAATGCCGCGCCGATAATTACAGCGACGGCTAAATCAATCACGTTTCCGCGTAAAAGAAAACTCTTAAAGTCGTTCAACATTTTTTCTGTCTCCTGCTAAATTGTTGTAATTTTTAGGGCTGAGAGTGACAGAGTGTAAGCTTATTTTTTTTAAATGGTCAAGAGTTTTTATTAAAAACCAGAGCGAATCTCTTTTAATCCAGAACCTCGATTGAATCGCCTTTCGTCAAAATTCCTTCGACCAAAACCGCGCAATAAACGCCCGCAAAAGCTGAATGCGCTTGAGCGACCTGACGTAAAACCGCCGGGTTGTGTTCGCCCGTTTCGGGATCGAGCGAAATCACTTTGCAGCGCGGATCGCGTTCGAGAATCATAATCATCGCCTGCGAACCGATTCGCAATCGGCGACCAATTAATTCATTCTCGGCAAATCCAACGTCGGCTGTATGATTCAGGTAAATATTTGCCCGAAAGCGCCGTTTGTCAATCGGAACATTCATTTCCGCTTCGATTTGTCGGACGCTTTGCACGCCGATCAGCGAAACCGGACGACAATCCGTAAATGCGCGGTCTGAACGCATGAGCGTCAGTTGATTTTTTTCACCGATTCCGTGACTGAGCATTTTTATCAAAAGCGGATCATCAACGGCAACGACCGCGCCTGAAGGCGTAACTACATCCAAAGCCATATCTTCCGGCTCGGCGTTTGCGGGCATAATGCCGGGCGCGATGCTCATTGCTTCAAACAAATTCGGCGGTTTTGCAGCTCGTTCGGGATGACGAAACTGCGGGCGATAACGCAGCATTTCCGGCTGCGCCGATGCCGTCAAATAAGGAAAACCTTTGCGCGCGGCTGAATTTTTAAAGGCGTAGCAACGGTCGCCGTAAATGCCCGAAAACCCCATAAACGCTTCGGTCAACTCCTCGCCGCGCATACCTTTGACCGGATAACGCCACAAACTTTCGACTGTTCCAATTATCGCCATATTGTTTTTCGTTTGATTTTTGATTTTTAGACGGCTGCTCGTTTTACGCAACCACTTTTTCCGTCAAGCGGCGGCTTTGAGCAATTCTTTCGCGTGTCGCCGCGCCGAATCTGTAACAATTGCGCCCGTCAGCATTCTGGCTAATTCTTCGACGCGCGCGTTTTTGTTTAATTTAACGACCTGCACGGTCGTCCGCTCACCCGACATTTCTTTTTCGACGACAAAATGAACGTCGGCGAGCGCGGCAATCTGCGGCTGGTGCGTGACGCATAAAACCTGATGATGAGCCGCGAGTTTTTTCAATTTTCGCCCGACGGCTTCGGAAACGCGCCCGGAAATTCCCACGTCAATTTCATCGAAAACGGCTGTTTTCAATTGTTCGCTGAGTTTTCCGGTGGTTTTTAAAACGAGCATCAAACGCGAAGCCTCGCCGCCCGAAGCGACGCGCGCAATCGGTTTTAAGCTCTCACCGACGTTTGCCGAGAAATAAAACTCAACCGCGTCGAAACCTTTGGCGGTTAAAAAACGATTCGAGCTATCGTCGTTTAAATTTTCGGGCGCGTTAATTCTGACTTCAAAACGCGCACGCTCCAGCGCCACATCTTTTAAAGCGGCTTCGACGGCTTTTGAATATTCGCGCGCCGCCGTTTCGCGTCTCTCGTGCGTTTCGCGGGCTGTTTTCAGATAATCCGCGCGCGCCGCGTTTGCCTGTTTTAACAATTCGGCTTCGCGCAATTCGGCTGATTCGATACGGCTTAAACGCTCTTCGGATTCGGCGAGATGCGCGAGCGCAGATTCAATCGAACCGCCGTATTTGCGCTTCAAACGCTGAATTTCCGCTAAACGCGATTCGATTTCCGACAATCGTTCGGGCGAAAACTCCAGGCTGCCGCGAAACGAGCGAAGCGTAATCGCCAAATCTTCGAGAACGGCTTGCGCCGAAGTCAGTTGTTCGTTGTATTCGCCAAATTGCTGATCGTAATTGGTCAGTTCGTCAACATTTTTAGCGACTACGGCGAGATTTGAAATTGCCGATTCGCTCGATTCATAAAGCAAAGCGTATGCTTCGTCGCTCAACGCCGAAAGTTTTTCGACGTTCATCAAACGGCGTCGCTCCGTTTCCAATTCTTCGTCTTCGCCAGCCTGCAAATTGGCTTTTTTCAATTCATCAATCTGAAACTGCAAAATATCAACGAGCTGTAATTTCTGCGTCTCGTCCGAGCGCAGAGATTCGAGTTCTTTTAAAATCTGCTGCCAGCAGCGATATTTTTCGGCAATTTCTCGTCTCAAATCGCCGAGTGCGGCGTAATCGTCGAGCATTTCGAGATGCGTTCGCGGATCGAAAAGCGTCTGCTGCTCGCCCTGCCCGTGAATATCAACCAGAAACGCGCCGATTCGTTTGAGAAAATTTTGCGTGACGAGCTGATTGTTGACGAAAATCCGGTTTTTGCCCGTTGCGGAAAGCTCGCGGCGGACGATTAAATCTTCAAAATCGGCAGGTTCAACATCGAGTCCGGCTTCATCGAAAATTTGCAGAATTTCAGAGCTTGGTTCGAGAGAAAAAAGCCCTTCGATGCGCGCGGTTGTCGTTCCTTCTTTAATCAAATCAGCGGAAACGCGCTCGCCCGTCAGCGCGCCCAGAGAATCAACGATAATTGATTTGCCTGAGCCGGTTTCGCCGGTCAACAGATTCAAGCCCTCGCCGAATTCGAGCCGCAGCTCTTCAATCAGCGCGATATTGTTGATATGTAAAAGCGTCAGCATTGTTCGAGAGAATTCTACCGCAACCTCGGCGCAGGTGAAAAGAAATGGTTTATCAATTCAAAATCAAATTGAATTCACCCTTCGCTGTTAAAAGTTTTAGAATGTTTTTATGAGCGATAATGCAGAACTGAACCGCCTTTTTTCTTTAATGTTTCAATCGCATCCGTGGCACGGCGTTCCCGTTGGCGTCAACGCGCCGGAAATTGTCAACGCTTTTATCGAGATTGTGCCGAACGACGCGATAAAATACGAGCTTGATAAATCTTCCGGTCGTCTGCGGATTGACCGCCCGCAACGTTTTTCTTCGCTTTGCCCGATGCCTTACGGATTTCTGCCGCAGACTTATTGCGGCGAGTCAATCGCCGAGTTTTGCCGCGAGAAAACCGGTATGCCCATTGTCAAAGGCGACGGCGACCCGCTCGACATTTGCGTTTTGACCGAAAAAACGATGGCGCACGGCGATTTTTTTCTTGCCGCCAAACCAATCGGCGGTTTGCGGATGGTTGACAAGCTCGAAGCCGACGACAAAATCATCGCCGTTTTGTACGACGATGCGGCGTTCGGTCATTTAAACGACATTTCCGAAGTTCCCGTCGCGGTCGTCGAACGCTTGCAGCATTATTTTCTGACTTATAAACAGCTTCCTTCCGAAACCGAACGGCGTGTTTACATTACGCACGTTTACGGGCGCGACGAGGCTTTTGAGGTGATTCGCCGGAGCGGTCTCGATTACCGCGAAACTTACGGCGAGCCGGAAAAACGAATCGCCGAATTAAAACGGCTTTTTCAATCTTAATTGAATGCGAGTTCGGATTAAAATTTTTCACCGCCGAGACGCAGAGACGCAGAGAATGAGTAAAAAAAAGAAAAAATTTTTCTTTTATCTTTGCTTATTCTCTTTGTTTTTCTCTCGGCGTCTCTGCGTCTCGGCGGTTCAAATTTTTCTTACCTCGCGCATCACGTTAATTGATATTGAAGTTGTAAACAATCGTGCCGGAAACTTTGACAGGTTGATTGGACAACATTGTCGGATTAAAACGCGCCTGCCGCGCCGCCGATTCTGCCGCGCCCCGCAATAGCGGATGACCGGAAACGGCTTGCGCCGAAACGACGCGCCCGTTTTCGTCAATCAAAACCTGCACGTTGACCACGCCCGAAGCGCGAAGCGCGCGAGCCGCCTGCGGATAAGGCGGTTTGGGTAGATTGACGGCTTTGCCGTTGACGACGCCGCCCGAAATTGTCGTCGGCTGCGGCGGTCTCTGCGGGGTCGGCGTTACTGCGGGCGAAGGCGTCGGTCGCTGTAAATTTGCGTTTACGGCGAGATTGGCGTTTGTATTTGAAACGTTATTCGCATTGCTTAAATTCGCGTTGCGGTTTGCAGGCGTCGGAGTCGGTGTCGGAGTTCTGGTCGGTGTCGGAGTCGGAGTCGGCGTTTTTAAATTTGCGTTGACGTTTAAATTCGCATTTGCGTTCGCGTTGCTGTTAGCATTTGCAGAAAGATTTTCGTTGACGGAAAGATTCGCGTTTTGATTGAGATTCGCATTTGAATTCGCGGCTGCAATTTCGTTATTTCGAGCGCCGCGCGAGTTGAATAGCCACCAGGCTCCGAAACCGCCGATTCCGAGCAATATCAAAACGCCGAGCGCGCCGAGAGCGATTAAAATTCCGGCGTTTGATTTGCGCCGAGGCGGCGATTGCGGCGGCTTTTGTTGATTAACGGGCGAAACCGGCACAGGAGCTTGCGGTTCCGGCGCGTCGAGCGGCACGACCATTTTCGGCGAGCGTTCGGGCGCGAAAACTGTCTGTTCTTCTTCCGTTTCGGGCGCGGCTGTCGGCTCTTGAAAATTGTCGAGCGGCGTGCCGTCTTTCATACAAAAACGGAGCGAGTCGTCCGTATAAGTTGTCTGGCAAACGGGGCAAATTTTCATCTTTTTTCACTTTCCGGCGTGGTCGGCAAAACTTAGCGCCGTTATCCTATCATAATTCTAACATTCTGCTGACACCCGACAGATTGAACGATTGACGCTTTCCGGCTTGCATTCGTTTCGGCGCAATCGCTCAATGCTCGTTTCAGCGGCGAACAAAATACGTGATAATAATAAATCGAGCGGATGAAAAAGGTAATCATTATCGGAGCGGGTTTGGGCGGATTGTCGGCGGCGATCCGGCTTGCGGCGCTCGGATTTTCGGTCACAATTCTTGAAAAAAACTCGAATGTCGGCGGCAAAGTTAATTTTATCGAATCCGGCGATTATAAATTCGACACCGGCGCGTCGCTTTTAACAATGCGCCACGTTTTAAAAGAATTGTTTGAAGCCGCAAATCGCTGCCTCGAAGATTATCTCGAACTCGTTTTGCTCGAACCAATTTGCCGTTATTTTTGGTCTGACAAAACTGTTTTCAACGCTTCGCGCAATTTGCCGAAAACCTTAAAAGAAATCGAAAGAATAGAACCGCGCGATGTCGAAGGATTTGAAAAATTTATCACAAATGCGCGCCGCAAATACGAAGTCGCCGAGCGTACATTTCTCACACATTCGCTGAACGATTTGCCGAAACTGCTGCGCCCGCGTTACGCCAAAGATTTAGCCGCAATTTCTTCGTGGAAAACGCTTGACGCGCATAACCGAAAATATTTTCGCTCGCCGAAATTGCAGCAGCTTTTCAACCGTTTTGCCACTTACAACGGCTCGTCGCCTTATCAAACTCCGGCGACATTTGCTCTGATTCCGTTTGTCGAATTCGGTTTGGGCGCGTGGTATGTGCGCGGCGGGATTTACGAAATTCCAAAGGCTTTAACACGATTGGCAAAGGAATTGGGGGTTGAAATCAAAACCAACTGCGAAGTCGAAAAAATCCTCTTCGCCGACCGCTCGGCGGTCGGCGTGAAGCTGAAAAACGGCGAGAACTTAACTTCGGATTTCGTAGTTTCAAACGCAGATGCAATCGAAACTTATCGAAATTTAATCGAAGAGAAAGACCGCCCAAGCTTTCCCGATAAAAAGCTCGAAAAAATCGAGCCGTCGTGCAGCGGTTTTGTTTTGCTAGTGGGTGCGAAAAAGAAATTTCCGCTATTGGCGCATCACAACATCTTTTTTTCCGACGATTATCGCGCGGAATTTAACTCAATTTTTCGAGAAAAACGTCCTGCCGACAATCCGACAATTTACGTTTGCGCCGCTTCGCGGACTGACGAAACGCAAGCGCCCGCCGGATGCGAAAATTTGTTTGTTTTAATCAACGCGCCGTACACGAGCGAAGCAACCGATTGGGAAAAAGAAAAAAAATCTTACAGGGATTCGATCATCAAAAAGCTGGAAAATTCAGGTCTCAAAGATTTGGAAAATTCGATTGAATTTGAGCAAATCATAACGCCAGCCGATTTCGAGGAAAAATACAGGGCAAATCGCGGCTCGATTTACGGCGTTTCATCAAACGGCGCTTTTTCGGCTTTTCTGCGCCCGCCTAATCAATCCAGAGATGTCAAAAATCTGTTCTTCGTCGGCGGCGCGACGCATCCGGGCGGCGGAATGCCGCTCGTGATGTTGTCGGGCAAAATGGCAGCGGATTTAATTCAAAAAGAAATCAAAAATTGATACGTTTTTTTCTCTTTTTTCGCGTTAAAAAGATGAGATTTTATAAAAATATGAAACCGCTGCAAATTATTAAAGTTGGATTTATCGCGCTATTACTTTCCGGCTGTTCGATTAGCGTTGCCGAAACTCGCACCGCTTCGGAAGCCGGAGCGGAAAGCAAAACCGAAAGAAAAATCGAATTTGATTCGAGCGAAAGCCAGACAAACAAAAAAACTACGGCGAAAACCGCCGTTTCAAACGCGGTTTGTCCCGATCCGGGAAAGCCTTGCAAACATCGGCAAAAAGAGTTTGCCGAATGGGAATTATCGTTTAAGATTCCGGCAAAAATCATTCCCAATAAAACTTACTCGTCCACGCCGTTTTACGCCGTGCTGCTGAAAACCTACGAATTGGAAGACTGCGACGGCGGCGAATATATGGAAGCTGTCGAAAAAGAACGCAAAGAATTGCAGAATTTACAGCTTGAACGTAAAGTTTTCACGTATTACAGTTGTCCGAATATGGACGCGGTCGGTTATGATTTTGAAGGTTTGTGGGATAAAAACCGCGAAAGCATTTTGATTCCGAATTTTCTAGCCATTTACGCCGGAGAAACCAAAGAAGAAGCCGAAACGCTCCGCAAACAAATGCTCTCCGAATACCCGAAAGCAACTGTTAAAAAAATGACTGCGACGTGGGAAAGAATCGAGCAATAAGTTTGTCTCGAACAAAAAAAGCGATGAGGTTTGTTCATAAATCTCGTCGCTTTTTCTATTCGGAAACTTAAATCGCATTTCAATAAATTGAAAGACAAAGAATTAACAGGGATGAAAGGGATAAATGGGATATTTTTTGTTTTTGGTTTATCTCTTTTATCCATTTCATCCCTGTTAATTTTCTTCTTTTGTATTTCGACAAATTGAAATTTGCTCTAGAACCTCATCGTTTTGCCGGGAGCAATTACCGATTTGTTTGCTTCGGGCGTCAGACGAACGGTTTGGCGCTGGCGGTCGCGGATAAAAGTCAACGCGATTTCCCCTTCCGCTTTTTTGTTCAAACCGCGAATCAAATCGGCTTGGTTTGAAACGGCTTCGCCTTCGATTTCGACAATCACGTCACCTGCTTTCAAACCCGCTTTCGCCGCCGGGCTATTTTCAGCCACATTTTCAATCAGCAATCCTTTGCCCTCGGCAATGCCGAAATAATCGCCCAATTGTTTGCTCAAAGACGAAACGGCGACGCCGAGACGACGCCCTGCCGTTCCGGGAAAAACAAAAACATTGTTGCTGTCCGGCATTTCAAATTTAAATTCCCCGCGCGGAAGCTGTTCAAAGCGAGGCATATTTTCCATTCGCGGAAGCGGCTCTAATCGCGGAACAGATTGCATCGGCGGCAATGTCCAAGCGCCGTCCGGCATCGTTCCAAAATTGCGAAATTGCGGTTCCGGTCGTTTGCCCATTGTAACGCTCAATTCCTGCTCTCCGCCGTTGCGTAAAACGGTGATTCGGGCTTTCTGGTCGGGCGCGACTTCCTGAATCAGCCGCTGCAATTTCGTGACGCTTTTTATTTCTTCGCCTTCAAAACGAACAATCACGTCGCCGTCGCGCAAACCGGCTTGCGCCGCCGGGCTGTTTTCGGAAACTTTGACGACCGCAACACCGCGCGGCTCGCCGAGATTGTATTTGCCGGAATTTTCTTTCGTCACATTTTCAGTTTGCACGCCGAGATAGCTTCCGCCGCCGAAAAACATCGAAAACGCTTGAGATTCGGCTCGCGGCGCAGGCGCGGTTCGGGCTTCCTGCGCGTTAACGTCAACGCCGCCTAAGACAAACGGTAAAACGGCAAATGCGGAAATTGCCGCAAATTTGCTTACATTTTTTTTAAGCAACATCATTAATCCTCCAGTTTTATTTTTGTTAAAAAACGGAAAGCCGAAGTTTCTTTCCATTTTTTTGATACGCACGACAAGACATTTGGTTGCATTCTCATCTCCGCGTCAGTGAACCGCAATCAAATTCTCTCACGCAGTTTAATTAGTCGTTCGGCTGCCGATTGGAGCGTTTCGTCCTTTTTGCAGAAACAGAAACGAACCTGCTGCGCGCCCAATTCTTTGTGGTGATAAAACGACGAACCCGGCACGCAGGCGACGCCGATTTCGGTGATTAAAAACTTTGTAAAATCAACGTCATTCGGAAAACCGAACGCGGAAATATCGGTCATTATGTAATAAGCCCCGTCTGGCGCGTAAGCTTTAAAACCGGCTTGCTGCAAAGCCGGCAGCAGAAAATTGCGTTTTTGCGTGTATTCGGCTTGCAGTCCGGCGTAATAAGCCTGCGGCAAACTCAAAGCGTAAGCTCCGGCGGCTTGCAAAGGAGCGGCTGCGCCGACTGTCAAAAAATCGTGGACTTTGCGAATCGCTTTCGTAATTTCCGGCGGCGCGATGCAGTAGCCCACTCGCCAACCCGTCACCGAATAAGTTTTCGACAAAGAATTAACAATCACCGTCCGCTCGCGCATTCCGCTTAGTTGAGCGATTGAAAAATGCCTCAGCGTTTCGCCGCCGCGCGGGTAGAGAATGTGTTCGTAAATCTCGTCGGTAAAAACGAGCGCGTCGAATTCCTGACAAAGCTCGGCGATAAACTGCAATTCTTCGGCGCTGAAAACTTTTCCGGTCGGATTATTCGGATTGCAAATGATAATCGCTTTTGTCTTTTCGTTAAAAGCCGCGCGCAATTCATCACGGTCAAACATCCATTCTGCTTCCTCGTTTTCGGGCGCGTAAAGCGGTACGTGGCACGGAACGGCGTCGGACAAAATCGCGTCGGGCGCGTAATTTTCGTAAAACGGCTCGAAAACAATCACTTCCTCGCCCGGATCAACCGTCGCAATCATCGCCGCAATCATTCCTTCGGTCGAGCCGCAAGTCACCGTTATTTCTGTTTCCGGGTCAATTTCCAACCCCAAATACCAAGCCGTTTTCTTTGCAATCGCGTCGCGGAAATCTTTCGCCCCCCAGGTTATTGCGTATTGATTGATGTTGTTTTCAATCGCCTGCATCGCCACCTGCTTGATGTCTTCGGGCGCGGCAAAATCGGGAAAACCTTGCGACAAATTAACCGCGCCGTGTTTATTCGCAACGCGCGTCATCTCGCGGATAACTGATTCTGTAAACGAATTCGCTTTCTGCGAAACGTGATTTTTCTTTTTTGTTGGCGTCATGAATTTTAAAGTTATGAAGAACCTTTTGTAGTGTCACCATTTTGAGCGGAATCACTTTGATTATGGTTTATTCATATTCTCGCTAGCTCCTTGCATCTTATTATAGCCGGATATTAGACCTATTATTAGGAGAACAACTCCAGAAATAAAAGTCCGAAACATAATTTTATCAGAAATTGTCAACCATTTATTTGCGGAAGGCTCGCTTGAGCTTTTACAAACAACTTCTATTTCTTATTTTACTAGAACAGATTTCAGAGCGATGAAATAAAATGCGCTTTAGTGTGCCAACCCGCGCTTGCACCAGCGATACATAGTAAGCGTTTTCTCTTTCTTTATTTGGCGAATTGCCAACTGCATCGTGAATTTGCCGCTTTTGTCGCCGACATTTGTGATTGACAGAATTGTCGAGTAATCATCACCGCCGACGGTTTCGACAACTTATTTTTTTCTTTCCAAAATAAAATCGGCAATTTCCTGTTATAGAATCAATGCGAAATTGCAGATTCAATCTATAACTTCTTTTATTTCTTTAATCAATTTATTATTATCCGGCTTGATTTGAACAATTCCGCGAGTTTCGTAAACAACCGTATAAATGGGTTTTGCTTCAAAAGGCGCTCTAATGCTTTGTGAGTTTGGTTTATATTCGATTGTTTCTAATCCAACAAATTTACTATTATCGGTGTTCTGTTTTAAAAAGAATAAAAATTCCTTACCTTTAATCAGTCTCATTCCAACATTGTGCAAACCATAGCCTCCGGCGTCAAAAATATATAAATACTTTTCATCGCCTTCTTTTACACTAATTATTTTCCCTTTAAGTCTTTTAGTAAATTTCACTTGAAAAATTTCTCCGACAATATACTCTTTCGGATTTATGCAGTTGCTGTCGGGATTTGATTTATAACATTCAGGTCGAATTAATTGCAGGCGTTTTTCAACAGTTCCGATTATTACGGCATCGCTATCTTCAGCTATTTCTTTCCAATATTCTTTTGAGAATGTTTGTCCTGAAATTTCTATAATTAAAAAGGTGGAAAGAAATACAACCGATATAAGAATCCTGACCATAATAAAGTTCCTTTATGGAATCATAGTGCTCTTTTTATTTCTTTTATTAACTTATTTTTATCACCTTTAACTTCTGTTGCTCCACCAAAGCGAATGATTAAATAACTTGATTTATAATCAAATGGCTTTTTGATTATTTCATTTGGTTTATAATCAGCGGTTTCCGTTCCGGCTAGTTCTTTTTCCTCATTATTAGGTTCTAAAAAAAGCACATATTCTTTATTTTCAAGCAAAATGGGATCGCCAATTCCCGGTACGCCTCTACCCCATATAAACACATAAATATACTCCTTATTACCTATTCTTTGTGTCTTTACCTTTCCCTTAATTCTGTCAGTTAGTTTTACTCGAAAAACTTGTCCTGCGACATACTCATTAGGGTTTGGAATCGGCAAAGTCCCATCCGCATTAGCTTTTAGTTTTTCAGGTCTAATTACTTGAAGATAATCTTCAACCACTCCTACTATAATAGCTTTGCTTTTGCTATTTAGCTCTTGCCATTGTTCCTTTGGACGAGTTTGTCCTGGATTACTAAAAACAAAGGCGTATAAAAAAAACACAACTAATGCAATAATTCTATTCATTAGATTTTCTCCTTTGTTGCACCTAATTATTGACACTGACTTTGAAATTTGTATTGCGGTGCAATTGGATCAGAAACCGCAAATGCTTCTCTCTCTGCGTCAGGTAGTCTTGTCTTTAACACTCGATCCTGACCTTGATACCAAGCTATCCTCGAATCATATATTTTTTGGCGTAATCCATTTTCGGATGAATCCGTAAGAGGTGATAGGGCATTCATTAGACTTCCTATATGATATAAGTCTGAAAAGATTCCCGTCGCATATTGCTCAACATGAACTTCTTCATGCTTTAAAGTTTTATTATAGAATTGGCTGGTGGTTGGAGTTCTTAGTATAGCTAGGCTAGGAACTCTTTGTAGTGTTCCGCGTCCAATCACTACCCAAAGATTTCTCTGGCTGTCAAAATTGATATCTGGATATCCGTCTATTATTGGTGATGGAACAGTTCCGCCCCAATTTCCACCAATACTCACTGTAAAAGGCGCTTCTTTGGTTGTTTGCTTTCCACCTTGAAAAGTAACTTTTACTTTGATGGTATATTTGCTATTGAGGTCTGCTCCGCATGGGCTATCAGGCTTAGCAAACCAATGTGCTTTTGCTTGTGTAACCGCAGCATTAGGTGCTGTAAAATTTACTTGTGGATTGTTTCCGCCGCTGGTCGGCTCAAAACTCCATTGATAAGCTGTCGCAGTGCCGTTTTCGACGCTAACACTAAACTCAACCGTATCTCCGTCCATTGCGTTTTGCGGAACATTAATAATCAGGATTGGCTTAACAATCACATTAGCAGTTCGATTGACAGCAATCTCATCTGGCAGACAAGCGTCCGTTGCATCTGCCCACCAAAGCTGTCCCGTCCAATTTGCCGTTAGATATGCGTCTCCTTCGCTGATTGCTGTTGTTGATCCGTCAAAACCTACTGTTGCAATCTGGTCGTCATTAATCGTCCAATTTGCATCCGCAGGATATGGAGAATAAAGATTCTGATAACAATCACGATCTTGCTGTTGTGCTGTATATTGAAATGTCTCGCCCTCGTCAATCTCAGCCGTATAAGGTGTTATCCAACCGTTATTGTACATATTCGGACAACACACAAAGCAGCTATAACTGCTACTTACTTTGTCTGTTTTGCTGACGACTTCGCTGCGTCCGATTAATCTGGTTTGAGGCGCGCCGACCAGACTCCAGCGGATTTGTCCAAAGGCGAAATTTAGCGGTAATTTTCTGTTTTCGCTATCCGACGTTTGCTAGTCGTGTAGATTGCGAATGTCGCCAAAGTAATAGGTCTTTTTATAAAAATGCTTAATTTTGATTAGACATTGAATTATGAATTTTTATCCATTCAGCTCTAGTTTTTTCAACAGCGGATTGCATTCTTTGCTTGCCATCCTGTGACGTGGACTTAATCATTTCGCTTTCAAGGTATTTAACACCTTCGGATAAGTTTTCACGAAATATTAGTTGAATTGTTTGAAGAGCATTTTTACTTTTAATGGAGTCTATGTCATTTTCTTCAACTACTTTAATTAAAGCAGGTAAAGCGAGTTTACCTATTGAAAATAATGCTCCAACAGCGGGATAATCTCCTTCTTTGGGTAGAGGATGTAAAATCACTCCAGTGCCTTCCCATTTATGAATTCTTCTAAAATCGAGGAAGTCAATTAACTCAGGGATAGCTTCTGTAATCTGTCTCTGACCTAATGCTTCAATTGCTTGAGCTAGTTTATCAGGGCTTTCAGTAACTAAATTTCTGTTCCTTATAGTTTCAAGCAATTGCTTTACTTCCTTATTTAACACTTTAGATTTTGGTTTTTCTTGACGTTGTATCAATGTTGTCTTATCTTGCATTAATGCTGCTTTATATGTGGCTGTTGTAAGATAAAATAGTCCTATTAAACCTCCAACCACAGCGATTGTATAACCTAAAACACTTTTTCTCATATGATTTCCTTCCTAGGGTTGTAAATTCCAAGTCAAATTTGTAGCTCCTGTTCCTGCCTGATTATCGGCAGAAAACTGATTATGAATTGCATCACCATTACTTATTTTCCTTACTGAAACTCGAGTAAACCAAAATAAGTCTCCAGAAACCTGATTGCCATCAACTGTCGCATACCCTCTAAAATTAGCACGCAAGCGTCCTATAGTTCCAATTGGATTATTTGAATTATTTCCGATTCCGGGACCATCCAAATCATATACCTTTCCGTTAGAGCCACCAGATTGAGGATTATCATCACGAAATTGCGGAAATGAAGTATCGTCCCCTTGTGGAGTTGTTTCAACCAATGTCATATCATCAAACTTTCTAGCTCCCAGAACCTCTCTTTTAAGAACAATCAAATCACTAAAATCGTTTGGGGCAACTGTTCCAACAATTTCGACTCCGGTAAACCAACCGGGTAAAGACGAGTGCTGTATTAAACCAAGCGATGTAGTGTTGTACGCTGAATTATAAGCAGTTCTTCCCGCATTATCTGAAGAAACAGTTCCACTTGTTCTTAATGATAAGGTTACGGAAATAACCGTAAAATTTTCAGTGTCAAGCGTCACAATTTGATTGTTAGGCTTTGTGTAAGTTGCTTTAAACTCCATATTATCTTTCGTACTGCTCTCTGTAATTCCCCTGATTTCCACATCCGTTGTTGCCGTTATTGTTCTCGTCGTAGTGTTATTACTTGTAAATTGCGCTGTGCCTGTTCCAGATGTCGGAGTTAAGGTTAAAGTTATCAGTAGATTATTTGGATTATTCGGGACTTGAACTCTAACTGTTGCCGTTTGATTTTTCCCAACTGCTTTGAATTAAG
>DASVUH010000074.1:0-28767 GCA_036387135.1 Pyrinomonadaceae bacterium | reverse complement strand
TCGCCCGAATGCAGCATCGCTCCGGTCAAAAACGCCTGTTCATCAGAATTTAAACCGCGCGTAAAACAAGCCATCAACAAAGCGGAAATCTGATAATCAGCCCAGCGTCCGTCGGTTACGCCGCCGACAAAATTGCCGATTTCCTTTTCAGTCAAACTCCCGCCGTCGCGTTTTTTTCTGATAATCTCCTGTGGTCTAAACATTTAAATTTTCTTTTCTTCCGCCGAAAATATCACAGCGGCGCTTATTTAGTCACTTCCCTACTTTTAAAATCTAAATTCACGGATGGATTTTTCAACATCGAGACGCAGAGACGCCGAGTTTTTTTAGAAAAGAATTGAGAAAATCTCTCGGCTTCTCACTCTAACTTCTCTTTTCTATCTTTAATTTCACGGCGTCTCTGCGTCTCGGCGTTTCAACTTTTCTTAACTTGAACGAAAGTTTTAAAAATCGTAAAGAAACCGCCTTCCTTGCTTGCACGGCGGCGCGTGTGCAAAAATTCTTGCAATTAATAAACAAATTTTAGAAGGAGATTTTTTACAATGGAAAATGAAAACGCGGCAGCAACCGAAACTGCGACTGAAACCGCGTCCGAACAAAACAGCGGCGAAACCGCAGGTACAGCGGAGAAACCACCTGAAGAAGAAGTAACTTACAACGCCGTGCAAAAAGACGGACACGTCACCGCGATCTGGGAAATGCAAGGTCGCCGCCATCTGCGCACAATTGATCCGCGCTCGCGCGAAGGTCTGGAAATCTTACGGCTCTTCACCGCAGAACACGAATAATCAATTACGAATTAACAATTACGAATTACGAATTAATGATTTTAAAAATATTCCACAATTCGTAATTCGTAATTTGAAATTCATAATTGATTTCCGTAGTTCTAACTTCTAAATTTTCCCCAATCGCCCCAAATCGCCAAAGTTACGCCGACGGATTGCAAATTGACAAAGAAAGTCTTTCCGTCGCGGCTGAAAGTCGCTCCGGCAAACTCGCTCGATTCCAATTTCGGCACAATATTTTTGGCGAAATCGGCGACTTTGCCGTCAGGCGTTAAAATCCTCACATAATTGCTGGGCGATAACATTTGACCGAGGTAATTGCTGTCTTCACACATAAACAGCATGCGGCTTTTCGGATGCGTGCAAATGTTGTCGGGCATATCGAGCAGCTCGCGGTCGGGCGATTCAAACAAGAGAGTCAAATGTCCTTCGTCTCGGTTTTTTCTTTCGTAAAGCCAGATTTGCCCGCCGCCGTTGTCGCCGCCTTTTGACGAGACAAAATAAACGCGATTTTTATCGGCAAAACAGCCTTCGAGCTTGACGAACGCCGCGCCGCCTTTCGCTTTTCCCTGTTTGTAAACCGCTACTTCATCAACGTCCGCTTCTTCCGGGTTCGGATTATCAATGGTCACCCAAACCGCGTCGAAAGTTTCTCCGGTTTTGCGCCCTTTTCGCATATCGAGATTCGGGCGATTTTTGACCGCGAGCATCTGCAAAGTGCCGCCTTCAGCAAGACGATTTGCTTTCTTCGGAATGAATCGGTAAAAACCTGCTTCGATTCCATAATTCAAAGGGTCTTCGGTCAAATAAACGATTCCCTTATCGTCAATCGCAATCGCTTCATGACAAAAACGTCCCATCGCCGTGAGCGGCACGGGCGGCAAATTGTTGTCGGCGGAAGCCGGAACTTCAAAACAATAACCGTGCGGTTTTTGAAAACCGCCCTGTTTTTTGCCGTTGACGGTAATTTCCGTTTTGCCGAGCGCCGTTTCCTCGCACGAAATCCAGCTTCCCCAAGGCGTTCGCCCGCCCGCGCAGTTAACCAAAGTCCCGCTCAAGGAAACAAAATCGCGTTCGATAAGACGGGTTTTCGGATTAATGACAAGCGTGGTCGTCCCGCCGCCAGCCGATTCGTCGTAATGATTCGACGCGCCGATTGAAATGTCGGGCTGCGGCGTTTTGTTGCTGACCTCGTGATTGCGAACGAGCCGCAATTCGCCTTTGACATCAAATGCCGACATTCCGTCGTGCAGACGCGGCGTCGGTCGCCCGTCTTTCATTACATCGCCTTTTTTCCCGACGACCGTATATTCAAAACCTTTCGGCAAAGCGATAATCGTCTCGCCCGTATTTTTGGCAGCCGTCGGAATTAGCTCGCCGAATCCGGCGGCTTTTAAATTTTTCAGACTTCCGTTTTCAGCAAAGATTTCCGCTCTGCGCGCAAAACCGGAAAACATCAAACCGCCGGTTGCCGCCGCAGCCGTTAATAAAAAATTACGCCGATTCATATTTCCTCGATAAATGTCTTAAAACAATTGTAAACCTTTGGCTTGAGTTTGCTCCAGTCTGGTTAAAAAGGTGTTGCGAGAAATTTCCCGCGCTCCTAAAACCGATAGATGCGGAGTCATCACCTGCGCGTCGAGCCAATCTGCGCCGCGCGTTTGAAGATGTTCGATTAAAAAAAGCAGCGCAAATTTTGAAGCGTTCGACCGAAGGTGAAACATACTCTCCCCGCAAAACACGCCGCCCGAATCAACTCCGTAAAGCCCGCCGACTAATTCTCCGTTTTCCCAAACCTCAACGCTGTGCGCGTCTCCCGCTTCGTGCAATTCGATGTAAGCGCCGATAAAATCTGCTGTAATCCAAGTCCCCGTCTCCTGATTTCTTTTCACGCGGGCGCAGTTTTCGATTACTTGAGGAAAAGCGCGGTCAATCGTAAATTCAAACCGCGTTTTTCGCCGTTCGCGCTCCAAGCTTTTCGGAATGTGCAATTCCGAAAAGTCTAAAACCGCTCGCCGTTCCGGGCAAAACCAGGGCAGCGGCAAACCGTCAATATGCCACGGAAAAATGCCTCTGCGGTAAGCGCGGCGCAGATTTTCCACCGTCATTTTGCCGCCGAAATGAATTATATCGCTCGCGTCGTAATAATAATTGCCGAACAAAATCCAGTCGGAAAAACGATGAGAGCGCGGATTGGGAAAATCAATCAACTTCACACAGTAATTAAACCATAGAGACACAGAGACACAGAGAAAAAACAGGATTTAAATTCTCTGTGTCTGTATGGTTATCAAACCGTCTTGGTTTTCCATTTTCCGCGTCGAAAAAGAACCGCGCTGACGACGGCGAGAAGCGAAAAGGCAATTGTGATCGCCCAAAAAACGCCGTTCGGACCGAGATCGAAATGATACGCCAGCAGATAAGCGAGCGGAATCTCGAACAGCCAGAAGATAAACAAATTTAAATAAGTCGGCGTCCAGGTGTCGCCCGCGCCGTTGAACGAAGTTTCGAGAACCATTCCGAAACCGTAAAACAGAAACCCGTAAGCGACAATTCGCAGACAATCGTTGCCATAAGCGATAACGGGCGGTTCATTGCTAAAAATAGACACGATTTGATGCGCGAAAAAGATAAAAATCAAACCGATTGCACCGTAAAACGCGGCGTTGAAAAACGCGGCTTTCCAAACCGCTTTTTCGGCTCTTTCCGGTTTTCCCGCGCCCAGATTTTGTCCGACGAGCGTTGCCGCCGCGTTGCTCAAACCGAGCGCGGGCAGCAGCGCAAACATAATTACACGCAAACCGATTACATAACCGGCAATCGCTTCGCTTCCGAATCCGGCAATGACGCGGACGAGTACGCTCCAGCTTGCCGTCGCAATCGTAAACTGCAAAACGGCGGTCGAGGAAAGTTTTGCCAGTTTCCACAACAAGCCGCCGTCAAAACGCCAGCTTTCGGGCAAAATCGTGATTCGTCCGCCTTTGCCGAACAAACACCACGCGGCGTACAAAACGCCGACTCCGCGCCCGATTGTCGTTCCGACCGCCGCGCCCGTGACGCCCATTCGCGGAAAAATCCAGTTATCAATCAACCACTGCGGGGCGGCGATGCCCAAAAAAGCGAAAATGTCGCTGCCGTAAATAAAACACGGCGCGAGAAAAATATTCAGCGCGTTTGCCAGCCACAAAACCCGCATTGCAATCGCCGCGTCGCCCGCGCCGCGAAAAATCGCGTTGAGCAGAAAAATAAAAACAACGACCGCGTTTCCGCCGAGCATAATTCGCGTAAACGTTGTGCCTTCGGCAATGACTTCCGGTTCTGCGCCAAGCGCGGCGAGCAAATATGGAGCGAATATTACGCCGACGATGCTCATCAAAATCGAAACGACAAGACCGAGATAGAGAACGTGAGTCGCCGTGCGCGCCGCTTCCTCGATGTTTTTCTCGCCGATGCGTCGCGCAACGGTCGCCGTCGCGCCGATTGCCAGACCAAAAGCCACGGCATAGACAATCGCCATCATCGCTTCGGTGATTCCGACGACGGCGACCGAATCAGCGCCGAGATGCGCGACAAAGAAGATGTCCACAATCGCGAACAAGCTCTCCATCACCATTTCCAGAATCATCGGCACGGCGAGCAGAAATATCGCCAGACCGATTGAACCCGTCGTAAAATCGCGCTCCGAACCGCGCACGGCTTCTTTTAAGATTGACCACGCGCCGTTTGACTCGTTTTGTTGTAATTCTGCCCCTTTGTTCATAACCGAAACTTTTCCAAACGTCTCAAAGCTCTAAAATGTTTCCAAAAAAATAAAAAAGCGAGCTAAAAACTCGCTTTGCAATATTGCTGCGCGGAAACTCCTCACTGCAATTTGCACTGCATTCATTTGGAATTGCTCCAGTTTCAAACCGGAATCTCGCGCCTGCCGGAAAACTCTTTCAAAGCCGGATAAACCTCGTCGAAAATCACTTTTTCAATTTCCTTACGCAACGAATCCGCGTCGCCGGTTTCAATACTAGTCACGCCCGCGATTGTTTCAACGCCGCAGGCTTTTGAAGCGATGACCGGAACGCGATGCGCGGCGGCTTGCAGGAGACGACGCGGTTTGTGTTCGACAAAGGCGGGCAAAACGACCAGATCAGCCGTTTCGATGCTGTCGCTCGTTCCTTTTTCGATTTCAAACCCGCGCCAAAAATCTGCGCCTTCAAGTTCCGCGCCGAGGATAATCAATTTTACGTCCAGACCGCGCAACGCTTCGCGTAGTTCATAAGCGCCTTTGCGACCGACCGTGGAAGCCGGAAAAACGATTGTGAATTTTTCGTTTTGACGTTTTTCAGAGACTTTTGCGGGCGGCAATTGCCATGATAAAAGCCCTGCTTTTTCTGAAAACAATCCGGCAACTTCGGTGTGCGGCGTGACGATTTTTCGCGCCGCCCGTAATGCTTCCGTTTCGGCTTCGATTAAAGATTGTTCGGCGCGAAAATCGCCGAGCGTTTTGCTTTCGGGATGCAGCGCCTGGGCAAAATCGAGCCTTTTCTGCAATTCGCCCATTGGCAGCGCGGTCATCAAAACATCGAAAGTTCTGCCGCCCAAATGTCCGCTGCGCCACAAAAACGGCAGCAGATTTTGCTGCACGACAATGTGCGTCTGGTCGAAGGTTAATTTTTGCGCGTAATCACGGGCGAGCTTTTCCGACATCGCCAGTAAATTTAATTGGCGCTTCGCGCCTTGCGCGGCAAGCTTGCGGGATTTGTATGAACGAAGCAAAGTTATCAAAAAACTCTGCTTCGCGGCGGCGAAACCCTCGGTCGTCCAGGCATAATTCGCTTTTCTAAATCGCTTGCCGTCAATCGGCAGCAACAAAAAATCTTTCGCCGTTTTTGTTTCGCTGAGGTATCGGTCAAATTCCGGCGAAAACTCGTCAAGCAAAAACGCCGCGCGCCCGAAATCCAGATTTGCTTCCGGGTTTAAGCTGCGAAAACAGCTTTCGATTCCGCAACTCGCGCAGTTTCCGACATTTTCCGCTTCCGAATTTTGAGTTTTAAGTGATTTGTTTTTCCCGAAAGCCGCGATTTGAATTAATTTTTCCGGTTTCGTTTTGCTCCGAAATCTGATGGAAAGATGATTTGCGCTCAATTTGGCTTCGATGCGAAACGCGGCGGCAGATTTAAAACGCAAATCAACGTAATTCCAAAAAACCGTCGCGTCGCGCCCCGTTTCGGCGAGCGAACCGGCAACGATTTGCGTATGCGCGTGGCGTTCGACGATTTCAAAACCGGCTTGCAAAGCCGCGTCGTAAAGCGCGTTTGAAAACTGACACAAACCACCGCCGATGCTCGGAATAAGACAGCCCTCGCGCAATTCGCGCCCGGCGACGAAACCTTTGCGCCGCGTCGTTTTGCCGACGTGCGCCCAAAAGCTAAAAATCTCGTTCGCCGGAATTTCCAATCCGTTTATTTTCCGCGCCGCAAGCCGCAAATTCTGAATCTTTCCGGCGACCAAAAAACGCTCCGCCGCGCTCGCTTCCGTCCACAAAGCCGTTTTCGATTCTGCGACGACGCTCCAATTTTCGAGTTCATCAGCCGCCGAAAATCGTTTTATTTTCCGGTCAAACAGATTTTGCCAGCCGCGCCTCGCTTGCAGCAGCCCAGCTTTGCCGCGAAAAATCAACGATTTGCGCCGCGTCGGATTTTTTCTTTCGGAAATAGAATTTTGATTCACTGCCAGGGAGTTGCTAAAGAAATGTTTTTATCTATCACCGCTTTCTCAAAAAATCAAACTGCAATCTCGCGCTTGCCGAAAAACTCTTTCAAAGCCGGATAAACGTCTTCTTTTTCTTCGATCCGCACGCCGATAAAACGCTCTTTGTTTTTCAGACGTTCGTTAAAAACCGAAAGCAGCGCGCCGTTCGGTCGCCGGAAACCGGGAAATCCTTCGTCGCCGATTTCGCCGTAGCCGAACAAATTGCAGGTTTTAATCAATTCATCCGCCAATCGGACGGCTTCTTCGTTATCCGAATAATAATTGTCGCCGTCGGAGAAATGAAATGGGTAAATATTCCAATCGGAAGGATTGTAGCGTTTTTTGATAATCTCTGAAGCTAATTGATAAGCTGACGAAACGACTGTGCCGCCCGATTCGCCCTGCGTGAAAAACTGTTCTTCCGTAACTTCCTTTGCTTCGGTGTGATGCGAGATGAACACGATTTCGACGTTATCGTATTTCGTCCGCAAAAATCTGACCATCCAGAAGTAAAACGACCGCGCGATGTATTTTTTAAACTCGGTCATCGAGCCTGAAACGTCCATCATTGCTATCACAACGGCGCTTGATTCGTAGCGAATTTCTTCTTCCCAGGTTTTAAAACGAAGATCGTCTTTTTTGACGTTGCCGAATTTTGTTTTGCCGGTTTCGCGGGCGTTGCGGCGGATGTTTTCCATAATCATCCGGCGTTTGTCGAGATTTGCCATCACGCCGGTTTTGCGGATTTCGTTAAATCTGGTCGTTCGCGTCGGGACGGCTTTTTGATTGCGTTCTTCTAAAAACGGCAAATTCAAATCTTCAAAAATCAGCGCGGCAAGCTCGTCAATGTTGACTTCGGCTTCGTAATATTCGCCGCCGCCCGAATTTCCGGCTTCGCCCGAACCGGAGCCTTGACCCTGCTGTCCTTCGCGCCCGATTACGTCGCCGACTTTCGTTTTGCCGTCGCCCTGCCCGACGTGTTTTTTCTTTTTATAATCGTAGCGAAACTTAAATTCGTCCAACTCTCGAATCGGAACTTTCACGGTTCGTTTGCCGTCCGACATAATAATTCCCTCGTTCGAGACAATCGAGCCTAAGTTTTTGCGAACGGCTTCTTTGACACGCTCTTTGTGGCGATCCTGATCAATGATTCCTTTGCGCTGAAGCGACCAATCGTTGCGTTGGACGGACATAATTTATAACTCCAAAAGGTCTTGGGATTCATCTTTTGAACCCGCAAAATCCGTGACGAGATGAACAAACTCGCTCGTATATTCTTCGTGCGGAACGTGACCGCAGTTTTTAAAAACAATCAGCCGTGAATTCGGTATTTGCCGATGCAGAAATCTGCCGTTGCGGAGCGGAACCATGCGGTCGTCTTCGCCCCATAATAGCAAAGTCGGCTGCGCGACGTTTTTCGCGTCGCGTTCGAGCCGCGCGGCGTGCCAGTTTTTTAAAGTCAAAAGCAAAGAGCGATGCGAGTCAGCGGCTTGCAGCGGCTGCATCACGGAAGTTAGTCTGGTGTCGTCAATCAAATGATGACTCGACTTGCCGAACGAATTACGCATCCGCGCCCGGACATAAGTTTTCGAGGAAGTCAAAAACGGCGTCATCATCTCGCCGACAAAAGGCGTTGTCGCGAGTCTGGTTAAAGGCAAGTTCCTGATTTCGTCGTTGCAAACCGCGCCCGACAAAACGAGTTTTTCGACTCGTTCCGGGCTATCCAAAGCGACCGACAAAGCAATCGCGCCGCCATAGCTGCTGCCGACAAGCACGGCTTGCCCGATGCCGGCGCGGTTCATAAACCGGACGATCATTCTGGCTTGCGAATCAATCGTGTAATCGCTCCACGCAGGTTTTTCAGAAAGTCCGAAACCGATTAAATCAACCACGAAAACGCGAAATCCTTTCGACGCGAAAAGCGGCGCGGCAAAGCTCCACGTATAAGTCGAAGCGCTGTAACCGTGAATCAAAATCAAAGGTTTGCCCGTAGCTTCGCCGAATTCCTGATAATGAATTCGCAGCCCGTCAACTTCCGTGAAACGAGAATTTTCCGGGTGATGGATTTGTTTGGCAGCCGTTTCCCAGTCGGTTTCGCGCGGGCGGCTGATTAATTTGTAAGCCACTGCCGCGCCCGCCAAGCCGCCGAGGCTCGCCACTAAATATCTTTTCTTCATAACAAATAAATTGGACAAACCGGATCACGCGCCGCTCAAAACCCATCCGCAGTCATTTTCACATAAATGCGCCGCCGCTCCAATCATAACTTTGATGTCCAATCAAGCGAAAGCCGATGTTTTCGGTTTGAACAAGTTTTGTTTGGACGCCGGGGTGCTCTCAAAGCTTAAAACAGAGCCGGGATGAATTATCTAACTTTTTGACTTGCCAAAGCTTAGCTAGCTTCAGAAAAAAGTTAGAAACAAATCAGATAAATTTCAGATAAACGGAAATATTTTTTAAAACGATGTTCCTTAATCTGATTTTCACGTCGCGAATTCGGCGTTTATCAAGCGGCACAAAACAAAACTCAGAGCCGCTTCAATACTGTAAAGCCGGTATACGCGAGCCAAAATGCGGGCAAATATTCGACTCGAAGTTTTGCCGCGCTTTAGAAAATCTATAAATCTGATTTGAAAGGAACATCAGCTATGCCCAGAACAAATTTCATTCCGTCGCGGCACGGATTTCACTTTGCCAATAATTTTGTTAACACGATTATTGATTTATCTTCCATCTTTCCGAATGCGCGTTTGGAAACTGAGGGGCTGTGCGGCGGAGTAGCTCTCGCCGCACTGCGCTATTTTCAGCACGCAATGCCGATTCCGACGCATCAGGCTTCCGATTTCGGCGCACGCAACATAGTGCCGCCGGTCGGTTCAAGATTGAGGCAATTCATCTACGATTGCCAGATGGCGAGCTACGGACCGTTCGGTCTGCTGAGCGCAATCAATTGGATGACTTTGCCCGGCGTGACTTTTGATGCCCAGTTCGATTGGAGTTTAAACGAATTCTCCCGAATAAAGAGTCATTTAGATGCCACCAATCAGCCGACAGTCCTCGGCTTGCGCCGCCGTCAAGCCGGGAATCCGTTCGGGCATCAAGTTTTAGCCATCGGTTACGACGAAAATCCGAAACGAGTTTATTGCTACGATTCAAACCGCCCGGATGAGGAAATGATGATTCGCATTGACGAGGCGGCGCGTCGTTTGGTTTATTCGCGTTCGGATGAAAGCGGAGGAGACGCGGAAAGATGGTCGTCGCTATTTTTAACCGGCGCGAATGTTCCGCCGGAGCGTCCCACATATTTAGACCTTGGCATTCAGGAAGGAATCATTTTGCGTCCGCAAAATGATTCGTCGCCGCGCGTCGGCGAGCGTCTGGAAATCGAATTAGTGGTGCGAAATTTCGGCGACTATCCGGCTCGCGTTAATGAGCTTTTCGTTTACGTCCGCGATCCGATGGGACGCAATCGAGACGATTTGCTCGGCGCAGGCGATGGCGACGCCAGACCGATTCCGCCCGGCGGCGAACGCCGAATTCGGCGCTTGTGCGCGCGTTTTGGCGACGCTCCGGGCAGTTATCGCATTGGAATTAGTTATCTTTCCAACCAAAATAATTGGATCGCCGTGCCGCCAGTCGCCGGTGGAGCGCGGCAGGAAGTCGTTCTTAATCTCAGTCCGGCTCGCCCGGCTCGCCCGATTGGAAGCTGGTATTCGCTTGGCGGAGTATTAACCTCGCCGCCCATTGTCGCCAAAAATCAGGATGAAAGACTGCAAGTTTTCGCTCGCGGTGGAGACGATAAAATCTGGTATCTATATCAGCGCGAGCGAAACGTCCCGAACAACTGCTCGGATTGGGAGCAATTGCCGGGCGAACAGACGTTTCGCGGCGGAGTTTCGGTAGTTAAAAACAATTGGCAGAAACTCGAAATTTTCGCGCGCGGACGCGACAATGCCGTTTGGCATCGCTGGCAGAACGAGCCGAGTGCCCGCGACGCCGCGCGATGGAGTTCGTGGTCGAGTTTAGGACAAGCCGGCGGCGGAATCAGCGCAAACCCGACAGCCATTTTAAATTGGGACAATCGAATAGAAGTTTTCGCCGTCGGCGCCGACCGGCAGGTTTACCACAAATGGCATCAGAACTTTAATATCTTCGGGGCTGTGTGGTCAGGCTGGGAACTGCTCGGCGGTCGCTTCTTTGAAGGCAAAATCGCGGCGGAAACCGATGCCGGCGGGAGAGTATACATTGCCGCGCGTAGCCCGCTTGATAATGCCGTGTGGATTAATCATCAAATTACACGCGGCGGAACATGGGCTGGATGGACTAGGTTTGACGGCGAAACTTTTTATAGTCCGACGTTAGCAAAAAACGGCGACGGGCGATTGGAATTGTTTGTTCGCGGAACCGATAATCGCGTTTGGCACAGATGGCAAACCGCCCCGAATGGGGGCTGGAGCGGCTGGCAGGTTTTAAACGAAAGCAGCCGCGTGACAGCCTATTTAAACGGTTCGAGCGGCGGCGTCGCCGTCGGAAATAACTCCGGCGGACTGGAAATTTTCGCAAATTCGACAACCTCCGAGTTGATGAACATTCACCAAATTCCGGCGTTTCCCTACTGGAGCGATTGGGCGGCAATCGGCGCCAATTTGACGAGCGACCCGGCGGTCGGCGTTAATCCAAACGGAATCGTCGAGGTTTTCGCTCTCGGCGCGCACGGCGAGCTTCAGCATCATTGGTTTAATCGCTAATTGATGTCGCAGCGAAACATAAAACTTAAATCAACGTTCAAAAATAATCCAGTAAAAAGCCGACGCGATTTTTAGAGCAAATTCCACCTCACTGAAGGTAAAAGATGAAAATTAACAAGGATGAAAGCGATAAACAGGATATAGAAAACGAAGTAACATCCTTTTCACCCGATTTATCCTTGTTAATTTCTTCTGCCATTCATTCGGTTGAAATGCGCTCCAAATTTCGCGGCGGCTTTGAGATTCAGCTTCAAAATCAATCGCCAAACTTCAATATTTTTAAAGTCGTCGGAATGTTTTGTTTTGACGACGAAGCGGTAATCGGGCAGGAGACATTTTTAGCCCGGGCTTCATTAAATCGTCTTTCGTTATCAGCAAGCCCGATTTTTGACCGCAGAGAGCGCAAAGTGTTTCGAAAACTTTGTCCGGCAACAAGAACTTTTCGCCGTCTGAACGCGTCAATAACCGTTCGGCAGAATTTAACTAAAACTCGCCAAATTCAGATAGCTCATTATTTGTTATACACGCGAAGCCGAACGCGATTTTTCAAACGGCATTTCGCAATTGCCGCCGACTACTGCAAAGTTGACTTAGGCGGCATACAGGAGCCATCCGGCATCATTTGATAACCATCGGGACAACCAAGAGCCAATTCAATCCTTCCTGTACGCGTCAACTGGCGCAGCAAATCGTCCAACAAAGCCGATAAGGCTATTTTTTTTTTGGCGTCGGCGCGGCGGTAATATTCTTCTCCTGCCTGTTGCAGCCACACGAATTTTTGCTTAAAGATTTGTTCTTCGTCCATCGCTCCAAGTTTTTCCGCCTTAATAAAGATTTTTTCTTCTTTCCTCGCTCTAACTTCTTCTGCCTTAATTACGCTGGGGACGATTTGTTCGGGTTTATTTGATTTAGCCATCTTGTTTTTTCTCCTTTTGTTATTTTTCGGCGGTAATCATCGAAATTAAAATTCCTGTTCTTTGTTTGCCGTAGTAAAGCGATTTTTCGTCGGGCGACCAGCCGAGCGTCGAATAATAAAGCATCCGGTCGCGATTGTCGGTAACCTGGCGAATTTCTCCACCCGTCGTTTGCGCGACGTAAATATTGTCCGCGCCATCGGCAGTGCGGGCGGCAAAAGCGATTTGCCGCCCGCCGGACGCCAGCCGGAAGCTGTCCGAATATGCGCCGGAAAGAGGCGCGAGCATCTCGAATTTATTGTCGCCAAGCGAAATCTTGTGAAGCGTGACGATTGCTTGTTTTTCCGATTTCCCGGGGGTTTCAACGGCGAGGAAAATTTCATCCATCGCCGACCAGCCGACGATCCGCACCGCATCCGAGCTTTCAAAAATCGTTTCGTGCCGATTGTCCGCGCCGACGATACAAAGATTGTAAAACTGTTTATCGGCGGCGTTGCGGCGAATGCTGCGGGCGAGGAAAGCGATTTGCGCGCCATCGGGCGACCACACCGGGGCTTCAAATTTCACATCGTCGGATTGGTTTTGCGTTTGTTTCGTTTCGTCTCCGCCGTCGCCGGAAATCGTCCAAATGTCAAAACGCCCCGCTTTTTGCGAAGAATATGCGAGGCGGCTGCCCTGGGGCGACCAATTGTAATTGTCACCTTTCAGATAAAAAGGAACGACTGAGAAACCTGCGTAAGCGATGCCGTCGCGCGTTAACTGCTTTTCGCTGCGCCCGTTGACGGCGGCACGCCAGAGGTTTTGCTGCCCGTCGGCTGCACGGACAAACGCGAGCGCCTTGCCGTCCGGCGACCATTTGGCATCATAACCATTTTCGGCGACCGTCAAGCTCTGACTATCGGCGGTGCGCGGTTTGATTTTAATTGAGCTTTGCAGAGATTTGAGCATCGCACTCGCTGATTGAAACGCCAGCGAGCCGCCGTCCGGCGAAATCTGCGGAAAAAGCTGAAAGCCAAGATTGGCGGTTTCGGCGGTTTCCTTATGTTCGGCGAGATTGTACGAGTAAACATTCGATTCGTCCTTAGGCGAAAGAAAGACGATTTTCTTCCCGTCGGGAGCGACCGTCGGAGTAATGCTGTCCGATTCGCCGAAGGTGATTTGCGCCGTTTCGCCGCTCTTCGTGTCGGTTACGTAAATCTGCGAATTGCCGCTTTTATACGAGTTAAAGGCGAGATGGCGATTATCGGGAAACCACGCGGGATATTTTTTACCGCCCGCGTCTTCGGTCACTTGGCGCTCGGTCGCGGCTCCGCCGCCGAGTGATTGAGTGAAAATTTGCGAAATCCCGTTTATTTGTTTCGCGTAAGCGATTTTTTGCTCGTTCGGCGAGACGCTGAAATCCCACGCGAGCCGATTGCTGAAGTCGAAATCGGTCACGGTGCTTGATTGTCCGCTTGCCAGCTCAATCGCGTAAAGATTGCCGCGCCATTGATAATAAATTCGACTTCCGTCTCGACTCCATTTTCTCAATTCACTTTGCGCCGTCAGTTCGGTTCGCACAAGCAAGGAGGGCGTTCCGCCCAGGATCGGAATCGTCCAGATTGACAACGTGCCGTCGCCTTCCCGGTCGGAAAGAAAAGCGATTTGCTGATTGTCGGGCGAAAAAACCGGGCTGAAATCCAGAAACTTGCCGTCGGTTATTTTCATCGCGTCGCCGCTGCCAGTCGTTTGTTTGAGATAAATCGCCGCTTTGCCTTCGCCGGATTGGTAAAAGGCGAAAAAATCGCCGTCGGGCGAAAATTCGACGCGGTAAATTCCGCCGCCGGCACCGAGCTTCAAACTGAGTTGCGAAACAATTCGCCGATTGGCGCTCTCTTTCGCATCAAAAGCGAAATCATCGCCCGCCATTTGTTTCCAAACCAGAAGTGCGATAACCGCCACTACAACGCAGACGGCTACCGCTATCAGAATCCGGCGCAAATCTTTTCTTGAAAATCTAACCGACGGCTTTAAGTAAATTTCTTTTGACCCGATTGACGGATTAACGGTTTCCTCCGCCTCCTTTTCCGGCTCCTCGTTTTCAAAAACATCATCGCGCCGCCAAAGCGCCGGTACAATAACGTTTCCAAATTGCGGATTGCGAGCCGCGGATCTCAGATTTCGTTTCCAATTTTCGGTTTGAGTTCTGAAATTTGAAATGCCGGGTTCCGTCGTATCCGACTCTTCGACTGAGGCAGGCGGTTCAGGCGTCTCGATGCGTCGGACTTCCGGCACGAAACGATAACCGTGTTTGCGAACGGTTTCGATGTAAATCTGTTCGCCTTTTTTTTCACCAAGCGCGCGGCGGAGGGCGGAAATGTTTTTATCGAGGTTGTTTTCCTCGACGAACGCGCCCTCCCATATTTCGTCGAGCAGTTGATTTTTGGTGACGAGCGAGCCGGAATTTCTGACCAAAACGCAAAGCGTCTCAAAAACTTTGTCCGGCAATTGAATTCGTTCGCCGCCGGAACGTTGCAAACGACGTTCGGCAATGTCCAGCCGAAACTCGTCGAATTCGTATAACTCTTTTGATCCGTGAGGCATAAGCGATATCAGAAACAAGTTCGGAAAGTTTAAGAAAAAGCGAAAGACTTTCGCCAGCCTTCGATGCAACGTCAAGCCACATTCCGTTCAAATGGCGATTACGACGGCTCAAATTGAAATAAGACCCGACGATTATAACTCCGTTCTGCAATGGCTGACAAGATAATTCCCAATTAGGAAGAGCACTTTAACGCTCGAAAACAAACCAATCCCAAATTTACTTTTTTTACTGACAACTGCGCCTCGCTTCGCAGGTTGCCGACGGTGGTAATCGTTTTTTTTCTGAGGGCGTTCTGACAGCGCAGGTGGTGCCGGGCGTATGCCGCCGATTCCAGCGATTTCCGCTTGAATAGCCTTTTAAAAGCTGAAGCGGTGAATTCAAAAGGAATTCACCGCTTCTTCGATTATCAACAATTTAATTGTTTTTATTGTTCGCTCACCGCGAAAGCAGCGTGCCGACGTAAGTTAAAAGCTCGTTGGCGCAAACCGGGCAATAGCCGTGTTCACTGACCAAACGGTCAACGACTTCGTTGATTCGGCGAAGCTGATCGGGGTCGGGCGTTTTGGTCGAAGTCGTGATTTTTACGACATCCTTCAAATCGGCGAAGATTTTCTTTTCAATCGCTTCTTTGAGCCGTTCGTGTGATTTGTATTCGAACGGTTTGCCTTTGCGGGCGAAAGAGGAAATGCGAATCAGGATTTCCTGACGGAAAGTGTTTTTCGCGTTTTCCGAGATGCCGATTTGCTGTTCGATTGAGCGCATTAACTGTTCGTCCGGCTCCATCTCTTCTTCGGTAATCGGGTCTTTAATTCGGTCTTTGTTGCAATAAGCCTCGACGTTATCGAGATAATTGTTGCAAATAGTGACCGCCATTTCCTCGAACGAATAAACGAACGCGCGCTGGATTTCGGTCTTCGCCAGCTCGTCATATTCTTTGCGCGCCGAGGCGATTAAATTCAAATAACGCTCGCGCTGTTCGGAAGAAATTCCGGTGTGCTGCTCAAATCCGTCTTTGATGGCGCGCAAGGCATCAATCGGATTGATGCAGGTCACGCCGTCTTTGACCAAAGCGCCCGAAAGACGATTGATGATATAGCGCGGCGAGATTCCGTCCATTCCTTCGCGGACGGTTTCTTCTTTCAATTCGCGCACGTCTTTTGATTTGTAACCGTCAACTTCTTCGCCGTCGTAGAGCTTCATCTTTTTCACGATGTCCACGTTGGCGCGTTTCGGTTCTTCCAAACGCGACATCACGGCAAACATTGCGGCGACTTTCAGCGCGTTCGGCGCGATGTGAATATTTCTCAGAGCTTCGGATTGACGCAGCAGCTTGTCGTAGATGCGTTCTTCCTGCGAAACCTTCAGGTTGTAAGGAACTCTGACAAGGATAATACGGTCTTGCAGAGCTTCCGATTTACGATTGCCGACAAACGCCGCGTACTCGTTTTCGTTTGTGTGCGACAAAATCACTTCATCGGCGTAAATCATCGCAAAACGCCCGGTTTTAATATTTTGCTCTTGTGAAAGCGTAAGTAGCGAGTAAAGGAACTTCTCGTCGCATTTGAGCATTTCGATAAATTCCATCACGCCGCGATTGGCAATATTTAATTCGCCGTCGAAACGATAAGCGCGCGGGTCTGATTCGACGCCGACTTCGCCGATTGTCGAAAGATCAATCGAGCCGGTTAATTCGGTAATATCCTGCGATTTCGGATCTGACGGCGCAAACGTGCCGATTCCGGTGCGGTCTTTTTCGCTAAAGACAATGCGCTCGACCATCACGTCTTCGTGACGCCCGCCCGTGTTGTGGAGCAATTCATAGGAACAATGCGGACACAAATCGCCTTCGATATAAATGCCGTAAAGCCTTTCGATTTCCGGGCGAAGCTCGTGCGGGATCAAGTGCAGCGGGTCTTCGTGCATCGGACATCCTTTGATGCCGTAAACCGCGCCCTGCTCCGATTTAGTCCATTCTTCGAGACCGCGTTTAATCAAAGTGACAATCGTTGATTTACCGCCGCCGACCGGTCCCATCAAAAGCAGAATGCGTTTGCGGACTTCGAGGCGCTGCGCCGCCGATTTAAAATATTCGACGATTCTGGCGATTGATTCTTCAATTCCGTAAAGGTCTTCGGCAAAGAAATTGTATTTGGCAAGCTCGTCGCGCGAGCCTTCGTTGATTTTTTCGACTCCCGCGAAGTGAATCATTTCGTTGACGCGGGCGTGTGAGAGCTGAGCCAGGCGTGGGTTTTGCGTGACAAGCTCGAAATATTCCTGAAACGTGCCTTGCCAGCGCAGCGATTCGCGTTCTTCTCGCAAAGCCTTGAGTCGTTCGGTGATGCTGAAATTTTTGTTGTTGCCGTCTTGCTGCTGCATAACTGTTTTAAAACCTCTTTCAAACGCTCCCGCCGCCGAGGGCGGAAGAAACTAGGGAACTTGACGTTTTATCGAGCCAACTTCTCCGGCAACCTTGTTTGATGCAATTTGCTTGAGGGAAGTTAGCCTTCGCCGCTCGCTTTGTTTTTTTTAATCAAACGAATTTATTATGCTGCCGCCGCAAACCCGAGTCGTCCCGGCGGCAAGTAGAGTTTACCAGAGTTTGTCAACATTCGAGAGACAATTTTTGTGGCGCGCAAGGTAGTTTATTTTTGTCAACGCCTCTAGAAAAAATGAGAGAATTTGGCGTAACTATCAACTGTCAACTCTAAACTGTAAACTGTTTTGCAGACAATCTTTATTCTTTGCGAGACAGTTGATAGTTTAAAGTTGACAGTTGATAGTCCGCCTTTTTCATTTCCCGGCTAATCCTGTTTCTTTAAAAATCCTGATGAGAGCCGCCGCGATTTCGTCTTCTTCCGATTCGAGAACCGTTCGCAAATCGAGCAAAACTCTGTCTTCGGCAATCCGGGCGATAATGGGCGGCGAATTTTTACGCAGCGCGCTTTCCAATTCTTCCGCCGAAACCTGTTCGTGACGCAAAGAAATTAAAACTGTTTCCAAACGCGCAAGCGGTGCGCTGCCTCCGCCGATTGCCGAGATGCCTTCGGCGAGTTCAAGGTTCAAGGTTTCAAGTTCAAGGTTTTGATTTTCCGACTTTGAACTTTGAACTTTGAACTTTGAACAAAACTGCTCGGCTCGTTTTTTAATCTCTTCTTTCGTTTGCGAGAGCATCCGTAAAACCGGAATTTCGGCGAAATGTTTTTCGTTTAGATAAATTTCAAGCGTTGCGGAGAGGGCGGCGTAAACTATTTTATCAACTCTCAAGGCGCGATAAAGCGGATTTTTTCGCATTCGTTCGATGACTTTTTCGCGCCCGACAATGATTCCGGCTTGCGCGCCGCCCAATAATTTATCGCCGCTAAATGTGACGACATCGGCACCAGCGCGGATTGATTCGGAAATTACAGGCTCATCGTTCAAACCGAAACGGCTCAAATCAATCAGCGCGCCGCTCCCCGCGTCTTCATACAAAATCAAATCTTTCGCGCGCGCCAAATTTGCCAATTCGCTCAGGCTCGGCATCGCCGTAAAACCGACGATGCGAAAATTTGAAGGGTGAATGCGAACCAGCAATTTTGTCTTTTCGTTAACTGCTTGTTCAAAATCACGTAATTTCGTGCGATTCGTCGTGCCGACTTCGATAAGTTTTGTTCCCGATTGCGTCATCACGTCCGGGACGCGAAAATCGCCGCCGATTTCGACTAACTCGCCGCGCGAAACGATTGCCTCGCCATCTTTGCCGAATTCGGACAAAACCAAAAAGGCAGCCGCCGCGCAATTATTAACGATCAAAGCGGCTTCCGCTCCGGTCAATTCGCGCAATAATTCTTCCGCCGTTCGCCCGCGCCGCCCGCGCGTTCCGGTTTCCAAATCGTATTCGAGCGTGCAGTAACCGGCAGCCGTTTCCGAGATTGCTTTTTTTGCGGCGTCGGCAAGCGGCGCGCGTCCCAGATTTGTGTGAATGATGACGCCGGTCGCGTTGATAACGCGCTGGAATTTCCGGCGATTCAGATTTTCAATCTTTTCCGCCAACTGTTTTTCGGTAAGCTCTAAAAGGCTTTCGCGGCTCGCATCAATGTTTGATTCGCCGCCGACCAATCGGGCGCGCAAATCTTCAATCGCGCTACGTGCCGTTTCGGTTGCGCGTTTTAAGCCCGCGCTTTGCGAAAAAGTCCGCGCGGTTTCGGTTTTTAAAACGGCGTCAACCGAAGGCAGGCGGCGCAGCAGCGAATTTGTTTTCGATTCCTCGCTCATTGCCGACATCCTAATTCTTCGAGCCGGGAAAAAGCAATTTCAATTTTCCCGGAAAATTTTTCGATTTTTGTGGTATTTCGCCTTGTTTAGCGATTTTATTGTCTTGAGAGAAATCGTTGTTTCCTTCATATCTAAGCAATTAAAGGTTAAAAATCACAATGTCCATCCGCGATAATAAATTTGCCCGACAAGCCGGAAATCTGGCGAAGAAAAATTTGGGGCGCGACGAAGTTGTCAGCATTGATCAGCAACTCGCGTTTTTGGAAGAAGACATCCGGCGTTTGAAAATCGAGTTCGACATTTTTTTCAACGGCGGCACTAAACGCGCGCCTTACGATACGAAAAACCGCGTCGAAACGATGATTAAGCGTTTGAGCGACGAGCGTTCGCTAACTTTCGCGCAGCGTTATCTTTTTAATTCAATTATGGCGCGCTATACGGCGTTTAAAGAATTGTGGCGGCGAACGCTGCAGGGGCGCGAAGAAGGAGCCGGAAACCGCGCTGCGGCGGCGATGCGTTCTATGCAGAACCGGGAAGAAGACAAAAAAGCGAATTTAAATCGTTTTGTGTGCAGCGATGTCGAGCGCGACACGGAAACGACCAGAAAAATCTACGACGCGCTGGTTCAAGCCAAGCAAAAATGCGACAAATCGGTTGACGATTTATCTTTTTCCAGCTTTCAGCGACAGCTCGCAACTCAAATCGCCCGTTTCAAACAAAACAACGAGTGCAAACAAATCCAATTTGAAGTCGGTGTTGACAATGACCGCGTGGTTTTCAAAGCGCGCGCCGCAAACGACGAATAATACAGCCGGTTTTTTGTTAAAAAAAAGAAAATAAAACGCCTTCGGAGTTTTTGGCTAAAAACTTTGAAGGCGTTTTATTTTCGCCGGAAATTGCTTTTAAACCCGAACTTTTCTGACGTTTTCGGCTTGCGGTCCTTTTGGTCCGTGAGTTACTTCAAATTCGACTAACTGGTCTTGCGCCAAAGTTTTATAACCTTCTTCTTTAATCGAGCTGTAATGAACAAAAATATCCATTTCGCCGGGAAACTCGATAAAACCGTAGCCTTTTGAGTTATTGAACCATTTAACCTTGCCTGTCATTTTGCTTGCGTCCATTTTAATTACTCCTGTTGATTGTAGTGAAAATCTGCTAAATTTAGGCGCTTTTGCGGGGCAAAGATTTCGCCTTTGTTGAGCTGAAAATTAAATTTATTGAGTTTCAAAACGCTCTCGCCGCTGTCGCGGGCGCGTTTTTTCAAAAGTGCATCTGCGCGAGTCGAAAAACCTGTAACGAATGAAGAGGGTGGCTTTTCGTTAAGAAAGCGATTTCATCCGGCACAGTTTTTTGGGAAATTATAAAACTTCATTCCGCGTTTTTTGCCGTCAACTCAAAGGAAAAGAGCTGATTTTGGCTGACTCAGGTGCAAACGACGCTTGATGCTATGCAAAACCGGGCGGGCTGTCAAGCGTTATTGCCGAAAAAGTCGTTTTTTCGGTCAACTTGATTAAACGACGCCGAGTAGCGTACAAAACAAGCAGGAAGATTGTTTGAAAAATCAGCCGCAAAGCGAAACCAAAATGAGCGACAATTACGGCGGCGAAGGCGCGCCGCTTTCATACAACAAATATCTCAAAGTCAGAGAACTGACGGATTTGCAGAACTGTCTTTCGTGCCCGGCGCAGCACGATGAATTGCTTTTTATCGTCATTCACCAAACTTACGAGCTGTGGTTCAAACAAATTCTGCACGAAATTGACCGCGCGCTCGACAAAATAAAGGAAAACCGGCTTTTTCTGGCGACTCGCTCTTTGCGCCGCGTCAATGAAATCGAAACGATTCTCGCCAGCCAGCTTGTCATTCTCGAAACAATGACGCCGCACGATTTTCTGCTGTTCCGCAATCAATTAAACCCCGCAAGCGGTTTTCAATCGTCGCAGTTCCGCGAAATCGAGTTTGCGTCGGGCGCAAAAAGCGAGCGCGTTTTGGAAAGTTTTAGGCATGAGGAATTTGCCTTCGAGCGGCTGCAAAAACGTTTCGGCGAGCCTTCGCTTTACGATTTGTTTTTTGAAAAGCTCGCCGAACACGGATTCGACGTTTCTTCCCACGAAGGGCGCGTTAACGCGGTTGTCGAAATTCTGTCGGCTTATGAACAACAAGCCGAGCTTTTTGAATTGCAGGAAACTCTGATGGAACACGACAAAATGATTGCCATCTGGCGCAACAACCACGTTTTAATGGTCGAGAGAATGCTCGGAGCGAAACAGGGCACGGGCGGTTCGGAAGGCGCGGGCTATTTACGCAAAACGCTCGACAAACGATTTTTCCCCGAATTCTGGGAAGCCAGAACTCATTTGGAAATTCAAAAATGAAATTAAATCTTTTATTTTTAATCCTCTGTCTCTTATTTATAAATTCTTGTATTCCTCGTTTAAGTTTCATCAAGCACAATGAGCGATTAGCTGCAAGGGAAGCAACAAAATTCGCGGAAGCGGCATTTGTTAATCGAAATTATGAAGATGCATATAAATTACTGCCAAAAGAAACTGATGCTTCTTTTACTGTTGATAGTCTCAGAGAATTTGTCGCAAATATGCATCCGACAAATGAGTATCCGACAAGTATAAAAGCTACAGATTATGAAGTTATCCCGGGACAACAACAGGTAAATGTTTATTTAACTGGCGATACGAACGGGAAATCGCTTTATTATCTTTTAGGAATGATCGGTACGGAGCAAACAGGTTATAAAGTGCTATCTCTCTACAGAAGTAAAGAAGGACCATATCCTAATTCACCCATGCGGAAACCTTTGTAGATTCATTACCCAATCTATCTACGCTGGTGACGGCGATTTCGCGAATTCTTCTATTTGCAGACAATACAATGCTTTTCTCGGTTTGCGGCAGAATTGAATAGCTCCAGCCGTTCGCATCTTTCGCGTAAACGACAAACCAAAAAGCCCGGCGCTTTCCTTTTTCCCGCCATTTTACGGTAACTTTTTCGCCGCTTTGCGAAATTTGAACGGCGGGCGCGAGCGGTTTCGCCTGTTTTAGCCAGGGCGATTGGGGAATCAAAGCTTCTCGCCGATAGGCTTTTTGCCGAATTTCGTCAGCAACGCCGCCCAAATTTTTTTGCAGAGATTTAAAGCTGAAAAAAATGTTTCCGGCATTATCGTTTAATTTTTGTCTGGAGATTTCGATTTGTTTGACGATTTCAGCGCCGGTGTATCGGTCGGCGCGATACGCCGCAACTCCAGTCCACAAATGGCGCTTTAATTTATTTTGCTCCTGCCACCAATCGAGCAAAACCGGATATTCCAAATTTTTTCTCGTCGTTTCCCAGTAAAGCTGCGGCGCGAGATAATCAACCCAGCCCGACTGAAACCATTTTCGCGCGTCTGCATAAAGCTCGGCGTAAGCATTAAATCCTGCGATATTTCTTTCGGGAACTGGCTGCCAAATGCCGAACGGCGAAACGCCGAACATTACATCCGGCTTGATTTTTTTGATTTCAACCGAAACTCTTTGAATAAAATCGTCAACATTTTTGCGCCGCCAATCGTCGCGGGTTAATCGTCCGCCCGCGTTTTTGTATTTTTGCCAGTTTTTATCGTCGGGAAACTCGATTTTATTTCCGGCTGCGTCTTTTTCCGGGTACGGGTAAAAGTAATCGTCAAAATGCGCGCCGTCTATGTCATAGCGCCGGACGACATCCGCGATTACATCGGCGGAAAGTTTTTGCACCGCCGGTTCGGTCGGATCGAGCCACAAATATTTGCCGTATTTTCTGACCAAATCCGGTCTGGTTTTGGAAATATGATTTGCCGCCGCTTCGCCTTTCGCCGCCGGATGCCACGCGCGATACGGGTTAAACCAGGCGTGAACCAGAATTCCGCGCCGGTGCGCTTCTTCGACGACAAACGCGAGCGGATCGTAGAAAGGCTGCGGCGCGACACCGTTTTTTCCGGTCAAATATTCCGACCAAGGCTCAATCTTTGAAGCGTAAAAAGCATCGGCGTGCGGGCGAACTTGAAATACGACGGCGTTTAATTTTAATTCTCTGGCAAAGTCTAAAATTCTAATGATTTCGGCTTTTTGTTGCTCAACGGTCAGATTTTTTGACGACGGAAAATCAATGTTATCAACGGTCGCAATCCAGGCGGCGCGAAACTCGCGCTCCGGTTTCGGTAAATTTTGCGCGAAACAAATCTGCGCCGCGAAAACAATTAAAAGCAAAACGTTGAAAAATCTTTTCATTCTTTTCTTTGCGCCTTTGCGCGAATCTTTTTTTCTAAATCTCGAATGCCTTGTAGCCCAAAAAACTGCCGATGAGTATAATCGCAAACACAATTTCTGCGAAATTTTATGAAATCACAAAAAATTCAATTTGCTTTTTTTCTGTTCATTTCAGTTTTGTTCGCCTCGTTTTCCGCATTCGCTCAACAAACGAGCAATCCGGCTTGCGATGCGCCGACGCGCATTACTCTGCTTCACGTTAACGATGTTTATCAATTCGTTCCGGTCGAAGGCGGCGCGCGCGGCGGTCTGGCGCGTCTTCTGACGCTCAAAAAACAAGCGGTCAAAGAAAATCCGAACACGCTTTTTCTGATGGGCGGCGACACGATTTCGCCTTCGGTCGAATCAATCACTTACAAAGGCTCGCAGATGATTGACGCCTGGAACACGGTCGGGCTTGACTACGCCGTTATCGGCAATCACGAATTCGATTTCGGTCCCGATACGTTGCGGCAGCGAATGAGCGAATCGAAATTCGTCTGGCTCGGCGCGAATGTTTTGGACAAAACGACCGGAAAAACTTTTGCCGACACGCCGCCGTTTGTGATTCGTGAAATGGGCGGAGTAAAAATCGGAATTGTCGGTCTGGTTTTACCCGAAACGCAAACCACTTCAAAACCCGGCGCTAACGTGCAGCTTACAGGTTTTTGCGAGACGGCAAAACGAATCGTGCCGGAAATGCGTAAGCAAGGCGCAAACGTCGTCATTGGTTTGACGCATTTATCAATGGCGGAAGATAAAGAATTGGCGAAATGCGCCGAGTTTGATTTGATTTTGGGCGGTCATGAACACACGCTTTTGCAGTCTTCGTCAGCCGGGACGCCGATCTTTAAAATGACCGCCGACGCCCGCGAAATGGGCAAATTCAATCTCAACATCAACCGTCAAACCGGAAAACTGGAAAGTATGGATTGGGAAATCATTCCGGTCAATCAATCAATTGCGGACGCGCCGGAATTTGCCGCCATTACGGACAAATACAAAGATTTGATCGCCAAACTGTCGGTCAAAGTCGGCGAAACCGGCGTTCGATTAAACGCTCTCTCGGCTGATAATCGGCAGCGCGAAACAAACGTCGGCAATCTGGTCGGCGATGTTTTTCGCGCCGCAACCGGAGCGGACGCAGCTTTGGTCAACGGCGGCTCGATTCGCGCAGATTTGAATTTTGAACCCGGTGTTTTAACCGAGCGTGACGTGCTTTCGATTTTGCCGTTCGGTAACGAGGTCGTTAAAATCGAAGTCTCCGCCGTAACTCTGCGTCAAGCGTTGGAACACGGCGTCGCACGCGCCGCCGAAGACAATGAACCCGGTCGTTTTCCGCAAGTCTCCGGCATTCGTTATGCCTTTGACGCCTCACGCCCAGCCGGTGCGAGAATCATTGAAATTTCCGTCAACGGCAAACCGCTCGAAAGGGGAAAAACTTACACGCTCGCTCTGACGAAATACGTGCAGGAAGGCGGCGACGGGTACGAAGTGTTCAAAAACGCCAAAATCCTGACCGCGCCCGGACAAGCCAGAAAAGATAACGAAATCCTGCGCGCCGCCATCGCCGCTTCGAAAACACCGATTGCGCCGCAAGTTGACGGGAGAATCCGGCGGCTCGACACCAAAAAAGATAATTCAACGTTAAATTGTCCGACAGTTAAGTAAAATCAAGCTCGGAGATGCAAAAAAAGAGAGCGCAAATTGTTTTATTTGCGCTCTCTTTTTTTGCGTTTTTAGGTTTCATAAATGCGTTACAAAACAGGATTTTTCTCGACAAAATCAATCAAATTATTGACGTAAGAAGGAAACAACGGACAGGCGATTTTGTGCGGGGCGAGAAATTCGCCCGCAAGGCTGGTGTCGTAAGTTTGCTCAATGAAAAAATACGGCACGGCAATTGTCGGCAAGCCCGTTATTTTGGGTGAGACCGACAAATTGAGTGATGACTCGACAAGTCCGGCGGGAATTGTCACGGCAGACTTGCGGCGGGTTAATTTTTCCGAAATTGCGTCGAAAAGAGCGCGCGTCGTTAATGGATTCGGATCGGCGATTTGAAAAGTTTTGCCCCACGCGCTTTCATCTTTCGACAGCGCGGCGATTGCTTCGACGACGAAATCAACCGGGACTAGATTAAGCCGGACGCGCTCGTTGCCGATATTGAAAAGCGAGAGAATCGAAGGAAACTTTTTGAGATATAGAATCAGATAATAAATTCCGTCGTATTTTTGCGTTTCGCCCGTGAGTGAATCGCCGACGACGACCGACGGGCGATAAATCGTGACCGGCAATTCGGTTCTCAATTTTTCGGCTTCCAGCTCGGCGAGATATTTCGTTTCCTCATAAAAATTGCGAAATCCCGCGTCGTGTTCAAGCTCTGTTTCGAGAATAACGCCGGTTCTTTTTCCGGCAACATAACAGGTCGAAATGTAGTTGTAGCGATTCGGATTTTCGATTTGTCGAACGAGCGAGTTCACATTTCGCGTGCCTTCGACGTTAACGCGCATCGCCAAATCGCGCTCGACGGCTAAATCATAAACGGCTGCGAGATGAAAAACATCCGAAGCTTCGCGTTTGATAAATTCCAAATCTTCTGACGGCAATCCCAGATTTTCTTGGGTGATGTCGCCTTCAAATAAATAAAAATTTTCAAGCGGCGTCGCGCTTGCTGCGGCGATTCGCTCGCATTCCCGCTGCGCTTTTTCCAAAAAAGCGGGCTGCACGAGCAGAAAAAAGCGAGTCTCGAAACGCGCCAGCTTTTCGACTAGACGCCCGGCGATAAAACCGGGGAAACCTGTTAGGAAAATATTCAAGAGTTTATCGAGTTTATAGAGTTTATCGAGTTTATCGAGTTGCGAATAATCTCGACAAACTCGATAAACTCTAAACTTTTTTACGGATTTTACCCGGCTGTAAGAATCCGATCAGAAAACCGCGTTCATCAACCACTGCGAGCGCACCTGCGCCGTTTTCTTTCATCAACTCGCGCGCATCGTTCAATCGGACGGCGGGCGAGACGAAAAGGTCTTCGTTGATCGGGCGCATTACATCGCGAATAAAGGTTTTATGCCAATTGGAGCGCGGCAGTTTTTTCAAATCTTCGAGCATTAAAATTCCGTACAGCCGTTTATCGAGCGCAACCGGAAACGCCGTATAACGATGCAGTTGCAAAGTATGGTCAACGAACTGGCTGACGGTCGTTTCCGGTTTGATTGAAACCGGCGGCGTCATCACTTCCGCGACCGTGACTTTTTCGATTTTTAAAGTGTGCCCGACAATTCCGACTGCCGCATCGAGAAGAAACAAACCGACCAGAACCGTCCACAGCCCGGTGAAAAGATCGCCTCGCCAAAGGGCGACAAATATACCGAAAGCGACGAGAGCGAGCGCAATCAATTGTCCGCAGCGTCCGGTAAATCTCGTCGCTTCGTTTAAATCGTAACCCTGTTTCCACAAAAACGCCCGCAAGACGCGCCCGCCATCGAGCGGATAACCGGGAAAAAGATTAAAAATGGCGAGCAGGACATTGCCGAAAAAAAGCAGAAAAAAGAGCGCGGCGGCAATTCCGACTCCGGCGCGATCGCTGATTAAAGTGGCAATCAGAAAAAGAATTCCGATTAAAAAGCTCGCCGCCGGTCCGGCAATCGCAATGCGAAATTCGGCGCGCGGAGTGTCGGGTTCGTGCGCGAGCCGCGCCAAACCACCGAACGGATGCAAAACGATTTCGCGCGTGTCAATTCCTTCGAGACGCGCCGCAATCGCGTGTGCCAGTTCGTGACCGAAAATCGAAAGAAAAAACGCAATGGTCGTTAAAGCGCCGAGCAGCAGCGCGACAAGCGGAGCAAGCCCGAATTCTTTCGGAATATTCGCCGCCGTCAGCCACATCATCAAAACAAAGACGAAAAACCAGCGGTAATCAATCCGCACGGGTATTCCGAGAACGCGGGCGATTTCGATTTGCTGTTTGAAAAAACCTGTAATTGACATCTTTTTTAGTGAATCGTAAATAGCTAATCGTGAATCGAAATTGAATTTTCACATAATCTCAACTTCGATTCACGATTTACGATTCACTATTCACCGATTAGGTTTCAAAAGAAATATCAGCGTCCTGCAATAAATGCGGTTCGTTGCGGGCGACGCGACGAAGCAAAAGCGGTTCTTCAAACATCAACAGCAAACCGCGAACGGTCGCGTAGCGCGGTTCATCGGCGATGGTAATCGGCAGCTTTGTTTGCGCGCGCAGGTAAGTGTCCAGATTGTTAAAGAGCGCGCCGCCGCCCGTCATGATAATGCCGCGCTCGTAAATATCGGCTGAAACTTCAGCCGGAAGCTCGGTCAAAGACTGATTGATAAAGTTGCTGATGCGGCGCACGATTCCCTCGACCACCGGATAAAGCTCGCCCGTCGTCACTTCGACGGCACCCGGACTTCCCGTCTGCACATCGCGCCCGCGCGCCGTAAATTCCTGAGCCAAATCTTTCGGAACTGTGGCGCTGACAAATTCGAGCTTGAGCTTTTCGGCGGTTTCGTCGCCGATTGTTAAACCGCGATTTTTGCGAATATGATTGACGAGCGCCGAGTTGATGTCGTTGCTGCCGATGCGTTCCGAGCGCGAATGAACAACCGAGCCGTTGGCGATAACGGCAATGTTCGTGGTGCTGGCGCCCATATCAACAACCGCCGCCGCCCGCCGGTCACGCGGACTGATTCCGGCGCCGAACGCTGCTGCCAAACCTTCTTCCATCATCATCACTTTACCGATGTGCGCGCTTTCGACCGCATTGAGAATCGCTCGCTGCTCGACGTGCGTGATTTCGGAAATGACGCTGATCAGAGCGCGCCGCGAAAACTGCGAAACGCCGCTTCGAGCTTCCCCGACAAAATGCGAAAGCATTTGCCGGGTGCGCTCAAAATCGGCAACGACGCCGCCGACAAGCGGAGCAATGATCTTAACATCTCGCGGCTCGCGCCCGCGCATATTCGCGGCTTCCGATCCGTAGGCGATAATCTCGTTGGTCAGCTCGTTGACAGCGATTACGGACGGCTCGTCAAGAACGACATCGCGTCCCGACACGGCGACAATCGTGCTCGAAGTTCCCATATCAATCGCAATCGAATCGGTGACCAGATTGCGCAGAGCGCCTAAGCCGAGAAAAGACGAAGTTTTGCTGAAAAACGACGAGCCGGAAGGCTTCGGTTTTTCACCCGAAGTAAGAGAGGGGGCAGACATAGTTCTCGATTGTTGACTCATATTTAAATGCTGTTTTTAATTCCAATTCACCTCAAAAAGCGGTACCGGCTGCACGCGATTTTTAACCGTAATCGGCGTTCGCGGGAGAAGCGAAAATATGCCGGCGACTGACTGCGCCGTGACGCCGCTCAGCAAAATTTGCCCGGCGAGCGCATTGGCTTGCAATCTGGACGCCAAATTTACAGTGTCGCCGATTGCCG
>DASVUH010000073.1:0-43997 GCA_036387135.1 Pyrinomonadaceae bacterium | reverse complement strand
ATTAGTCAGCAAACAATGTTTGAATTGCAATGAAGAACAAAGCCATATGGTTGCGTCTTTAACTAAAAAAGGTCAGATTTCAAAAGTAGTCTGTTCGGTTTGCGCTGTTGTCAGCACATTTAAATCTTCGGCTAAAACTCTTGACGCGGATGCCGCACCGAAAACCGGAACTCCGTATGACCGCTCTCGCACATATCGGAAAGGTCAAACAATGATGCATTCTTCATTTGGTTACGGAGAAGTAATGAGCGTGATTGAACCGCAGAAAATAGACGTTAAATTCGGAGATGGACTGCGTCGTTTGATTCATTCTCAGATTTAAGTCTTTTAGTTTTTTTCTGATAAAAACAAATGGCGGCAGACTCTTTTCTAAATGTTTTCTGCAATAGTCATTAAATACAAATTCAAAGCGTCCGAAAACATTACTTTTTGGACGCTTTGAATTTGATTTTGTTTTAATTCAATTACGACAATCTTTATTGCTTGTCTCAGGAACAACTAGCATAATAACTTTGCTGGGGAAGCCGATTTGAAAACAACTCATCTTAACGGATTTGACGGCAGGATTTGTCAGCGCGGTGGAAATCCCAAAGGCTTTTGCCAGTCAGAGTCACAAAAATAATCAAATCCCCTAAACACCCAACATAAAAATTATGAAAATTCCAGTGAAACGATTTAACGTCTTAAATTCCCCTTTTTTGCGTCGTGCCGGTTTGTGTTTTGTTTTTTTGCTTTGCTGTGCAACAGCCGCGCTCGCCTGGTTTGCGCCGACTCAATCGGCGTTTGCTTTTTTAACGGGCGGAGAAAACACCAACGGCACAGTTTCGGCAATCTCGCCGCCGAATTTCAACAACAGCGGCGGTAGCGGCACGATTAACGTGACGGCTCCGGGCGAGTGGACGGCTTCCAGCAACGACGAGTGGATCACCGTTACGAACGGCGCAAACCACGCGAACAACGGCATTGTCAGTTACACAGTCGCCCCGAACGACACGGGCGAGCCGCGCACCGGTTCGATAACAGTTGCCGGGCAAGTCTTTACCATTTATCAAGCCGGCTCCGGGCGCTCCATCGGCGGAACAGTTCGCTACGGCTTAAATAATACAAAGACTGTTTACGGTGTGACTATGACTGCTGCGGGAGGATCGGATTTCTCAACGGATACAAGTCTCTCCGGCGCTTACCTGCTTCCAGGCTTGATAGATGAAGAAAACTATACCGTGACGCCTAGCAAAACAACTGACGTTAACGGTATTACACCTTTTGACGCAACTATGATTCTGCGTCACGTTGCAGCTAACGGAGCGGGACCGAATGCTTTAAATGCAAATCAAAAAATTGCAGCCGACACAAGCGGCGATGGAAACATCACTCCGGTTGATGCGACGCTGATTCTGCGCTATATAGCTGCTGGAGGATCGAATGCCAATACCGGACAAGTCGGCGCGTGGAAGTTTGAGCTGCCTTCCCGCACCTACAATAATTTAACGACCGATCCGACCGGGCAGGATTATACGGCGTTTCTGATCGGAGACGTTAACGGCGATTGGCAGTCGCCTGCGAATTTTGCCAGCGCGGCGTCCGCAACCCAAGAAACCGGACACAAGCAGTATTAGCCGGAGGGTAAGCTGTCTTTTTCAGGGAAAGTCGGAAAACAAATGGGCAATACCGAAACGATTCCCGTTTGGTTGACAAACTGTCGGGCGCTCGCGTTTCCTCGTTCGGCTTTGCTGTCACGTATAACGAGAAAATCCGCCAGCCGCTCGGTTTTGCGATTGAGACAACAGGGACGTTGGCGGAAGGCTGCGTGGTCACGTCAAACACTGATATTCCGGGCAGAATCGGCATAGCTGGCACCTGTCCTAACGGTGTTGCTGCGGCTGCTGGAAGTTTGCTCAAATTGCGCTTTACCGACTCCTTCAATTCCATCAAAAGGCGCTCTCTTACAGCTCGAACTTGCATTTTCGCAAACTCCGGTTATTGAAGATGATGAGGGCAATTTGATTTCGGTCGTAAAAACAAATTGAGTATTTGTTCATCTCTTTTGCGATTGATTTTAATCAACAGAATGCGCTCTGCATTCAGAGCGCATTCTTCTTTGTTTGCATATATGGGTCAGTATCGTTTGCGACGGCGGGCGGGTGATTGCCAAAGTCCGGAGAAGGTGAATGTCTCAAAAACCTTAATTTTCGGACGCTTTGAGTTTTCACCGTTTGCTTTAACATTCTTTTTGAAAATTACTAAGACGTTTCTGACTTCAGAGAATGCTTTCACTTCCGGTTTTTTGGAATGAAGGCAATGAATCGAGCGACTAACCGCTTTACCGGATAACGCCCCAAATCCTAAAAATTATCATTGTTTCCTGATATTTCAAGCAAACAATGTTTGTATAGCCCAAGTTGATACTTTCAGCTTGGGTTTTCCGCGTTATCAAATGGAGTTCCGAATTTTCAGTGACAAATTCAAAGGCAAAAGAAAGTTATGCAGGCGATTCTCCCAAGCGCGAAGTCTTCCGAAGGCAAACAAACGACAAAGCTGCATTTGCGAATTACATTTCCCTATTTGCTTACGTTACTAGCGCTGATGATTTGCTCCGGTGAATTGCACGAACAGGTTCACATTACAACCGGCTATTTTGTTTGCGGCGGCTACGGCGCGCGCGATTTTAATGTTTGGCGCACCGTTGAGCCGTGCGCCGCGCCGTCGCTCGCATTTCTGGCGACTCTTGCCGGACCGTTGTGGAGCTATCTGTTGATGTGGACGGGCGCGGGCTTGCTCGTCAAAGCAAAATCCGTCGCTTATCAAACAATCGGTTTTTCGCTCGTTTTTGCGCCTCTGCCGTTTGCTCGAATTTTTACAGCAGTGATGGGCGGCGGAGATGAGAAAGTTGTTTTGCGCGCTTTGTCCGGCGGCGCGTTTGATGCCGGGACGGTGAAAATTTTAGCTGCCGTTCTCGTCACGGCGATTTGTCTGCCGCCGATTGTTATGGCGTGGCGCAAAATCGGCAACCGTTTTGCGATTTTATATCCAATCGGGTTTTCGGTTTTGCCGCTAATCGTTCTTGGGTTGTATGTTCTGACGCTCTTAAACGGCTTATTGGCAAACGGTTTTTTATCGTCGGTCGTGATTTTGGGAACTCCGACGCTGATTCTGCTGCATTTCGCGCTGATGGCGACGCTGCTCGCATTTGGGCGAAAGCGGCTGCTCGAATTAAATCGAGACTACAAAGCGTCTTTTCACGGCTTAAAATAATAAATTTTGTAAAATTCCAAACCTTGGCTGAACAAAGCCTTACCAAACGTCGCTTTCAATCAAAGTTTCATAAGTGTCCGCTTTTCTGATTAGCTCGACCGCGCCGTTTTCGCGTATCAAAACAGCCGCGGGCAGCGGGCGACCGTTATACGGAAACATCTGCGCGTAAGAATAAGCTCCGATGTTGAACAAAGCGAGAACTTCGCCCGGTCTGACATTTTCCGGCAGCAAGCGATAATCGGGCAAACGGCGCGTTCCTTCGATGTCGAAATAAACGTCGCCCCCGTCGCACAAAGGTCCGGCGAGCTTGTACTCAGTTTCGTGTTTTTCCGCCGCGCGGCTCGCCGAAATCAAGTGGTAGTACCATTTATAATTGTTCATCGAAAGCAGCAAATTGTAGCCGGCATCGGTCAAAAGCCACGAATCGAGCGCTGATTGCGGGACGGGGAGTTCGGAATCCGCATTGCTCAATGGTCTTTCCTTTTTATTTCGGACCGTCGTTAAAAGAATTCCGGCATCGGCGATAACGCTTCTGCCGGGTTCAAGCAAAATTGTCAGATTTTCCAGTAAATGCAAAGCGTCCGAACGTTCAGCCGCGCCTTTGACGACTCGCATCGCCGACGTTAAAACTTCAGCCGGTTCTAAATCGGCGGCAAAAAGATATTGTCTTTCTGCGGGCAAGCCCGAAAGATTTGCCGCGTCGAGCGCGTAATTGGTCGGAAAGCCGCCGCCAAGATTTAAATGTTCAAGCCGAATTCCGGTTTCGTCGTAAATTTCTTTTAAAACCTTAAAAAGTTTCAGAAACGCTTCGGCAAATGGCGCGGCATCCGGCGTTTGCGAGCCAAGATGCAAATGAATCCCTCGAAGACGAACAAACTCGGATTTTCCGAAACGACGGAAACACTCGAAAACTTCGTCCGACAACATTCCGAATTTCGAGGTGAGCATTGCGGTTTGCAAACCGTGCATTGTGTCGGTTTCGATTTCCGGCACAAGGCGTAAACTAACGTTTGCCGGTTTGTTCAAACGGCTCGCGACTTTTTCAATTTGCTCGACTTCAAAAACCGAATCGGCTTGAATCGCGTAAATTCCGGCGCGAATCGCGTCGCCGTGTTCGTCTTCGGTTTTGCTCGTGCCGTTAAAAATAATCTGATCGGGGCGAAAGCCGATTTTTAACGCTTTAAAAAGCTCGCCGCCGCTGTTGGTTTCAATGTCCGCGCCCGCTTCTTTGACGGCGCGCAAAATCGCCATATTCGAATTGGCTTTCGCCGCGTAACAAACTTTGAGCGGCAAACCGCCGAGCGCCGTTTCAGCTCGTTTTAAGCGCTCGACGTTGTGCCGAATACGCTGTTCGGAAAAAACATAAAGCGGCGATTGATACGTCGCAACGAGTTCGAGCGCATCAACGCCGCCGATGGCGAGACGATTGTTTTTGATTTCGAGAAAACCCGGAATCGCCCAGGGCGGGCGATTTGCATTCAAATCTTGAGACATTTTGCCCTTCGCGTCGAATAAAATTGAACCTGCGGTTCGATTTTATTCTAACACTTCGTTTCTGTCGTTGTATTTTGAACGCGAGACGAAAGGCGGGAAAAAGTTAAATGCCGAGTCCGAGCGCATAATAAAGCATCATCAAAACTGCCACGACAACGAAAACAACGTTGTCGCCCAAAACTTCAAAAAAAGTTTCAACCAATAAATTAAATCTGCTGCGAATCTTTTCCATAAAACTCCGAATTAAAGGTTAAAATTGCCCGCGCGTGACAAATTCTCAGAGTCCAAAATCTATTTTCAGACCGAAAATTTGTTTAATTTGAAATTGTTTTTGCTTTTTTGTCTCTCAGCGGGGAGCTACCGGACTTGAGCGTTTTGAAATTTCAAGTCTAGCGGGCTTGAAATCCATTTCGATTATGAACAAAAACGAGAGGGAAAATCAAGTGTTAATAGAAAATTCGACAATTTACAGCGCGCGTCGGCTTCATCATTAACAATCAGGATTTGAAATCCGTTAAAGGTATCAAATCGCTTTCTGGAAAATTATCTTTTTCATTTGGAATCAAGCCGTTGGATTGAGCATAAGCCGGAAGTTTCTGTGAGTGGTCAGTCATTGCGGGTAAGCAAACGGTAAAAGTCGCTCCCAAATCTTCGCCCGGACTTTCGGCGCGAATTGTACCGCCGTGCAGTTCGACGATATGGCGCGTGATTGTCATTCCTAGTCCCAAACCGCCGTGTCGGCGCGTTTTGGTATTGTCCTGTTGCCGGAAACGCTCGAAAATATAAGGCAGGAATTCGGCGCTGATGCCCAATCCGGTGTCGCTGACGCTGATTTCAACGCTTGAATTAACGCGCTGCACCCGAACTTGCACGCGCCCGCCTTTCGGAGTGAATTTGACGGCATTCGTCAGTAAATTCCATAAGACCTGCTGCAAACGGTCGGCGTCGCCGGAAACTATGCTTTTTGAATCCTGAATAACTTCCAGCCGAATATTTTTGGCATTTGCCGCGGGAGTGACGACATCAATTGCGGCTTCAATAACTTCGGATAAATCAATCTTTTGCACTTCGAGCCGCAGTTTGCCGGAGATAATTCGCGAAAAATCCAGTATGTCTTCGATCAACTGAGTTTGCATTTGCGCATTGCGAAGAATCGTTTCAAGCCCTTTTCGCCGCATTTCGACAGGCATCCGCTCATCCTGCAGCATTCTCGCCCAACCGAAAATTGCGTTAAGCGGCGTTCGCAATTCGTGAGAAACGACCGACAGAAATTCGTCTTTGGCAAGGGTCGCGGCTTCAGCTTCTTTTTTCGCGCGCAGGATTTCGTCTTCATATTGATTTCGCTGGCGAATTGCGATGAAAACACAATCGTTGAACGTTTTCCCTTCGCGTTCGTGACGAGCGGCATTAACCAGAACCGGAAACGATTCGCCTGTTTTAGAGCGTAAATCGAGATAAATTTCCTCGACTTTGCCTTTGAGTTTTAAGAGCGGAAAAAAATGTGTCTGGTAAAAGATGCGTCCGGCGACCGAGAAGATTTTTTCAACGTGGAGCTTGAGCAATTCGCCCCGTTCGTAACCGAGCAAATCAACGAGCGTCGCGTTTGCCTCGACGATTGAGCCGTCGTCGGCAAACACCAAAAAACCGCATGGCGCGTTGTTTAGTAATTCGTCCATACGGAACAAGAGCGAAAATCAATTCCGAACAGTGTTTAGATAGTTTTTAATGATCTCGACGGTTTCCTGCGGATGACTGATATGCGGGCAATGACCGCTCGCGTCCATTAAATTCAGAGTGCTTTCCGCCAGATTCCTCTGCAAAAATTCACCCACCGAAACAGGCGCAATCGCGTCGTCAGTCACTTGAATAATCAGCGAAGGCGTTTTCACTTTCGGCAAATCGGCGCGATTATCCGAATAAAACGTGGCTTCGGCAAATTGTCGCGCGATGCGCGGATCGGTCGAACAAAAACTTGATTCAAGCTCTCCACCTAATTCCGGTCTATCGTCGTTTTTCATAATCACCGGCGCGAGAAAGCTCGCCCAGCCGATATAATTTTTGTCCATCATATCGAGCAAGCCTTCAATATCTGCGCGGTCGAAACCGCCGACGTAATCCGGCGGATGATTGATGTAGCACGGCGAGGGAACGACGAGAACCAGATTTTTAAACAGCTCCGGTCTTTCGATTGACGCCAGCACGCCGATCATACTGCTGACCGAATGACCGACAAAAATCACGTCCGTTAAATCAAGTGCATCGCAGATTTCCAGAACGTCCTGCGCGTAGCCCTGCAAATCGCCGTAGCGTTCGGGTTTATACGCATTGGGATCGGATTTTCCCGAACCGACGTAATCAAACAAAACGATTTTGTAATCGTCTTCAAAATCCGGCGCGACAAACCGCCACATATTCTGGTCACAGCCAAAACCGTGCGCAAACAGAACAGGCTGCGTGCCTCTGCCGGAAACTCTGACGTTATTGCGTACGAGAATATTCTCAGCCATTTGGGAAAGTGTAAATTTATGCTTTGTTTATAGTTTACAACGTAAATAGTAACACATTCCCAAAGCTCTCATTAAAAGATTTTAAGGTCGGTTTCTCATACGAGTCTTATCTGAAGTGATATAGAATCAGTGTAAGAATCAACAAGTCAGTACCATTTACACCTGCGTGGTGGTTGGTCTTTAGCCAGCTTTAACAATCTGCGTTTTTCGCAGAATTGCGCGACTTTTTTGATAACTTTAATTCGTGTACCAACGAAAATTCGGCGTTTGCAGACGCTTGATAGAACCGGTTTCGGTATCGCGAAGAATCAGAAAAATGTCATAGCTCATAATCAAGCGGCGCAATTCGGGATTCATCTCTTTATTGGTTCGCGCGTAATCGAAAAGTTGTCTTAAATCAATCACCGCGCCCGAAGCGTCCGCGAGCTTCGCCGCTTCCGAAGAAGTTCTGCGACAAACTGCACGTCCCGGAGCGAAGAATCTATCAACTCAGCGCCTTTTCCCGAAAGCCTGCCGTCCTGAATCCGAAACGGAAAAGCGCTGTTCGTTTGCAGCAATTGTTCAAACGAATTTGTCTGCGCATCGGCGAAAAAACAAAACGCACAAACAAACGCAAGACAACACAGCAAATTTATCAAGCTCATAATTTCTCCCGCGACGAAACAGCACACGCCTTTGTACGGAGCAGGATAAATTAAAGTTTAATTCCTGTTGAACCAAAAGAAGTTCAGAATTTGTAACAACACAAAACTGACCTCAAGAGCGTTTTAAAGGTCAATTTGACAGAAATTAATAATCGCAGTAAAACGTCATCTACAAATTTACATAATCTATGGAGTGAAATAATGTCAGCTTTAAAATTAAGATGCCCATATTGTGGCAGTGTCGGACATCACCCTGTTGATAAGCCTGATTCCAAATTTTATAGTTGGAGCAAAGAAACTACTTACATCTTTGAAGAACATACCAGACGTGATATTTCATTGCGCCGTAGAACTCTTAAATGCAGTGGATCTTGTGGTTTACCATTTAAAATGGTTGAAACACCTGAAATATATTTAGAAGCCTTAATAAAAAAAGTAAACGAGTTACGGTGGAAAAATGATGAATTAAGTGAAAAAAATAGCGCTTTGGAAAAGCAAAATATCCAATTACAAGATGAATTGAAGCAGGTTAAAGAAAGGGCACAGCAGCTATCTAACCTTGCAACTGAATTAACCGACAGCATCGAAATTACCCGCCAAATTGAAAGTAAACCAGTGACAGAACCGATAAATTTCAAGTTAAATTTCAATTTTGCGGATTTCTCCCTTGAAAACCGCGAAAAGGAAGGTTGAATCAAACACGTTTCAAAGGCTTCATCAAGCGATAAATCGAAAACATGGCGCAAGATTTTAGTCGAACTTGTCGCGGCGGACTTGAAGCCGTCGAAGACGGCATGAATAATTGTAGCCCACAGCGCAAGCTGTGGGTTTGATGCAATCAACAATTGAGCCGATGAAATCGGCGACATAAATTTATGCCGCCATCTTTGATGGCTTTATTGCTAACCGTCTATTTCCCATAGCTGGCGCTATGGGCTACAAAAATATCGCCGATTTTATCGGCTTTCGGTTCGTGATAAAATCAGCGCGACGAGGTTGGATAATGACGACAATTCAATTAGAAATTCCCGACGAAATCGCCCGCTTAATAAACACTTTCCCGCAGCCGAAAGAAGAATTTGTTTTGGAAGCGATAGAGGAAAAAATCAGACGCGAAAAAGGCAAAGTCAATTTGGCGGAACGCGGTATCAGCGAAGAAGAAGCATTGACGCAGAGATCGGCTTTTGCGACGTTTAGCGAAGATTGGGAAAGTCCCGAAATGGACGTTTATGACAAATTATAAACGCGGCGATGTAATTCTCGCTTTGTTTCCCGATTCAAATTTGCAAACGGCTAAAAGGCGTCCGGTTCTCATCGTTCAAGCCGACGATCTGCAAACAAATCTGCCGCAAATAATCGTCGCGATGATAACCAGCAATTTGTCGAAAAAAGTGCATCCGAGCCGCGTTTTAATTGAGCTTTCCACGACTGCCGGAAAATAAAGCGGCTTGCTTTCCGATTCATTAATTGCAACCGATAATCTCGCCACTCTGCACGAAAAATTTATAGACAGAAAACTCGGAAGTTTGCCCGATATGAACGAAGTCGAAAAAGCGTTAGCGCACACTTTCGGGCTGATTCTCAAAGATTAATCGTTTAAAATCAACCGCCTTTGACATCTTCAACTTTCGCCGTCTTGTATTTCAAAATCGGAGGACTCGAAATATGGATGTATTTACAAAAATCCTTAAAAATCCAAATCTCAAAAAAAATGTCATAAAACTTAATTCTTCTGTGTTATCTCTGTGAAGACATTTCAACACGTGAGAGATTTTATGCTAAATAAAACTTCCAATTTAAAATTTGTTCTGTTTGTCGTTTTCGCGGTTTTTATCTCGAATGCTTTCGCCAATACGGATAAAAATCTCGGAAAAATCACGGGCGAAGTGGACATCAATCTGAAACTGGAAAAGATTTCCGTGAGGCTCAAATATGATTATGTGGCGGTCGGCGAGGCGGAGCCGGAAATTAAGTTTTATCTCAGTGAGAATTTTAATGTCACAAAAGTTAAATGCGGAAGATGCAGCGCGTTTAAGTTTGACCCGAAGGCTCAGAGGCTTCCGACTTTAACAATTTCGCTTGAAAAGCCTTTGCAAACGGGCGAACGGTTGCCGATTGAAATCGAGTATGACGGCGATCTCAAAGGGATGTATCACAAAGAGCATCGGTTTTTGGAGCTGGGGCTTGATTGGTTTTGGTATCCGGTACACCCAAGTTTCAGCGGGTTTAATTTTCTTTACCGCTTGACTGTCAAAACGGATGCGACGGATTTTCAGCTTGCCGGAAACGGGCGCGCGGTGAAAAAAGGTAAGAATTGGCTGGTCGAATCGAAAGCGCCTGATTATGATATAGACCTTGTTTTAAGCGATAATCTTTCGTTCAAACGATACAGCGAAAACGGTTATAACCTGCAAGTCGTCTCGAAAAATCTGCCCGAAGAGGTGTCTGCAACTCTGCTTGGAAATATCAGGGAAACGCTCGATTTTTATAATTCCACATTCGGCGCAAAGAATCCGCAGCGCGAAGTAACCGCCGTCATTCGCCCGTTTCCCGAAATCAGCGGGCAGGGCGGTTATTTTCGCAAAGGTTATTTTATTTTGCCGCGCATTGACGACGCCAAAAACCTCTTCTTTCCCGTCGCCCACGAACTCGCGCATAACTGGTGGACGGGGGCGAATCAGCAAAACGCCTGGCTCAACGAAAGCTTTGCCGAATACAGCGCGATGCTTGCAACGCGAAAGTTGAAAGGCGCTGACGCTTTTAATGAGATTTTGGAGAAAAAGAAGAAGCTAAACCAAAATCTGCCGCCGATTTACGGCTTTGACCGGACTAAAAACCGACAGCAAACGCCTCTGGTTTTATATGTCAAAGGTGCTTTGAAGCTACACGAACTGGAAAAGGATTTGGGCGAAGCAAAGTTTTTGGAGTTTCTGCAAAAGGCGTCGGAAGCTAAAGTTGATGAAACGGATGAACTCATCGAATTTCTCGCTAAATTTTCATCGCGCGAAACGGCAGATAAATTTTTGGCAGCGTTGAAAGAGTAATTTTATACTTCAAGAACGACTTTTTTGGCGGATCCACAGATGGAATAGGCAATATTTTCAAAAAACGCTAGCCAGAAATGCGTTTAAAGGTTACATTTTGCGACGGAGGTAATGCCGGATGAAACGCTTTTTTCGCAATAATGGGCTGTCGCTTGTGTTGTTCGCACTATTCGCTTTTTCCCTCGTCGGACAGTATTTCACGGGCTACCACGAATACAACGAAGACAGACGCGAACATCGTTTGCCTGCCGTCGGCTACGTCGAATATTTCGGTGAAGGGCATTTTATCGAAGCAGTTTTTGAAAATTGGGAGAGCGAATTTCTGCAAATGGGAATGTTCGTTTTGCTGACGGTTTTCCTGTTTCAAAAAGGCTCTGCCGAATCAAAAGATCCAGCGCGAATCGAACTGGTTGACGTTGTTCCGGCTGACGCCCGAAACCAAAAAGACGCGCCGTTTCCGGTGCGCCGCGGCGGCTGGATATTAAAACTTTACGAAAACTCGCTCAGCCTGACATTCTTTCTGCTCTTCGCTGCGTCTTTCGTCCTTCATGCTTACGGCAGCGTCAAAGATTACAACCTGGAACAGCTCGCTCACGGCGAACAGCCGACATCGTTCATCGAATATCTCGGTACTTCGCGCTTCTGGTTTGAATCATTTCAGAACTGGCAAAGCGAATTTCTATCAATCGGGTTGATGGTATTTCTCTCAATCTATCTCCGCCAAAAAGGATCGCCCGAATCCAAACCAGTCCACGCCCCGCACGATGAAACCGGCTAGGGCTGACGATAATCTAGCTTAGCAAACTGCATTATGCAAAGCTTTTCAAAGTTAGTTCCAGGAATAATTAAAACCAACCGCCTTTGACATCTTTCAAACAACTTTCGCCGTATTGTAACCGGAAGCTGCAAAAATTTAATATTTGAAGTGAATCCGTTTGAAAATGTTTGAGGCAAAAAAAAATGCCTCCGGCGGTTGCCGAAGGCATTTGTCTTAAACATTGTAAATGCTCAAAAATTTAGTAGCGACCGCCGCCGCGATTTCCACCACCGCCATAGCCGCCGCGTCCGCCACCGCCGCCGGAACCGCCGCGATTTTCGCGAGGTTTGGCTTCGTTGACTAACAATGCGCGACCGTCAATTTCTTTGCCGTTGAGCGAGGTAATAGCGTTTTGCGCTTCTTCATCGTTCGACATTTCGACAAACGCAAAGCCGCGTGAGCGTCCGGTGTCGCGGTCTTCGATGATGTTGGTTGATTGAACCGTGCCGCTTTCGCCAAACATTTTTTCCAAATCTTCGGTTGTCGTATCGAAGGAAAGATTTCCGACGTAAAGTTTTGCTGACATAATAATAGTTACCTTTTCTTCCCCGCAGGGAATTTCAAAAGAAGCGTCGAATCGAGTGAACTTCGGAGAAAAACGGTCAACAACGAAGAATTTCGGTTTCGGATGCTCAAAAATTTCAAGAGCGACTTCTATAGTTATAAACGAACCTGCTCTCGAACTTATCCACAAACCGTCTTTGACGAGCGCATCAGCAATGATGCGAGAGAAGATTAACGCTTTGTATGATGCGCCCTTTTCCGCATAGTTGCAAACAAACTTTTTAATTTGTCGGTAATTGTTAAAACCAACCGCCTTTGACATCTTTCAAAACAACTTTTGGAATGTATATTGACGGAGCCAATTGAGGGAGCCAAAGGCGAAATAGTTATATTTATGCCCATTATAAGAAAAATCAGCACGATTTCGAGATAAAACAAACTTGCAGTATTATTAAAAATCAACAACCAATTTACATAATAAACATTAATTTATGAACAATTTCTTTCATTTAGCTTTTCCGGTGCGCGATTTGGAAGAGGCGCGGGCGTTTTACGGGCAGACTTTGCAGTGCGAAGAAGGCAGAAGCTCTTCGCATTGGATTGATTTTAATTTGTACGGGCATCAAATCGTCACGCATCTCGCGCCGGCGGAAAATTTCAAAAAACATTACAACCACGTTGACGGCGACGAAGTTCCCGTACCGCATTTCGGCGTGATTTTGCCGATGGAAGAATGGCAGGCTCTGGCGGCGCGTCTGCGCGGTTTGAATGTCGAATTTATCATTGAACCGCATACCCGTTTTGCGGGTGAACCCGGCGAGCAGGCGACAATGTTTTTCCTCGATCCAAGCGGCAACGCGCTGGAATTTAAAGCCTTTGCGGATTTTTCGCAGATTTTCGCTAAATAGTTTGAACCGCCGAGACGCTGGGGCGCAGAGTTAAAACAAAAGAGATTCTTTATTCTCTTTAAAAACTCAGCGTCTTGGCGGTGAAATTTAATGAGAAATAGCGCGGAAATTGTCATTATCGGCGGCGGTATTGTCGGCGCGAGCGCGGCGTTTCATTTAACCGAACGCGGCGCGCGAAATGTTTTGATTCTTGAACGCGAAGCGCGGCTTGGGCTTGGCTCAACCGGAAAGGCGACGGGCGGCGTTCGGGCGCAGTTTGAAACCGAAATCAATATCCGAATGTCGCTCTATTCGATTGATTTTTTCCGCAAATTTAATGAAATTACCGGCGTTGATTGCGGTTACGAGCCGCGCGGTTATTTATTTTTCGCCACCGATGAAGCGCAGCTTGATTATTTGCGCCGCAGCTCGCAAAAACAAAAATCGCTTGGGCTGAAAACGGTCGAGATTGTTGACACGGATACTATCACCGAAATTGTGCCGGGAATGAATTCTGCGGATGTTGTCGGCGGCAGTTTTTGTTCGACCGATGGTTTTATTGATCCGCTCGGCGTGTTGGAAGGCTTTGCGAAAAAAGCGACGGAAAACGGGGCGAAGATTGAATTTTCAACAACAGCTTCGGCAATCGAAACCGAAAACGCCAAAGTTAAAGCCGTGCGAACAAATAGCGGCAGAATCGAAACCGAAAACGTGATTTTAACCGCAGGCGCGTGGGCGCGGGAGATTGCCGAAACAGCCGGAATTGATTTGCCCGTCGAACCGCTCAAAAGGCAAATTGTTTGGGCGCGCAGCCCGCGAGAATTGCCCGCTAATCTGCCGATGGTGATTGATATCGGAACGGGCTTTCATTTTCGTCCCGCCAAAAATTCTCTTACGGAAGTGCTTTTCGCGTATCCAGACCGCGACGAAAAACCGACTTTTAAAACCGATTTCGATGACGGGTTTATCGCCAAAGTTTACGAAAAAGCGAAATTGCGCGCGCCTTTTCTCGCCGAAACTTCCGTTGTCAGAGAAAAATGCCGGGCGGGGCTTTATGAAAACACGCCCGATCATCACGCGATTATCGGCGGCTGCGAAATCGAAGGCTTATATTTTTGCAACGGTTTCAGCGGTCACGGCGTGATGCATTCACCGGCTTCCGGCAGAGCCGTCGCGGAAATCCTGCTCGACGGCGCGGCGAGTTTTATGGACGTTTCAATGCTTGATTTAAAGCGTTTTGCCGAAAGTCGCCTGATTCACGAAACTTCCTTTATTTAGAATCTTTGCGACCTTTGCGATGACCTTTGCGTCCTTTGCGGTTAAGTTTTTCAGAATTAAACCGCAAAGAACGCTAAGGTTTCGCAAAGGTCGCAAAGATTGGTTTTCAAATATGAAATTACGTTTTACTTTATTTTTTCTCGTTTTAATCTCGTCCGTCGTTTCAATTAATGCTCAAAAAGCAAGCAGATATATCGCCGTCACCATTGACGATTTGCCGGTCGTTTCAAAACAAAAAGATTTAAAGGTGCGGCAGGAAATCACGCGCAAATTGCTCGGTCACATCAAACGAGCAAAAGTTCCGGCAATCGGTTTTGTCAATGAAGGCAAGCTCTACGCAAACGAAAAGCCGGTCGAAACTGAAGTTGATTTGCTTCGCCAATGGCTCGACGCCGGACTCGAACTCGGCAATCACACTCGTTCTCATATGAATCTTCATGCAAATCCGCTCGAAAAATACACGGAAGATATTTTAAAAGGCGAAACGGTGACTAAAGAGCTTCTGGCTGCGAAAAACAAACAGATTCGCTATTTTCGTCACCCGTATCTTTTTACCGGATTGGATTTGGAAACCAAACAAAAGCTCGGCGCGTTTTTAGCCGCGAATAATTACACAATCGCACCGGTGACGATTGACAACGCCGATTGGATTTTTGCGCGCGCCTATGACAATGCGCTTGAGAAAAACGATAAAAAGCTGATGAAACAAATCGGCGATGCTTACGTGCCGTATCTCGACGCGAAAATGGATTATTGGGAGCGGCAGTCAATCAAGCTTTTTAACCGCGAACCGAAACAAATCCTGCTGCTTCACGCCAATTCAATCAACGCCGATTATTTTGACGACGTTGCCGGAATGCTCAGAAAACGCGGTTATCAGTTTGTAACTCTGGAAAATGCGCTGACCGATGAAGCCTATAAATTGCCCGACACTTTCACGAAAAGAGCCGGAATTTCGTGGCTGCATCGCTGGGCTTTGGATAAAGGCAGAGAAAACGTTTTGCCGGACGAACCGAAAACGCCGGATTTTGTTTTAAAAGCGGCGGGCGTAGATTCTGAATAAAGGCTTAGCGTAAAAGGCAAAATTTACAAATGATAAAGCATTAAATAAACAATCACGCCCGACGCCGAAACGTAGAGCCAAATCGGGTAAGCGTAGCGAACAATTCGTTTGTGTCTGTCAAAACGATTAGTGACGGCAAAAAACATTGCCCGCAAAACGAGCGGCAAAACGATGAGCGACAGCAAAACGTGCGTGATCAAAAAGAAGAAATAAACGTATCTGGAAAAACCTTCGCCGTTATATCGGTTTGCCGGATTTGTCAGGTGATAAGTGACATAGCAAATTAAAAACAGCGCTCCAAGCGAAAACGCGCCCGTCATCGCTGCGCGGTGTAAATTGATTTTGTTTTGACGAATAAAAATCAGCCCGGCGACGAGCAAAACCGTGGTCAAGCTGTTAATCGCACCGATTACGTGCGACAGCGATTTCGTCCACGCTCCCAAATCCAATTTCGCCGGAAGTCCGAGCAAAACGGTAACGATTACCGGCACGACGACTGACAACAGATTTATCCAAAAAATTGATTTGTCGTTCGCTCTTTCGGCGGTTTGTGCGTTTATCATTTCCAAAAAGCGAGCAGAGCAAAGAGAACAAGCCAGAGTCCGTCCATCGAATGCCAATAAAGACTGACGACCGACGCGGCGGTTTGGCGTTTGAAAAGGCGTTCAGAGTTGCGCGTCGGATTCCACGCGCGCAAAACCAGATAGCCGAGCGCAGCGATTCCGCCGATTAAGTGAAAAGCGTGAGCGGCTGTTAAAACATAGAAAAATCCGGCGTAAGGATTGCTCGACAGATAAACGCCCCGTCCGACGAGCGAAACCCACGAAAAAAGCTGTGAGGCGATGAACATTCCGCCAAGAGCCGTTGTTGCAACCAGCCAGCGTCTAAACGACTCCTGATTTTCGTGATTTATCGCCACGCGCGCCAGCTCGTATGTAACGCTGCTTGCCAAAATCAAAACCGTGCTGACGAAAATTGCAAAAGGTAAATCAAACGGTCGCCATTCCTGGCTTTTGTTGACGGCGATAAAAATGTAGGCGCTGACCAGTCCGGCGAAGGTCATCATAATGACGAGCAAAACGAACCACATCATTATGCGGTATTTCGACGGGACAAATTGCTCTTCTTCCATTTGATTGCCGTTGTCGCGCCGGTCGCCGCCTCCACCTCCGCCTCCGCCGCGCCTGCCGTTTCCGCCATTCCCGCCTGCGCCGGATTTTCCGCCCAATCGCGTGCCGCGCGGCTTTCTTTCATCAATCTGCGGCAATTCCTTTGTCGTTCCCAGTTCGTACTTCATAAACCCACCTTGAACGCTTCACGGAAGATTTAGGTCAAATTCATCAACTCAAAGCCTTATTCAAAACCATCAATCCAAACAAAAGCGGCAGGTACATTACGGAAACTTTTAACAGGCGACGCGCTTTTTCATCCGATTTCGTCCGCGCGAAATCAATTCCCGCAAACAAAAACCAGGCACCGAGAAGCGCCGCGCCGATCAAATAAAACAAGCCTGCCAAACCTAAAAAGAAAGGAGCCAGACTAATCAGCAGAGTCAGAACGGCGAAAATCACGATTTGTTTAGCCGTGATTTTGCCCGCCGGTTCGACCACCGGAAGCATTAAAATTCCCGCGCGTTTATATTCATCGCGGTACATCCAGGCAATCGCCAGAAAATGCGGAAATTGCCACAAAAACAAAGTCCAAAACAACGCCCACGCGCCGAGCGAAACTTCATTTGCGGCAGCCGTCCAGCCCATCAAAGGCGGCATCGCGCCCGGAAACGCGCCGATTAAAGTCGAAAGCGTCGTCCGCGTTTTGAGAGGCGTATAAAGCAGAACGTAGCCGATGATGACGGTCAAACCCAAAATCGCGGTCAAAAAATTAACAAAAACAGCCAGATAAATTTCCGCCGCGAAACACAGCAAGATACCGAAAACGAGAGCTTGCGCCGAACTTAATTTCCCCGAAGGCAGCGGGCGAATCGCCGTGCGCTTCATCAGCAAATCAGTGTCGCGTTCCAGATATTGATTAAGCGTCGCTACGCCGAACGCCAGCAGCGCAATCGAAATCATCGAATTAACGAACAACAGCCAATCGAAACGGTTAGCCGTGCCGAGATAAAATCCGGCGGCAGCCGTTATAACCAACATCAAAGCGATGCGCGGTTTTGTCAGCACAACATAAGCGGCGAGCTTTTCGCGCCCCGTTATGGTTTGCGCTGCGGCTGTAATCGGTTGTTCTCTGATTTCTACGGCGATGTTTTCCATCAAAATTTGAGCTTTAAATTCGCGCTTTGATTCAGATTATAACGCCGCATCGAAAATTACGAAACTTCGGGGGCGCAAATTTAGTGCAAACTTTCACAAGATTTTTTGCTTCTCGGTAAAAGAATTTCTAATTTTGCGCACGTGGCAAAATCAGAAACGCTGAGTTATCATTCTATCAGTCAAAACTCTCTTATTTTCAATTTATAGTTAATTTAATGTCTGTTGCGGAAGAGACAATCAAAAAGACTGAAGCGCAAACAATCGCGCCAAAGGCAAAACCTCGCGGAAAACCGATTATCAACCGCATTTTGGATGGTTTAAGCTCGGTCAGATTCGGCGTCGTTTTGCTCATTATTTTAACGCTGCTCTCAATCGTCGGAATGCTCGTCGTTCAGCAAAACGTTGACGGTTTCGACCGTTTTTACGCAGGAATGACTCCGGCGGAGAAGCTGGTTTATGAAAAGCTCGGCTTTTTCGATATTTATCGCGCCTGGTATTTTAACCTGCTCCTGCTCGTGCTTTCGCTCAACATCGTGCTGGCTTCGATTGACCGTTTTCCGACCGCCTGGAATTACATCGTCAAACCGAAACTGGATGCGACGCGAGCTTATCTGCTCAATCAGAATTTCAACGCGCGGATCGAATCGAGTGATAAAGCGCAAGTCGAACGAGTTTTCCGCAAACACGGTTTCAAACCGCGCGTGATGACGAAAGAAAACGGGCGAACAGTGATTTTCGGGCAGAAATTCGTTTGGAACCGTTTGGGCGCTTACGTCGTTCACGTCGCATTGCTGACGCTGTTTCTGGGGCATTTCGTCGCGTTGCAAACCGGATTTGATGCAACCGTGCGAATGATTCCCGGCACGTCAACGAGCGAAATTCAGCGGCTTGACTATAATCTCGACAAAAAAGTGGAAACGCCGTTTCCGCTCCCGTTTACACTGATTTGCACGGACATCGAACAGAAGTTGATTGACCGTGACGGCTCAATCGAAGTCAATAACACGATGGATTGGGCGACCAGAATGCGGATTTCCGATCCGAGCTATGGCAATCGAGATGTGACGGTTTCGCTCAATCAACCGTACACTTATCGCGGTTATCGCTTTTTTCAAGCGAGCGCCATCACGCAGGGCAGCGCGCGTTCGATGACTTTTCGTTTGACGCCCGAAAACGGCGGCGATCCTTTTAACGTCAATTTAAAGCGAAACGGTTCGACGACGCTCCCGGACGGAACGAAAATTGAATATCTGGCGTTTTTCCCTGATTTTACGTTAGTCGGGGGAAAACCCGATACGCGCTCGCCCGATTACAACAATCCGGCGGCGCAGACGCGAATCACGTCGCCTACCGGCGAGCAAAAAACATCTTACATTTTCGCCCGCGATTTGCCGACCGGCGCGCCGGTCGGCGGAGCGGTTTTCGGTTACAAATACAAAATGGTTGATTTTGAAAAATCGCCGCTCGCCCACGTTTTGTCAATCAAATACGACCCGTTTTACGGTTCGATGATCGCCTGGTATTACGGCGGCGGATTGCTGATGCTGGCGCTCTGTATGGTGTTTTTCTTTTCGCACCAGCGCGTTTGGGCAATCGTCGAACCGACGGGCGAAACGATTTTGGGCGCGCATACAAACCGCAACGAAACGGCTTTTGCCGACAAGTTTGAAAGTTTAAAAGCAGATTTAAATCACAGAGGCATAGAAGCACAGAGTTCATAACGTTTTGTTTATTCTCCGTTTCTCAGTGTTTCTGTGGTAAAAGGTAATTTAATAATGGACGCAACGCTTTCTTCCAAAATAATACAGACGAACGAATCGAAACCGCTTCCGGCTTGGCGCGCTTATCTTCCGGCGATTTTGGCGATTGCCGGTTCGTTTGCGGTGCTTGGTTTAAAACTGCAAATCGGCGAACGATTCATTTCCGACACTGCTCTGATGATGCTCGCGCTGGCGTCGTATTTGATGGCGGCGATTTTTCAATTGACGAATCTCTACGCGCCTTCACGGATGGCGGCGAGCGCCGGTTTGTGGCTCGGCGCGCTCGGAGTTTTCTTTAATTTTTCGAGCTGGCTGGTGCGCTGGGTGGCGGCTTACGAACACGAAATCGCGGTTTTGCGCCAGAGCGGAAATCCCGAAACGCCCTGGATTTTTCGCTATATTCCGTTTTCAAATCTTTATGATTTAAGTCTCGCCTTCGCCTTCGGCGCGGGCATTACCACGCTTTTACTCGCCAATCGCAAAAAATTTCAATTTCTGGCTGCTTTTTCGCTGCCGCTGGCGGCTTTGATTTTGACGCTCGCGCGGTTTATCGGCGGCGAGTTTGTTGATTTGCCGCCGGTTCTCGATTCTTACTGGCGACCGATTCACGTCGGCGTCGCAAGTTTGAGTTACGGCGTCGCGCTTGTCTGTTTTGCAGTCGCGGTAATTTATTTGCTCAAAGATCGAGTCAAACCCGAATCAATGGCGATTTGGTCTTCGGCTTTTGTGCTGCTCGTCGTTGGAACGATTAGCCGTTTTTCGATTTTCAGCGAAGCCGTTTATCGCGCCGGTCTGTTCGTTCCGAATCCGGCGGGAAACAAAAAACCGTTTTTAACTCCGTTTCGTCTCGACATTCCGTTTGTTGGCGAAATGCTCGTCGTCGCGGGCATTTTGTCATTTGCAACAATTGCGGCGTTTGCGTTTTACGTTTATCAAAACAATGAGCGAGCCAAAATAATCGGTCATTGGGCGTTGCGCGGCGCGTTTGTGGCGCAGATTTTGGCGATTGCGTTTTTGGTTTCGGGGATTAAAAACACAACGGACGTTTTGCCACCCCTCGAAGCTCAACTGCAAGCCGCACCGCAGCAAATGCTTTACGCCGGACGCGCAATCGGCGAGCGTCAGGGCTTACGAGCAGATGAATTAGCGCAAGTGACGCCGCAGCAATTTAACGAAGCGGCGCAGGCGTATTTGCAGCAAAGCGGGCAGCAAATGTTTTTGAGCCTCAACACAAATCCGGTCGAGCTGGCGGGATTGATTACGGCGCTTGCAGGAACGTTTTTCGTGCTGCTGTTCGGTTTTCGCACCGAAAAATTAAGAGAAGCTCTGCCGTCTCTCGAAACGCTCGACGGTTTAATGTACAAAACCGCGTGTCTGGCGTTTGCCGGAATTGCGATGCTGCTCATCACGGGCGCGATTTGGGCGAACGAAAGCTGGGGCAGACCCTGGGGCTGGGATTCAAAAGAAACCGGCGCGCTCGTCGCGTGGCTGACTTACGCGGCGTTTCTGCATACGAGAATCTCGCGCGGCTGGACTGGCAGAAGCTCGGCTTATTTTGCCGTCGTTGCGTTTTTGCTCGTGATTTTCACCTATCTCGGAGTCAGCTATCTGCTTCCGGGCTTACATTCTTACGCCTAAAAATTTAACCAATTAACGAACAAAAAAGCGGCTCGCGTTTGAGCCGCTTTTTTTGTTCGTTTCCGAACCGAACGCTTCGTCGAATCCTGTTAATGTTTGAAAATACAATAATTTAATTTTCAGGGGGGTTATGAAAAATTTTCGGAATTACACAATCGTTTTGTTGGCATTTTTGACGCTTGTCTGGTCAAGCCAAAACGCCTTCGGGCAAAACAACAGAACCGCAACGAGTGGGGCGGAAGAATTCAAAGGAAGTATTATCAGCTATAACGGACCGCAGGTTGCGACCGCTTTTTTCAATCTGCGGCTAAACGCGCGGACATCCGATGAACAGGCGCGCCAATATCTCAACGTTTTGAAAAACAGAGGACAAAGCAGCGCTTTGGAAGCGATTCGCGACAACGATTTAGGCTCGTTTTCAATCGGTAACAATCTGGCGCGGACTTTAAACGTCGTGCGCGAATCAACCGTTGACGGTCGGCGCCGAATTTTCATCGTTTTTGAACGCTGGACTCAGTTTGCCGAACACCGTTTCGGCACGCGCTCGCTCGATTACCCGTTCGGCGTCATCGAGCTTTACATTGACCCGCGCACCGGCAAAGGCGAAGGCACTTACATAGCAGCCGCGCGGATTCGTTTTGACGACGATACTAAAACCAAACAGCAAACGGTCGAAATCGAAAATTTCGCTACATATCCGGCGCGTCTGACCAATGTCACAGTAAGCCGTTCGGGAAAATCTTAAATTATTTTTTAGGCAAACAAAGCCGCAAACGAATAGCTTGTTTCTGAAAAACAATTGTTCGTTTGCGGCTTTATATTTTCTTTTAATTTTCAGAACTGCTTTTGCCAATACAACACAAAACTGCCAGACTTTCTTCAAATGAGTCGCATCGAACGCTGTTGTTCGATTTTGGAGAAACGATTATGAAAAAAATATTTCTAATTTTGGTTTTAACTCTTTTGTTCGGAAGTTTCCGGCATGCGTCGGCGCAAACCAGCCAACAAATAAAGCTCCGCGTTAACAATCAGAAAGCCGTTGCCGGCAGTAAACTGACGATTAAGTTTGTCTCTATCCTGGAGGAGTCGCGTTGTCCCGAAGGCGTTAACTGCATTCACGCAGGGAACGCAAAAATACAAATCAAAGTAGCAAAACGCGGCGGCGCGGCGAAAAATTTTGAATTAAATACAAACTTTGACCCAAACGGCATTTCATTTGAAGGTTACGAAATTAAACTGACAAATCTCGACCCCGTGCCTAAAGAAAACATCAGAATCAATCGCAACGGTTACACCGCTACTTTGGTTATCGGTAAATCACGAAATTCCAAATAAATTTCTTAAACGGGATTGATAAATTCTCGGATGAATGCTCCGTTTCGCTGCTAAATTTGCGCTAATTCGTAACTTTTTGTTGAATCATAAGAATGGAAGAATCTGTAGAGATAAGTAACTTATCGCAGCCGGCTCTCGTAATGTCCGTCCGCCGCCGGTGGGCGGTAACGGCGGGAATTATGACCGGAATGTTTCTCGCCGCGCTGGAAGCGACCGTTGTTGGAACTGCGATGCCGACGGTAATCGCTTCGCTCGGCGGTCTAAATCATTATAGCTGGGTATTTTCGGCATATTTGATTACTTCGACGGTCACTGTGCCGGTCTGGGGAAAGCTCTCAGACCTTTACGGGCGGAGAATAATTTATCAAATCGGAATTGCCGTTTTTCTGCTCGGATCAGTACTTTCCGGGTTGTCCGGTTCAATGACGCAGCTCATTGTTTTCCGCGCCATTCAGGGTTTAGGCGCGGGCGCTCTCGTACCGCTTGGAATGACAATTATCGGCGACATTTTTACGCTCGAAGAACGGGCGCGAATGCAGGCATATTTTAGCGGCGTCTGGGGTTTTGCCAGCGTCGTCGGACCGATTGCGGGCGGATTTATCACCGATCAACTATCGTGGCGCTGGGTTTTTTATATCAACCTGCCAATCGGTTTGATCACTGCGCTTATTCTTGGGCTTTCTCTCAAAGAACCGAAAAGAACCGAACGCCCGGCAATTGATTATTTTGGAGCGGCGCTTTTGATGGCTTCGATCACACTACTGATGTTGGGCTTAGTCGAAAGCACGAGTCTTTCGTCGCTTTTAGCGCCTCATAATCTCGCGCTTTTTGCCGGAGCATTCGTGCTGGCGATTTTATTCTTCTTTGTCGAACACCGAGTCGCAGATCCGATTATTCCGTTCCAATTATTTCGCAATCGTGTCGTCTCGGTTTCAATTACAGTCGGATTTTTGGCTGGCGTGGCGATGTTTGGAGCAATTTCTTTCGTCCCGCTATTCGCGCAGGGCGCGCTCGGCGCATCGGCGACCGAAGCCGGTTCGCTGCTGACGCCTTTAATGTTGAGTTGGGTTGGAATGTCAATTATCGGCGGACGATTATTGCTCAAAATCGGTTACCGCATTACGGCTATCGTAGGTTTTATTTTTTTAACGCTCGGTTTCGTTTTTCTTTCGCTTTTTCAACCAAGCATGATGCGGTTGTGGCTCTACGTTGACTTGGTTTTAATCGGAGCCGGTCTCGGATTAACAATGCTGACGCTGTTGATCGCAGTTCAGCAAGCCGTTCCGCGGAATCAGCTTGGAATTGCCACCTCGCTCAATCAGTTTTCCCGCTCTATCGGCGGAGCTATCGGCGTAGCGGTAATGGGAGCGGTTCTTTCGGCTGGACTTGCAACGCAGTTGGGAGAATACGCGAGCAGGGAAAATAGCAGTTTATCAAGGGAACAAGCAGCCGCTCTTGCCTCAAATCCAAATGCTTTGATTGAGCCTTCCGCGCGAGCGGGACTTTCACCCGAAGCTTTTAACGCGCTTCAAAACGCAATGGCTGGAGCGATTCACAACGTCTTTTGGATTGGGACAGCGCTTGCGGCTTTAGCACTTCTCGTCGCATTTTTCTTTCTTCCGCGAAGCGGAAATAAGACGATTGAGCCTCCGAGCGAAGAAAACTGCGGTGTTGCAACCGGCGAACGAATGATAATTGCTGAACTAACGACGATTGATCCCGAACACGAACCGTCGGGGAAATCTTATTGATGATTGAGACAATGTAGAGATGCGACGCATCGCATCTCTACCAATTTATATCGCGCCTTTACTATTCGCACACAGGGCTTTAACCATTGATTGCCGAATTTTATTTTTTCGCTTTCGCCATCAGCTCTTCGATTTCTTCGGCTTGTTTCGGGCATTTTGCAGTGAGATTGACGTTGCCGTCTTCTGTGACGAGAACATCGTCTTCGATGCGAACTCCGATGCCGCGATATTGGTCGGGAACGTCGGGCGCTTCGGGCGGAATGTACAATCCCGGTTCGACCGTTAAAACCATTCCCGGCTCAAACGGGCGCGAATTTTTCGCCTGCTGGTCGGCGAAGTAACGTCCGGCGTCGTGAACGTCCAGACCGAGATAATGCCCGACACCGTGCATATAGAATTTCATAAACTCTTTTTTCTCGATTATTTCTTCCGTCTTACCTTTCAAAAGTCCGAATTGAAGCATTTTTTCGGTCAAAAGCTGAATTGATAAATCCTGGCGCTCTTTAACGGTCGTGCCTTTTTTCGTCGCTTCGACGCATTTGATTTGCACGTCCAAAACAGCGTCGTAAATCTCGCGCTGCGGTTTGGTAAAACGCCCGTTGACAGGAAATGTGCGCGTGATGTCGGCGGCGTAGCCTTGATATTCCGCGCCTGCGTCAACCAGCACCAAATCGCCGTCTCGAAGGGGCGCGTTATTTTCGACGTAATGCAGAATCGTTGCGTTTTCGCCGCCGCCGATAATCGAATTGTAAGAAACTCCGCTCCCGCCGCGCATTCGAAAATGATGCTCGATCAAAGCTTCGATTTCCGATTCGTTCATTCCGGGTTTTGTCCGCTGCATCGCTAAAATGTGACCTTCGACCGTAATGTCCGCCGCTGTTTGCATAATCTCGATTTCGTCGGGCGTTTTGTGCAGCCGCATATCGCCGATAATTAAGGTCGGATCAACAATTGTGTGCGGCGGATACGCGGTTTTCAAACGACTAAAACGCTGTTTCGACAAATAATCCAAAATCATTGCATCGAGCTTGCGGTCAACGCCGAAGCGGTAATAAAGCTTTTCGACGCCGTTTAAAATCCTGGGTAATTCGGCGGCAAATTTATCAATCGGCAGAGCTTTCTGTGCGCCGTAATTTTTAATCGCGCCTTCCGTACCTTGCCGTCGCCCGTACCATGTTTCCATTACGGGATCGCGCGGGCGAACGAAAAGCGTGAACGAATTGCGCTTGTTCGCCGGATTAATGACAGCAATCGCGTCGGGTTCGGGAAAGCCGGTTAAATAATAAAAATCCGGGTCCTGATGAAATTTAAATTCCGTGTCATAGGCGCGCGTCTGCTCGTGCGCCGCCGGAATAATCGCCACGGCGTCTTTGCCGATTTGCTGCATAAACTGTTGGAGTTGCGGTCGAATCATTTTCCAATGTTCCTTTGTGTTAAATGTAAAAATCAAATAAATCACAGACTGCCGGGCGAAAACAACCCGCGCCAAGATTTTGCGGCGCACGTCAAAAACATTTTTCAGAAAATTTTTTGCAAGCCGTGCAAGTTTTTTGCAGCCGCTGCGTTCTTAAATTAATTTGGGAACAAAAAGCCGATGTTCGGCATCCTTGGCGACGAGCTAAAGAAACGGGCATCGGCTTTTAATATCGGTTTAAAAGTCCAGCTTTCCGGGAACTAATTTTCATCCCGGCATCACGAAAGAATAGATAAAATTCCACTTATCTATTCCGTCCTTTATTAAAACCATATTTCAGATTTCAGAATTAAATTCAAAAATATTCTTCCGTCGCTGAAACCTTTTCGCCGTCTCGCGCAACATAAAAAACGGCTAGCCAAAAAACAACAACTTTACAGCGAGGAAGAAATGAAAAAAACTCTCTTTGTTTTAGCCACTTTGTGGTTTTGGCTGGCGTTCGTCTTTTTTGCAAACGCCGAGGCGCAAACCGCAGCAACCGAAGGCACGCTCAGAGCTGTCGCGGAAGACGGAAAATTATTGGGCGATTGCCCGCTTAAAAACACGAATGTCAAAGCCGAAATCTCCGGCTTTCTCGCCCGCGTTCGGGTAAGGCAGGAATTTGAAAACAATTTTGCAGACAAAATCGAAGCCGTTTACGTTTTCCCTCTGTCTCAAAATGCAGCCGTTGACCAAATGACGATGCATGTTGGCGAGCGCACGATTGCAGGGCGCATTATGAAAAAGGAGGAAGCCAGACAGGTTTACGAAACGGCGAAAACCGAAGGCAAAACCGCCGCTCTGTTAGATCAAAATCGCCCGAACATTTTCACTCAAGCGGTCGCCAATATTCTTCCCGGTGAAAAGATTACAGTTGAAATCAGCTATGTCGAAGCTTTGAAATACGAAGACGGCGCTTACGAATTTGTGTTTCCGACGGTTGTTGCGCCGCGTTACAATCCGGCGCAAGTTGCGGACGCTAATGTGACCTCAGCCGTTGCCGCGACTCGCGCCGGTCACGACATTTCTATTGAAGTTAATTTAGACGCAGGAGTTCCCGTCGAAAACGTCGCATCGAAAGTACACGAAATCGAATCTGCGATGCTTTCCGCCAGCCGCCGCGTCGTCAAACTCAAAAACGAAAAAGACATTCCGAATCGCGATTTTGTTCTGCGATACGACGTTTCCGGCAAGAAGATCGCCGATGCGGTTTTGGCTCACCGCGATAAGCGCGGCGGATTTTTCACGTTAATGCTCCAGCCGCCCGACACAATTTCTTATGAAGACGCGACGCCGAAAGAAATTGTTTTCGTTCTCGATACGTCGGGTTCGATGTCCGGTTTTCCGATTGAAAAAGCCAAAGAAGCGATGAGACGCGCGCTTGACGGGCTTCATCCGTTCGACACTTTTAATCTCATCACTTTTGCGGGCGAGACGCACGTTTTATTCGATAAACCCGTTCCGGCGAGCGTGGAAAACTTGAGAAAAGCGCAGGAGCTTTTGGAGGGAACCGAAGGCAGCGGCGGAACCGAAATGATGACGGCGATTCGCGCCGCGTTCGAGCCTTCGGGTTCAAACAGCCATGTCCGAATCGTCTGTTTTATGACCGACGGACAGGTCGGCAATGAAGCGGAAATCATCGCCGAAGTGCAAAAGCATCGCAACGCCCGCGTGTTTTCTTTCGGCATCGGCGAATCGGTCAATCGTTTTCTGCTCGACAAAATCGCCGAAGAAGGTCGAGGTGAAGCCGCGTATGTTTCATTAACAGATGATGGCTCGGCGGCGGCAAAACGTTTTCACGAGCGTGTTCGTTCGCCGCTTCTAACAGACATTTCGATTGATTGGAACGGCTTGCCCGTTGATGATGTTTATCCAAACAGAATCCTCGATTTGTTCAGCGCAAAACCGATAATTTTGCACGGCAGATTTACCAAATCTGCGAGCGGCACGATTCGTTTGAAGGGCAAAAGGTTCGGACAGGATTTCGTCCGTGAAATTCCGGTTGTGTTTCCCGAAAACGAAGCGCAGCACGATGTTTTGGCAACGCTCTGGGCGCGCACGCGCATTGACGATTTGATGTCTCAGGATTGGAACGGAATCCAAAAAGGAAAAGCCCGCGACGAAGTGCAAAACACAATCACCCAGCTTGGACTCGAATACAATTTGCTAACCCAATTTACGTCGTTTGTTGCGGTCGAGGACAGAATTGTCACTGACGGAAATCAGCCCGCGCGCCGTGTCGAAGTTCCTGTCGAAACGCCCGCCGGAACGAAAAAGGCTTACAAACAATGGCTGAACAAAGATGTTGCTTACATCGTTACCGAAGCGGAGAAAAAGGCGTTTACAAACACAGCCTCTGGCGGAGGCGGAGGAGGCGGAGGTTCAGCAACGCAGCCCAGTAATATGACAGCAACCGTCGAAGTAACGAGCGATTCCGCTACGGTAGTTGATGCAACCGACACAAAAATACAGACAACCGTGTCAGCAGAATCAATTCAAAGTTTGCCCATTAACGGCAGACGAATTCAAAATTTGCCGAAAGGCGTTGGCTTTTCGAGCGCGCTGAAAACCGTTCCCGGTACTCGCGCTGAAGGTCTCTCCGGCAGTTTTTCGGTTGACGGCACTTCAGGTTCGGAAAACGTATTTATCATTGACGGTCAGGAAGTTAGCAACTTCCGCACCGGAGCATTAAATTCCGCCAATAGCGTTCGCGGCAGAGTCGAAGATTTAATCAAACCGGAATATACGGAAGCAGCAAAACGAGCGCGGGCTGCGGGAATAGTTAATGTTCGCATTAAGATTGATGAAAGCGGCAAAGTCACCGAATCAAAAGCCGTTTTTGGAAATCCGCTGCTCCGTGCCGCCGCTGAAAAAGCGGCGCGCGAAACAAAATTTGCTCCGGCGTTTGTCGCAGGTCGCCCCGTAAAAGTTATCGGAACTCTGGTTTACCGTTTCAAACGCGGCGAAGGCGTTGATTCGATTTCTGCATTTGGAATGAGAGCCGTGCCTCAGTTACCTGCGGAAAAACGGTTGATTGCAATTGAATCGCGACTTCATCCTAAAATCGCCGAGCTGCTGAAAAATCCAACTGCAAAAGCTGATCCTGCAAACGGCGGAAAAGCGGAAATTATCGTTCAGCTCAAAACGTTGAATCCGCAAACGATTGCGGTTTTAAAACCGCTTGGTCTCGAAATTTCGCGCGAACTGCCGAATTTAAAAGCGGTCGTCGGGAAAATTTCGACGGTAAAGCTGGCTGCTTTGGCTGAAATGAAATCTATCGTTTTTATCTCGCCCAAAATGGATTGAGATTTGCGGCTCGCGAGCCGGTAAGCAGCGATGAATACCGTTCTAATCGCCGCTTTCTTCATAATTTCCGCGAAGTTTTAAAACTTCGCGGATTTTTTTTCACTTCGACTTTTGATTTAGCGCGGCAAAATCAAATAAATTCAAAGTTTTGCTACAATTGTATTTGCAAATCCAACATCGTTTGAAATCAGTGAAGTTTTAAACCACTGTGAATGCGAGCCGTGTTAAAGAGGAGAAAATCTGATGGCTGCTGTGCTGACATTCGATAAAACGAGCGAAAAGCGAACCGAGGAAATTGTTTCTTACAATCCGGCGACCGGCGCGGAAATCGGGCGCGTCCGAAATGCAAACAGAGAAGCGGTTTTCGTCGCTGTAGAAAAGGCTCGCGCGGCTTTTAAAACTTGGCGCGTGACTTCATTTGCCGAACGTAAACGAATTGTGTTGCAGGCGCGCGATGTTATTCTGTCGGAAATGGATGAAATCGCGCGGCTTATCTCCGAAGAAATGGGAAAGCCCGTAGCGGAAGCGTTCTCCACTGAAATCGCTCCGGTCTTGGATTTAATGCAGTATTTTGCCCGCAATACGCAGAAATTATTAAAACCGGAAAAAATCAACATCGGTCAATTAGCTTTTCTTGGGCGTTCTTCTCGAATCGTTTATCAACCGCTCGGCGTTGTCGGAATTATCTCGCCTTGGAATTATCCGCTGGCGATTCCGCTCGGCGAGGTGACGATGGCTTTGATGTCTGGCAACTCGGTGGTTTTAAAACCGAGTGAGTTGACGCCTTTTGTCGGGTTGAAAATCGGCGAAGTTTTTCAAAAAGCGGGATTACCTGAAAACGTTTTACAAATCATCACGGGCGACGGACGAACCGGCGCGTCTTTGGTCGAAGCGGGCGTGAACAAAATTATGTTTACGGGCAGCGTCGTTACCGGAAAGAAAATTGCCGAAGCCGCCGCCAAAACTTTGACGCCGGTTGTCCTGGAACTGGGCGGAAAAGACCCGATGATCGTTTTGGAAGATGCAAATCTTGAAACGGCAGCGCAAGCGGCGGTGTGGGGCGCGTTTGCCAATTCGGGACAAACCTGCGCTTCGGTCGAGCGGCTTTACGTTCACGAAAAAATTGCGCCCGAATTTATCGAGAGAGTTGTTGAACTCACAAAAAAACTGCGGCAAAACGTCGGCATTGAAAACGATACGGAAATCGGCTCGATGGTTTCCCAAAAACAGCTCGAAACCGTTGAAAATCATGTCAGCGACGCAAGAGAAAACGGAGCGCAAATTTTAACCGGCGGAAAACGAAACGAGAATTTTTCCGGCGCGTTTTATGAACCCACGGTTTTAACCAATGTTGACCATAGTTTTCGAGCAATTCAAGAGGAAACTTTCGGTCCGACATTGCCGATTATGACTTTTAAAACCGAGGATGAAGCCGTCAAGCTGGCAAACGATTCCGAATTCGGGCTGACGGCAAGCGTTTGGACTAAAAATATTGAAAAGGGCAAACGAATTGCCGAAAAAATTGAAGCCGGAACCATTACGGTAAACGAAGTCGTTTACACTCACGGCGTTGCGCAAACGCCCTGGGGCGGCGTCAAAAACAGCGGATACGGCAGAACGCACGGCAAAATGGGTTTAATGGAACTGGTCACGGCGCAGCATATTCACGTCAACCGCGTTACGCAGATTCCCGATGTTTGGTGGTTCAATTATTCGCCGGACGCAGTTAATCTTTTTCGCGGTTTAGCCCGGCATTTTGCCGCCGGCTCGCTTTTCAGAACTGCGCGCGTTTTGCCGCAGATGCTCAAAAGAATAAAGGAACACCGTCGGAAATAATGCCTCTCAAACGCTATTTTCATCGCCGCGAACGATATTTCGCCAGCCTTAATGACAATCGTGCGGTGCGCCCGTTTGAGTGGGGAAAAGAATTTGCAGATGCAGCTTTTCTATCCGATTCAAACGGCGCTTCGCCAGCTTCGTTTTGGAAACATTACTCTGAAAATGCTGTGAAAAACAGCGACCGATTTTTTGCTTTGTCTGAAATCTCTGATTTAAAATTCGAGGCGCTAAATCTAACTTGGACGAGCCAAATCGAAACTCCTTCGCCCGAAAATAATGTTGCCCGCGCCCGCTTTTTTCCGGTTGAAAAAAACCAAAAGAAAAAACGCGCGGTCGTCGTTTTGCCGCATTGGAACGCGCCGCCGGAAAGCTATTTTGCTTTGTCCAAAGTTTTAAACCGCATCGGAATCGCGGCTTTGCGTCTAACGCTGCCTTATCACGAAGAACGCCGCCCGCCCGAAACCAATCGCGCAGATTATCTGGTTAGTCCCAACATCGGGCGCACCCTGCAATCAATTCGGCAAGCCGTGTTAGATACAAAAGCCGCAGTCGCCTGGCTAAAAACGCAGGGTTATGAACGAATCGGAATTGTCGGCACGAGTATCGGCTCGTGTACCGCTTTTCTGACAATGGTTCACAACGAGGATATAAATGTCGGAGTTTTTAACCACGTTTCGAGTTATGTAGGAGACGTTACCTGGCGCGGAATATCAACGCAGCACGTTCGCCGCGGATTGGAAAATCACGTTTCGCTCGAAGAATTGCGCGAATTTTGGCTTCCCGTCAGTCCGGCTGCTTATTTTGAAAAATTAAAACACCAGCCGCCGCGCCGGATGCGGTATATTTTTGCGCGCTATGATCTAACGTTTCCGATTGATTTATCGCGTCAAACCATTGCGGCATTCAAAAAACACGGCATTCGGCATGACAGAACCGTATTGCCCTGCGGACATTACACTTTGGGCGAAGCGCCGTGGGTTTATCTGGACGGCTGGAAAATCGTTTCTTATTTTCGCAGGCATTTGTAAAATCAACTGAAGATGCTCGACAAATTTATCAACAAACGCAAAAACAATTGGCAGCGGCTCGAAGATTTATTGTCTCTGGTCGAATCGGCGACTTTGCGCGGCTTGAGCCGGGAAGAGATTCGAGAGCTTGGACAGCTTTACCGCCGAGCAGCATCGGATTTGGCAATCGCGCGCGCCGAATCGCGCGACCCCAAGCTAGTTAATTACTTGAATAGCTTAGTGATACGCGCTCACGGTCAGATTTATCGCGCCGAAAATCAGGGATTTGGTTTAATCAAAAATTTTTTCCTGCGGGATTTTCCTCAAACATTCCGAAAAACCTGGATTTTTACCGCAATTTCGTTTCTTACTTTTGCGCTTTCAGCAATTCTGGCATTTGCCGCAACCTGGCAAAATATTGATTTCGCCGAAACAATCGGCACTTACGATGTTCGTTATGAAGTCGAGGACGAGCGTCGTTGGTGGCTTGAGCTAAACAAAGGCAATCAAATCGGTTCGGCGGCAATTTTGACCAATAATATTATGGTCACGTTTTACGCTTTTTCTTACGGCGCTTTTTTTGCTCTCGGAACGCTCTATATCATCGGGATGAACGGCGCTTTTTTGGGTTCGATCTTCGCCATCTGTTATCAGCTTAACGCGCCTTTTGGCAATGATTTGCTCTTTTTCGTCGTGGCTCACGGCGTGATTGAGCTTTCATGTATTTTCATTTGCGGCGGCGCGGGAATGATGATTGGTTATTCGATTCTCGTGCCCGGCGATTTATCGCGGATCGAGGCTCTTAAGAAAAGCGGCGTCGAAGCCGTTAAAGTCGTTGTCGGATGCGCTTTTTTGCTTGTGATTGCCGGAATTATCGAAGGCTTTGTTTCGCCTGCCGCAATCAACCCCGCAATCAAAGTTGGAATTGGTTTGACGACTGGAATCGCGATGTATTCTTATTTGCTTTTTGCCGGGCGCACTCGTGATTCAGAGCAAACCGCGCTCTTTAACTCGTAGATATGTTTCAAGTAAAGACGGGGCGAGAGTTCGCCTCGTAACGTCTAAAGCCAATCCGCCTTGCGTCTCGACGTTTTTTAGCGCCGTTTCTCTCTGAAATAAAATTTCTTCCGCAACTGATTGGGTAAAAAGACTTCTGGCAGAATTCGGTTCATCTTGCACGACCATTCGCAAATCTCTGTCGCCGATAGTCACAACAAGAGGTAAATGTCTGGGTCGCAATAATTTGAGAGAAGCAAGCAACTCTTTTGAGCCTTCTTCATCAACCAAATCGGTTAAAATTACAACAAACGAGCGGCGCTTTACATGTGCAGAAATGAATTGAAACGCCCGCGGATATGAAGGCTCTACCATTTCAGGCTTCACGTCGTGGAGAGCTTCAAGTACTCCTTCAAATTGTTCAGTTCCTTTTTTGGGAGGAAGAAATTTCTTGATTCTACGTCCGAAGACTAAAATGCCGACATTATCTCCGCCCCGTGCAGCGGCTGACATTAATGCGAGGGCTGCCTGAATAGCCATGTCTAACTTTGTCTCGTTTTCAATGCGTCCCGTCATCAAACGACCCGCATCCAACGCAATAATAACCGTTTGGTCGCGCTCGATTTGGTATTGACGGGTTACCAATTTGCCCCGCCGCGCAGTTGCCGTCCACGAAAGATGGCGTAGCTCGTCGCCGCGCACATAATCGCGAAGCGACTCGAAATCCCTTCCCTCGCCGCGCAAAATAGCCCGGCGGTTGACCGCAACCAATGATTTTGCTCCTAGCGCCGCTAATTCGATTTCCCGCGCTCTCCGCATATTTGGATAAACTTTAACGGCTGTTTCGGTTCTTATTTCGCTCTGAACCCAAACTAAACCGAGAGTTGATAAATGGCGGACAATGGTCTTTCCAAACTCAAAATGCCCCCGTTCAGTCGGCGTTAATCCATAAAAGAAATTTGCGGTAGTTTTTGGCGGGATTGATATAAATCCCTCTCTTTTACCCGTTAATTTCATTTTAGTCGTGTATTCGTCTTTTAAAATTACTCTGAAAGTATGGGAGCTGTTATTTTCGATTTTTAGATTTACTTCCGTTTCATCACCAATTGCAAACCGCTTGTTAAATTCGCGTTGAATTGTTATTTCTGCGGGTAAACCGCTTATTCGACGATCTATCAGAGCAAGCAAAATTAAGAACAAATCAAATCCAAGAACAATCCATTTGAGCTGCGGAAAATTCCATGAAAGTGAAAGAGCTATAAACCCACAACTAAGCCAAATAAAGAAGTATCTACTAAAAACAAAATTCATTTGACAGTTTTTTAGAATACCTCTATTAAATAATTCGTCTTCGGTCTAACTTCCCCAATAATTACTGCATCGGAAAATTCGGAAATAAACTTTACAGCCCGCTCTTTTTCCAAACTTATCAAAAGTCCGCCCGCTGTCTGCGGATCAAAAAGCGCGCTTTGTGTTTCACGTTTTACATTTTCATCAAAAACTACTGTTTCACCAACATACTTTCGGTTATTTACATCTCCACGCGTCAACATTCCTTCTGAAATCAATTCTAAAACATCAGGTAATAGCGGCACTTTGTTTGAATCTATTTGAATTGTCACATTGCTTGCCAGCGCCATTTCAAAAGTATGTCCGAGCAAACCAAATCCGGTCACGTCCGTGCAGGAATTAACCCCAACTTTTTGCATTATCTCAGAAGGAATTCTAGCGGATGAAGTCATAGCTCGGATTGCAGCTTTGGCTGTTGCTTCTCGTGCGACTCCGCGTTTTACCGCGGTGTTGATTGCTCCGGTTCCAATTGGTTTGGTAATAATTAAAACGTCTCCGGCTTGTGCACCGGCATTTGTAATAACTTTTTTAGGATGAATAATACCAGTAACCGAGTAACCGAATTTAATTTCCTGATCGTCAACTGAATGTCCTCCAAGCACAACTACGGATTCTGCATTGAGGGTTTTTTGACCTCCGCTTAATATTTCACCCAAGACATCCCAATCCCCTTTTTGCGGGTAACAAACTATTGAAAGCGCCGTCAAAGGCTTTCCGCCCATTGCGTAAATATCGTTAAGCGAGTTTATTGCCGCAATTCTTCCATAGATTTCAGGATCATCCGCAACCGGCGTAAAAAAATCAACAGTCTGAACCAAAGCCATTTCATCTGAAAGGCGGAAAACTCCTGCGTCGTCGGCAGTTTCATAACCGACAATCACGTTTGTCATATCTTGCTTAGGTAGCTGGCTCAAAACTTGAACCAAATCGCTTGGTGCGAGCTTTGCAACTCAACCGGCGCAGGAAACCGTTTCAGTTAAACGCTTTTTCTTTTCCATATAAAATTTAACTCGCCTTTTCCATCAGCATTAAAAGCTGAAAAATTCTGTCCAAATCAGCCTCGCTATAATATTCAAATTCAATCTTTCCACCGGTTCCACGTCCGTCCGGCGCAATTTTCACTTTTGTTCCAAATCGTCTTCGCAGCTTTTCTTCCGCTGCACGAACATTCGCGTCAACGTCTTTTGATTTTCTTTCCTTCGAGATGGTTTTTTCGACGCTTTCTCCTGCTGCAACTCTTTTAATCATTCGCTCAGTTTCACGTACTGAAAGCGACATTTCCATTATATTTCTGGCAACACTGCGTTGCGCCCCATGGTCTTCCACTCCAAGTAAGGCGCGGGCGTGACCCACGGTAATTTTTTCTTCTTCAACCAGTTTTTGAATATCTTCCGGCAAACGAAGCATTCTCAAATAATTTGCAATTAAAACTCTGTCTTTTCCGACTCGATTGGCGACCATTTCTTGGGTCAAGCCAAGAGTTTTGATTAGTTTTTGATAAGCGCGAGCTTCTTCCATCGAATTAAGCTCATGCCTTTGAATATTTTCAATTAGCGCTAATTCAAGCAGCTTTTCGTCTGAAACTTCACGAATAACCGCCGGAATCTTTTTGAAACCCGCTTTTTGTGCAGCACGCCAACGGCGTTCTCCGGCGACGATTTCATACTTATTATTTTTGTTACGGCGCAGTATTATCGGCTGAATTATTCCATTTTCTTTGATAGACTGAGTTAATTCACTGAGCTTTTCATCGTCGAATCTGGTGCGAGGTTGTTCTTTATTCGGTTCAATTAAAACTATATCAATTTCACGCAACTCTTCATTTGTACCGCGCTCATCTTCCGGCACCAAAGCGCTCAAGCCTCTTCCTAAAGCCATTTTTTTACTCATGACTTAAAATCTCCTTTGCTAACTGTAAATAACTCTCGGCGCCACGTGATCGAATATCATAAAGTATAATCGGTTTTCCGTGACTTGGGGCTTCCGCAAGACGAACATTTCTCGGAATAACGGTTTGCAATACCTGTTTCCCGTAAAAATCCCGCAAATCATTAGCAACTGCAGTCGAAAGATTAGTTCGCTCGTCGTACATTGTCAAAAGCAAGCCCTCTATAATAAGCTGTGGATTTAATCCACGGCGCAGTCGGGCTAATGTATCAAATAATTCGGTAACTCCTTCGAGCGCGAAATACTCACACTGGATCGGAACTAAAAGTGAATCAGCCGCAGTTAAGCCGTTAAGTGTAAGTAGGCTTAGCGAAGGCGGGCAATCAATAATAATATAATCGTATTTATCTTTTAAAGGCTGTAAAACCTCTCTAAGGCGATATTCTCTGCGCAACGCATCAACCAACTCAATCTCTGCTCCTGCTAAGTTTTTATCAGAGGGTAAGACCCACAGCAGTGGTAATTCAGTGGGTTGAATAGCGTTTTCCGGCGCGTCATTTAAAACTAAAGCGTGATACAAGCTTCTGCGCTTTATACCGCGCTCAATTCCCGCGCCGGAGCTGGCGTTTGCTTGCGGGTCTGCGTCTACAAGCAATACTTTTTTTTCTTCGACAGCGAGAGCGGCGGCGAGATTAACCGCTGTGGTTGTTTTCCCAACTCCGCCCTTTTGATTGGCGACGGCAATGATTTTTCCCATTCTATAAATTTCCCGCTTTTGTATTTTAGCGTTTGCCTCGAAAAACTAACATATTTTGAAGTTTTTTACACTTCTGCATATTTTTCCTAAAAGATTACATACTTTTTTTCCCGTTATTCTAAAAACTATCACGAAATTTCTCGGTGATCGAAATTGTGATTATGAAATAAATAATACATCCTTTTTTCAAATAAGGCAGTAATTCAATTAAATTTAATCTTTGAACCGATGTTTCACGTTTTACAATTTACAATTATTCTAAATTGTAAAACGTGAAACATTCAAAACAAATCAAGCAGCTTTTTTATCAGAAGCCGATAAATGAACAAGAAGAGTGGAAAGAGCTGAATGAGTAATCCCGGGAATTTTACGCGCCTGACCGAAAGTTTGCGGGCGTGACCTTTGCAGGCGTTCAATCATTTCATATGAAAGACCGCTTATTTTATGGAACTCAAAAGTGTCGGGAACTCGCAAAGAATCATGCCGATTGACTCTGTTGTTAATATTTTGCTGGCTTTCGATATACCCCTTGTAAATAGAATCGGCAATAACCGAATCCAATTCCGTTTTTTTTGTGGTTGCACTCAAATCGCTTGGCAAAAGTTGGGAAATAAGCTCCGAATCAACATTTGGTCTTTGAGCGAGTTGTGCCAAAGTAAATGAGTCACCCAAATCACACCCCAAAAACTGAGAAGCGGTAGCATAAACAATATCTGAACGTTTGAAACGAATGTTATTGAGGGTATTGGAGAGAAAAGCCATTCGCTCACGCCGTTGATGAAAGCGTTCCCAACAATTATCGCCGACAAGACCGATCTCACGACCTTTTGGTGAAAGCCTCAAGTCAGCATTATCGTGTCTTAAAGTCAGACGAGCCTCGGCACGGGAAGTAAAAATCCGGTATGGTTCATCAACGCCGTGCTGAAGTAAATCATCAATTAGTACGCCGATATACGCTTCATCACGACGTAAACGAAACTCGTTTCTAAAGGAAACTTGCAGCGCCGCATTAATTCCAGCCATTAAACCCTGACAAGCCGCTTCCTCATAACCGGTTGTACCGTTTATTTGTCCGGCGAAAAACAAACCTTTTACGGAAATTGTTTCCATTGTCGGTTGAAGCTGTCGCGGATCAACAAAGTCGTATTCGATAGCATAACCGGGGCGTATAATACGAGCGTTTTCCATACCCGGAATCATTCGCACCAGTTCCTGTTGTAAATCGGATGGCAGCGAAGTTGAAAAACCATTTAAATAAACTTCATTAGTGTGATGCCCCTCCGGCTCTAAAAAAAGCTGATGGCGATTTTTATCTGCAAATTTTACGACTTTATCTTCAATCGAAGGGCAATAACGTGGACCGATGCCTTTGATTTTGCCCGAATAAAGAGGCGATTGATGAAGATTTTCACGAATTTTATTATGCAAATCTTCACCCGTATAACCGATATAACAGGTTATTTGCGGTTGTTCGATTTTATCAGTCGCAAATGAAAATGCGACCGGATTTTCATCGGCAGGCTGGGGTTCAAAAGCGTCCCAATCAATAGTTCTCCCATCAAGTCTCGGCGGGGTTCCGGTTTTTAACCGTCCAACGGGAAATCCGAGCCTTTTCAAACTTTCCGCCAACTCGATTGATGCAGGCTCACCGGCGCGACCGGCGGAAAAAGTGCGGCGCCCGGTATGAATTGTGCCGTTTAGAAAAGTGCCGGTTGCAACAACAACGGCGCGCGCGGCAAATTTTCGGGTATCTTGCAATTCAACGCCCAAAATTTTGTTATCTTTAACAATAAAATCAATAACAATGCCTTGCCGCAAATGCAGATTTGGAATAGCTTCCAAAGTTTGCCGCATTTCGGTGCGGTAAAGTGCGCGGTCGGCTTGAGCGCGGGGAGACTGAACCGCCATTCCGCGCGAACGATTAAGAAGGCGAAATTGAATTCCGGTTCGATCAATAATTCTCCCCATTATTCCGCCGAGGGCGTCAATCTCGCGCACTAAATGACCTTTAGCGATTCCGCCAACAGCCGGATTACAGGACATTTGACCGATTAAATCTAAATTTATTGTCACCAAAGCGGTTTCAGCGCCGAGTCGAGCCGAAGCAGAGGCGGCTTCGCAACCGGCATGACCAGCGCCAATAACAATAACATCAAAAACTTCATCGAAAACCATAAGCTATTATTGATGCGGAAAATCTATTTCCCGATGCAAAAGGTTGAAAAAATACGAGTTAAAACATCTTCGGAAGTTGTCTCGCCGGTAATCTCACCAAGCAGACTTAGAGCGTTGTGCAGCCCGACTAAAACAATCTCTTCACTCGTTTTTCCGGCGAGTAAATCCAACGACTCCATAACTTCTAGCTGCGCCCGGCGCAAAAGGTCGTGATGCCGCGCGTCGGATATGAGAAAACCGGAATTTTCAATGTCTTGTGAAGCGAAAGGAGCGATCAACTCTTTTCGCAGCAAATCCAAACCCGCCCCGGTTTTTGCGGAAATTTTTACAACTTTATCGTTCGCACAAATTGTTGTCGAATCAGTATAGGCTGTTAGATCACTTTTGTTAATCGCAATCAAACGCAAATTTTCATCGGTTGCTCTGAGAACCTCAAAATCCTCCGTCTGGAAAGGAAGCGAACCGTCTAAAATGACAACGACAAAGTCGGCATCGGCAATTGTGCGGTGAGTTCTTTCGACTCCAATGCTTTCAACTTGATCCGTTGCTTCACGTACGCCGGCTGTATCGAAAAGCGAAATTGGAATTCCGTTAACCGTTAAATTTTCACGCAAGCTGTCGCGAGTCGTTCCCGGAATTTCAGTTACTATGGCGCGATCTTGACCGATTAAGCTGTTAAAAAGACTTGACTTACCAACATTTGGGCGTCCAACCAAAGCGACTTTCAAACCTTCGCGCAAAAGCCTTCCGGCGCGAAACGTTTCAGCCATCGCGGCAATTGATTTGTTTATTTCAAAGAGCTTGCTTTTGATGTTCTCAACCGCAAAATCCGGCAAATCGTCTTCGACAAATTCAAGCGCCGATTCGAGAACGACAATAACATTCAGCAAATCGTCTTTAAGCGGTTGAAGCTGGTTGGAAAGCTCGCCGCCGAGCTGTCTGGCAGCTTGGCGGACAGCGGAAACGGTTTGAGCGTCAATTAAATCGCGGACGGCTTCCGCCTGACTTAGGTTCAGCTTTCCATTAGCCACGGCGCGCAATGTAAACTCGCCGGGTTCGGCGAGCCGGGCGTCGAAATGCAATGCCGCGTCAACAATTTTTCGCAACAAAACCGGCGAACCGTGACAGCTTATCTCAAGAACATCTTCTCCGGTAAACGAAAATGGCGACTTGTAAAAAGTCAAAACTGCTTCATCCAAAACGTCCTGGCTTAATGGCTCGTAAATTCTCCGCAGAATCGCATGTCTAGGCTCGGGTGAAAAACGCTCATCGGAAACGAGCTTTTGACCGATTTTGAGCGCATTAACGCCGCTTAGCCGAACAACGCCGATACCGCTTCTTCCGAGCGGTGTTGAAATAGCAACAATTGTATCCACAACATTTAATTAGAGATTTAATCTTTCGGGCGAATCTGCAAACGACGATTTTTACCGTCGCCAACCGATTCGGTATGCAAATCTTCTTCTTCAGCCAGACACATATGAATCGTCCGGCGCTCACTCGAATTTAAAACACCGAAAGTAAAAGGTCTGCCGTTTTTGCGAACGCTGTCGGCGGCAAACCGCGCCATTGCCTGCAATTCGGCGCGACGCGTTTGCCTGTAACCGTCGGCGTCGCAAATGAAACGCTGCTCGCGCGGCAAACCGCGCCCGTAAACCTGAAACAAAATATGTTCGAGCGCATCGAGCAGCTCGCCGTTTTCGCTCAGCAAAAGCCGGGCGTCCTCGCCGGTTATATCGAATAAAACGCCCTCTGAAGTTTGTTTCTCCGTCGCCTTCAAATCCAATTTAAAACTCTCAAAGAAAGAGTTCAGAAAATTCTGATAATCCATAAAGTTGAAACTCCGATTCAATTTTCGCATTCTGTCCCGACGGTTTCAAGAATGCTTATTAAAATCAAATAAAAGCGGTTTTTCGCGCTGTTTTAAATCGGTTTTCAATATAAAATAAAAGCCTTGATTGTCTGAATTTTTCAATGTTGTAAAATGGATTTTCGTGGAAAGCGGCGATGAAAAAGATTTTAATTGCTTCGTATTTTTTCCCGCCGTGCAACATTGTCGCGGCAAATCGCGCTCAATCTTTTGCCGATAATTTTCGCAGGCATGGTCTGCATCCGATTGTCGTTACCAGACATTGGAACGGTGATGAAAACTCAATTCCGGGTTACGAAAGCGAAAACTTAAAGCCGCCTGTTGTCACCGAATTTGAAAACTACACGCTGATTCAATTGCCTTTTCGGGCGCAGCTCGAAAAATTCTATCATCGCCCATTGTTGAAATCCGACGCTGGAAAACTGCTTTTATACACGGCGCTTTATTCTGCCGGAACAGTCAATCCGAAATCCAACGCTTTTGCTTGCTTTTACGATTATTTGGCTGATTATTTAAGCCGCAATGAGGTTGATTACATTTTCGCAACTGGATTTCCGATGAATACAATCAAGCTGGGGCATCGGCTTTCGCAAAAATTTAATAAGCCTTTTATCGCTGATTTCCGTGATTTATGGGATAACAATCTGCTTGCCGAAAATTACCGTCCCGATCCTGCAAACCGTTTGCAAAATGTTTTTTACGAAATCTATCTACGGAAATGGCTTATCTCGGCGCGGCTGATCACTTCCGTTAGCCAACCTTTAATTGATGAAATTAAACGCCTTGCGCCACATGCGAAAACTCTGGTCGTCAGAAACGGTTTTGAAGCCGAATTGTTTGCCGACGCGCGAAAACTTTACGAGCCTCCCAGCCGCAAATTTGTCTTTTCCATAATCGGAACTTTAAAACCGAATCAGGATCTATCGGTGATGTTCAAAGGTTTAAAAGCGTTCCTGGCAGATAAAGATTTAAAAGAAATTGAGTTGAATTTCGTCGGTACGGCTGAATTTGTCGAGGTGCAGAAGCTAATCGAGAATATGCTTCCTTCCGAATGCACAAAAGTTTCCGAGCGAATCCCGCGCCAACAGGCAATACGGCAAATGCTTGAATCACACATTTTGTTTTACGCCGGCTGGCGCGGTCATCGCGGTGTCGCTTCGGGCAAAATCTACGAATATCTGGGTGCCGGGCGAAACATTCTGATCGCACCCAACGACCTGGACGTAATTGAAGAGATAATTAAAGATACCGGCGCTGGCAAATTTGCCGACACGCCTGCAGAATTTGCGAAAGTCTTAAACGATTGGTTTGAAGAATGGAAAACAACCGGAAAACTTGCCTTTGCGGGCAAACCGGAAAAAATAAAAAACTATACGCGGGAAAAACAAGCCGAAAATCTCGCGCGGGCAATCCTATCGCTTGAATAAATTTGCCGCCATCAGCATTTTCCAGTTGTAGGAATTGAAAATCGAAGTTTTCTCTTCGCGTTCGCTGATAAAGCGTCGCGCGTCTTTATTTAAAATATTCGCCTCGGTCAGCAAATTTGCAGATTCATCAACCATTTGCACAATTCGCGGATTCGCCAGCCAGGATTTTTGCGGCGGCTCGTAACCGATTTTGTCGGTTCGATTGATGATTTCCGCGGGCAAAATGTCTTTGAACGCTTCGCGCATAACGTATTTAGTCGTGGCGTTGCGGATTTTAAAATTTGACGGAAGCGAAAATAAAAATTCAGCAAGGCGATGATATAAAAACGGGAGCCGCACTTCGCGCGAATGCGCCATCGAATTGCGGTCAGCATATCGCAGCAATTCTTCCAGAGAGCCGCCCAAAGTGCTGCGATATAAAGACTCCGACAGATTGTCCGGGCGCGGCGGAAAAGAGAAAGAAAAATCCGAAAACTCTTGCTGAAAGCCGGAATCGAGAAAGCCGGAACCGTTTTTCTGCAAACGATGCCGCACGCTGCGCGCCTTGTCTTTGATTGAATCAGGGAGAAATTTTCTGACGGTTTCCTTCAAATTAAAACCGTCGCCGTTATTCTTCACGCCGTAAGTGTCGTAAAAAGCCTGCCGTTCGCGCTGCAACATACTTTTATCGCGCGAGCCTAGTTCGCGGAAATAATCTTCAAAATAAGGATGATAGCCTGCAAGCAATTCATCAGCTCCCTGCCCGTCCAGCAAAACCGTGACATTGTTTTCCTTTGCCGACTGCATCACGCAAAACTGCGCATAAATGCTCGCCGAGCCGAAAGGTTCTTCCTGATGATGAAAAAGTTTTTCCAGATTTTCGACCAGACCGGCGTCGTCTGGATAAACAAAATGCGGCTCGGCATTTGTGCGCTCAATTACGGCTTGCATAAATTTGCCTTCGTCTTTGGCAAAACCGGGAAAGCGAGCCGAAAATGTCGCCTGCTTCACCCGCTTTTCCGCATTCAAGCAATCAATCGTGCAAACCACCAGCGAGCTGTCCAAACCGCCCGACAGACTGCTCCCGACCGGAACATCCGAACGCAAGCGCCTTTTGACGGATTCATTGAATAAAAATCGAAACTCTTCGGCTGCCTCATCGTCGGAAATGTTTTGCTTGACTGTTTTGTAATCGAGATTCCAATAACGAGCTTGTTCGATTTTTAATTCCTGCGGCGAAATAAAAAAGTAGTGCGCTGCTTTTAACTTAAAAATTCCCTCGTAAAACGTTTGAGATAAATCGTGCGGGTTATACATATTACCCGCAGTCAGATAGTTGTACAGCATCCGATTGCTGACCCCGCGCGGAACGCCTGCCGCCCAGAGCGCTTTCATTTCCGAAGCGAAATAAAACGCGTTGTCATAAATCGCGTAATAAAAAGGCTTTTCTCCAAATCGGTCGCGCGCCGCGAATAAACTTTGTTCCTGCTCGTCCCAAATCGCAAAGGCAAACATTCCGTCGAGTTCTGCAAGACATTTTTCGCCTTTTTCCGAAAAAAGCGCGAGCAATACTTCGGTGTCGGAAGTTGATTTAAATTTAAATCCGCGTTTTTCCAGATCGCCGCGCAGTTCGAGATAATTATAAATCTCGCCGTTAAATGTGATGGAAAAACGCTTATCGGCGTAAAACATCGGCTGCCGCCCGCTTTC
>DASVUH010000072.1:0-2770 GCA_036387135.1 Pyrinomonadaceae bacterium | reverse complement strand
AAATTGAATTGAAAGCGGATTTGGCGGCGGACGTTTTTGTTTCAGGCGACGCCGCGCGTTTGCAGCAAATCGTTTGGAATCTGCTCTCAAACGCAGTCAAATTTACTCCGTCTGCCGGGATCATTGAAATTCGCCTGGCGCAGACCGGTTCAAATGTCGAAATCAGCGTCCGAGACAATGGAATCGGGATCAGTGTTGAATTTCTACCGCACGTTTTTGAACGCTTTGAGCAAGCTGAAAAAACCAAAACACGCCGAAACAGCGGTTTGGGGTTGGGCTTGGCAATCGTTCGCCGCATCGTCGAGCTGCACGGCGGTACGGTTCGTGCGGAAAGCGAAGGAGAAGGAAAAGGCGCGACTTTTACAGTTAGTTTGCCTGCAATTGTCGAATCAAATGCTGAATCAGTCAATCTTTAAACTGTAAATTGGGTTTATCCGACCCTCTCAACGGTTAAGGCATTTGATTCGTTTATTTTTTAAGTACATTCCCAACTCCGACCGTAAATCCTCCGAAAATTCCGACTCGCGGCGCATCATTCGTCAGACCGAAACGCAATCCGGTGTCGAATCTCAGACGTTTATTAATTTTATAAGTAAGCGCACCAAGAGCATAAACCCCTTTCGGCTGTTCATCGTCCAAGCTCGTTCCTGCAAGCTCAGTTTCAAAGCCGAATTTGTTTTTAAATTCGTGCGACAGCGCGACAGCCGCCAAGCCGCCGTCGGCTCGTCGGTCGCTGTCTTCGCGCCCGACGTTTAAATAAGCGGCGTTAAAGTCTAAATCCGTGTTTTCGCTTATTTTTTTGCTCAAAAGAATCTTCAAACGATGGTCAAAGCGTCCGGTTCCGAGCATTTTCGCTTCGCTGGCGGTCGGAATTTTCACCGAGTAACCAAAAGCGAGCGCCGGATGGCGCTCGCTGTCTTTCAAAGCGACGATTTGAAAACCAAGTCTCGTGTCGCCGATTCCGGTATGAATTTCGCCGTTTTCCTCCTGCTTTTCGGATAAAACGGCATCAACTTCGGCTTCGAGTAAAACGCGGGAATTTGCCGCAAAGCGAAGATTGACCGGAACCGATTGCTGCCAGCGAAATTCAGAGCCGCGTAAATTGGAATCGTAACCGAATTCGAGCTGCAGGACGCCCGCTTTTTGTATCTCCGCCGGATTGGAAATAGTCGGACGCGCCGGTTTAATATAGTTTTCGTCTTCGCTTTGCGATTGTTGCGCGAGCGCAGAGACGCACAAAATCAGAATCAGCAAAATCGGTGGCGAAATTTTCGCGAATCGTTTAAAAACACTTTTTGACGTGTTTGTTTTCAGCATTTTTTATTTTTTTATTATCGCGTCAAGAAGAATCAACCAATTTCTTCCGAACGCAATTTAATGCTTAAACATTCTAAATATTGTTGCCGATTTTTCAGTATTATGTCGGACACAAGATTGAAGAAAAACGAAAATAGTCAAATCTCATTTCCGAATAAAATTTAAAGCGTCGAATTTGGATTTTCACAATCGGAGGCAAAATAGTCTTCGCGCGAAATCAAGTATGAAAAAACGAACACCCCAAAAGCTGTTTCTTCTTTTACAAAGCGCATTCCGATTTTTTGCAAAACATTTTGCGAGCGCACATTGCCGGGACGCGTAAACGCAACTATGGAGAGAAAATTGTGCTGTTCAAAACCGTATTTCAAACACGCGCAGGCGATTTCCGTCGCCAAGCCTCTGCCCCAGTGCGGCTCATCGAGCAGATAAACCAGTTCCGCCGCGCCTTCATACGACCGCAGTCCGGCGCAGCCGATCAAATTGCCGTCGGTTTTCGATTCAACAGCCCAGCGCCCGAAATTGTTACGCTCCCAATGTTTAATAATACTGACGAGAGCCGTCGCGGTTTCTTCTCGCGTCATCGGCTCGCAATCCAAGCCGAGGAATCTCATCACTTGCGGGCTGGCGAAAATGCGCGCCAGCCCGTCCAAATCGTTCATTGTAAATTGCCTTAATCGAACACGCTCGGTTTCGATTTCCGTCATTTTTCCGTTTCACTCGTTTGCGAACAGCTTAGGCAAACTTTCCGCGTAGGGGGCGCGTGCGACTCCTTTTTCGGTAATAATTCCGGCGATAAATTCGGCGGGCGTCACGTCGAATGCCGGGTTTGATACTTCGACGCCTGTGGGCGCGAGCTGATTTTCGCGAATGTGCGTAACTTCTCTTTCGTTGCGCTCTTCGATCGGAATTCCCTCGCCGGTCGGCGTGTTTAAATCAACGGTCGAAAGCGGCGCGGCAACGTAAAACGGAATGTTGTGCTGACGAGCCAAAACCGCGACCATATAAGTCCCGATTTTGTTGGCGGCGTCGCCGTTGGCGGCAATTCGGTCGGCTCCGACCACGACCGCCTGCACTTTTCCCTGCTGCATCATATATCCCGCCATATTATCCGTAATCAAAGTCACCGGAATTTCATCTTTCATCAATTCCCAAGCCGTCAGCCGCGCCCCTTGTAAATACGGGCGCGTTTCGTCGGCAATAACGGCAATCGTTTTTCCTGCTTTGACTGCACCGCGAACGACTCCGAGTGCCGTTCCCCAAACGCCGCCGGTCGCCAGAGCGCCCGCGTTGCAATGAGTTAAAACGGTGGAATTGTCGTTGATTAATTCTCCGCCGAAACGCGCGATCTCGGCTTGCGCGGCGATGTCTTCCTCATGAATCGCTTTGGCATCATCAACTAAAATTTGTTTGATCTCCGAGATTGATTTGCCTTTGCTTTTTGCCCGATTAAAAA
>DASVUH010000071.1:0-221796 GCA_036387135.1 Pyrinomonadaceae bacterium | reverse complement strand
AGGCGCTTCCGCCTGAGAGCCAGCGAACTTGAGTTGATGTTTGGCATCTTTGTTTTTGTTAATGATGAGTTTGGTTTTTAATTGCGTCTGCCTAAAGCCTAACAGTTGCCGAAAGACAAAAATAGCGGGAAAAAGTTGCCTATTCAGGCAATTTCCCCTGATTTTTCTTAACTCGATAGATCTGTGAGTAATTCTTTTGTTCTTTTCTGACTAACTCTCCTTGCTCCTCAACGGATCATTCTGTTTGAACCGAGAAAAAGAGAATCATCTTTTCTTCATTTCCCCTTCATTTTTATCCGCTATCCTTAATATATAGAGCGGTTTTGTTGTCCTCTCAGGAAAAATCTCCAGAATTAAGCACCAAAAGGTTACGAGAAAAGTTTTCCAACCGCATATCTCTCAATTTCCAAAACTCAATCAATTAAATGACCTCCCGAAGGAGGAAATATGAAGAACAAGCTACCGAAAGGCGTTTACCAACGCATAAAGAATAGCCCGCACTTATGGATTACTTACTATGACGAAAGCGGGAAACGAATCAGGGAATCTGCTCAAACTACAAATCCAGAAATTGCAAAGGCATTTCTGGATAAACGGCTCGCGTTGGTTGCCGAGCGCAAACTAATTCCGACCAGGGCATTCGAATCAATCACCGTCGGAGAGATTTTGGATTTCTGGTGGGAGCGGCACGGTCAATTCAAACGCGGATTTCAATACAAGATGCATCGCCTTGATAAATTCAGGAGTTTAAAAGCCAGACAGTTTATGCCGGAAACGATTGACGATTTTCTCAGAGAATTGTCAAAAACGCTTTCGCCGTCATCGGTCAATCATTACCGGACGATTCTGAATTCCGCATTTAATTTCGCCAACAACTGGAAACGGTATGACGATAATCCGGTTAAGGTCATTCCCCAAATTCCTGAACGCGAGGCTCGTGACAGATTCGTCGAAGTCTCGGAACTGGCTGCTTTAATCGAGCAATGCCAGAAGGAAAAAGACTTTGAACTGCAAGGTTTTATTATTCTTGCGGCTTGTACAGGGCTACGAAAAACAGCAATCTTGTCGCGCAAGTGGGAAGACGTAAAACTGGACGTGGATTTTCCCTCAATCTTTCTGCCAAAGAAGGATAGTAAGAATCGCCGTTCAAACCGGCTTCCGTTGCCGCAGTTTTGCGTTCAAGCGTTAAAACAACTTCCGAGCTATCAAAAACATGAATATCTCTTTCCAGCTCGCCCTAACGTCAAATACCGCAACGTGGAGGAATTTCAAAAGCCGCACGCTTGGGATATTGGAAAACGCTTTCGCCGAATTCGGGACTTGGCAAGTATTAAGGACTTGCGAATTCACGATCTGCGGCATTTTGCGACGACGATGCTTTTTATTGAAGGCGTCTCAGATGCGATTATCAGGAAAATGACCGGACACCGTTCGGATGAGCTTGAACGTTACAAACATCTTTCGCCGGAATTCTCCCGGCAAACGACGGAATTGATAGCCGGAAAGCTGATGGATGAACTGGATAGCGGTGAATTTGGCACAAAACGGGCTACAGCCCCCGAAAATGAAAAGAGCCGCCAAAATGACGGCTCAAAAAACACTGATAATAAAGAGATTAGTGGCGGGACCGACGGGGCTCGAACCCGCGACCTCCAACGTGACAGGCTGGCGTTCTAACCAAACTGAACTACGATCCCGCAGCGTAAAATTTCAAATCTCAAATTTGAAATCTCAAATTTTCAAACTGGTAGGCACGAAGGGACTCGGACTCCTAACCTCTTCCTTCGTAAGGGCATAATTTAGCCTTTACAAGATGCCCAATTCTTAAAAAATCAGTGCAAGTCGGTAAAACACGACCTACTGCGAATGTTTAAGATAGCGATTCTACATTTTGATTGTCAAGTAAGCTTCAAGTTTCCTTATCCGCCAAACCAAATGGTAGACAAAAATGGCAAGTGAATGCACTGGAACAGTGTTGGAAAGAAACGGGAAATTTTATGCAAGAATTAGGTTTAACGACGAGCCTGGCAACCAGAGGGACATCCGGCGAGTGGCGGAATTTCGTTCAGGATTGGCGCAATTTGCTTGTGTTAAGAACATTAAGAGTCTCAACACCCCTATTTTTGAATTAATTATCTGCATATATTCAATTTTGGCTTTGAACTATCATTACTGAATTTGAGCAATCGAACTTTGAAAGAAAGTAGAAATCCCAAACAACAGGTTTAGTCGGACTGCTAAAAGCACAGTTTTACTTCTCGATGCGAATTGCCGTCATCGAAATTTCATTAAGAAATAAAGCAATCAAAAGACCGATGTCTAGTAAATGATTACGTCCATTACAGTTCCTTTAACTTCTGTTGTATTGATTTCCCTTTAGGCTTACGGCAACTTTTTGCGGTTGGAGATTAGCAAATTTTGGGTTTCGCTAATAAGAAATTTTATACGCCGATTATTGAAGAAGGTCAATGTCAGAAGATTGAATTAGCAATTATTTTATTAGTTGCAGCCTTTTCAGTTGCTATGAATTGACACCCAATTTGCGATGGATAAAATATCACAAACTAAAAAGAGCCTTCCGGGTTGGAGGCTCTAAAACTAAAACACAAATTAAAAAAGAAAGGAATTATCTACAAAAGGTAGATAGGGAATTAAAAATCTATAAAAACTGGTGGGCACGAAGGGACTCGAACCCCTAACTTCTTCCTTGTAAGGGAAGCTGTCTACCAATTGACGTACATGCCCGTCTCTTTCGAGTGCGTTGCGCGTGTGCCGTTGAAGCAAACCGGCGACGCGAACCCGGCGCGCAAACTTTTGTGAGCAAGAATTCATCCTGCCGATTAATTTTTGTGCGCGAGCAAGATTATTACTTGCTTAAAATGTTCGATTGTCAAATTTGCATTTTGCCGTGAGCGTCCGTGTGCGAATTTGCCTCAACGACGAACCCTAATCCTAGAAAACTGAGGCGCAATCTGTCAAGCCGCCTGTCGGCGACTTTAATTTGCCGGGCGTTTGCGGTTATTATCTGAACCGAAGCGGCTCAAAATAAAGAAACCGAATCTAATTTTGCAGCGTGTATTACTCAAAGCAAATGATTCCCAAACGAATAAAAATCTGGCAGGCGACGGCAATTTTCGTTTTATGTTTCGTGTTTTGCGCGGAAATTTCAGCGCAAATCGGCAAACCGAAAGATGTGCCGAAACCTCAGCCGCCCGCAAAAACAGAAACAGTAGAAGAAGACAATGACGTTTTGCGCGTCGAAACCGAATTGGTCAATGTCCCGGCGATTGTTACAGACCGCGCCGGAAAGCCGTTGGCGCGCCTTAAATCGAACAATTTCGTGGTTCTCGAAAACGGAGTGCCGCAGCAAATCGAGAGCTTTGCGACGACCGAAGCGCCGTTTGAAATCGCTTTATTGCTCGATACGTCAGGCTCGACTCGTTCAGAGTTAAATCTGATTCAGCGTTCGGCGCAGGTGTTTATTGACGCCTTGCGTCCGGGCGATAAAGTTGCGATTGCGGCTTTTAAATCGGCGGTTTTTGCGGGAAAGCGCGAAGCGGCGGTTGACGTTGTTTCGGAATTGACCGATGACCGCGAGGCTTTGAAATCTGCGCTCGCAAATGTTCAGACCAGCAACGGGACGCCTTTTTACGAAGCGATGGAACAAATCGCCGATAAGATTTTCAACGAAAATCCGAAACCCGAAATGCGCGGGCGGCGCGCGATTGTCGCTTTGACCGACGGAGTTGATTCGACGAGCGTGATTGAGTTTCAGGACGCTGAAGAACGCATCAGAGAACGCGGTTTGGCGACATATTTTATTCAATTAAATACTGAAGATTTCGTCGAAGAGCGCGTGCTTGGCGATTGCGACGACGGAACGGCGCTCAGATTTTCCAAAACCCAGCTTCGCCGTTACCGCAAATTGCTGGTTCCGAAAGCCAAAGGCTCGCTGCCGCCGCTCGAAGATTTTTGCAGTCTCGGTCAGTTTGAACGTATGGACATCAGCCGCAAGCTGTATCGAATGGCGCGCTCGGAAATGGAAAACCTGGCTCGCGCCACCGGCGGCAAGACGTTTCCGATTGACGAATTACGCGAAGCGCGCGCCGCATTTGCGCAGGTTGCAACCGAAATCGGTACACAATACAGCCTCGGTTACTACTCGAACAATCAAAAACGCGACGGCAGCTTTCGCCGCATTTCGGTTCAGCTCAAAGGCGTTCCCGCCGGTGCGCAGGTTAAGGCGCGCGAAGGTTACACGGCGGAAAAATAAACTGAAAATAAACTGAAAATAAATTGATACTTTTTCGCACGATTTTACGCTTTAAAGTGTGGCAGCAAAATTGCTATAACACGGCAAGTGGTTTGAAACTTTAGATTGCGGGAGAGTGAAAATATGTACTTCATTAACAGATTATTAGCAACGATGGTTTGGGAACTCGAATTTTACTTTGCGCGACGCGCTCGCTAACACCAAAGCTGCAAAGAACATCTCCTCATTCTTTGTATGCCGAACGGTTTAGCGTCTGAAAAACGTACTATCAGTGAAACATTACTGTTTCATAACGGAACAGCGGAAGCGCTAAAAACAAATAATTTAATATCCAATAAAAGGAGAAAAGGGAATCGGCAGTACCTTTTTCTCCTTTTTGTTTATTTTCGACGTGTTATGACATATTATCGAACAAACACGACGAAATATTAAAAATGAGCAGCGAACGTTTTAAACGAATTTTATTGATTGTTCTGGACAGCGTCGGAATCGGCGAGATGCCCGACGCTGAAAGCTGGGGCGATGCGGGCGCGGATACTTTGGGACACGTTCTCGCCGCGCGCCCCGTTTATTTGCCGAATTTACAGCGTTTGGGCTTGGGAAATATTCGCCCGCTGCCGGATTTATCCGAGGTTGAAAATCCGCGCGGCTCTTTCGGCAAATGCGCCTTGCGCTCGAACGGGAAGGACACGACGACGGGGCATTGGGAAATCGCCGGAATAATTATGGAAAAAGCCTTTCCGACTTATCCGAAAGGCTTTCCGCCCGAAGTTATAGAAACATTCGTCCGTCAAACCAAAGTTCCCGGAATTCTAGGAAACATTCCGGCTTCCGGCACCGAAATTATCGCCGAGCTTGGTTCCGAACATATCGAAACCGGCAAGCCGATTGTTTATACGTCCGCGGATTCGGTGTTTCAAATCGCTGCGCACGAAGAAGTGATTCCGATCAAACGGCTGTATGAAATCTGTGAAACCGCCCGAAAAATTTTAGACGGAGAACACCGCGTCGGGCGCGTAATCGCGCGTCCATTCTTAGGTGAAGAAGGCAATTTTGTCCGCACGGAAAACCGTCACGATTATGCCGTGCCGCCGCCGCGAGAAAATTTGCTGGTCAATTTGCAGGAAAAAGGCTTGGATGTGATTTGCATCGGCAAAATCGCTTCGATTTACGATTCCGCAGGCGTCACCGAAGATTTGAAAGCCAAAAACAACGATCAGTCAATCAATCAAACCGTCGCGGCTTTGAACAAAAACTCGCGCGGGTTGATTTTCTCGAATCTGGTTGATTTCGATATGCTTTACGGGCACCGCCGCGATGTTGAAGGCTACGCCCGCGCGTTGGAACATTTTGACGCGCGTCTGCCGGAAATCGAAACTGCGATGCGCGATGACGATTTATTAATCATCACCGCCGACCACGGCAACGATCCCGGTTTTCGCGGTTCGGATCATACGCGCGAATACGTCCCGCTGCTTGTTTTCGGCAAAAACACCAAAGCCGGTGTTGGTTTGGGAATCCGCGAATCTTTGGCGGACATCGGGCAAACAATCTGCGAAAACTTCGGTTTGCGTTTAAAAGCCGGGACAAGTTTTCTAAACGAAATCTCAATTTAAAAACGCCGCTTAACTAAAATTATCAAAGGCAAGCATCACCGTTTAAAGATGCTTGCCTTTTTGTTTTGCCAAAACGTGTGTTTTGGAGTAGAAAATAATGCGTTAATATTCGCTTCCCCAAAATTTATGAAAAAAAAGCCGAGCTTACTTTACATTCCGTTACTCGTGTTGTTCCTTTTCGTCGGCACGGTTTTGACGCTTCATTACGTTGCCGCCGGGTTTCGCAGTCAGATCGTCTCGAAATTGAATTTGCTGCCGTTTACCTACACCGGCGGCGCAGTTCTTGCGGTCACGCCCGAAGCCGAGAGCGCGGGCGTTCGCCTGCGCGACCGAATCGTCGAAATCAACGGCAAAACTTTCGAGAACGAGACAGATTTTTATCGAGAAATCACCAGCTTGCAGCCAGAACAAACAGCTCGCTTTTTGTTTTCGAGACAAACCGAAAATGGCGCGACCGAGCAGCGCGAAGTCGCCGTGACGCTCAAGAAAGCCGCGGACAGAAACTTCCGTTATTACAGCCAATCTCTGATTACAGTGCTTTATACTTATTTTCTGCCGACCATCTGCATTTTGCTCGGTTTTTGGGTGGTCGCGGTGCGCCCGCGCGATTTTGTGGCGTGGCTGCTGTTATTATTGCTGCTCGGCATCAGCTCGACTGCATTTGAGGGTTATCCCGACCGCACGATTTTCGGTTTTTACCGCATCATTTTCTTTAACACCTGGGCGCTGGCGATGTTTCTTTTCGGCATTTATTTTCCCGAACGCTTATCGCTCGACCGCCGCTTTCCTTGGGCGAAATGGATATTGATCGCGCCGCTTTTGTTTCAACTGATTTTGATGCTGTTCGATTTGACGGAAATATTTTTGAAGGTTAACCCGCCCGAAGCGATTAAATCGCTCGACCACGCTTACGACAAAATCGGCGGCATTATCAACATTTTGGCGATCAGCTTGTTTTTCGCCGCGGTCGGAGTCAAATCCGGGACGCTTGAAAACCCGGACTCGCGTCGCCGTCTGCGAGTAATGCTCGCCGGAACAACCGCCGCAATGCTACCCCCGTTTTCGGTTGTTTTGTACAGCCTGGCGACCGGCAGCAAAGGCTCGTTTTTCGATATTGTGCCGTTTTGGTGGGCACTGGCGGCGATTCTGGCGATTCCACTTTTTCCTATTACGATGGCTTACGTTATTGTCGTGCAGCGCGCGATGGACGTGAGCGTCGTCGTGCGGCAAGGCTTGCAATACGCGCTGGCGAAAAATACGGTCGCCGTTTTGCAAATTTTGCTTCCGATTGTCGCCCTCGTTGCAATCGTCCCATTTATCGGTCAGCTCAGTCTGCTCTGGCAGATTCCGATCTTTATCGCGCTCATCGGATTAACATTTTTATTTACCAAAAGCTCGGAACGATTTAAGCTCTGGATTGACCGCCGATTTTTCCGCGAGGCTTATAATGCAGAGCAAATCCTCTCGGATTTGAGCGAAGACGTGCGGATGATGGTCGAAACGAAACCGCTTCTGGAAACCGTTTCGCACCGAATTTCCGAAAGTCTGCACGTTCCGCAAGTCGCGCTTTTACTCAAAAACGGCGATGGATTTCATCCAGCCTACGCGCTCGGCTTCGACGGCGTTCCGTTGGTTTCATTCTCGGAAAACGACGCGCTCATCGAGCGTTTAAAACGAAACGAGCCGCTCACGATCTACGCGGACGACCCGGAAAACTGGGTTAACCGGCAAGCGGCTGACGACGAGCGCCAAATCTTAAAAACTTTAAATTCGCAGCTTCTTCTGCCCGTCGGCGTCAAAGAAAAATTGTCGGGTTTTATCAGCTTGAGTCCGAAACGGTCGGACGCGCCTTATACATCAAACGATTTACGTCTTCTGCGTTCGGTCGCCGCGCAAACCGGGCTGGCGCTCGAAAACAGCCACCTGACCGAAACAATCGCCGCCGAAGCCGTGCAGCGCGAACGTCTCAACCGCGAAGTCGAGATCGCCAAAGAAGTGCAGGAAAGATTGTTTCCGCAGGATTTACCGCATATTGAAGGCTTGGATTATTCGGGCGCTTGTCGTCCGGCTTTGGGCGTCGGCGGGGATTATTACGATTTTTTGGAATTGTCGGATGACAAATTCGGAATCGCCATCGGCGATGTGTCCGGCAAGGGAATCGCGGCGTCGCTTTTGATGGCGAGCTTGCAAGCCAGCCTGCGCGGGCAGGCGATTCACTACGGCGACGATTTGGCGGCGCTGATGAGCCAGGTCAACAAGCTCGTTTACGACGCTTCAACCTCAAATCGCTACGCCACGTTTTTTTACGGTCAATACGACAGGAAAACCGGCAAATTCGCTTATGTCAACGCCGGACACAATCCGCCGTTTTTGTTCAGAAAAGACGGCGAGCTGGTCCGCCTCGAAGAAGGCGGCGCGGTTGTCGGAATGCTGCCGCCCGCATTTATTTTTTATAAACAAGGCGAAATCGAAATGCGCCTCGGCGATTTGCTCGTCGGTTTTACCGACGGAATTTCGGAGGCGATGAATCCGGCTGAGGAAGAATGGGGTGAAGAACAAATGATTGAAGCAATCCGCGAGCGAATTAATTTGTCTTCTGAGGAAATGCTCCAATACTTAATCGAAGAAGCCGACCGTTTTGCAGCGGGAGCGAAACAGCACGACGATATGACTTTAATTGTCGTTAAAATAATTGATTGAGGAGGCTGCCGGAGAAATTATGCGTGTTTTACCAGCAATCATTGTTTTTCTCCTTGTTCACTCCGCGTCGGCACAGCAGCAATCGGCTGTAAAAACAAATCCGCCAGCCGACACCGAGAACATTGGCGGGAAAAATAAAAAAGAGCTTCCAACTTTGGAAGCTCTTTTTTATTTTTCTTCAAAACTTTTAGCTTTGTTTCGAGTAGCTGTTGAAAATCGTTTCAATCCAGCGGTCGGTTTTGATAAAGCCCGTTCCCCAGGATGCGTATTTCGCGGGCAAGCCTTCTTTTTTAAGCTGTTCCAGAGTTTTGCCGCCGGTTATTCCCTGACGCACGATGTCGGTTGTTTCGACGATTGTTTGGCGATAGTTTTTTAAATCGTCAAGCGTCGAAACAGCTCCATGACCGGGAATCAATTTCGCGTCGGCGGGAATTTGGGCAATCAAATTTGTCAGATTTGCAATTAAGCCCTGGACGCTGCCGCCGCTGCTCAAATCTACGAACGGAAATCTTCCGGCAAAAAAATCGTCGCCGAGATGAACGACGTTTGATTTGGTAAAGAAAACAACGGTGTCGCCGTCGGTGTGTCCTTTCGGAAAATGGACAAGCCGGACTTCTTCGCCGTTCATATAAAGCGTAACGGATTGCTCATACGTCAAAACCGGAAGCGCGAGCTTGGGCGAAGCCGGAATTGTTTGCCCCATCAGCGTATTGGCGACGGACATTCGTTTGCGGACATTGACGTGGGCGATGATAAACGAATCTGCGCCGAATTCGGCGTTTCCGCCGGTATGATCGCCGTGCCAGTGCGTGTTTAAAACAAATTTCGGTTTTTCCGAACCGAGCGCCTTCAATGCGGCTTTGATTTTCGGCGCGAGCGGCGCAAACTGCGTGTCTATCATCACCAAGCCGTCTTCGCCGGATGAGACGCCGATGTTTCCGCCCTGACCTTCGAGCATATAAACGCTGCCCGCCACTTTAATGGTTTTTATGTTGACTTCCTGCTGCGTCTGCCGGACGCCTTTGATGTGGCGGATGTGCGCCGTAGCGGTCGTTGTAAAAATGAAAACTGCCGCAACGACGGCTGCAAAGATTTTTTTGTTCACTGATTTTCCCTTTAACCTTAGAGTATGTTTTGAAAAAGTTTATTCTTTTTTCGATTCCCGCTCAAGAAAATATTAATCAATTTAAAAGTTTTGGTACTCGAATTGCCGAAATGCCAATGACCGAAATTTGTGTACGACAAGGATTCAGAAAGGAAAAATATGGACGCATTTAAATTGCTTGAAGAACATCACCGGGAAATCGAAAAGATTTTTGAAGAACTCGAACCGACTACGGAACGCGCCGTGAAAACGCGCGAGGAACAGTTTCGTAAACTGCAAAAAGAGTTGGAAATTCACACGCTGATTGAAGAAACGATTCTTTATCCCGTTTTGAAAAAACATCGTGAAACGCGCGAAATCACGTTTGAAGGCTTTGAAGAACACGACGTTGCGAAACGTCTTCTGGAAGAAATGGCGATGATGGATGTGACGAGCGAAATCTGGACGGCAAAGCTCAAAGTTTTGCAGGAATCCATCGAGCATCACGTTGAAGAAGAAGAAACCGAAATGTTTAAAGACGGGCGCGAAGCATTGTCCAAAGAAGAAATTGAGGATTTGGGCGCGCGTATGGAAGCGAAAAAGAAAGAACTGAGCGCATTTAAAACCGCCGGAGCTTAAACTGAAATAACAATAATTTTCAATCTAGTGAAATACGGAAACCGCAGAGGGCATTGAGAGGACACAGAGAACCGCAGAGATTTTCTCTTTGCCCTCTGCGTCTTCTCCGCGTTCTCTGCAGTTAATTCTTTTTTTGTATTGTAAATTGCTTTTTAGGATTTGCTTTGTTTCGGCACAACTGATGATTGAGCGGCTTTTTGATTCGCGGCGTAAACGCGATAACCGAGCAGCGCTGCGAGAACTGCGGCGAAAGCGAGCGGCATTAAAATGTCGGATTTAACAATCAAATAATAATGAATCACGCCGCCGATAGCGCACAGATAAGTCAGTTTATGTAATTGCTGCCAGCGTTTTCCGCCCAGCCGTTTGATCATCCCGTTGGTGGAAGTCACGGCTAGCGGAATCATCAGAAAAAACGCGGTCATTCCAAAAGCGATAAACGGACGCTGAACGATGTCGCCCGCCGCGCTTGTGAAACTCAAATTTCGATCAATGGCAAAATAAATCGAAAGATGCAGCGCGCCGTAAAAAAAGGCGAATAATCCGAGCATCCGGCGATATTTGATTAAATCATTGCGCCCGGAGAGTTTTCGCAAAGGCGTGATTGACAACGTAATCAGCAGAAAAATCAAAGTTAGAAAACCTGTCGTGCGAATCGCAAATTCGGTCGGATTCGCGCCCAATTGCCGCCAAACCGCATCCCACGCGAGAAGAGTGAGCGGAATTAGAGAGTTTACGAAAACAACGAATTTATTAAATTTTACGTCCTGCATTTTTAGAAATATTTTTTCAAATCCATTCCTTCGTAAAGATGTGCCACTTCATCGGCGTAACCGTTGAAGGGCAAAGTTTCGCGCGTGCCGAATTCACCGATGCGCTGTTCGCGCGCCTGACTCCAACGCGGATGTTGAACGGCTGGATTTACGTTTGAATAAAAACCGTATTCTTTGGGAGCGGAGAGATTCCAGGTTGTCGGCGGCTCATTTTCAACCAGATTTATTTTGACGATGGATTTGATGCTTTTAAAACCGTATTTCCAAGGCACGACCAGCCGAATGGGCGCGCCGTTTTGATTCGGCAGCAGTTTGCCGTAAAGCCCGGTCGCGAAAATCGTCAGCGGATGCAGAGCTTCGTCAAGCCGCAAGCCTTCGACGTATGGAAAATCAATTCCGGCGGAAAAGCTCGACAGCATCGTTTTCGGATTGTAAGCGGTTTCAAAAGCCACGTATTTCGCTTTTCCGAGCGGCTCGACCGCGTCCAATAATTTTTTGAGCGGAAAACCGACCCACGGAATCACCATTGACCAGCCTTCGACGCAGCGAAAACGATAAATCCGCTCTTCCTGTTCAAACTTTAAAAGCTCTTCGATTCCGAAAGTTTTCGGTTTCTGCACCAACCCGCCGACTTCAATTGTCCAGGGTCTGGTTTCGAGCTTTGCGGCGCGGCGCGCGGGCGAGTATTTATCGGTTCCGAACTCGTAGAAATTGTTGTAACCCGTGATTTTTTCGTAAGCCGTAATTTCGCTGTTCGGTTCGGCGGCGGTTTTCAGGTTTTCGATTTTGTCCAATTCCGCAACTGCGAGCGGCGGCTGGTTGAGCCACCGATAAACTCCGGCTGTGGCGAAGGTTGTTCCCGCCAAAACCGCTGTTTTGATAAAATTCCGGCGATTTAAATAAGTCTGTTCGGGCGTAATTTCACTCGATTTAATGCTGCCGGACTTTTTCGTCTGCATATATTTAGTTTTGTTTTCTTGGTATTAGATGTTTCAATGAATTGCCGCGATCCAACATTATTGCTTTGAAAAAAATAGTTATAAGTAGTATTTATTTCAAAGATTTTACGTAGTTGAAGGCTAAATTGGTTTTACTCATTTAAAGCAATTGTTATTTTAAAGTTTGAAGTTGCTAGAATTGAGTTCAAGACTATATTTAAAAAATATGCTCAAAGAACTAAGATTAGAAAGATTCAAAAAGTTTAAGGATTTACGAGTGTTATTTTCTCCTTTTACTGTTTTAATGGGAGAAAACAGCAGTGGAAAAACTACGATTCTTCAAGCCCTTAATTTAGCATTAATAAGCCTTAATCAATTCAACTTGGTAGAAAATGACGGTAGTAATGTAAAAGTTAGAGGTAAAGGAGTCGGATTAACGAAAATACCAGGCATTGCTTTGTCAGATTTTAGAGAACTTTATTATGCGAAGCTTTCTCGCTCACCACGTAGAGAGGGTTGGGTCGGAGCGAATCTCGTTCTTGAAGATTCAAGCGATAACAAATATCGGCTTCAATTAACTTCATTATTTGGCGGATTTAATATTAAATGTAGTTCAACAATTGAAGACATTCGGAATAATCCCAAATTACAAAATAAGCCCCCGCTTTTCATTTCTGGTTTTGTTGGTTTGAATGCAGTAGAAGAAAGATTATAACCCCGCTGTTTTGATAGATAGATTACGGTTTGGTCATGTGAGTTCTGTTATTCGTAACTTGGTTCTTGATATGAAAGACAATTCCGAAAGTGAATATACAAGACTGAAACAAAGGTTAGCCAATGATTTTGATTTTCATTTAGATACAGCCTTATTTAACGAACAACAAGATTTGTATGTAACTGCTCAATATAGCGAATTATGTGAGAATAGAAGTTTATCCTTAGATTTTAACGCATCAGGGAGCGGTTTTATGCAAGTATTGCAAATACTTGCTCCAATCTACCGCAATTGTCCACATAATGCTGAAATTGTATTACTTGATGAGCCAGATGCCCATTTACATCCTAACCTTCAAACTACTCTGGCTAATAGCCTTAGGAAAATAAGAGATGAATTAAATATTCAAATAATTATTTCCACACATTCGACATCAATTATACGCTCTGCTTTAGCTAGCGAGGTAGTGCCTATTTCTACGAGTGCCAATATTTGCCAACCTCTGAATGATAAAAAGGAACTTGATGATGAAATTAGAGCGAAAATTGATTCATATCATTTAGCGAAATCAGTTATTAGCGGAAAATTGATTTTCTTTGAAGATAGTGACACCTCAGTTATAGAACGGTTTGACGATATTTTGAACAAAAAAGTATTTAAAGGTGCTAATACATCTCCTGTGATTCGTGGTCGCGGCAAAACCGATAGAGTTCCATTTCAGATAAAAGAAATAATTAACGAACTTTCGGGTGAAGAAATTGAAGTGATATTTGTAAGAGATGGTGATGGAATTTCTCCAGAATGGAGAACCAGATTAATGGAATTCGCTTCAAGCAGAGGTGTGAAACTTCATATCTTGGAGAAATTTGAAATCGAAAGTTATCTTTTAAATCCAAATCTTATACATAAAACCATTCAACGAAAATACAGTGATAAAGAAATATTACCAAGTGTAGAGCAAATAGAAGCTAAGATAATTGAATCGTTAAAAAATACTATAGAATTGGCAAAATACGATTACACATATTGCCTTGAAGAAGAAATTCGTCAGAATGCATTACTTCTAAATTTAGGTGAATATAGAAATCCACAATTTGTAACAAGCGAGGTGCGTGAATGGCGAAATAACTTGCTTGGACTTATTGATTTAGATGAGTTATTAAAATTTGGTATGGGAAAAGAGTCTCTGAAAGAAATCTTTTCGTGGCTAAATACCGATTGGGGAATCAATCTTTCCAAACGAAGCTTGCTCGAAGATATTACAGCAGATTCAATCCCTAATGAAATTTCTGAAATCCTAGAATCCTTACAATCTAATGAAAATAGGGGAAATCCTGAAGATTATGAAAGGCTTCAAATTGAATCCTCGGATGTAGAAGATGAGTTGGAAGATAACGTATTTGTAAATGATGAACAATACTCATTGTTTAATTAAAGGGAAGTGTAATAAATATAGAAATTCCTAAATGTGAAAATCCTCAGCAATTATTTAAGTAGAAGTAATCATTCGACCTTATAGTCGAAGTGAAACTTTACGCATATCCATGAAAAAGTAGCTTTTTATCACAAACTGAACTAAAATCCGCTTGCATCCCGCTCTGAAGGAGAAACACAAATGAAATTCAGCCGCCTTGTTTTCGTCATCGCTTTAATTTTAACTCTTTTCCCGCAAGCGTTTTCCCAAACGTCTGCGACAAACGCCGCCGAATCGAAAGAGGAAAAAGAAAAAGCGCGCCTTGAGCTGGTGAAAAAAGCCGTCGCGCTCGTTGACCGCGCGGCTGACGAGGCGGCGCTTTTAAAGCTCCCGGAAAACCGCGCTCATATTAACGCGAATGTGGCTGATTTGCTCTGGAAACGCGACGAAAAACGCGCCCGCCGTTTGTTCCGCAGCGCCGCCGAAGAATTGATTCTGGCGCAAGCCGAATTTGAAAAAATACAAGGCGAAATGCCGTTTATGTCTATGCAAACGTCGCAGCCGCGCCATTTGATTTTGCAGATGATCTCGCGGCGCGACCCTGATTTGGCGCTCGAATTATTGATCTTGACGCGACCGGCGCAGCTCGTTGCCGAAATGCAAAAAGCCGCCGCCGAAGCCGCCGCTGCAACCGGACAGCAACCCGCTCAGGCGCGAAACGAACTGCCGCAGATGCCCGGTTTTGAAAGCAAATTTTTGGTGCAAAACGAATTGCGGCTCGAACAATCCTTCGCCGCGATGGCGGCGCAGAACGATCCGCAACGCGCTGTAAAATTGCTTCGAGAAAATCTGGCTAAAAACGGCGTTACCGGCGAAATTTGGAACTCTCTCCAAAGGCTTCATTTAAAAGACGAAGAAGCGGCGAAATCGTTACTCGCCGACGCGGTTGCGAAGATGCTCGAATCCGATTTATCGAAAAAGGAAAACGAACGCCAAGCCGCCGCGCAGTTTCTGATGCGGTTTTCCGTTGTCAGACCTCCGTCAATCGTTCCGCCGAGAGGGGCAACGGAAACTGCTGCGACAACAGCCAAAAAGACTCCGTTCCAGCCCGACGACAAAATGCTGCGCGACGTTGCCGGAAAAATAATTGACGGTTTTCTGCAAGCCAAGAATTTTACTTCGTTGAATGAAATAAATCGTTTGCTCCCGACGCTTGAAAAACTCGTCCCGGAACGCGCCGCCGCGTTGCGTCAAAAACAAGCGTCGCTGAAAAAAACGATGACCGGCGAACAGGCTCAGCAGATGGAAACGCAGAACGTGATTAACACTCCGAACGCCGCGCCGGAAGAGCGAATCAAAAATGCGGCGAAAGCGATGCCCGGAATGCGTCAAATGATTTACCGGGGCGCAGTTTCACAAATGGTTCAAAACGGCGAAGCCGACCGCGCGCGCCAGCTTTTAGCCGAAGTTCCGGCGGGAGCTGAACGCGACAGAGCGCTCGAACTGCTCGATTCGCTTGTTGCTCAAAAAGCCGTTAAAGACGGTAAATTCGACGAAGCCAGAAAAATTATCGGCAAAATAACGAACAAAAGCGCGCAAATCGAACAGCTCGTTTTACTGGCGCGTTCCTTTCACGCCAAAAACACAAAAGAAGACCGGGAAGCTGCTGCCGGATTGATGGACGAAGCCGCGCGTTTGATTGATGACGTGCCGCAAAGCGAAGAAGAAACCAACGCGCTGCTCTCGCTCGTCGCCGGTTACGCTGTCGTCGAACCGAATCGGGCTTTTCTGCTGCTCGATCCGCTTGTTGAGCAAGCCAATGAAGTGATGCAGGCGACCGCCGTTCTGAGCAAATATAACAAACGCGATATTCGTTTTCGGAGCGGCGAAATGTCTTATGTTTTCGGAGTCGGGCGCGCGCAATCGAGCCTCTGGCGTTTTCGTCGGGAATTAAACTTGCTCGCCGCCGCAGATTTTGAACGCACTCGAAATTTGACAGACAGATTCACCCGTCAAGACATGCAAATTCTGGCTCGGTTAACGCTGGCGCAAAGCATTTTGCAGGAAAGAAACGAAATTGAAGGCGCGGGCATCGGAAGTTCGGGCGCGATGGTTACTCCCACATATTAACCGGAAATTAGCTATTTGAATCGGAATGTCGCTGTTGAGTTGATACGGGAAGAAATAATTTCCTCCTGTAAATTTCTTGACGGTTTTCAAACAAAGCTTGTATTAAGCAAAGAGCCGAGACAAACGAGCGGCAAGCCGCTGTCGGCAATTATCGAATGCAGCGCTCCGGTGTCGGCGAGGGCGAAAATCTTTTCGGCTGTCGTTTCACAAAGCGCGGCTGCTTCTGCGGGTTCGACAAACTCCGAGTCGGCGCTGCACTCAGCGCAAAAAACCGAAACGCTGTGCAGGCGACAGGCGACGACCCGCGTCCGTTCGATTTCAATCACTATTTCTCTCACTTTTTTCATCATTCATTTTTCGTTTCCCGTTTGGAGAAATTAGATTTTTAATTTTTGCCGTTTGGCGTTACAATCGGTGCGCGGCTTTCTTTTAAACAACGGAAACTCAAACGTTTGCAACGTATTTATTGATAGCCGAACCAACCGTGCGGAATCTTTAGAAAGTTCTGATTTTTTTCTGAATAAGTTATGAACGGGAAAAAACTCTACGAATTCGGCAGATTTAAGCTCGACGCTGAAGAACGTCTGCTGTTCGACGGCGCAAATTCGATTCAGCTCCCGCCGAAAATCTTTGACACGCTTCTAATGCTGGTTGAAAACGCCGGGCGCTCGGTGGAAAAAGACGCGATGATGCGGCAAATCTGGTCTGACAGCTTTGTCGAAGAAAACAATCTGGCGCAAAACATTTCAATTTTGCGGAAAACTTTGGGCGATGTCGGTTTTATCGAAACCGTTCCGAAACGCGGTTATCGTTTTGCCGCGCAGGTTCGAATAATCGAAGACGCGCCCAATCGTTTCGTCGCCGAGCGCACTAGTTTTCGCGTTCGAGAAACGAATAGCTTTGAAGAGGAGAAGAGGAGAAAAGGAGAAGAGGAAATAGAATCAATCGGCTCAAAAGATTCCTTTTCTCCCTTTTCCACTGCTCTGGAATTAGCGCCCGCCAAACCTGAAACCCGCTACGCGCAAAACGGGGATGTAAATATTGCTTATCAGGTCGTCGGAGACGGCGATTTGGATGTCGTTTTCGTAATGGGCTGGGTTTCGCATCTCGAATATTTTTGGGAAGAACCGCATTTTGCCGCATTTTTAAACCGCCTTGCTTCGTTTTCGCGTTTGATTCTGTTCGATAAACGCGGAACCGGATTGTCAGACCGCGTTCCGGTCAATGAGCTGCCGACGCTCGAACAGAGAATGGAAGACGTTCACGCCGTGATGGACGCGGTCGGTTCGGAGCGCGCGGCTTTAATCGGCGTTTCCGAAGGCGGACCGATGTGCAGTCTTTTTGCCGCGACTTATCCCGAAAGAACGCTCGCTTTGACGATGATCGGAACTTATGCCAAGCGGATTTGGGCTGAAGATTATCCGTGGGCGCCGACCGCAGAACAACGCGAGCAATTTTACGAATTGATGCGCCGCGATTGGGGCAAGCCGGTCGGCATCGAAGACCGCGCGCCTTCGCTGGCAAACGATGAACATTTTCGGAACTGGTGGGCGACTTATTTGAGAATGGGCGCAAGTCCCGGCGCTGCGCTGGCTCTGACGAAAATGAACGCCGACATTGACGTGCGCAATGTTTTGCCGACGATTCAAGTACCGACTCTGGTGATTCACCGCAGCGGCGACGCTTGCTTAAAAGTCGAAGAAGGCAGATTTGTCGCCTCGCAGATTCCCGGCTGTAAATACGTCGAACTGCCCGGCATTGATCATTTGCCGTTTGTCGGAAATCAGGAAGAAATTCTCGAAGAAATCGAAGAATTTTTAACCGGCGTGCGTCACGCGCCCGAATACGACAGCGTTCTGGCGACTGTGATGCAGCTCTGCATCGTCAATCCGGCGCAGCAGGCTGAAATCTTCGGACGCGAACGCTGGGAGAACATCGTTTCGCGTTCGGCAAACTTTGTCCGACATCAAATCCAGCTTTTCAAAGGACGCGAAGTTTCCTACGACGAACACGGCGTGCTGGCGACTTTTGACGGTCCGGCGCGCGCAGTCCGCTGCGCTCAGGCGATTTCAAATTCGGCGCAGCGTTTGGGAATCCGCGTCAAAACCGGACTTCACACCGGCGAATGCGACCTTATCGGTGAAAAAGTCGGCGGCGTCTCCGTCCGTCTTGCCGAAGCTGTAGCCGATGAAGCGGCAATCAACGAGATTCTGGTATCGCGAACGGTCAAAGATTTAGTCGCCGGCTCAGGTTTGCAGTTCGTCGAATACGGCGTTAAATCCTTCGCAAATTTGCCGGGCGAATGGCAGCTTTTCAAAGTAAAAGAAAATATTTAATTCTATTTTGCATCAACAACCGGGCATCCGCGTTTGGAGGCAAGCGCAAAATTCGATAAAACGCTAAACGCAAAGCCGGTATCGGCAGCCTCGAAATCGCGTGTTTGGAATGAAACTCTGTAAATCGTTTTTCCTCATCATAGTTACAAAAGCTTTACAATTTCTGCGTCAGTTACGCCAATAAACCCTAAATTCTTTTATTATTTTTTCACGATAAGCGGCAAATATCGAACAATGCGGCGCTATTCTTTTTTAAAATCAAGGAAGAGGTCAAAAAACAGTTGACCTAGCCGCTTTTTCGCTGTTTACTTGTTTCAAACTGAAATAAAAATGAATCCTATTGCCGTCACATTGATTTTGTTGCTGGTCGCCGTAATTCTCTTTGCGCTAGAGAAGATTCCGGTTGATATTGTCGCTATTTTGCTCGTCATCGGTTTGGTTATGACCGGCGTTTTGACGATTCAGGAAGGCGTTGCCGGTTTTGGCAACGACATTATCATCACGATTGCCGGGCTTTTTATTTTGACCGGCGGGCTGGTCAAAACCGGAATCGTTGATGAGGTCGGGCGCAGACTTCATCGAATCGCGGGAAGCAACGAGTTTTTGCTGACGATTTTGATAATGGTTGTCGCCGCGCTCTGCGCCTCGGTTTTGAAAAATACGACGACGACCGCGATGTTCGTTCCGGTCGTGATGGGACTTGCCGAACGCGCAAAAGTCGCGCCTTCAAAACTGTTAATGCCGCTCGCTTTCGGCGCGATTTTGGGCGGAACCTGTACGCTCATCGGAACTTCGACGAATCTGGCGGTCTCCGGCGCAATGTCGCGCTACGGAATGCAGCCGCTTTCGATGTTTGAGTTAACTCCGGTCGGTCTGGCTATTGTCGGAATCGGGCTGTTTTATATGTTGTTTGTCGGGCGTTTTCTCGTTCCGCGGACAACGAATGCAGAGTCAATCACCGAGCAATATCAAATTCGCGATTATATTTCCGAGCTTCTGGTTTTGCCCGAATCCAAAGTCGTCGGCAAAACGCTGACTGAAGCTAATTTTTATACCGAATACGTTTTAAACGTCATTGGAATTATTCGCGGCGGGCATCAACGCCTTGCTCCGGGCGCGCAGGAACGCATCGAAGCGGGCGATTTGCTCATTGTCGAAGGCAAAATCAGCGATATTTTGCAAATCAAGGCGCAAGCCGGGCTTGAAATCAAACCGGATTTTAAGCTCAATGACAATTATTTAGAGGGCGGCGACATAGAGCTTTTTGAGGTAATGGTAATGCGCGGCTCGCAGTTTGTCGGGCGCACGCTCAAAAATTTGAATTTACGGCAGCGGTTCGGCTTGACGGTTTTAGCCGTCAGCCGACATCGTTCGACATTCCTGGAAAAGCTCAGCCAGATTCCGCTGCGTTTCGGCGACGTTTTGCTCGTGCAGGGAAAACGCGAGGTTATCGAGCCGCTTGTAGTTGACGGACAAGTAATTTTGCTTGAAGAAGTCTCAAATCGCGAGCGGCGCACGGAAAAACGAAAATGGGCTTTGCTCGCTTTCGGCACGTTTTTGCTTCTCTCGCTTTCAAAATACTTCTTGAACGTCGAAGTTCCGCTCGCCATCGCCGTCCTCATCGGCTCGCTGATCTTGCTGGCGACGCAAACCATACGTTACGAAGAGCTTTACTCGCTGATTGATTGGCGTTTGATTGTTCTCATCGCCTGTATGATTTCGTTTGGAACGGCGATGGAAAAAACCGGCGCGGACAAATATCTCGCCGGAATGATTAACGTCTATTTCGGTCAATACGGCGCATTTGCCTTGCTCGCCGGATTCTTTGCCCTGACCGTTGCGCTGACGCAGCCGATGTCGAATCAGGCAGCCGCGCTTGTCGTTTTGCCCGTAGCGGTGCAGTCGGCAGTCGCGCTTGGATTAAATCCGCGCACTTTTGCAGTTGCGGTCACTTACGCCGCTTCTTGTTCTTTTATCACACCGCTCGAACCCGCCTGCGTTCTTATCTACACGCCCGGACGATACAGGTTTTTCGATTTCGTCAAAGTAGGCACGATTCTGACAATCGCCGTTTTCTTTATCGTAATGTGGCTCGTCCCGATTTTCTGGAGTTTTACAAAATGAAAGAGAAAATTAACAGGGATAAAGGAGATAAAAGATAAATTTAATCAAACTTTTATCCTTGTTATCTCCTTTATCCCTGTTCGAGTTTATCTTAAATTTGATTTGGGTATTGACATACGAATGGTTTCGTATTAAGGTCTTCGTAGGTAATCCGAGTTATGCCAAGACAATACATTCAAAAACCGACTGAAGCCGAATTGGAGATTCTGACGATTCTCTGGCAGCGCGAAACTGCAACCGTCAGAGAAGTCCACGAAGTCATCAACGACCGACGACCGACCGCTTACACGACGGTTTTAAAAACGCTGCAAATTATGACCGAGAAAAGCCTGGTCGAGCGCGAAACCGAGCAAAAAGCGCACGTTTATCGAGCGAAAATCGAGCAGGCGGCGACAGAACGAACTTTTGCCGAAGATTTGCTCGACCGGGTTTTCGGCGGTTCGGCGGCGCAGCTCGTGATGCGCGTTTTGGAAACCAAACCCGCAAGCGATAAAGAACTGGCGCAAATCAGGCAGATGCTGGACGAAGCGGAAGGACGGGAAAAATGAATTTTGAATTTTTAATCAATTCGTCGCTCGTCGAAAATCTCGGCTGGACGCTGGCGCATTCGCTCTGGCAGATTTCGGCAATCGCCGCGCTCTGTTTTCTCGGATTAAAAGCAGCGCGTAACGCAACCTCGAATTTCCGTTATTTGCTCGCCTGCGCGGCTTTGTTTTTAACGCTCTGTTTGCCCGCCGCTACTTTTGTCTGGTTCACAAATGCGCCTGCGGAAACGACTGCAAACGCTTTTGCCGCAAAAACAGACGGCAAGAAGATTACGGTTAAAAAGCCGATTCCAGACGGCAATTTGGCGGTGATTGAAAAAAACGAATCGGAAACGATAGCTAATTCTCCGCCGATTTATTCTTTTGAAAATCTCCAAATGCATTTTGAAAATTACTTTGTCCCGAATTTGCCTGTTTTGGTCTGGTTCTGGCTGGCTGGAGTTTTGTTTTTTGCCGCGCGAACCGGCGGCGGTTTGTGGCGTCTGCACAATTTGAAAACAAAAAGAATCGCCGAACCAAGCTCGGAATGGCAGCGACAATTTGCGCGTTTGTGCGGTCAGATCGGAGTTTCGGCAAAAGCAAAACTGCTCGAATCGGCGCAAGTCGTCGCGCCGGTCGTCGTCGGCTGGCTCAAACCCGTGGTTTTGATTCCGAGCGGCGCTTTTTTCGGAGTTACGCCCGCGCAATTGGAAGCGATTATTGTCCACGAATTGATGCACGTTCGGCGCGCGGATTTTCTGGTTAATTTTCTGCAAACGTTGGTTGAGATTCTGCTTTTTTATCATCCGTGCGTGTGGTGGATTTCGCGTGAGATTCGGCGCGAGCGCGAGTTTGTCTGCGACGATCTGGTCGTTCGATTTTACGGCGAGCCGCTTGCTTATGCCCGCGCGCTCGCAAATCTGGAACAGTTTCGTCAAACGGCGAAACAAAACGCGCCGCAGCTTTCACTTGCGGCAAACGGAGGAAATTTAATGAAAAGAATTCAAAGAATTTTACAAAAAGAAACCGAGACGAGCACTCGCGCCAATTCGCTTTGGTCGGCAGGACTGGCTTTTGTGCTTATCTCGGCGTTTTTGCTAACTGCATTTTGGGGCAAAAACGAAGTTGCTGTCAATGCTCAAAGCAAAAAAGCCGACAAACGAATGGCAATCGGCTTTGTCTCGATCCCGCCCGTAGATCGTTCTGAAAATCCGCCGCACGACTCGTTTGCGACAGCGCAGCTTCTGATCGAAAAGCTCAAAAAACACCGCGTTCCGGCAATCGGATTTTTAGTCGGCGCGGCAATTTCGGACGGCAGCAAGCTTTATCCGGTTCGCGCGGAAATCGTCCGCAACTGGCGCGACGCCGGTTTTGAAGTCGGCATCGGCGGTTACAAACACATCTGGTTTAACAACACGCCGTTTGACGATTACGCCGCTAATGTGGAGAAAAACGAAGCGATTGCGAAAAAGATTCTGGGCGAGAAAAACCAGCAGCTTCGCTATTTCAGTTATCCTTATTTGAACACCGGCAAAACGAATGAGGACAAAGAGCGTTTTGAAAACTGGCTCGCCGCACGCGGTTTGCGGTCGGTGAAATACACTTTCGACAATCAGGAATGGATGTATTCTTTCGTCTACGACGCGGCGCGCAAAGACAACGATTTGAACACGATGAAGGAGATTCGCCGCGAATTTCTCGATTATATGGCGAAAATGCTCCGGCATTACGAAGCGTATTCGCAGGAGATGTTCAATCGCCAGATTCCGCAAACAATGGTTTTGACTCCGAGCCGGCTCGTCGCCGACACGGCTGACGAATTGTTCGGAATGCTCGAAAATCAAGGCTACGCTTTTGTTTCGATGGACGAAGCGCAATCGGATGACGCATATCTGTCGGCAGAGAGTTTCGCGGGCGTGAAATCTGGAATTTCGTGGTTTGAACGCTGGCAATTAGCGCAAGGCAAAAAACTGCGTGAGGAACCGGAAGTCAGCAAATCTATAACGGATGCCTGGGAACACGGAAATGTTAAAAATGTACCGCCTCCGCCTCTACCCAAGCCGCCATCACCGCCGGCTCCGCCTGATGAAAAGCCTTAATGTTCCAACGGCTAATTTAAAAAAGCCTGCGCTGGAATCAGTGCAGGCTTTTTTAGTGTTCCGTGAAAAAGTTTTATCTTCTCGCGGGGCTTGTTCCGGGACGCGCCGGGGAATTCATTGGACTCGCGCCGGGTCTCCCACCGGGCGACATCATTGGAGACATCATCGGCGTAGCGGCGGGCATCATTGGCGTCGGAGCGGGACGAGTTTGAATGTTGAAATCATCGACCTTTTTAACTCCTTCACCATTTGCTGCTGCGACGGCAGCACTTTTTTCCTCTGGTGTCGTGACGTATCCACCTAAAGTTACAACACCGTCCTTAACCGATGATACAGTGACATTTGGCGCTTTAGCTTTAACTCTGGTTTGAACATCCTTTTGAATGTCAGCGTCGGATTTACCGCCGCACGCGATCAAAAAAGCTGCAAACAAACTGATAATCATCAAAATACTTAATTTTTTCATCATTTTTCTCCTGAAATTTCGTCTTTTCCTTTGGCTCGTCTCAAAACAGCATCGGCGAGCGTTTTATTTCGTTATTTTGGAAACAATGAAAAAAAGATTTACCGATTCGTACGGTTTTGTCAATTAATTTTTTACTTATGGAAGGAAATAAAGAAACGGAAGCGGCTTTGGAAAGTGATTTCGTGCGTGAATTAAATCAGAATTTGTCTCGCAGCTTCTGATAAGTCGTCGTTAAATCTTCGGGAATTACGCGGGTTTCGCCGACTGTGGTTGTAAAATTCGTATCGCCGAACCAGCGCGGCATAATGTGAAGGTGAATGTGTCCGGCGACGCCCGCGCCTGCGGCTTTTCCGAGATTCATTCCGAGATTAAAGCCTTGCGGATTGTAAGCCGCCCGCAAAACGGTTTGACAGCGTTTGGTTAAATCCATCAATTCGTCCGTCGTTTCTTTATCGGCGCGATCTAAATCGGAAACGTGCGAGAAGGGAACTATCAACAGATGACCGGAGATGTACGGGAATTTATTGAGGACGATGTAATTGTAACGGGCGCGATAAACGATCAATTTCTCCGCGTCGCCGCGCTCATCTTCAGCTTGCAAATCGCAGAACACACAAAAAGATTCGGGCGATTTCTCGCCCGATGCTAAATATTCGTATCTCCACGGACTAAATAAAACGTCCATAAATCAATTACGAATTTCAAATTACGAATTACGAATTAATGATTTTAAAAAGTATTCCGTAATTCGTAATTGTTAATTCGTAATTCGTAATTTACTTCTCAGCCGCTTGTGCTGCTTCGTCAATATTTAAAAGCTGGCGCAGCTCTTTGCCGGGTTTGAAATAGGCGACGCGCTTTGCCGGGATGTCAACCGGCTCGCCGGTTTTCGGATTGCGACCGCGGCGCGAATTGCGCTCACGCAGGCGAAAGCTGCCGAAACCGCGCAATTCTATTTTTTCGCCTTCGTTTAAAGCCTCGATCAAACTGCGGAATACGACTTCAACCAAGCGTTCCGCGTCCTTTTTCGTTAAATCTGTGGCGCTGACCACTTCTTCGACCAAATCTGCTTTTGTCATCAAATAAACCTCGCTATAAAAACTTATATTAAAAATAGTGTCGGGAGCGAAAAGAGAGAATTCGGATAAATATAAAACATTCGCTCCCGCATTTTCTAAGAGAAAATCTTACTGCTCGCCGCCGGACGTTGCCGCATTCGGCGTTTCGTTTTCGACTTCGTTTCCAGCTTCGCTTACACCTTCGCTTGCGGTTTCATTGCCAGCTTCGCTGTCGGCGTCGTTTAGTACAGCTTCATTTCCGGCTTCGCTTTGGACTTCACTTCCGGCGTCATCAGCAGCTTCGTTTCCAGTTTCGTCTGCGGTTGATTCGGCAACATTCGGTTCAACGGCGTTTGACTCAGCACCCGATTCACCGGTGTTTGTCCCGGCTACATCCGATTCAGCCTCGCTTGATTCCGCAACGGCTGGTTCGGCAGCGTTTATTTCAGCAGCGTTTGTCTCGGCAGCGACCGGCTCGGCAACCTTTGGCTCGACAGCAGCGGGAGTAGATGACCCACCGCCGAACATATTCCGCAAATTGGCAAGCTCGCCTAAGCTCGCCATTCCGCTTTTGGCTTCCATCGAGTAAGATTTCGTATCAATTACCGGCTCGTCTTCTTTGCCGACGGCGCGCGCCGAAAGTCCGATTTTCTGTGCGTCCGGCTCGATGCGAAGGATTTTGAATTCCATTTCCTGACCGATTTCAAAAACCTTTTCCGGTTTTTCGATTCGCTCGTCGGAAAGCTCCGAGATGTGACACAGACCTTCAAGCTCTTCCGCCAATTCGACAAACACGCCGAAATTGGCAAAGCGAGAGATTTTGCCCTTAACAACATCGCCGGGTTTATGCTCGGAGACGAATTTATCCCACGTCGAAGGCTGCAAATCTTTCATCGAAAGCGACATCCGGCGTCCCGCCACGTCAATGTGCGTGATGACGGCTTCGACTTCCTGATTTTTCTTTAAAGCCTCGCTCGGATGCTTGATTTTCTTGTGCGAAATGTCCGTGACGTGAACCAGCCCGTCAACGCCTTCTTCCAATTCGACAAACGCGCCGAATTCAGTCAGATTGCGAACACGACCTTTAATTTGCTGCCCGACGCGGAAACGCTCGTAAATCGTCTCCCACGGATTCGCCATCACCTGTTTCATTCCCAATGAAACACGCCGGTCTTTCGGATCGAGGCGGAGAACCTGCACTTCGACTTCGTCGTCGACTTTGACAATGTTTTTCGGATGTTTTGCGCGTTTCGACCAGCTCATTTCCGAAACGTGAACGAGACCTTCGACTCCCGGTTCAAGCTCGATAAAAGCGCCGTAATCGGTCACGCTCGAAACTCTGCCGCGCAGCTTCGCGTTAATCGGGTAGCGTTCTTCGATGCTTGTCCAGGGATCGGGCTGAAGCTGTTTTAATCCGAGAGAAACGCGCTCTTTTTCGCGGTCGAATTTCAAAACTTTGACCTGCACTTCGTCGCCCGGTTTGAACATATCCGAAGGTCGGTCGAGTTTTCCCCAAGTCATATCGGTGACGTGGAGCAATCCGTCAATTCCGCCCAAATCAACAAAAGCGCCGTATTCAGTCAGGCTTTTAACCGTGCCTTCGATGATGTAGCCTTCGCCCAATTGCTCGAAGGTTTGCGCTTTTTGCGCTTCGTTCACTTCGTCAATCAAAGCCTTGCGCGACAGCACGACATTGGCGCGCTTACGGTTAAATTTAATCACGCGCGCTTCGACTTCCTGATTTTTATAAACGTCGAGATTGCGCGGCGGGCGCGAGTCAACCAGTGAACCGGGCAGAAACGCCTCGATGCCTTTGATGTCAACGTTCAAACCGCCTTTGACGCGCTCGGTGACAAAGCCTTTAACCGGCGTGCCGTCGTTGTAAGCTTTTTCGAGATCGTCCCAGGTGCGGCGTTTGACGGCTTCAAAGCGCGATAATTCCGCCGTGCCGTCGCCCGAATCCATTCGCCTGATAACGACTTCAAGTGTATCGCCCCGTTTAACGGTTACTTCGCCGTTTTCCGTCAGCTCTTCCGATTTGACGACGCCTTCGGATTTGTAGCCGAAATCAATCACCACGCCGCGGTCTGAGACGCTGATGACTTTGCCTTCGACTAAATCGCCTTCGCGGTAGCGCGCCTGCTCCTGCTCAAATTGTTCGAGCATCGCGCCGAAATCCATTTCGCCGCCGGAGTGATCGTCCGCGCCTGTCGTCGCTGCGCTCGTTTCCGTCGCTGCTGTTGCTTGAGCCGGCTGTTCGTTCGCGGCAACTGTCGGCTGTTCAGCCGTCGCGGGTGCGGGATCGGCTGCTTCCGGTGCTGCGGGCGCTGCATCGGTTGTTGCCGTTTCCTGCGATGCGGGCGCAGCAGCAGGAGCTTCGTTTGTCGCCGTGTCGGTTGTGTCTTGGGTTGAAGCAGCCGGGGTTTCGACTGCCGTGTTGTTATCGTTCGTTTGTTCCGCGGCAGGTGCTTCCGCTTGTTCGGTCGCCGTCGCTTCTGCCGTTTGTTTTGTTTCTTCGCTCTGCATTCAAATTCGCGTCAAGTTGTTTCTTAACGTTCTCGCCTCTTTATAAAATTCCGTTTTCACGATTCTATCAAGTCTCGCCTCGATTAACCAATACCCGGCTCGCCGCGTTCAACATAAATAGCTGCGCGGATTAAAATTGGCAAAATAAATGGAAAGCTCGTCGCCGCGCGTTTTCGTTGCCGGTTGAGACGGTTCGTGCGCCAATCAAACTCGGACTGAGTCAGGTATTAGGTTTCAAACAAACTCCGTTTGCGTGCTTTATTCACGCCAGGCAAGGTCGGTTGTGACCAGATAGAACTTCAAAAGTACACGCCAAGTCTAACAATGTCAAGGCAATGCCGCGTTTCCTTGACCGCTCGGCGATTTTCTCGTCATACTCGAATTTTTCATTATGCGAACTTTCAGCTTCTATCAACTAGACGTTTTTACCGACCAAAGGTTTGCGGGCAATCCGCTCGCCGTTTTTCCCGACGCCGCAGGCATTTCCGATGTGGAAATGCAGCAAATTACGCGCGAAATGAATTTGTCCGAGACGGTTTTCGTGCTGCCGTCAGACGAGCCGGAGGCTTTGCGCCGATTGCGGATTTTCACGCCGACCAAAGAATTGCCGCTCGCCGGACATCCGGTTGTCGGAACCTGGAATTTACTCGCCCGTCTCGGTTTTATAGAAAACGTTCCGTCGGACGGCACGGTTGAAATCAAACACGAGCTTGGCGTCGGTGTCCTGCCGGTAGAAATCGAGTTTAAAAACGGCGAGCCGCGAAAAGTCACGATGACGCAGGATAAATTTTCGCCCGGCGAGATTGTCGCGGACGAAAACGTCAGAAAAACAATCGCCGAAGCGTTTAATCTTTCGCCCGAAGATTTTCAGCCGCACGCTCCCATTCAGGTCTGCGGAACGGGCGTTAATTTCACGGTCGTTCCGGTGCGCTCGCTCGCTGCATTAAAAAGCTCGCGCCCCAATGCCTCGAAATTAGAAGAATTGCCGAAGATTTTGCCGGGCGAATTTTCCTTATTTGCGTGGGAAACTCTGGAAGAAACGTCTCTGATTCACACCAGAATGTACGCCCCCGAATTCGGCATCACCGAAGACCCGGCGACCGGCGCTGCCGCAGGAGCGATCGGCGGCTACATCGTGCATCACGGCTTGTTTGCGGAGGAATTGAAAAAGAACAATAATGTTCTGAGTTTTACGATTGAGCAAGGTGATTTTATCGAACGACCGAGCCGCATTCACGTTGAAATAACGGGCGAAAAAGGAAACGTCGAACGAGTCCGTGTCGGCGGGTCATCGGTTGTTGTCGCCAAAGGCGAAATCTTTCTTTAGTGAGCAGTGAGCGGTGAGCAGTAAGCAGAGAAATCTGTTCTGACTGCTCACCGCTCACTGCTCACTGCTCACTTATGTACGATTTGATTATCATTGGCGCGGGACCGGCGGGGATTTCGGCGGCTTACGAGGCGCAAAAATTGGGTTTGGATTATCTCGTTTTGGAAAAAGGCTTGATCGGCGAAACGATTTATCATTATCCAATCGGGCTGGCTGTTTTTTCCACTGTCAACGAGCTTGAATTAGAGCCGGACACGCTCAAACCGGCGCGCGAGAAACCGACCCGCGAGGAATTGCTGTCGTATTACGTTCGTTTTGTTTTGGGCAACAATCTTAATGTGCAAACCGAAGAAGAAGTTTTGGCGGTTTCAACGTCAGAACCGCGAGCGTCAGCGACCGGCTTTTTCAACATCAAAACGACAAAATCTCAATATCAGGCTCGAAAAGTTTTATTCACGACGGGCGCGATGGCGCATCCGCGCCGCCTTAATGTTCCGGGCGAAGATTTGCCGAAAGTGTCTCATCTTTTTCGGGAAACTTATCCCTGGGTGCGAAAACACACGCTCGTCGTCGGCGGCGGAAACTCTGCGGGCGAAGCCGCGCTATTTCTCGCCGAAGAAGGCGCGATTTCTACGCTCGCCATATTTCGCGCCGATTGGGAAAACTCAGACCCGAAACAGGGCTGCATCAAATATTGGGTCAAACAGCCGCTCGAAGAACAGCTCGAACGCAATTGTCTGCAAGTCTTTTTTCTCGGTCAAGTCATCGAAATCCGCGAGAAAGAAGTTGTTTTGGAAGACGAGAACGGCGATGTGAAAATTCTGCCGAACGACGCGGTTTTTGTACTAATCGGCGCGGACGCGGATTTGACTCTTTTGAAAAATCTGGGCGTCGAGTTTCGAGAAACGAAATACGGAATTGTTCCGGTTTACGACGAAGAAACTTTTGAAACCAATGTTTCGGGGATTTACGTCGCCGGACATTTCACGCTCGAACGCCACATCAAAGGCGCGATTGAAGTGACGAAAAGAATATTGCCGAAAATCGCGGCGCGGCTCGGAAAATGAATTTTGAACCCAGCGTAAATTGGCGGGAAGCGGTTTTTGTTTTGCTCGCGGTCGTTTGTTTGCTGCCTTTCGTTGCGCCGCCCGTTGCTTTGGCGCTCGGAATCGCGGCGGCTTTTACAATCGGCAATCCTTTTCCAGCCAAAATTGCGAAAATTACCAAGCTCCTGCTGCAAATTTCGGTTGTCGGACTCGGATTCGGAATGAACATCGAGACGCTTTTTGAAGCGGGGAAAGACGGCATTTTGTTTGCCGCCGCGACGATTTTCGGGACGCTCGCGCTCGGTTATTTCATCGGTCGGCTGCTCAGGATTGACCGAAAAATCTCGCATCTGATTTCGTGCGGCACGGCGATTTGCGGCGGCAGCGCGATTGCGGCAGTTGCGCCCGTCATCGAAGCCGACGACAAGGAGATTTCCGTTTCGCTCGGCACGATTTTCGTTTTAAATTCCGTCGCGCTGTTTGTTTTTCCCGCCGTCGGGCATTGGTTAAACTTAAGCGAACAGCAGTTCGGAATTTGGGCTGCGATAGCAATTCAAGATACAAGCAGCGTCGTCGGCGCGGCGGCGCGTTTCGGCGATGAGGCTTTGCAAATTGCGACGACCGTTAAATTGACTCGCGCTCTCTGGATTGCGCCGCTCGCGCTCGTTACCGCGATTGTCTTTAAAAGTAAGAATAGGCGCGTTACAGTTCCAATTTTCATTTTTCTTTTTTTGATAGCGTCAGTCATCAAAACTTACGCGCCGCTGCCGGAAAATCTTTTCAATTCCTTTGTCGGCGTCGCCCGCCAGGGCTTGACGCTGACGCTTTTCCTGATCGGCGCGGCGCTTTCGCGCAAAACTCTCGCCGAAGTCGGCATCAAACCGATGCTGCAAGGAGTTATTTTATGGATTGTGATTTCGCTCTGCTCGCTTTGGGCGGTGACGACGATTCTTTAACTTCGGTTTGCGGCAAACGAATTTGTTATGAATAAAAAGGTACTTTTTCTTTGCACCGGAAATTATTATCGCAGCCGTTTCGCCGAAATTTTGTTTAATCATTTAGCCGCCGAACGCGGACTTGATTGGCTCGCGGATTCGCGCGGTCTGGCAATCGAATTTAACAAAGCCAATGCCGGAGCGATTTCGCATTTTGCGGTCGAAAAATTAAACGCTCTCGGCATTGACGTTTCCGAGCCGCGTTTTCCGCAAAGGGTAAGCGTTGATGATCTGGAAGCGGCGGATTTGACGATTGCGATGTACGACGCCGAGCATCGTCCGATGGTTTTGGAAAGAATCCCCGATTGGGTTGATCGCATTGAATTTTGGAAAGTCCCGGACATTGATTTTGTTCCGCCTTCGCTTGCTCTGTCGGAAATCGAACAACAAGTCAAATCACTCGTCGCTCGTTTATCCGCCGCGTCTGCCGTTTCAATTTAAATTTCAATGGAGGAAACAACGCTGGAAAAATTTTATAGAGACATTGAGCGGCAAACCGCTCACCTTGAAATTGTTCACGCGGCGCGTTTGAACTGTCGGCGCGGCTGTTCGGCGTGCTGCGTTGACGACATCACGGTTTTTGAAGTCGAGGCGGAAAACATTCGCCGAAAATATCCCGATTTGCTCGAAAACGATTTGCCGCACGAGACGGGAAAATGCGCTTTTTTAAATGAAGAAGGAGCGTGCCGAATCTACGATGCGCGCCCGTATGTCTGCCGCACGCAAGGCTTGCCGCTGCGCTGGCTCGAAGAAATCGAAGAAGAAATTTACGAATTGCGCGACATTTGCCCGCTCAATGATGCGGGCGAAGCGGTTGAAGAATTAAACGAAGACGATTGCTGGACAATCGGCGAAGCGGAAGCGGAGCTTTCGGAAATGCAGTTTAAAAAAGACGGCGGCGAAATGCGGCGCGTTCGATTGCGCGATTTGTTTGTAGAAAATAAACGAAAATCACAGTTGAAGTTATTTGAACGGTTGAGATGACGTGGGGCAAAACCGAATACGAGCGACGTGGAATTAACCGGGCAAGATTTTAAAGAACGGCTGTTTTGTCCTCACATCTATTGAATTGTTAGGCGCAGTCTCAACCTGCGCGAGTCTTCGTTTTCAGTCGTCACTTTTTATTCCCGCACTCTCGCGCACTACGCACCACAACTTGTATTTGTTTCCTTCGACTCTCGCACCGATGACATCAATCGAACCTCTGTTTTCACCTGCCGAGTAGTTGAAATAAAAAATGTCACCGCTTGAGCCTGAGCCGTTTGCTCTCGCACCGGCTTTGCTGATTTGTCCTGCAATTTCATATTGTAGCCGATTTAAAAAAATAGCTTCGTCAAACGGCGCGCCGTTTTGTCGGTCAAGCAAATACTCAAGGTTGAAAACGTGCTCGCGTTCGGTAGTTTCTCCGAAAGCAGTTCCTCCGCTGCTGCTTCCTAATGTCGGTCGCAGTTGCGCCACCTTCATCTGTTCGACGGTTGCACCCAAATTGAAATCTCGAAAGAAAGCAGTTTCGGTTTTTACAGAAGCTTGACAAGCACAAAGAAAAAGCGCACTGCCAGCAACAATTAAATTGAAAAGAAAACGCTTCATTATTTCACCTCCGAACATCAAAATCGTTTCATCTTACCGCGACGCGCCTAACTATTGATTGAGCAGAATGATTCCGCCCGATCATCGAATTTCGTGTATTGATGCCAACGTTTCTTGCTAATACGCAGATGCAAGTGTGTTACTGGAATCATTCGCGTCAATAACATTATAGCCGGGATGACATTAAGGCTTTTCTTTCATTTTTGCAATAAAATTTATGGAACAAAAACCGAAGCTGTTAGAACAGGTTAGAGCGATTGCCGGAGCGCGACATCTGAGCCGTAAACCTGAATTTAATAGAGACGAAATCGGCAGCAAGTGAAGTTTAAAAGCGAAATGCGTCGCGTCCGATTGCGTGATTTGTTTGTAAAAATGAGCGAAAATCACAGTTGAAGTTATTTGAACGATTGAAATGACGCGGCGCGAAACAGCTTGCCTCTTAAATACGTTGCATGAAAAACCTAAAGCTGTCGCCGGCGGTTTCGCGCCGCGTCCATTAATTTGTTCTGCGCGGCTTTAATCTGATGCCTTGATTACGTCCGTTCCGAACCTTTGTCTGTAAATCGGCATTCTCCGGTTAATCAAAATTTTGCCAACTGTTGGAGGCAAACCCCACAAAACGAGAATGCTTACAATAAGACCGATAATCTTCCCAAGCCCGACCTGATTTCCGAAGAACAGGAAAACCTCTCTGAAAAAATGTGAATTGAATGCCATCACGAGTCCGACATACGACCACAACATAAAAGAGTAATGCCATTGATACCAATTGCTAAACCGTTTTCTGTAAAGAGCCGGAATCAATCCTGCCGTGACCGTCGCGATGCTCGCCAATGCCATCACATGAAACATCCCGAAACCTCTAAAGAAAGGAGTTGTGTCCTGAATGGTGAAGGAAGCGAAACATAAAACATACATCGAAGCAACGTAGACATAGCCAAGAATACGGTGAATTCCGGTTCCTTTGTTCAGAAAAACTATCGCCAAGCCTGAAACGAGAGCGATGAAACCATTGATGGTGTGAAAGATTATCATATAACTGAGGTTCCTCGTTGCTCTTTACGACTTGCAAGGCGGAAGGTTTCAGGAAAGCGCAGAACTTATGATTGACCGGAATGATTCCGGTAAGCACTCAATTATGGCTTATTATCTGTAATCGGTTGTGATAATACCCCCAAATTTTGCGGGATTTGTTTGTAAAAAGATAAGGAATAGGATTTGCAGACATTCATTCAAACACACATAAGCGTATTGATTCGCTTCGGACATTTTTGATTTTTTTGGAGGTAAAGAGATGAAAGTTAGAGAAATTATGACTAAAAATCCGGCGTGCTGTACGCCTGATTCGAGTCTTCGTGAAATTGCGCAAATGATGGTCGATCACGATTGCGGCTGCATTCCGGTCGTTGACAATAATTCGACAATGAAACCGGTCGGTACGATTACAGACCGCGACATCACGGTTCGCGCTTTCGCGGGCAGCGGTCAAAACCCGCTCGATTTGAAGGCTTCGGATGTAATGACGAGCGACATTGTCAGCGTCCGCCCCGGCACAAGCATCGAGCAGTGCTGCGATGTAATGGAAAACAAGCAAATTCGCCGCGTTCTCGTGGTTGATGAAAGCGGCAAGCTGAGCGGCATCGTCGCACAGGCTGATGTTGCCGAATTTAACACGCCGCGTTCGGGCGAGCTGGTTCGCGAGATTTCGGAAGCCGACGGTTCGGATGACGTTCGCAGATTCAGCAAACAACAACGCAATTTTTCAACCGATTATAATCAGCAACAGCGTCAATTTTCAACCCGCTATAATCAACAAAATCGCCGAAATGAACAGAAAATGCGGGGCGGTAATCGGCAACACAACAGCGGAGGCAAAGCCGCTTTTATGACCGGCACGATTCTGCCGCTTCTCGTCGGAGTCGGCGCAGTTATGGCAATCAGCTATTATCTCAATCAGGAAGAAGAATCTTCGCGTCTGGTTTTGAGACAACGAACTCCAACCACTCCGCTCAATACCGGAAGAACGGACGACAAAATTTCGAGCGATTTCTTAGCTCCGTCGCCCGCAGTTTCAACCGGAACAAGCGAAAGCACGACAACCAGAACAACTCCTTCGACAGACCTTGGTGATGATACCGGAAGCGGTATGAGCTATGGCACTGCCGGCGGACGCCGTTAAATTTCTGTAGTCTTTGTAATAAAAAAGGGGCGATTTATTTGAATCGTCCCTTTTTTTATTGACGCGATTTCAAATAGAAATTTGAGTCTGCTTTCGATTGTCGTAGGTCCAACCCAGCGTAGTATCTGGAAAATCATGCAGTAAAATGCCGTTAGTATGTTTTCTCAAACTGCGAACAGAACCGTCAGGTCGTGCGATACAGGTTTTTGAAAACGAATATCGAGCCGATGAAGTTGAACCCGAAATCCACATTTGATTGTCCGCCGCGCGGGTGCGAATCTGGGCTAATGTCAGTTCCTGAAAAAGTGGTTTCGGACTTCTTGAAACATTATGACAGGAATGAAAAATCAACTGCACGTCTTTTTTTCGATATGTCTCGAATAAATCGGGAAAGCACATTTCGTAGCAAATCAGAAATCCGCACTTTAGACCGTTGATAGTGACGACCAGAAATCCATTTCCGGGCGTGTACCAAGCGGATTCTGCTGGCGTAAGCATCTGCTTATCATACGTGCCGACAATTTGCCCCGTATCGGAAATAACGTGAATACAGTTGGCGGGTTTTTCCATGCCCGCAATTTTTCGGCATGATCCTAACACGACCCACAACCCCAGCTTTCCAGCCAGATTTACAATCTCTTCCGTCTGTTCTTCAAGGCGTTGCCAGTTGTCATTGCTTGAAGGCGTGAAATCCGCGCGCTCATAGCCTGACAGAGCCGTTTCCGGGAAATGTATCACTTCAGCTTCCGATTCGGCGGCTTTCTTCATAAACCGACGAATAAACTTCGCATTGCTTGCGATACTACAAGAGACGGGAAATTGGCAGCTTGCAATTCTAAGTTTCTGATTCATTGCAATCAATCGGAATCTAATGCCTATCAGACGGCTAATGCATACTTCACAAGCGGACTGATGCCGGCGAGAGTTTCGGGGAGCATCCGCTTAGTCAGGTTAACGCCGGATTGTGTTTCGCGCCGGATATAAGCGCCTTGTATTGAACGGCGAGGCTCGTCGAATGAGCTTGCCGTATGTCCGTGCCAGACACTAATTATGCTGAACGAGTCTTGCATACGATTGATTTTTTAGACATCGAACGATTGAGATGACGTAGAGCAAAACGGTTGCATGAAAGCCGAAAGAAGCCAAAGACCGTTTTAAAGAGTCGCTGTGCGCGCCCTCACGTCCATTAAATTGTTATATGCGGCATTATTTTAACGATTTCCAAACGCAGAATCCTGACCTTCAGGATTCTTCAAAATATCGTCCAACAACTTATATTTATCGGTGGCAAAAACAAAGCACAAATCTCTGGCTTCGATAGTTCGACGACCTTTTGAACGCGCTTGGTCTATCGAATATTTGAAAATTTCGGTTGTTTCAGGCGCGATGCGAAAACCTTTGCCTATATACCGATAGCTATTTTCAAGTCGTTTTTCAATGGCAAGTCGAACTTCCTGCGGGTCGAATGAAAGATTGCGCATTGTTGAATCAAACAAATCGGTTTCTTCTGTCATCAACATATACAAAATATGTTCGGGTGAAATATGATTCTGCTCGCGTCGGCGCGTTTCGTCGAGCGCACCTTCTAATATACGCCTGCCGCTTTCACTAAATTTATCTAAATAAGCGTCTAGGTTTTCCACGAAGTTTCCTTTTCACGTCGCTATTTTTTTAAAATTTGTATTGATAACGAACCGTTACGCTGCGTCCCGGTCCGTCAACGCCCCAGCTCGGGTTGCGGTAGGGCTGGTCTAAAATGTTTTCAAACGCCAGAAAAATCTGCGAGTTCTCGCCGTAACGAATTGCGCCGCGCAAGTTGATGATTCCATAGCCGGGCAAAGCTGTGAAGAGCGGCAAAGCGTTGGCTGTGCCGAGAACTCGATTTTGCACTTGAGTGATAGTTTCGCCCGTAGGAATCAAAATATAATTTCCCGCAGCATTGCCGCAGCCGGTTCCGCTTGTGTTGACCGATAAACCGCGAACGCACGCGCCCCGCCGGATGAAATTCGCGATTTGCGCTCGCGAGCGGGTCGCCCCGGTTCTTCTGTCCGACAGATCGAGCGAAGATAAACGATCTTGACGCGAAGCGAGCGTCGAATAAAACTCAACCCAAAATGGCTTTCCAGCCGGATCATACCGCAAGCTCAAAAATGCGGTCGGGGGCGGAGTTCCACCTTCGATATTCGGCGGCAAACCAGTCGCCTTGTCTTTTGCCCGAATATAAGTGTAATTGCCGGTGAACTTTAATTGATTAGTCAAACGCGCTTCCAACTCGTATTCAAAACCGTAAATTTGGGCTTGGGAGAAATTTGATCGCACCAAAACCGGAGCTGTCGAAAGCGGCACGAAAACGACTCCGTTGGCGAGCTGGCTCGTGATAGGCTGGTCGCCCAAAAATCTGCCGACCGCGCCTTGCGGCAAAATCAGCGCTTGTTTGGTGATCGAGTCGCGGAAATCAATTAGAAAAACAGTGGCTTCGGTTTCAAATCGGCGATTGCCGTAGCGCAGGCTCAAATCGTAGTTATCCGTAATTTCGGAACGCTGGCGGGAAACGGGAATTCCGGTCGAAACCGCATCGTTTCCGGCGTTCGTTCCGATTATTCCGCCCAAATTGTTAGCCGCCGTGTAATCAACTTCAAAACCATCGCCGGTTAATCCTAGAGTTCCCAAATCGGTGATATTCGGCGCGCGAAAGCCGCGAGCGTAGCTGGCGGCGACACGAAATTGGTCAACGACTCTAACGACAGCACCGATTCGTCCAGAAAAATCTCCGACGCGCAGGCTGTCATCGTTCCACAATCTAAGACCGGCAACGACCGGGCTATCCGCTGCGCGGACTTTGTAGCTCGCTACGTTATAACGCAGAGAACCGGAAATTCTCAAACGGTCGGGAATTGCCTGCCATGCGTTTTGCACGAAAGCGCCGCCCAAAATGTAGCGTGAATTGTCGGGAATGCGCGGGCGGGAAAGTGTGGCAACGTTTGTGCCCGGATTCAAGGTGTAAGCCGGAGAATTGACTTTTTCGCGGTAAATGTCGCCGCCGAAAAGAAACGAATTTCTGTACGGCAAATTTTTATCGAGGAAAAACGAAAAACCTGTAGCGGTCGTTCGCTCGTATTGGTGTGTAATTCCGCCGAACGGATCGCCTTGTCCGCCTTGATTAACGCGCTCTTCGCGCTGGCTGTTGACGGAAGCCGTTAAATTCACGCTGTCGAAACCGAGAAATTTTTGCTTAACGTAGCGGACATAGCCGAAATCAAGCATCAAGTTGCGTAAATCGGCGATTAAATTGCCGTCGCCGCCGAGCAGTTGGTCATAGCGCTTTCCGCCGTCCTGCTGACTGCGCTGATAACTGAAAACAAATTGCTGGTCTTCGCGCGGCGAGAAATTGAGCCGCGCCGAGCCGCCGTATTGTGTAAAAGCGGTGTCGGGCAAACGTTCCTTGCCTGTAATGTTTGACGGCAAACCCAAAAAGCGAGTTATCGCCGAATGCGTATCAATCCCGCGCGCCGGACGCATAGTGTTGATGCGCCGCGCGGCAAGATTGACATAACCACCGAGCCGCTGCGTGCCGTAGCTAAACAGAGTCGAGCCGCCGAAAGAGCGGTCGGCGCTGTTAAAATTGGTGTTAAATTCTCCGTGAAATTCGGGCGTTTTGTCTCCGAGAACCGGATTTTTGGTGATTAAGCTGACAGTCCCGCCGAGCGCGTCCGAGCCGTAGACGCCGCTGCTGGAACCGCGCAAAATCTCGATTGATTGCAGCCCGGTCGGCTCGTTGAGATTGAAAAACGTATTGATTCCGCCGCGCTGCGCTCCCGTCGTAAAACGCACGCCGTCCACGAAAACATTGACTTTGCCGCCGACAAGTCCACGCACGAAAATACTGCCGATGGTCGGACTGGTGCGCTGCAAATTAACGCCCGCTTCTTCTTGTGCGGCTTGCGCCAGAACGGATTCGGCTCGTTCCATGATTCTCTGCTCACCGATGAGATTGACCGCCTGCGGGACGTTTTGCCGCTCGACGACATTGCCGATTTCAGCAGTCACGACCGCCTGCGGCTGTTCGATGGCGAGCGTTACATCAAAAGATTTCGCCTCGCCCGCTTTGAGTTGAACGGGCAGCGTCAACTGCGAAAAACCCTGAGCGGAAACGCGCAATACGTAATTACCCGGCGCGACCGTTTCAAAAACAAAATTTCCGTTAGGATCCGTGCTCGCGGTGCGGTCGGTTTGAATGGTTTTATTGCTCAAAACAACAGTCGCCGAAGGCAGCGATGCTCCATTCGGGTCTTTTACGGTGCCGTAAATTCGGTTTGTTGTTTGCGCCATTCCGGCGACGGATAAAAGAATGATGAGCGCGATTGAAATAAAAATTGCGTTTTTCATAAAAGAAATCAATTAACTTAAATCTACAATATTTGCTCGGAGAACAATCTAACTTTATAAGCTAAACCCGTTAGCGTCAACTTTTTATATAATTCATACGAATTCGGTATTTGCCAGTTTTTCTTCGGTAAACCAATTTGTGATTTTATACGAAAATAAAAAGATAAGTGTATTAAATGTAACGCTGAAGGGACGGCGTTACATCCGCTTTTTTATTTCCGTATAAAATGCTGCGAAGCAAAATAATTTTGGAAACAAAACCGCCAGGCAGAGCGAAGAAAACATTGCTGAATGAATTCTTCGTAACTGCCTGGCGGTCAAATTCAGCTTCACTTAAAGCCTCTTAACTGCGTTTAGTTCCGATTGCTCGCGGTGTCATTGTGAATAATCCGTCGCTGGCTGTCGCCGCGACTTGTCTGCCGCTCGTGTCCTCAAACATCAACCGAGTCCGCGTTAAAGCTGTGCTGCTCGAAGCGTTGTTTGGCGTTCCGACAACCTTAAACCGCAGCTTAACGAGCGTGCCCGAACCTTTAACAAGCGCCGCGCCGCCCGCAGCCGAGATGCCGATCCGGTTGTCGGCGGTTAGGGCGTCGGCGGATACGGAAAAGCTGCTCGTCGTCAGCGTGTCGCTTGTGTCCACCGGATTTGCAAAATCCGGGCGTAACACGTTCGGATCGAACTCGACATCAACCGCATAACCGGAAATCCGCGTTTTTGCTTCACTAGCAACCATAATCGGAATTATCACAGTGTCGCCGGGCGCGGCGGAAATGTCGGTCGGGAGCGACACTTGCATTGGCGCGCCGTCCGTTTCCGCCTGAATGTCGGTTTTCACCCGGCGCGCAACGGCAATAGTTTCGCCTTGTTCCAAGCGAGCCGATTCCTCAGCTTCAGTCGGAGGGGAATTGGTTGGCGTCCAGCTTCCATTAATATCGCCGAGCAGTATAGCGGTGTAGTTCTCGTTTAAGAACGAGCCGCTTAAGTCTTGATATGGCTTAGAGACCGGATCGAACTTCCAATTGCCGGTTTGTCCGGTATTGGCATTTGATCCGTTTCCCGCCACATAACGCAAAATCAGCGTTGCATCAAAAGGAGTAATGTTTCCATCGGCGCTTGTGTCGGCAGCCCTTTGTTGATTTGGGTTTAAGGCATTCGGTCCCGCTCCGTTGGCAGCAACGTGACGCAAGATGAGCGTCGCGTCAAACGGAGAGATGCCGTTTGCGTCTCCGGTTTTTGTCGGAGTAACCGTGTAATCTTCGCCTGCCGTTAAGCCTGTCAGCAAGTAAGCTCCCGCCGCATTTGTCGTAGCAGAAACGGAAGGTGAGCCTGAAGTGACTGCTACGGACACGTCCGGCACAAGTTTCTGTGAATCAGTTCCGTAACGGACAACACCGGCTATATCGAGGCTCGGATTGTAATTATTGATGACAAGATTATCAATATACCAGCCGCTGCCCGCGCCCGGCGACGTTCCGAGGTCTGAAGTCATCCGAAATCGTAGATAAACCGACTGATTTGTCGGGTTTAGTTGTCCGCCAGGAGCAAAGTTGCCGAGCGCGGCGCGAACCCGCTTGGTGTCTCTCGTTCCGGTGAAGGCGTAACGACCTTGCAGCGTCGAGAGAATAACGGGACCCGCGAGCGTGCCGTCCAATTTCCCGAGATACCCGTTTTCAATAAGGAAATAATTCAGGTCGTAAGTCGTCGCGTTGTCGGGATAGACCTGCGAATTAAAGGCAGGCGCGCCGAGCGCGACTTCCATCACGCCGCCGTCAAACCCGAATTCGGTGACGAAACGCGAATCGAATTCAAGCACCGACGTCGGCGAAAGCGTCAACGGTCCGACGATTGCTGAAAAATCGCTGTTTCCGCCGCCCGTTTCCGGCAAAACGTCAATGTTCGGCGCAAACATCACAGCCGTTTGCGCAAGCGATTGCTCCGCCAGCATTTGAGCGCCGGTTAATCGCTGCCAGATGGGCGTCGTGTTATTCGCGGTCGCCTGATCCGTCAGAGGCGGAGCGAACCGAATATTGGCGGTCGCGTTTTCAAAATTTTCAATTGCAAACGGCGTTGCCGTAACCGCGTTTGATGTCGGCGCGCTGAATTTTGCAGCGGTGTTGCCGGTGTTGAACGTGTCTTTTTTATTGTTGTTTTTGTCGCGAGCCTGAACAATGTAGTAATACACTTGTCCGAGCGTCAGTCCGAGCGTTGAATTGGTGTCGGTGTACGAGGTTCCGGTGATGCCCGCTTCCGGCGTGATGCGGTTAGCGGCTGTCGGCGCGAACGTCGGAGCGGTGGTGCTATCTGCTTGACCGCCATTTGGCGTAGTAATCGAACTGACGCGATAAATGTCGTAAACGATGTCGGCGGTCGGATTGAGCGACGTTGCCGGCGACCAATTTATGATTAGTTTATTGTTTTGACGCGGATCAACGACCGTCGCCGCGCCTGAGAAAACCGGAGCCGGATTCGGCGGATTGCCGATGTTGATTGTTACAGAGTTAACGGACGCGACGCCGACGCAGAGCGAATTGCGCGCCGAGCGCACCTGATAATAATAAGTTTTATCTTTAACCAAAGTCAGGTTATCGCCGTTATCCGTATCCGTGTAAGTCGTTTGATTACCCGGAATGGTCGCAATTGTCGTAAACGGTCCGTTTTGATTTGAGCTGCGTGCAATGACGTATTGCGCCGCGCCCGCTTGCGCTGTAATCGTGACGGTTACCGAATTTGCCGCGTTGTTTGCCAAAACGAACGTCGGTGCCGGAAGCGGTCCTGCCGTTTCACACTCTTCGACATCAACCGGAACGTCAAAGTTTTCAACAACTGTCGGCGCGCTTTGCGCTGCGCCGTTGGCGTCAGTGCCGCCTGTGCCGCCGGTCGAGCGAGCTTCCTCGCCGACGCCGTGGCTGGCGAATACGCGCCAGATAATTGCCTGGTTTTCGCCGCCCGTAATTTCGCGGTCAGCCGCGAGAATCGAGTCGCGCATTTCGACAAACGACGGATTGCACGGAGCAAGCTGCAAGCCGCGCAGAACAAGCCGGTCGGCGAGCCGTCCGGCATTGGCGACAGCCGTCGCCAACTCTCCGTTGCGATTCGGATTGGCGGCGTTTTCCGCTGCAATCAAACCGGGACGAACAAAATGTTCGGGCAGAATATTAGGAACCGGCAGTGTGTTCGGCGGTGTCGCCGGAACAGTCGAATTAAATTCCGGGCGATAATTAATCGGGTGAAATGCGTCTTTCGATGTCACCTGACGCTCGCCGATATAAAAGGTCGCGCCGCCGCCCAGACGACGATCTCCGTCAAAGAAAACGCCCGGAAAATCGCCGTTTACTTTTTGCTTCATAATCAGCAGCTCGCGCATATCCCAGAGCGTCGAAGACCACAGCTCGCCAATAGAGTGAACCGCGAACGGGTTAGCTTGAGACGTTGGATTTTGCAAATCGGGTGTGGTTCCAATTGTCGGATTTGTGCGGCGCACGTCGAACGTTCGATTATCAACCGCGCCGTAAGACCAGCGGTAATTCGTCATCGGCAGGCGACGGATTCCGATGTCCAATTGTCCTGTGACAAAATCGCCCGCAACGTCGTCGTCAGTCATCGAAGCGGCGATAAAATCGCCCCAGCCTTCGCCCATTCCGCCCGCTTCGCCGACCAGCGTGATGCCGAGACAGCCCGTGCCGCCTTTGCCCGCAGAACGATTTGAAACGCCGTGATAAAGCTCATGAGCGACCACGTCGAAATCAAACGATCCGTCCGAACGGCGGAAAGTGCTTTCGGTGAAAAGATACATTTGCATTTTAGACGGGGTGCCGTCTTCGGGCGTTGAAAAATTAGCGTTATCCGTGCCGGAAGCGTCTTGCGCCTGCGCGATTACATAATCGCCGCCCGCGCCTCCTTTGCCGAAATTATCCATCTGGAAATTCCAGAACTGCTCGGTAAAGCCGATCTCGTACAAGTAATCGTGGAGAACATTATTAAAGTAGAAAAGCGAAACCGTCCCGCCGAAAACGTCGGGGTTGGCGCTAGTCGGAATCGCATTTGTGGCGGCGTTTGCGGTGCCGTATTCATAATCGGCATGGTAATCAAAATATCCGGCTGTAAATTGACGATTGGGCGAATAGCCTTTGATACCCTGCGTCGTTTCCTCATCGTCAGCGCGGTCATCGGAAGTTAATACGTTGTTGCCTTCAGTGTATTTCGATTGATAAACCGAAGTCAGATCGCGTCCGTCCGGCAATTCAACGATACCCGGAAGCGTCGTCAGGTCAGCCGAAAACGGCTGAGTTCCGTTGCCCGCGGGCGAATTGGCGGAATTGACCTTGTTGCGCGTCTCAGCTTCCGCCGATATTGTGTAGCCGAGCGCGCGCGTAGTCGTGCGGTTTGCATTCGACGTGGTGATTTCGGAATTAGGCTGATTATTGTCCGTTGGAAGATAAAACCAACCGAAAGGCGACGCGCTCGTCGGATTGGTGGCATCGGGGAAACCGCGTGTGATTTGTCCGAGAAGTCCCGGCAGCTCGGCGTGCGTAAAAGTCGGGCGCGGCGTATTGTTGTTCCACGGCAGCCCGAATTCGATGCGCCCGACAGCCTGACCGTATCTGAATCCGCGTCCGGCATCACGAGCTAAAACTCCAGAGTTACCTGCATAAGTCGGCGCCGTGTAAACATAATTGCCCGCATTCGTTCCGGTGCGCGTCGAACGACCGAAACCCAAATAACCGGAAAGCATAGCGGGCACTGTGTCAACGGTTTTGCCCTGCGCCGTTCCCGCGCTGTTAAAACCCTCGACCATATTTTGCACGTCGGGACGATAAGTTCCGCGCCGCCCGACGCCATTGCCGCCTCCCGGAGGTCCGAAAGATTGAAAAGCCGTCAAGCTATGGCGGCGCAAGGTCGTGCCGGTCTGCGCGTCAACGAAATGCTGCCACACCATACCGTTATATTGCGGCGTTGTGAGCGTGAATTTGTAAGCGTGACGAGCGGTTGCGCCCATCGGGAAAAGCACTTGCGAAACGGTAATGTCGTCGCCGAAGGAGCTGCCGCGGCTGAATTTTTCGCCCGCGACGTATTCCGGCGTCAAATTCCCATAAGTCACTAAAACCTGCGCGCTGCCGAGCGATTGCGGCGAGAAATTATTAACGCCGAGCGCAGCCGCCGCGTTTTGGACGGCTTGCGATGCCGAAATCGTCGGCGAATTGGCGACGGTCAAATTCGGATAGCTTTCGCCGCCGACATTGATGATTTGTCCGTTTTTGGCGACGTTCACCATCACATCGCCGCGGTAAACCGTTTTGCCGTTAATCTGTTGATTGAAAACCAGAGTCGTCGTCCCGGTGTCGGAAACTGCGCGGCTGATTAATTTAAAACCGTTCAAATCGTTTTCGGTAAAACGGAAAAGCGCGCGGTTTTGACTAATAAAGTTGAGCGCAATCGTTTCCGCCGGTAAATTGCTCGGCTGCGATAAGTAACCGTTGCGGTTAAAAATATGCCGCGGCGTCGCCGTCAAACCGTTATAGCTGATCCGCAGTTTGTCAGTGTCCACTACTAAGACACCCAGACTCACCTGTTTTAACAAGCCCAATACATTTCCCAAACGCTTAAGAGCGCGCAGTTGAACCGCCGTCGGCTGAGGCAGCGCCGTTGCGTTCGGGGTGTCAATTAAATTAGTTTCGCGCGGAGTTCCGTGAAAAGCGCGAACGTCGAATTCTTTAGGAAAATTCGGGTCGTCAATCGGCGACAAGCCGTTCTGCGAATTAATCTCGCCTTTTTCGCCCGCTCTGGTGATCCCGGTAATGCTCAAACCAACAACCGCCAAACAAGGAACGAGCAGCCCGACGAGCAATGAGCGCCATCGTTTATCAAACAACAAAGGAAAACTGGTTTTCATCTTTTTTATTCTTTCCTCAAAAACTGTTTATTATTTAAATTAAATCGGCTTTACGTCGAGCCGCCAAATCATTGTCACTGTTGTCTTCAACCGCGTTTATAAATTCTCGCCTGCATTTACCAAATGCAAAAAACAATCAGCGATAAACGCTCTTCAGGTCGGCATTAAGAACACTTCCGGCAACAATACGAACATCATCTCAAAGCACGCTTGCGGATTACTTGAGAAAAACTTAAGTCCGATAATTGCTCGATTCGTATCGCAGACAAACCTATAGCGCAACGTATTAACGGCGACTCAAATAGTTAGTCGTATCTGGATTTTGGGGGATTTGTTTAAGTGAAGAAACTATAACACAGGCGGACGTTTAACTCAAGAGAAATTTGTCACAAGCGAGTTTTTTAACAATTTAGAGTTTAATTGATCTGATAAGTAGCGACACTGGTCGGAGTCTCATAGCAGCGCACTTTGTAAACCTGCACGCGGTCGTCGTTAACGCGCGAAGCGACGTATTCGAGGATGTAGCGGGCGAGATTTTCCGCCGACGGATTCAATTCTTCGTCAAACGGCGGCAGGTCGTTGAGATTTCTGTGATCCAAATATTTGACAATTTCGTCCGCCGCCTGTTTTAAATCGCCGAAATCAACGAGCAAACCGATGTTGTTCAATTCCGCGCCGCGCGCGTAAATCTCGATTTTATAATTATGCCCGTGAAGGTTTTCGCATTTTCCCTTATAACCGCGCAATTGATGCGCGCTCGAAAAATTGCGCTCGATCATCACTTCAAAAATTCCCGCCATTTATTCTTTTTCCAAAACTATTCGATATTCTTCTTTGTTCTCTAACTTTTTTTGAGCCTCGCTTGAAGAAAATCGAATCTCATAAGTTTTATATCCTACTTTTGAAACTGTTAATTTTAACTGAGTTTCAAATGGAGAGTGTGTAAAACGACAATCGAATCTACCATTTTTATCGGTTTGTTCGATTGACTGATACGATTCTTCCGGTTCGCCTTTTCTCACAGATTCAAATTTAACAATTGCATTTTGGATTGGTTTATTTTCGGAATCATAAACAAATCCGCGCACTCTCGAACCGCCATCGCAAGCCAGAATAAAAAAAAACAAAATCGCCAAACAAATTAACAAATTGATGATATTTTCTTTCGGCATTTTATATATTCAAAATATTGTGTAAAAATTTCCAGCATATTTAAATCATTTCCTTTTGTTTGAAGAATTCAAAACTTGCTTTCGTTAAATTTCCCAAATCTTTGAACAACGCTTCATCCGGTTTCTTGAAATTGAAACACGCTTTTCCGGTCAAACGCTTTTTTAATTCAGGCGGAATGCCATTGAGCAATTCAGGGAAAAAGTAAAGCGGAACGAGGTGAAAACTGACGTAATTCTTTTTGATTTCCACACCGCCGAACCAGATTTCCTGTTTCTTTTCGTTCAATTTTTTCGAGAGCAGATAATATTTCCCCGGCTCGTCGAATTTGATCGCCAAATCTTTTTCCAGTGGTTTGAAAATTTTTCTCAATAGTTCAAACGTTTCTTCAAAATTTTGTGACATTTGTCACCTCCTGTTTTGTACCGAAAATGGCTTCGACTTCAGACAAGTTCCGCGCGATTCGCATTCTCGGCAAGCTGTTTAAGAAAACTTTGCCATAACCTTTGGTCGTCAAACGCGGGTCGAGAATTGCAATCACGCCTTTGTCCGACGCGCTGCGTATTAAACGCCCGACGCCTTGTTTGAGAGAAATCGCGGCTTGCGGCACGGAATAGTCAAAAAACGAGGAACCGCCCGTCGAATCAATAAATCTTTGGCGCGCGGCGACAATCGGGTCGGTCGGGACGGCAAAAGGCAGCTTGTCAATAATCACGCACGACAATTGCTCGCCGCGCACGTCAACGCCTTGCCAGAACGAAGAAGTTGCAAATAGAACGGCGTTTTCCGTTGTGCGGAATTTCTCCAAAAGTCCGGCTTTCGACATTGTGCCTTGCACGAAACAGGGAAAATCAACGCGCGGCGCGATTCGTTCATAAAGCGCGTTCATCGAAGCGTTGCTCGTCGCCAGAACGAAAGCGCGTCCGTCCGAGATTTCCAGAATTTTGATGATTTCACCCGCCGCCACTTGCAGAAAATCAGGCGAGCGCGGATCGGGCATTCGCGGCGGCAAATATAAAATCGCCTGTTTTTCGTAATCAAACGACGAAGGCGCGATTAAATCGTCAGTGTTTTCGGCTTCGAGTCCGAGCCGTTCTTTGATGAAATTAAAGCTCCCGGCGGTGGAAAGCGTCGCGCTCGTTAAAACGGCGGCTTCGGTTTTCTCGAAAAGCTTGTCTTGCAGCAGACCGGAAACGTCAATCGGCGAAGCGCGCAGGAAAGTGCCGCGCCCGCGTCGTTCCTGCCAGTAAACGAATTTCGCGTCGTCGCCCGAACAAATAAAATCCAAATCGAAACGAATTTGTCTGGCGCGTCTGACCAGGCTTTCGACTTCGGCGGGCGCGTCTTTGATGGCGTCCAAAGCGTTTTCCAATCTTTCCAGAGCTTTATCCAAAGCGACAAACGCTTCGCCCTGCGCGGTGACGAGAATTTCCGCGCCGCGCGTTTGTTTAAAAGCGTCGGGCGCAATCGGAAAACGCCCGTCTTCGTCTCTGCCGCGACGGAAACCTGCGAAAAAGCGGTCGGCAAAATCCGTGATTTTGCGGGCAATTTTGACCAGATCGCGGTTTGTTTCTACATCGGAAAACGCGAGATTTCCGACATCTCTGATTAATTCGTCAATTTGATAGCTTGAAACCTGCGCGCCGAAATAGTCGGCGGCGATATCTTCGATTAAATGCGCCTCGTCAAAAACGACCGCCGCGTAATCGGGTAAAACGCGCCCAAAATTTGAATCGCCGCGCATCGCCAAATCGGCGAAGAAAAGATGATGATTGACAATGACAATATCGGCGTCGCAGGCTCGCTGGCGCATTCGGGTAATAAAACAAGGCTCGAATTCGGGGCATTTTTGCCCCAGACAAGTTTCCGAACGCGCGTCAATGTAACGCCAGAACGAAAGATTTTCGGGTAAATCCACAAGCTCGGCGCGGTCGCCGATTGCCGATTCGCGCGACCAATGCCTAACGGCTTCAAAATAATCAACATCGTCCAAGCCCGAAAGAATCGGAGTAAATTCGGCTTTTTTCGTTTTTTGCAGGCAGACGTAGTTGGCGCGTCCTTTCATATATGCGGCGGTGAATTTTTTCGGAAGAATTTTCTGCAAAAACGGAATGTCTTTTTCCATCAACTGCTCTTGCAGGTTTTTCGTTCCGGTCGAGATAATCACGCGCTTTTTTTCGGCGAGCGCAAAAGCGATTGCCGGAACTAAATAAGCGAGAGTTTTGCCCGTTCCGGTTCCGGCTTCGACGATCAGGTGACGGCGTTCTTCAAAGGCACGCAAAACGGCTTCCGCCATTTTGATTTGACCTTCGCGATATTCGTATTCCGTGTGATTTTGGGCGATCAGACCCGCACGCCCGAAAATTTTTTCCATTGAAATTTGACTTGTTTTTCTTCCCGCCTGAGGCTTAGTTTAAGAATAACACAAGAGCCGCCGTTGTTTTACCGCAGAATTTGTTGCGAAAACAATGCGGAAAACGCTTTTTTGAATTGAACAAGCGGGGTCCGGTGTGTTAATATTTTCATCACTTGCCTAACCTGACCAAAATGACAAATTGGAAACTTAAGGCTGTTCTCAGTATTGTCATTTTAGATGCCGGAAATTATTCGGCGGCGTTCATTTTCGTTTGAACCAGCATCTGACTTACGCGGCAAGTAACTTTTTAGAACCGTTCGGTTCAAAATCATCAATAAAAGCGCATTGTTTTAACTTTATAAAAAACCGCGCTGCAAAATAATTCCCAAGTGAATAAGTTGTGAGGTAACAGCAATAATGAAGACAGGCTTACGAGAAGAGCGCAAAGGACTTCTGCTTTCGTTTATAACGCTCGGATTAATCGGCGCGCTCGCCGTGCTTCCGTCGCAGTTTCGTTCAACGGCGAACGAGGATAATCAGGAACCCGACGGACATACCAAAATCGAAAATTACGATATTCGAAAGGATAAATCGGCTGCCGCCCTCAACGCGCGCGCCGAATTTCGCGCCGCGTCGGGCAAGCCCGAAATGGCGGCGGCAGAGGATCGAGAAAAGATTGCCGCGAACGAAAAGGCTTTACTCGAACGTTTTCCCTCGCTGGAAATTAAATACAACGAAGAGCTTGATAATGCCGCTGTTATCGCTCCGCGAATCGGTTTAGGGCGAGCATCGGCAAAGTTGACCGCGCCTTCGACCGCCAAACGACCGGACAATCTGCGCTCATTCGCCAAGACGAACAACGATTTGCTGGCTGTGACCGATTCGCAGGTTGACAATTTAAAAGTCACGGCGGATTACACAAACCCGAACGGCGATCTTTCATTCGTTCATCTTGAGCAGGAAATAAACGGCATTCCGGTTTTCCAGGGCGAGCTGAAAGCCGGTTTCACCAGGCGCGGCGAAATCGTCCGCGTCATTAATAATCTCGCTCCCGGCTTGGAATACAACTCGCTTTCCTCCGATTTCGGCTCGCCGGAAGACGCGGTTCGCGCGGCTTTTAAACAAGTTTCGCGACCGATGAAAGAGGAAGAAGCGACCAGAAACGCAGCGGCTTCGACCGAAATGAGAGCTGTTTTCGGAACGGGCGATTGGGCGACGACTGCGGAGAAGATGTATTTTCCGACCGAGGCGGGCGTAGCTCGACCCGCGTGGAGAGTTTCGATTTGGGAATCAGCCGCGGCTTATTACGTGATTGTTGATGCCGAAACCGGCACGATGCTATGGCGCAAAAATCTGACTAACCACCAAACGCAGCCGGTGACTTATAACGTTTATGCCAATACGACCAGCTTGTTGAAATCCTTAGACAGCCCCGCGCCGCTATCGCCCGGACCTACTAATCCGGAAATTGGAAATCAGGGCTTCGCGGCAATGCGCACGAACGTGACGCTAATTGGAAACGAAGCGCCTTACACCTTCAACCAAAAAGGCTGGATTACCGATAATACAAACGCAACGGAGGGAAATAATGTACGAGCCGGTCTCGACCGTTCCGAACCGGACGGCATTGATGACGTAATAACAGGCGAGCCGAATCGCATATTTGAATCGCCGACGTGGAATCCGCCGCCGGGAACGCCGGGAACTGAGAGTGATGATCCGGTATCGCAGCAGGCTCAGCGCGGAGCCGTGATTCAGATGTTCTACGTCGTCAATCGCTTTCACGACGAAACATATCGTTTAGGGTTTACCGAAGCGGCTCGCAATTTCCAACAACAAAACTTTACCGGGCAAGGTGTACCGGGCGACCGAATTTCGGCTGAAGGTCAGGATTCCGATCCCAATAATCCCAGTTTTAACAATGCTAACTTTACAACGGAAGCGGATGGCGGTCGGGGTAAAATGCAAATGTACCTCTGGAATGGACCAAACCCGGATCGCGATGGAACAGCCGATGCGGAAATTATGGTTCACGAACTGACACACGGATTATCCAATCGTTTGCATAGCAACGCTAGCGGTTTGAATTCCAGTATGGGACGGGCAATGGGCGAAGGCTGGTCTGATTTTTACGCCCTCTCGATGCTTTCCGAGACGACTGATCCAATTAACGGGGTTTATGCTTTAGCCGGCTACTCAACATACTTAAGAGTTACCGGCTTTGGCGGAAATTATTATTACGGAATTCGGCGTTTCCCGAAAGCCGTAATGGCTTTTACCGGCGGACCGAACAATCGTCCGCATAATGGTCTTACGTTTAAACATCTAAACTCCAATTGTAATGAGGTCATTGATTCAATCAGCGCTTACAAGCACGGACAGTTGGCAAACAACCAGATATGCGACGACATTCACAATGCGGGCGAAATTTGGAGCAGCGCACTCTGGGAAGTTCGCGCCAAGTTCATTCAACAATACGGTCCCGGCATAGGAACGCGGCTCGTTTTGCAGTATGTCACTGATGGAATGAAGCTCGATCCGGCTAGTCCGACAATGTTGGATGCGCGCAACTCAATCATCGCCGCCGCCGCAAACGGTCCGAATCCTGACCTTGATGTCGCTTTGGTTTGGCAGGGCTTTGCCATTCGCGGAATGGGATATTCGGCGAGCATTCAAAATGCCAGTATAGGAGCGCTGGTTACCGAAGCGTTTGATTTGCCGAACGTTTCCGTGACAAACAATTTTTCGTTTACGGACGCAGCGCCGGGCGGCGACGGCGACGGATTTGCCGAACCGGGCGAAACGCTCGTTTTAACGGTTCCGGTTACTAATCCAACCGGCAGCACGATAACCGCCGTCACGGTCAGCGCCAATGGCGGCGCCAGCGTCAATTACGGCAATATCGCTAACGGCGCGACAGTAACGCGCACAATGAATTACCTCGTTCCCGGCACTATAGCTTGCGGCAGCAATTTGGTTTTAAATTTTAATATCAATGGCAGCGCAGGCTCCAATGTCGTGACTCGCACTTTGAGAATCGGCGCGCCGGTTTTCGGCTTTCAGCAAAACTTTGACGCGGTAACGGCTCCAAATCTTCCGGCAGGCTGGACGCAAACTGTCATCGGTTCAAACACCGGCTGGAAAACCGTCACCGCGTCGCCGGATTCGGCTCCGAATTCTGCTTTCTCACCGGACCCGGCTACAGCGGGCGGCGCTGATTTGATTTCGCCGGTATTTACTTTGAACTCGACCGACGCTATTTTGAATTTCCGCCATAAATATGACACAGAAAATGGCTGGGACGGCGGCGTGCTCGAAATCAGCATTAGCGGCGGCGCGTTTAAGGACATTACGGAAGCTGGCGGGATGTTTCTCACCGGAGGTTATAACGGTACGGTTACCAGTGCCGCGTACGGCACCCCGCTTGCGGGACGAAATATTTGGACTGGAAACTCAAACGGCTATATCACCACTTCAATTCAGCTTCCGGCGTCAGCGAGCGGCGTCGCCGTTCAACTGAAATGGAGAATGGGACACGATAACAGCAATCCAGGAGCTTCATACACGGGCTGGAACATTGACAACATCGCGGTCATTAACAGTTATAGATGTAATGATGAGCCGCCTCCACCGCCAGCCTTTACCACGCGCGCCGATTTTGACGGCGACACTAAAACCGACCGTGTGGTTTTCCGCAGCGGCGCTTGGCATCAGCTTCGCAGTCAAAACAGCCAATTTTTCACTGTAAACTGGGGCATTCCGAACGACATTCCGGTTTCGGGCGATTTCGACGGTGACCGCAAAGCCGACCCCGCCGTTTTCCGCAGCGGGGCGTGGTACGTTATGCAAAGCTCGAACAACACGATGTATGCGGCAAATTGGGGCGCGCCGGGCGACATTCCGGTTCCGGCTGATTATACAGGTGACGGCAAAGACGACTTTGCGATTTTCCGCAACGGTTTGTGGGCTATTTACCCGACGGGCGGCGGGACGCCGATTTACCAGGCTTGGGGAATTCCGGGAGACAGACCTGTTGCCGGTAAATACGACAACGACGCGAAAACCGATCTTGCCGTTTTCCGCGCCGGCAACTGGTATATCCTGACTTCTTCCAACAATACGTTTCAAGCCGTTAACTGGGGCGTTTCCTCCGACACGCTCGTGCCGGGCGATTATAACGGCGACGGAATTGACGAAACCGCCGTTTTCCGCAATGGAACGTGGTATATTCGCACTCTCACGGGAGGAATCTCGTCCATCCCTTGGGGACAAGCAGGCGATATTCCGGTTCCCGGCGATTACGACGGCGACCGCAGAATGGACGCCGCCGTTTTCCGACCGAGCGCGGGAGCTTGGTACGTTCTCGCCACGACATCCGGCTTTAACGGCGTTGGCTGGGGACAAGCGGGCGACACGCCGATTCCCGCGAACTACACGAAGTAAACGGTTGAAGAAAAGAAAAGGGCTGGAGAATTAATTCTCCAGCCCTTTTCTTTTTGAGATTTAATACCCGGTTTTATTGTTTACGACTCGGCGATTTATCAAAGGTTTTGCGAAAGTCCTCGCCTTCGATGTGAAGAGTTTGACACATTTCGTAGAGACGCGAGCGAAGGCGAGCGCCGATTCGGTCTTCGAGCGTTTCTTCGGTATCGCGGCGGCGATTGTCTAAATAATTGGTCGTGAAAATCGTCAGTTTTTTGTCGTTGTAGCGCGTGTTGATGATAAACATCATCGTGTCGCGCACCCAATCGGTCGGTTTCGACGCTCCAAGCTCGTCCAGAACTAAAACTTCAGTATCGAAAATCGGCTGAAGGACGCTTAGTTCGGACGTTTTTGACACGGAATTATACGAATTTTGAATTTCTTTGAGCAGCGAGCCAAATTCGTAGAACAAACACGACACGCCCTTTTCGAGCATCAGCCGCAAAATCGAAACCGCAAGATGCGTTTTTCCGACGCCGACCGAGCCGGTGAAAAGCAAGCCGCGCTCGACTTTCGGATACGACAGCGCAAGATCGAAAGCGAGTTGATAAGCTCTGCCCTGCGACATATTTTTTCTTTGGTAACCGTCGAAACTGCAATTCAGGTAACGACGCGGAATGCGCGCGGCTTCGAGCAGCTTTTCGTAAGATTTTAATTTTCGGCATTCGCAGGGGCGCGCGCCGCGCTGCGGCACGATTTCCATTCCCGTCCCGTGACAACGCTCGCAGGCTTCGACCTCCGCGCCGTAATCTTCCGCAAACTCGGAGCGGTCAAACTCCGGCTCTGCTTCAGGATTCGATACGAGAGAAAGCTGGTGAAATTTAAGTTGTTCCTTTGCCATTTACGATAGAACTGAGAGAAACCCGTGCTCGTTAGAACCCCGATTCATCGGAAAAGCCGTCAGAAATTGACTCCGTGAATGTACTATCAAATCTGATGTCGGATTATAGCACCAGCCGCCAAAGTTTCAAGCAAAAAATTGCAAAATAAAATCCTGTAAAAATCGAGGTTAGACGCGAACCATTTAACATTTCCGCAACGCGCTTTCGGGATAAAACCCTTGAGCCTCAATTTTTCAATCGTTTACCAAGTTGAGAAACCGAAAATCTTTTTTCTCACTTGACCGGCTTTTGTCAAACAACAAAAATATGCGAAACTGCCAACTTTGATTATAAATGATTTTATGAGCATTTGGCGCGGTTTATTAAATCGTCTCGGTTTTGTTGACACGGCGGCGGGGCGCAATCCGATTTATATTTTTCTGCTCGATGACGACCGCCGGCGTCATCGCTGGTTTCGCAAGCGTTTTGAACAGGACGAATTAGACATCGCCGAAACCGTTGAGGAAGCCAAGGAATATTTGCAGGCTAACAATTACGACGGAGTTTTTTTAGACCACGATTTGCTGCCCGAACATTACGACGGCGAAACCGATGACGAGATGACCGGCTACGCCATCGCTCTCTGGCTCGCCCAAAATCCGAAAGTCCAGCCCGCCGCAACCATCATCGTTCACACGCGCAACGCCGACGCCGCCATCCGTATGGTCGAGAAATTACGAATTGCCGGGCGCAACGTCGAGTATGTGCCGTTTCCGATGCTCGACGCCAGAATCAAAAATTACTGGAAAAGCTAAGAATCAATTACGAATTTCAAATTACGAATTACGAATTAAAAATCCGGGATTTCAAATTGAGATTCTATTTTTTGGAACATCTTCGTTTCTCCTCGCGTTAAGCTATTCGGCTTTTCTTAGTTTCAAGAAGTTCTACAAGAGGAATATCTTATGTCCAGGCTGTTGGCAACGCTTGTCGTCTCGCTCGTTTTCTCATTTTCCGTTTTCGCTCAAACGCAGAATGCGCCCCTTTTAATCGGTCGCGTCGCGGCAAATCAAAACCAGATCGCTTTTGTTTACGCCGGAAAAATCTGGACGGTTGAGCGCGCGGGCGGAGCCGCCAAAATTCTGCACGATATTCCGAACGAAGAAGGTTTTCCGGTTTTTTCGCCCGACGGGCGACGCCTCGCGTTTTCGCGTCACAACGGCAATGATTGGGACATTTACGTTTCGGACGCGAACGGCGCGAACGAAAAGCGCGTGACGATAATGCCGGAACACGATTTTCTGGTTGCCTGGACGCCGGACGGCAAAGACGTGATTTTCGAGACGACGCGCGACGAGGAAAGCGTCAGTCGTTTGTATAAAATCTCGGTTGACAACCCGACGCTAGCCGCGCCGCTGCCGCTGCCGCAGGCAAATCACGGCGCATTTTCGCCGGACGGAAAACAGCTCGCTTACAATCCGCGCACGCCTTTTTTCGAGTGGCGTTATTATCGCGGCGGTTTGGCTGCGCCGATTTGGATTGCGGATTTGCAAACGGGCGCGATCGAGAAACTGACGAATCAAAATTACAATGACCGCTTTCCGATGTGGCTCGGCGATAAAATCTATTTCATTTCCGACCGCACCGGAACTTTTAATCTTTTCGCTTACGACCGGAAAACAAAACAGCCGAAACAACTGACGAAATTTGACACACGCGGAATTCGTTCCGCGTCAGCCGCTTCGGACGCCGTTGTTTTTGTGCAGGACGGACGAATTCATCTTTTCGATTTAACTGCAAATCAAGATCGCGTTGTTAATGTTTCAGTCACGCCCGACACATCGGAATTGCGCCCGCGAGCTACGCAGGCGATGCGTTTTCTCGAATCGGTTTTGCCGTCGGCGAACGGTGAGAAGTTAATTTTCGGCGCGCGCGGCGAAGTTTTGGTGTTTGACGCGGCAAGCAATGAAGCGAAAAATTTGACGAACACCTCAGGCGCAGCCGAGCGTTATCCGACGATTTCACCCGACAACAAATCCGTCGCTTATTTTTCCGATGAAGCGGGCGAATACGCTTTGCACGTCCGTTCGCTCGAAAACAATTCGGTCAAAAAAATCCAAATCGAGCCGAAACCTTCGTTTTACTGGGAATTGGTTTGGTCGCCGGATTCCAAAAAAGTCGCTTTTGCCGACCGGCGTTTAAATTTATGGCTCGCTGATGTTGCGAGCGGAGCGGCTGCGAAAATTGACAGTTCGGAATACGCGGGACAAATGAATTGGCGACCGGCTTTTTCGCCTGATTCGCGCTTTTTAACTTATTCAAAACGTCTGAAAAACCGCGCCGGAACAATTTTTGTTTATGATTCTACAGCGAAAAAATCTTTTCAAATTACCGATGGCGTGACGCACACCGAATCGCCGGTTTTTGATCAAAACGGCAAATATCTTTATTTCGTTTCCAGCCCGAACGCCAACACGAGCGATTTAAGCTGGGTTTTAAGCCCGATTCTTTCGCGCCCGCTCGTCGTGCGCCGCATTCACGCCGCGATTCTTGCAAAAAACGGCGCATCATTGTTGCTGCCGAACAATCAGCCGAACCCGGAAGCGAAAGTTTCCGAAGCGGCTGGAGCGGTGCAGATTGATTTTGAAAACATCGGAAAGCGAATAATTAATTTGCCTCTGCCGCAAAAAGATTACGCGCGTCTTATCGCCGGAACGCCGGGAAAATTGTTCGTCGAACAAAGCGAATGGGGCGACACGCCGGGCGCGTTTGATTCGCAAACAGCGAGCGCTGTTTATCTCTTTGACACGGCGAAAATGGCGCGTCCTGAAAAAATCGTCGAAGAAATCGGCAATTTCGACATCACTTCGGACGGCAAACGAATTATGTTCCAAAAAGGGCGCGATTGGTTTTTAACCTCAGCCGAAAAAGCGCCTGCGGCTGACGAAGGAAAATTGAATTTGTCGAAGTTGGAAGTCCGCGTCGAACCTGCGGCGGAATGGCGGCAGATATTCAGCGAATCAAAGCGGATTATGCGCGATTGGTTTTACGACCCGAATCATCACGGGCAAAATCTGGACGCGCTCGAACGCGAATATGCCGCGTATTTACCGACCGTTACGCGCCGAACGGATTTAAATCGCTTGATGCAGATGATGCTCGGTTCGGTTTCAATCAGTCATCTCGGAGTCGGAGGCGGCGACGCACCGCCTCCGCAAGGTTTGCAGGGAAATCGAATCGGTCTGCTCGGCGCGGATTACGCGATTGAAAACGGGCGTTATCGCTTTAAGAAAATTTATCGCTCGACCGCTTATTCTTCGGTAAACGGCTCGTTTTCCGCGCCGCTCGACCAACCCGGCGTTGATGTCCGCGAAGGCGATTATTTATTGGAAGTCAACGGAAACAAAGTCGAAGCCGGCAAAAACATTTTAAGTTATTTTGAAAACGCGGTCGGCAAACCCACGAAATTGACGGTCAGCGCAAACCCGGACGGTTCGGGCGCTAGAACTTACACAATTTATCCCGCTTCCGGCGAAAATCGTTTGCGGCGGGCGAATTGGGCTGAAAACAACCGGCAGCTAGTCGAAAAAATGTCGGGCGGGAAGCTCGGTTATATTTTTATCGAAAATTACGACCCGGACGGAATTTCCAACGCTATTCGCGGTTTAACAGGGTATTCCGATAAAGCCGGAATCATTGTTGACCAGCGATTTAACAGCGGCGGCATCACGCCCGATTATTTGATTGAATGGTTAGCAAGGAAACCGCTTTATTATTATGCGTTTCGCGGCGGCAATGATGTTGCTACGCCCGTAAATCCTGCACCGCCCGTTAAGGTAATGCTGATTAATGAGATGAACGGCTCGGCGGCTGAAACGGGCGCGTTTATGTTTCAGCTTGGAAAAGTCGGCAAAATTGTCGGCAAACGAACGAGCGGCGGCGGAATCGGACCGTACTTTTTCACGCCGCGTCTCGTTGACGGCGGGCGCATTCAATTGCCGAACCGCGCCGCTTTCAACCCGGACGGAACTTCGTGGGGAATTGAAAACGTCGGCGTTTCGCCCGATTTTGATGTTGAAGCGACGCCGCAGGATTTTATGGCGGGACGCGACGCACAGCTTGAAAAAGCCGTCGAAGTCGCGCTTGGCGAAATCGCCAAAACGAAAATCACGTTGCCCAAACATCCGGTTTTCCCGGTGCATCCCGGCGCGGAAACCGTCGGCGCGAGCGGCGCATTTAATCTTCCCGTTCCCGGTTCGGCGTTTCCGCTGACGGAAGCGAAACCCGAAACAAAATCTGCCGCCCCGATCACTGCGGCAAATCCGAAATTTGCCGATTATATCGGCAGCTACAATTCAACGATGGGTCCGCTTATCGTCCGTCAGGAAGGCGATAAATTAATCGCCGACGCGGGCAATGAGAAAGTTGAATTAGCGCCGGAAAATCAACCCGATAAATTTATCGCGCAGCCGCACGGCTCAGCCGTCGCATTCGTCCGAGACGCGAGCGGCAAAATTACGGAAATTGTGGTTTTGATGGGCGGCAACCGGGAAATCAGAGGGAAAAGGGTAAATTAATTTCCGGTTTAGGATAAGAAACACATAAAACAGCACGCGCTTTAAGCGAAAGAATTTGTAACCCTTTTCGAGTTTGGCGCGTATTCAACCAAGCGAAATTATTGAAGTTTGTTGTATCAGATGGAATTTTCAAAACAGCACAGGATTTTTAAATGGCTGATGATTTTCGGCATTTGGACGCTCGGCGGATTCTTTTTCACCAGCCAGTTTCTTTTGCAGAATCAGCTTTCACAGCGCCCCATACCGGTTTATCAGGTCTTAGCGTGGCAATTGTTTTCGGGTTATGTGTGGTTTGCGCTGATGCCGGTGATTTTCTGGCTGGCTCGCCGTTTTTCGTTTGAACGCGGGCGTTTTTGGCGAAGCTTGCTGGTTCATCTCGCCGCAAGCGTGGTTCTTTCGGCGGTTCAACTGGCGGTTGACGCGCTGGTTTTGCCGAAGCTCGGTTATCCGCCGAATCGCCAATTCGCTTCATTCGGAGAAGCTTATCGCTTTTTTCTGATTGTCAATCTGCATTTTTCGATGACGATTTACTGGGCTGTTCTGGGAATCAAATACGCCGTTAATTATTATCGAATGTATCAGGAGCGCGAATTGCGCGCCGCGCAGCTTGAAAATCAGCTTGCGCAATCTCGCCTTCAGGTTTTAAAAAACCAGCTTCACCCGCATTTTCTCTTTAACACGCTCAACAATATTTCCGAATTGGTTTACAAAGACCCGGATGCCGCCGAACAGATGATTGCGAGCTTGAGCGATTTGCTGCGGATTGCGCTCGATAAATTGGACGTTCAGGAAGTTCCGCTTCAGCAGGAATTGGAGTTTCTCGGCAAATATCTGGAAATCGAACAGATGCGTTTTCACGACCGTTTGGAGGTGAAATACGAAATCTCGTCCGACGCTTTGGACGCCCGCGTGCCGAATATGATTTTGCAGCCTTTGGTCGAAAACGCCATCAAATACGGCATCGCGCCGCGAGCCGAAGGCGGCTGCATCGAGATTGGCGCAAGTCGTGCAAACGGGCATTTAAATTTAAAAGTCGCCGATGACGGGCTTGGTATTCCATTCGGCGACGTGGCGAATCTGAGCGAAGGCGTCGGACTTTCAAACACGCGCGCCCGTTTGAAACATCTCTACGGCGCGGAGCATAATTTCGTCTTGCAGCCGCGCGACGGCGGCGGTTTGCGGCTTGATTTGCAAATTCCTTTTCGTCCAAATGAGGAAAAATGAAAGTTTTGATTGTTGATGACGAGCCATTGGCGCGCGAGCGAGTTCGCAGGCATCTGCGCGATGAACCGGGCGTTGAAATCGTCGGCGAAGCGGGAAACGGCAGGGAAGCGGTCGCCGCAATCGAAGAAAAAACGCCGGATTTAGTTTTCCTCGACGTGCAAATGCCGGAAATGAACGGTTTCGACGTTTTGAAAGCTCTCGAAGAAAACAAAATTCCGGCAATTGTTTTTACCACCGCTTACGACAAATACGCGATTCAAGCGTTTGAATTTCACGCGCTCGATTATCTTCTCAAGCCTTTCAGCCGCGAGCGTTTTCGCCGCTCCGTCCGCCACGCCCGCGAGCAGCTTGAAAACTCTCGACAATCCGGGAACATTGACGAACGGCTCGTTTCACTGCTCGAAAATTTAAAAGCCAAAAAATATCTCGAACGCATTGTCGTCAAAAACTCCGGTCGAGTGTTTTTTATCAAAACAGATGAGATTGATTGGATCGAAGCCGCCGGAAATTATTTAAAGCTCCATGTCGGACGCGACGCTCATCTGATTCGGGAAACAATGCAGTCAATCGAAGCCAAGCTCGACCCGGAAAAGTTTTTCCGCATTCACCGCTCAACTCTCGTCCAGATTGACCGCATCAAAGAACTGCACCCGCTTTTCGGCGGCGATTACGCCGTCATCCTGCGTAACGGAACGGAGCTTAATTTAAGCCGTAATTACCGCGAGCGCCTGCCGGAGCTTTTCGGGAATTTGTCCTGAATTTGATACGGTTCGTCACAGCTTTTTCTCGATCCGTCACATTTTCGTTGCCATTAAATAAGGAAAGGGGCAAAACTTGAGCCTCAAATTTCTTTCCGCATTTTCGAGGGCAATTCGTTATGTTGAAATCGGGCAAACTGAAAAAAACAAGCTCGCTGTCTTTTCGTCTGGGTGTCGCCGCATTTATTTTGGGCGTAGGATTAGGGTATTCAATCACAGATGACAAATCACCAACCGAGCAAATTGCCGCTCTCAGCGCGCACGTCAAAAACGTCCTATTGTTGAAAAAAGCAGATTCCAAAAAAGAAGGCTAAAGCGTAAAACAGCCGGAAAATAGTCAGAAAAAGCGAAGCCAAAATTTCTTTGCGCTTCGCTTTTTTGTTGAAAAAACTGTCAATCCGTCAATTGAAAAAACATTTGACAAAGCATTTGAATCTGTGCAAAATCTCGCTACTCAACTCGATCGAAGACAGCAGTTTCACATTAATGAGAGAAATGATAGCTAATCATCCTATTTGGTGCGTTCTAAGATGTCGTTAGCTTTGCAAATTATCTTCTTAATTTTCAAGGGGGCACAATTTAAAGTCATTTGTTTATAAGCAAATGAAGCTATCGTTACAGAGTACGAGAATATGTCTGTTACTAAGTTTGCTCTTCTTTTCAAAATTACTTTGACATTTCTTTGGTTCATTCCTCTTTTGTTATTTCCGAGGGAGTGGCTCATAGGGTTGGGAATGTCCGCATCGAGTGTTTATGAATTTGTGCGTCTTTTGGGAGCGGCATTTCTTGCTCTGCTTATGGGTTATGTTCTTGGATTAAGAGATCTTAATAAACAAATATATCCCGTCAATACGATTTTGGTAGGCATTGCGAGCAACGGACTTGCAAGCCTGATTCTGTTTTATTTCGGAATCACCAAGGGGTTTAATGGTTGGACAGGGTTCGGAAAATGGTGGATGTGGGCATCAGCATTTCTGACCCTTTTGGTTACCGCATTGCTGATTGCGGGTTTAATCATTGAGGCTACAAACAATCGAGCAAATCCAGGAAGTTTACGCTAAAACTGACGGAAATATGCTTTGGAGAATTCAGTAAATCGCCGAAAATCAGCACTCTTTAACTCAAACTATTGTGGGAGAAACGATTATGTCAGGCAACAAAATAGAAAAGGAAATACGCTTTGCAGTTGTGATGTACGGCGGCGGCTCGCTGGCGATTTACATTAATGGAATTGCTCAGGAGCTTTTAAAAATGGTGCGCTCCACGGCAAATGACCGGAGCGTTGATGAAGTCTTTGACGGAACGGAAAAAGTGTACCGGCAGATTGCGCTCTTGCTTTCCGACGAACAATTACTTGAAGATTTTGTGAGTCTGAACGAACCGGAGCAAATCGAGTTGGAGCTGAATCGATTGGTGAAATCAGCGGACGAGAAAACATCGCAGAGAAGCACCGAAACGTCCCCCTCGTCAGATTTTGAGAAGCCTTCGGTTAGGTTTGTGATTGACGTAATTACGGGCAGCTCAGCGGGCGGAATCAACGGTGTTTTTCTGGCGAAAGCACTTGCTAACAATCAGAAAATCGAGCAGCTCAAGCAGCTTTGGCTTGACGAAGGTGATTTCAATAAACTGCTCAATGATAAATATTCAATTACCAACGAAGTTCGCCAGCTAAAAAAGCCGACCGAGCCTCTCTCGCTTCTAAATAGCCAGCGAATGTATTTTAAGCTGCTTGCGGCGCTTGATCGTATGAGCGGCGAGGATTCTTCGGATGAGATCGAGCAAAAACAAAAACCGCTGAATGCCGACGAAATTGATTTGTTCGTCACTGTGACGGATTTCGCGGGGGTCCCCGTTCGGATCAGGCTTTTCGACCGCGTCGTAACCGAGCGTCGGCACAAGCAGTATTTTCATTTCAAATACGGAAAACGGCAAGCGAACGGCGATTCTAACCAATTTACCAAAAAATATAATCCGTTTTTAGCTTTTGCCGCGCGCTCGACTTCGGCATTTCCGCTTGCCTTTGAACCGATGCGGCTTTTCGATATTGACGAAGTGATCAATCGTTGTTTTCCGCAATATAAGAATGTAAACACCAATTGGACCGAATTTTTTGAAGAATTCAGACTTCCGCCACATCTGCTGCCGAACGCTCGATATTTTGTTGATGGCGGCGCGCTAGACAATAAGCCTTTTGGTTTCGCCATCGAAACTCTGCTCAGGCGCGAAGCCGACGTTCCGATTGACCGCAAACTGATTTACATCGAGCCTTCGCCGGATTTTCCCGACTTGAACGAAGGTGCCGGGGAAAAACCGGACGCGCTGCAAAATCTGATCGGACAAGGCTCAAGCTTACCGCGATATGAAACAATCCGCGAAGATTTGCAGGTTTTGCTCGAACGCAACCGGATCGTCGAACGAGTCAATCGCCTGGTCAAATTTGTCGAGAAAGATGCCGATCAGTTGCACCGGGAAACGGCTGAATCCGGGTCTCTTTGGGAAGATAAAGATTTTGGAGACCTCGCACGAAGCGGTAAAGTTAGCTATTTGCCTTATTACAGATTGCGGTTAATTTCGTTAACCGATAGTCTGGCGTATTCAATCACGCAATTTTTCGGGTTTGATGCCAAATCGGATTACTTTTTAGCCATTCGCTCGCTGATTCGTTACTGGCGCGAAAAAGAGTTTCTTGATAATAAACCGGATGCCAAAGCAAGCAACGGCAAAGTAAAAACAGCCTTTTATTTTTTGCGGCGCTTTGATATTGATTACCGCATTCGCCGACTCAGATTTATGGTGCGCAAAGCCAGCCAGCTTCGTCGGTGCAAAGATTGGGAACCCAAATTGAAAGAAAGTCTCAGAGCGCGTCACCAGGTAATTCACGAAAAGTGCGCTGAGCCTCAATTACAGCAAATAATCGGAGATATTCAGAAACAGCTTGCCAAAATTTTACAGGATTTCAGAGCGGAGCAGGGCGCGCTAAATTCATTTCGTTACAAACAAACCAATCCAATTGCATTGACCAATTCAACGTATGCTTCGGCTCTAACCGCAGCTTTCCAAGGGGAACCCGTGATAACTGTCAAAAACCTTGAATTTATTCTCGGGCAACAAAATAATCATATAGCCGAAGAATTTAACGAAGAAATCGGAGTCACCAGAGCGGGAGAGTTTTTCAATCAAAACAAAGCCGCCGACCAATGGTTGAAAACGCTGGGACGAGCGCTGGAAGATTACCTGGTCAACGAGGTTTTCGAGCGTCTCGGCAATCAAGTTAAAGCGATTTTGACGCCGGCAGGGGCTGGCGACATTCTCGATGATGAAGTACGCAAATACTTTAAGCATTATTACGACAACTTCGACGAATACGATCAAATGACGTTTCCGATTTATTACGAAACGCAAATCGGTGAAGCCGACCCGGTTGAAATCGTTCGCATCAGCCCGCACGACGCTTCGAGCCTGATTGAAGAACTCAGCGATGAAGAAAAACGGCGTAAGCTCGCCGGGAATGCGCTTTACGGTTTCGGCGCATTTCTCGACGTGCGCTGGCGGCAAAACGACATCGCCTGGGGCAGGCTCGACGGCGCCGAGCGAATCATTACGTCGCTGCTTCCCACCGGTACTCGCTATCAGTTGCTGCGCGACACGCTAATCAGAAAAGCCCACGAAGCCATCTTTGAAGATGAATTTATCAGCAAAAACCGCGACGAATTGAATCGCCAAGTGGCTAAGGCGCTGCTTGACGCAAAAGCCTACGGCGAGATAGACAATTTCGATAAAACAATCAAACGAATTACTAACAATCTAATCGAATCGAATGTTTTAAAAGCCAATTTAGGCAGCGTCTTTCAAAATTCCCTGACTGATTCGGCAGGCGTTTACGCGGCGGTCAAAAAAGGATACGAAATTGACCGTAGCCTCGAACCGCGCGAAGCCTTGCGGATGGTTTCGCGGACAACGCAAATCGGCGGGAAAATTCTTGAACAAATCGCCGAAAAAAAAGCAGGCGTCGGCAGCCGTTTAGCTTGGATCGCACGGTTTGGGGCAATTTTCTGGGGCTTGATTGAAATTGCCGCTCCAAATAGCTTGCTTTATCTGCTTTTTCGACATTGGCTCAAATTGCTGTATTTTTTCGAGGTTTTTCTTATCGTTGGCGGCACGGTGCTAGTCAGAAAAGAAATTCAAAATTTTGGTATCGTCGCTTTTCTGGCGACCATTGCCGTGCATCTGACCACGCTTTATTTGCACGATACAATGCGCGGATCGAACAAATGGAAGCGAGGGATTTTTACGTTTCTGCTGGTCGCGCTTGTCTTTTTCGCCGTTCTCGGTATTTTCTTTTTCCTAGCGCTGTTTTTCATTGATGATTTCTGGAGCTTTTTTAATAGAATTCACGATTGGTTTTTTCCGCCTTCGCCGCCATTGCCCGAAAACCGTGAAATCGTCTGTTGTCAGTGAAAACTCGTTATGGTTAGCCGAAAGGAGATTGAAAAGGATTTGCTGCTATGAAAATGAATTTGGCTGATAAGGAGTTATTTTATCTTGCCTCGGCATTGGTTATTTTCTTTACTTTTATTGCAGTGTTAATTTTGGTTGTATTCATGCCGCTAAATAAGGCAATTGAGCCGTTGATGAATGCGGCTTCTAAGGTGGAAAAGTCAACGGTTGAAGAAATCAATCGGGTGCGCGATGCTAAAAAGCGATTTCTGCTTTGGGACAGCTTGGCGCTAGTGCCGCTTTATACTGGGTTGTTGATTGCGACGAGTTTTTTGCTCGGCGCTAAAAACGCCCCAGGCGCTCGGATGGCGGCGACATTTTTAATCGCCGTCGCGGTTATCGCTGCGGCGAGCGATTGGTTTGAAAATTACCTTTTGTATTTCGAATCGGGCGACGTCGTAAATTCTCCGTTTGTTGTTTGGGCGGAACGTTTTAAATGGCTGGCGATTTTTGCCGCAACCGGCATCGCTTCGTTAATTTTTATGCGGTACGATATATGGGGAATTGTGTTCGTGCTAATGGCTTTTGCTTCGCTGGTAGGAACTGGTTTAGTCGCGTTTTCATGGCTTGGTTCGCATAATATAGAACCAAATTTGAAATACATTTCAGGTGCATTCGGAATCCAGCTTTTGATTTTTTTTGTTGTCGGATTTTTGCTCTTATTTGAACGTTGTCGAGTAAATTTTCTCGCCGCGGATTGAATTAAATTTCTCTCATCTCAATTGCGCGCACAGCAATCTCGCCGAGAGCGGCAACTGACTGATTAAAAACGGCGAAGCGTTTGTCTTTGGTAAAGCCGCGCACGTAACGAAGATAAATCTGCTGCGCGATAACAGCGATTTTAAACGTGCCGAAAACGTAATAAAAAAGCAGATTGGAAATATCGGCTCCCGTTTTTTCGGCGTAGCGTTCGGCAAGCGCGCGGCGCGAGAAATTTTCCATTAAAATTCTGGGATTAAACGGCTGGGAAAGCATAAATTCGGGCGCGCTTTTGTCCATCCAATAACCGAGCGTCGTTCCCAAATCCATTAAAGGCTCGCCTACCGTCGCCATTTCCCAATCAAGCACGCCGATGATTTGAGTTAAATCATCGGGATTCTGCATCACGTTGTCGAATTTGTAATCGTTGTGGACGAGAGCTGCGCGATTTGAAGCGGCGGAAATATTAGCCCGCAGCCATTCGATTGTCCGTTCGATCTCCGAGCATTCATCGGTTTTGGCGCGAAAATAGCGCTCAATCCAGCCCGCTGTTTGTCTTTCGACATAGCCTTCGGGTTTTCCGAAATCGCCGAGTCCTGCCTGTTTGTAATCGAGATTATGAAGCCGGGCTAAATTATCAATAAAGCTTTCGCAAACGGCTTTTTGCAATTCGGGCGAGTTTTGCACTGAATCAGGCACCGAACCGCGTAAAATGACGCCGCGTTTTCTTTCCATCAAATAAAATTCCGAGCCGACGATTGATTCGTCCTGACAGAAAAGAAGCGGTCGAGGCGCGGGCTGATAAATTTTCGACAGTTTTTCCAAAACGCGAAACTCGCGGCTCATATCGTGCGCGGTTTTGACCTGATTGCCGAACGGCGGGCGGCGCAAAACGAATTCTTCCGCGCCTATTTTGACCAGATAAGTCAGATTCGAACTGCCGGCGGGAAATTGGCGGATTTCGATTTCCGCGCTCGTTAAATTTAATTGCTCGCGCAAAAACTCGGAAAGATTCGCTTCGTTTAATTCCTCGCCCTGCCGGACTGTTTTTGTTTCGCCGCTCATCACAGATTTCTTTTCGCCGGGTTTATTTTTTCGCTTGTATTTGCCAAAATGTCGGCGCAATGGATTTCGATTATTCACAAAAAACACGCGAACTGCAAAACCGGCTCGAACGATTTTTCGAGGAAAACATTTATCCGAACGAAGCCGAATATCAAAAACAAGTCGCCGAGGGCGAGCGCTGGAAAATTTTGCCTTTGATTGAAGAATTAAAGGAAAAGGCTAGAGCTGAAAATCTCTGGAATTTGTTTTTGCCCGACGAGCGATTCGGCGCGGGTCTGACGAATCTCGAATACGCGCCGCTCGCCGAAATGATGGGCAGAGTTTTCTGGTCGTCGGAAGTTTTCAACTGCTCCGCGCCCGACACCGGAAATATGGAAGTGCTGGCGAAATACGGAACTTCCCGGCAGCAGGAAACTTGGCTCAACCCTTTGCTCAACGGCGAAATCCGCTCGTGTTTTGCGATGACAGAACCCGATGTAGCATCCTCTGATGCCACTAACATCAAAAGCTTAATCAAGCCGGACGGCGATGATTATGTCGTCAACGGCAGAAAATGGTGGACGACCGGGGCGGGCGATGTCCGGTGCAAGCTGGCGATTTTTATGGGCAAAACCGACGAAACCGCCCCGAAACATTTGCAGCAGTCAATGATTCTCGTTCCGCTCGATGCTGAAGGCGTCCGCATCGAAAGACTTTTAACCGTTTTCGGTTACGACGATGCGCCTCATGGACACGCCGAAATCACTTTTGAAAACGTCCGCATACCGAAAGAAAATCTGCTGCTCGGCGAAGGACGCGGTTTTGAAATCGCGCAAGGTCGGCTCGGTCCGGGACGCATTCATCATTGTATGCGTTTGATTGGTTTGGCTGAACGCGCTCTGGAATTGATGTGCCGACGGGCGAAAACGCGAACCGCTTTCGGTAAAACTTTAGCCGAACACGGAACAATCAGAAATTGGATTGCCGAAGCCAGAATCGAGCTTGAACAAGCGCGTCTGCTGGTTTTAAAAGCCGCCTGGAAAATGGATGCGGCGGGAAACAAAGCGGCGCGGAGCGAGATTGCGATGATCAAAGCAGTCGCTCCGAACGCGGCATTGAAAATTGTTGACCGCGCGATTCAAACATTCGGCGGCGCAGGGGTTTCGCCGGATTTCCCGCTCGCCAAATATTGGGCGGAAGCGCGCGCATTGAGAATCGCCGATGGACCCGATGAAGTTCATCTCGAATCAGTCGCCAAAAACGAGCTGAAAAAGTATGAAAATTAGAACGGCAAATTTGGAAGATGCCGCCGCGATTGCCGCAATTTATAACTTTTACGTCGAAAGCTCGCATTCTACTTTTGAAACCGAAACGGTAAACGAATCGGAAATGCGGCGGCGCGTTTCCGAAATTCTCGAAAATTACCCGTTTCTCGTTGGCGAAGAAAACGGCGAAATCATCGGTTACGCCTACGCCTCGCGTTACAAAACCCGCGCGGGCTATCGGCATTCGGTTGAAGTTTCGGTTTACATCAAAAACGGAATCAACGGAAAGGGCATCGGCACGATTTTGTACGAAAATCTGTTTGCCGAGTTAAAAGCAAAACCGATTCGTGCCATCGTTGCCGGAATCGCTTTGCCAAATGACGCCAGCATCCGTCTGCATGAAAAATTCGGTTTTGAAAAAGTCGCACATTTCCGCGAAATCGGATTTAAACACAGGCGATGGATTGATGTCGGTTATTGGGAAAAAATACAAAAAAATCAGATCGCTGATTATTAAAATCAAATGTCAAAACCCGCTTGATAAATCTTTAAACTGAAAATAATTGGATTTATTTAACTGTCGTTCAATTTGATTGAATATTTGTTCGTCTCGGTGAAAAACATATCAAAAAGATGTAAAAACTTGTTGACACTTCTTTCCGCAGTAAGGTAATTTGTTTTTGGCAACGAAAACCAGCCTCACGTTGTCCTGAATTTGTTCTTCAAAGCAAGCCAACAAATTTGATCTAGCAAAAACCACAAGGAGCAATAAATGTTCGGCAAGAAAAAAGGTGTCGCCGGATTGGACATCGGCTCTAGCTCTATTAAAGCCGTCGAGCTTGACGGCAAAATCGGGAGCTTGAGCTTGACCAGTCTCGGTTATGAAAATTTACCGCCCGAAACGATTGTTGACGGTCAGATTATGGAACTGAATGCAGTTTCCGAAGCCATAACAGGCATTTTCAAAGACCATCAAATCAAATCCGACCGTGTTGTCACGGGCGTTAGCGGGCACTCGGTGATTTTGAAAAACATCGCCGTTCCGCCGATGAGCCGGGAAGAACTCGAAGAATCAATTGACTGGCATGCCGAAGAACATATTCCTTATGATCTAGCGGATGTCAGCCTCGATTTTCACGTCACGGGCGAAACGGCGGACGCAATCCAAGTTTTAATCGCCGCCTGCAAACGCGAGCGGATTGATAATTTGAAACAAGCCGTGCAGCTTGCCGGAAAACACCCCGTCGTAGTTGATGTTGACACTTTCGCGCTCCAAAATTGTTACGAAGTTAACTACGAGCCGAACGAAAACGAAACCGTTGTGCTCTTAAACATCGGCGCTTCGACGATGAACGTTAACATCGTGCGCGGCACTCGCTCGCTTTTCACGCGCGACATCACGACCGGCGGCAGCCAGTTTACCGACGTTTTGCAGCGCGGTCTCGGCATCAGCTTTCAGCAAGCCGAAGCCGTCAAGCGCGGAATACCGGCGCAAGGCGGCGAAACCGAAGAAAAATCAATCGAGCCGTTAATGGATAACGTGATGGAATTGATCGCGCTCGAAATTCAAAAAACTTTCGATTTCTATCGCGCCACGTGCGAAGACGGCGGAACGGAAGTGGAAAAAATTCTGCTTTGCGGCGGCGGTTCAAAAATGACGAATCTCCCGAAAGAGCTTTCCGCCAAGCTCGAAGTTCCGGTCGAAATTCTTAATCCGTTTCAACGTATTCAAGTTGATACGCGCAAATTCGATCCCGATTATTTAAATGAAATTATGCCGGAAATGGCGGTCGCCGTCGGCTTGGCTTTGAGAGGAGTCGAACTCAGATGATCAGAATAAATCTTCTCGAATCAATTACGGATAAACCGACGAACCCGGCGGTCATCGTTGAAAAGAAAATCGCCAGCGCCGGAACAAGATTCGGGCTGCTCGCCGGAATCGTCGCCGGTTTGCTTGTTCTCGGCGTCGGTTTGGATTATATGACGGCTACGTCGGCAAAGGCTTCAGCCGAAGAAGAGCTTGCCAACCAGCAGGCGATTGCCAAACAAATGGAAGCGGTGATGAAAGAGCAGGACGATCTGAAAAAGAGAATCAAAGACATTGACGACCGCATCACCGCCATCAAAAATCTGCGCGCCAGCCAAGCCGGACCGAGCGCCGTGCTGGAAGCTCTGCGCGAGCGAATCATCAGTGCGCCGGGGTTGTTTCTCGAATCGGTCGAGCAAAAAGGCGATATGCTGACCATCAAAGGCAATTCGCCGGATGAATACGTCGTCACGAATTTCGGTCGCAGTCTCGAATTTTCGTCCGGTTTGTTCACGAATCTGAACATCGAAACGCAGCGCAAAGAAGTCGCAGCAACGCAAATTGCCGATAATTCAGGCGCTCCTGCTCCCGATAAAAAGCCGGAAACTATTAACTTCACGATTCGCTGCGCTTACACGCCGTCGAAAGCTGCAAAACCTTCCGAACTGCCGAACGGCGGCAGCCCGCAAACTGCCAGCAACAATGCCGCACCCGCAAACCCGCCGCAAACGGCAAAAAATTAAAAAGTCTGGCGAGTTTAGCAAGTCCAGCGAGTCTGGCAAGTCAAAAGAAATTCCAATCAAAATAAAATTCGAGTTGACCCGCGAGACTCACTCGACTCTCGACTCTCGACTTACAAAAGAATTATGGAAAAGTTGAAGAATTTAGCGATTCACTGGCAAATAGCCGTTCTGGTGACTCTCGCAGTGATGTTTTACGCCGCGTTTTGGTATATGGTGACCAGCCCGATTCGTGAGGAAACCACTCAAATCGAAGATCAGGCGAACGCCCTCAAGCAAAAGAACGAAGCGGCGCGTATCGCCACGCAGCGAATCGAAGAATTTCGCGCGCTCGCTCAGGCGAAAGACGCCGAGTATGAAGAGTTAAAAGTCCTGCTGCCGGAAGAGCGCGAAATCACGAATGTTTTACAAGGTTTGCTGGACACGGCGCGCGGCAGTCGTTTGACGCTTCTGCGGTTCTCGCCGAAAGATGATTCGCCGCAAGGCTTTATCACTTCAAAGCCGGTCGAAGTCGAAGTTTCCAGCACTTTCCAGAATTTGCGAGCCTTTTACGCGCAAATGGCGCGGCTGCCGCGAATCGTTTCGATCAGCGATTTCCGCATCACGCAGCGTCCGAAACAAGCTGGCGACAAAACTATTGATTCACAATTTTTGCTCACGGCTTATTACGCCACGCCGGAAAGTGTTATGAAGCAGCAGCAGTTGACCGAAGCCGCCAAAGCCGGAGCGCCCGGTGCAGTAGCGCCGCCCGCAAACGGAGCAGCCGCTCCGGGCGCAACGCCTGCAAATATGGTTTCGCCTTCAAACTCCACAAAGTAAATTCCATAATTTGTCCCATTCATCATCAGCCGGTGCGCCGCAGCGCATTGATTTAAAGTTATGAGAAAAACCGTCATCATTCGTTCGTTAAATTTTGGATTAGCCTGCGCCGCCGTCGTGCTGGCAATCGGAGCGACAAATCCGGCGGGAGCGCAGGAGCGCGACCCATTTCGCAAACCGGTAGTCGCCGCCCCGAAAAAAGCCGGGTCGAAATCGCCCGGAAGTCCCGTCAAGAAACCGGAAAAAGCAGCGCCGGCTGTTGTAGCCGCTCCGCCGATTCAGCAGCGCATTGAAAACTACAAAATCCTCAGAATGCGCGCCGCCGAACTCGGACTTCCGGCTCCGAAACCGACCGCCGTTCTGACCGTTAGCGAAGTCGAAGTGACCGGCGTTTTCCGAACGCCGCGCGGATATTCCGCAATGGTCGAAGCCGTGCCGATCAAACTTTCTTACACGATTTATCCCGGCGAAAAATTCTATGACGGCTATCTCGTCGCCATCGAAGACAATCGCCTTGTTTTCCGGCGCGAAACTCGAATGACTGATGGTAAAACGTTTACCGTGGCGGAAAATAAAGGTCTGAAAGTGCCGATGATAAACGATATGCTCGTTCCGCGCGCCGAAACAGCCGAAAACAAGGAAGGCGCGCCCGCCACAGTTAATCCGACCGTCACGGTTCCCGCCGCTGCCGCTTCTGCAAACAATCAGGAACCCGTCTTAACCGCGGACAACAAAACGCGCGCGGAAACGGACGGAACCGGATCTGCCGAAGCGGGTAAAAATCCTCCGACTGCCAACAAACCGCCCGCGACCAAGCCCGTCCGCAAGGTGAGTCCGCGCAAATCGAAATAATTTCACCAAACTCTTTCGCACTTGAAAAATAAAAAAAATCCAAGCCTAAAGCCGCAATTTCTTTGGAGGCGTAAAATATGAGTCTGCTCAAATCCCTTAAAAACTTAATTAATCGCGCGACTTTTGCCGTCGCCGTCATTGCCCTTGCCGCGGTTTCCGCGCACGCGCAGCAAACAACCGCTCCGCGACCGTCGCAAACTCCGCCGCCGCGAACGCAGCAACAGCTAAGCCCGCAAGGTCAGCAATACGGTCAGCCCGGATTTGTCGGCGAAGCGATCAATCTGAACGTTGTCAAAGCCGACATCAGAGATATTTTTAATCACATTACCGAGCAATACGGCGTGAACTTCGTAATTGACAAATCGGTCGGACAAGTTCCCGTGACCGTCAATCTGAGCGACGTTCCGTGGAACATCGCGCTTGACGCCATTTTGCGTGCGAACGGCTTGGGAGTTGATGTTCAAGGCTCGATTCTGCGCGTTGCCGACGCCAAATTGCTGGCTGACGAAACGGCAGTGCGCCGCCAAATCGAAGACGCGAGACTCGATACCGAACAGCTTTACACCGAGATTATTCAACTCAATTACGCGCGTGCCTCCGGCACTTTAGGCGGAGCTGCCGGCGACACCGGCGGTTTCACCGGCGGCGCTACCAGTCAGGGCGTTTCCTCCAGCAGCGGCGGCGATGTCACCGGCGGAGGCGCCGATACCGGGATTATGCCGATTATCAAACGCCGACTTTCGCGGCGCGGCGGAATCGAAGTTGACGGACGCGGAAACCGTTTGATTGTCACGGATGTGAGAAGAAATATTGATTCGATTCGTCAGCTCGTCGCATTTCTCGATCAGCCGGAGCCGCAAGTCGAAATCGAAGTCCGCATCGTTATCGCTCAGCGCAACTTCTTACGCGAAATCGGTGTGCAATTGGGTGCAACCGTCAGAAATCCCTTTGACCGTGGAGGTGTTATCTCCGGTCAGACCGGCAGTAATATTAATAATCCGCCGACAGGAACTCTGGTTTTAACGACCGGCGCATTCGGCACGGCGCAGATCACCGCCGCCTTGAATTTGGCGGAAACAAAGGGACAAGCCAGAATCGTCGCCACGCCGCGCGTTACAGCGCTGAACAACCGCCCGGCGCAAATCGAATCGGGCAGTCAAATCCCGGTGACAACCATTCAGCCCAACGGAGGCGGCGAAGATCAATTGGCGGTCTTTACGACAACTTTCGTTTCCGTTCCGCTGCGTCTTTCCGTGACGCCGCAGATTACGGATGCCGGAACGGTTATTCTCCGTGTAGTTGCCGAAAACAATTCGGTGAACAGCGCGCTCGCCAATGGATTGAGCGGAACGCCGGGAATTGACACGCAGCGAATGCAAACCGAAGTTCTCGTGCCGGATGGCGGAACGACTGTAGTCGGAGGCGTTTTGACCGACTCCGAAAACGAATCGAGAAGCCGAACGCCCGGTTTGGCAAGCATTCCGCTGCTCGGCAATTTGTTCAAAAACCGCGCTACGCAGCGCAACACGGCGGAGATTCTGTTCTTTATCACACCGCGCATTTATCGCCCGGATTTCCGCGGCAACCCTACCAACAGCGTCCTTGACCCGGACGGAAATCGCTCAAATACTGTTCTCCAACCCGTTCCTCTCGGCAATCCGCCGTCAAACACCTCAACCCCGCAGGTTCAGCCACCGACGGGTCAGCCGAATGTAATCGTTCCGCAACAGCAAACGACAACTACAACAATACCGCAGCCCCGGAATTAAACGGCTGAAGGCTAAAGGATGAAAATAAGGAATTAATCCTTAGCTTTATCCTTTAGCCATCAGCCCTTGTTTCAATGTTTACCGATAATTTGCTCGAAATTCAGCCCGCCCGCGGTTCCTCATCCGTCAGAATGAGCGAATTGTGGGCGATTTTACATTCGGACGGGAAATGTAGGAAGCGCCGATTTTCAAAAAATGCCGATAAATGCTGAAGATTATATGTTGGAACGCAAATTGCAAAAGATGTTGACGATGCTCTGCGGCTCACAACCGAGCGAAACAAACACAGCAATGACAATGCTCAAAACCCAAAATCGGAAAACGAAACAAAGCGGTTTCAGCTTGATTGAAGTGCTGATGGTGATTGTCATCGGTTTCATCTTAGCGACCGTTTCGATTTTCTATCTAGCCGGACACAAAAAGCTTTATAAAGCCGAAGACCAGGCGCTTCAAGTAATTGACGTTTTGCAGGACGCCAAGCAGCTCGCCTTAAACGAGCGCCAAACGATGCGCGTTGAAATCAACGCCACCAAAAACGCGATTTTGATAATTGACGAAAACAAAGCCGGAGACAGCGACGATAAAATTATTAAACAGGTTGCGCTGGCTCATTCAAACGAAGCCATAGTCGGACCGCGACCGGCAAATATTTCCGCCGAGCCGGGCGAACCGCTGCCGGTTCCGCGTCCGACATTTGCTCCAAGCTCCCACCCTCTGACTCAGGGTAATTCGGTCGCCGTGTTGCGCTTTACCAGCACCGGTTTGGTTTTAAACGCCGGAACTAACAGCGTCGGAGCAGGTTCGACGATGACCGGGATGACGATTTACGTCTGGAAACCGAAAACAACTTCGCCGACAAATTCCGAGCTGACGCGCGGCATTACCGTTTTAGGCGCGAGCGGAACAATTCGAATGTGGAACTACACGCACGACGCCGCCAGCCCGAGTTGGCAAAACCGTTGATCAACGAGGAAAACAAGTTATGAAACAGCACAACAGCCAGAGCGGGTTTTCATACATTGACGTGATGATCGCCATCACGATTTTAATGGTCGGAATTTTGGGCGCGACCGCCGCGATTTCGATGAGCGTGATGCGTTCGATGGAAACCGACAAAAGAGCGCTCGCCAAACAGTATGCTTACTCCACTCTCGAATCAATTTTTACCGCGCGCGATATGCGCCGCCCGCGCGCGCTGGAAGGCTGGTCGCAAATCGGCAACGTCGGGACAAATCCGGTCAACGGAGTTCATCAGGGATTATTTTTAACCGGCTGGACGCCGATTCGCCGCGATCCGGGTTTGGACGGCGTAATCGGCACGGCTGACGACGCCTGCGCCGGAACGGGCGGTTGCAGCAACTACGACGGGACGGTTAACAGCAGCCAAATCATCAGCAACTTTGAGCGCAAAGTCGTAATTACAGATTTGACAACGCCGAACCGACCGTTTGAGACCCACGGAGTATTACGCCGTCAGGTGGATATTACGGTGCGTTACCGTGTCAACACACTTTGGCGCGAAGAAAAAGTCAGCACGATGATCGCCAGATTTGAATAAAGACCGGGAAGAAAAGGACAAATGAAAAAGCTGAATTCAAGAAAAAACGAAAGCGGTTTCTCGCTGATCGAATTGCTGGTTTCAATGGTAATTTTTCTAATCGTCACCGGAGCCATCTACGGTTTGCTTCAAGTCGGCAGATTAGACCGCAACCGCGCTTCGCGCCGCTCCGACGCATTGAAAAACGCGCGCGCCGCTCTGCATTTGGTCGGGCGCGACGCGCTCAACTCCGGCTTGGGTTACACGCGCTTTGGAGCTGCCGTGCCGGACAATTTTTTGAACGGCAAGCTCGGCTTTACGACCGATACCGATACCGAGCGCGATAAGCTGACTTCGGTGATTCCGGGGAATCAGATTAACAGCAGCACTTTGCAAACCGACAAGACCGATATGATCGGCTTCGTTTACCGGGATGTTGATTTCTTCCGCGGGAGTCCGATTTTTTTAAATAACGCCACTCTCGCTTCGGCGACCGGAAATTTCGTCACGGTAACCACCGTCCAGGATATTTCTCGCGCCGGTAATCCCGCTGTCGCATCGGTTCTGCCGACCATCCCGAATATTCACGACCTTTATTTGGTGGAGGGAAGCGGGACGCGGGCAATTGTAATGGCGACGGATATTCCGACAAACAAATCAATCAAGTTTGCGCCGAGCGACCCGCTGACTATCAATCAAGCTCTTAATGGCTCAACCACGGAAACCGTCAGTTTGCTGCGCCGCTGCACCAGCGTCATCACGACAAATTGTATGGTTTACCCGAACGTTACTCTGAAGCGGATTTTTGTCGTTGTTTACAAAGTCAAATCCGACGGAACGCTCGTCAGAATTCTTTACGGCAACAACACCGGAGCCAACGCCTCAAATCAAATTCAAGAACAGCCGATTGCTTACGGAATCAAAGATTTGCAGATTCGCTACACGACTTACACCGGCATTTCATCCGACGACCCTACCGTCGTCGGGACGAACATAAATGTTGAGAGGCGCAACGACATTCGTCAGGTGACAATCAGTTTAACCGCGCAGGAGGGAATTGACGAAGCGACCGGCAAACCGATTTACGTCACTCTCGACGGAACGTTCAGCACCAGAAACCTCGAATACGACGCCGGATAAACAAGGAAATTTTAATCTCTCACCAAGCGAAAGAAGCTTTTGCAGAAAAACAGGAGACAAAGAGAAATGAACGGCAAAATTGTGAAAACAAACGAACGCGGTTCGGCGACTGTGATTTCGTTATTAGTCCTCGCGCTGTTGTTGGTTTTCGTCGCCCTGGCGGTTTCGCGGACGACGAACGAGACGCTCGCCACCTCGAACGACACTTCGGAAACGCGCACGTTCACGGCGGCAGAGGCGAGCCTGGAAAATATGACGCAGCAATTCGACGCTATTTTCGATTTTCAGCTTTCGCCGGCTTCCGGCGACATCGCCAATATTAAAAATTCCGCTCCGCCGAATTTTACCGGCTACGATTTTGCAAATGACGTTGCTCAAACACAAGCTTCCCAACAAGTCGTAATTACGGGCGGACTTCTGCAAGGTTTATACGCCACGCGCGATGCCTGGAAATTAACTACCATAACGACCGACAAATCGAACGGCGTTGAAGTTGAGCTGGACAGAACATTTTTCAATGACCGCATCCCGATTTTTCAATTCGGTATTTTTTACGACGACGACCTCGAATTCCACCCCGGACCGCGTTTCGATTTCGGCGGTCGCGTTCACTCGAACGGCAATTTGTTTCTCGCCGCCGGAACCGGATTGTATTTTTCATCGAGAGTCTCGGCGCATAGAGAAATATTAACTGATGTTGGACGCAACGGGCGAAATGCTTTAAGTCAATGGGGAGAAAACGTTTGGATTCGAGATGGCTCCGGCACTTATCAACAGTTAAAAGCAAATATGGGCAGCGCGCTCAAAACCGGCGGAACCGGCGGCAATCTTTTTTTTGACAACGCGGATATGCCCGTTGTTTCGCGCAATCCGAATTGGAGCATTCCCAACGGTTTGTTTGACGGCAACTTAATGGCGCTGCAAAAAGACTTAAAGTTGCCAATGAAACTGACCAGACCGGACGTGGATTACATCGAACTGATTAAACGCGGCAAATTGATCGGCGATTTGTGGAACGACGGAACCGGAACAGCCGCTTCGCCTTCGATTGTTCCCGTCACCAGCGCAAACCTCGATAACGAGATTTTTGCACTAAGCCGTTACGCTAACAAAGCGGGCATCCGCGTCAGCCTCGCCGACAGCAAAGCCAAACTTCCCGGCTGTGCCGCCGGGACGGGGCAAACTCCGGTTACTGCCCGATGCGGAATCAGACTCGACGGAGACGCCGCTCCAGGCGACGCCGGAATATATACGCCGGGAACTTCACTTAATCCAAATCCCCGCGGTTATCAGCCGCTGCCGATGATTGGCGGCTATCAGGCGACTCGTTTAAACGGCGAAAGAATTTACATTCCGGGACGCGAAGTTTGGATAAAAATCGAGCTGGTATCATTTGATCAGGCGACCAAATTGCCTGTCACGACTGATGTTACGGAAGATATTTTGAGTTTGGGCGTGACCGAGCCTGCGCCGCGCATTTTTGAAGCTACGACCAAAAGGTTTGAGATTCAAAATCCCTCGAATTATTACAGTTCGGGCATTGACACTCGCTCGATCATTCAGTTGCAGCGTTTTGTGATGTCGGGCGAAGTCATTAACTCATCGAGCAACTGGCTAAGCGACCGCACTTGGAACAGCACGCCTTATAACTTTGTCATCACCAACCAGCAAACGATACCGACACCGACGCCGAATCCGACTCCGACTCCGAACCCGGATCCCAATGCCGTTCCTGGGCTGGACACGGGATTTGCCGACCATAAAGCTCATAAAAAGCTTACCTACATTGACAACAACACGAAATATGAATGGATTGTCCCGTTTCCGATCAAAATGTTCGACACGCGCGAGGGGGTTTTTAACGATGACGTTGACCCGACAGGCGGCACGGCGAACAAAGTAACGCGCAACGGTGTGATGAGCATTGTCGAAATCAACGTCGCTAATTTAAGAAAATTTTTAAAAGGCGATTTCAATACGAATATGCCGACCGGAACTAAATATTACGGCGACACCGGTCACGTTTTACGTTCCACGGACGTGCCGGAATCAAACGGCTGGGTGTTGTACATCTCAGACCGTCGAGGCGACCGCGATTTTGACGGCGAGTATGATATGGAGGACATTTACGGTCCGTGCGATAACACAGAACAGCCCGGCGAAGACCTCGATGGTAAAGCAAACGATCTCGAAAGGGATTTCAAAACCACTGCCAACCCTCAAGGCGAAGCTCCGTTGTGCTCGGAAACTGACGATGCGGATATGTCAGCCGTCGTTGACCACAGCTATTTTCGGCGCGCCGTTCGCCTCGTTCAAGGTGAAACCCTGCCCGGCAATTACATCGCCAATTCTTTCGATACAACCGGATTTACGGTCGCTTCGGAAAACGCGATTTACGTGCAGGGCAATTACAACGCGACCGGAGTCTTCAGCTATGGAACACCGACGCCTGCAGACGATTATCTGCCGCAGGACACCTCCCTGCACGTCCCGGCGTCTGTTATCGGCGACGCGGTAATAATTCTTTCAAACAACTGGAAAGACTCGCGCAGCTTCCGTTACCCGTTTGCTCTCGGCAGCCGCCCGGCGACCGAAACAACTATCCGTTTCGCAATGATTTCCGGCGACGCGAAAAGCAGTTATGAAAACACGCCGAATCAGGGCGGCGGCGACCCGCGTCTGGCAGGCGGTGTCCACAACTTCAAGCGATTTCTGGAAAACTGGGGCGGCGATTACCTGAACTACTCCGGTTCGCTCATCAATTTGTACAATGCCAGAAACAACAATGGCGCTTTTAAATGCTGCAACAAGGTTTATTCGCCGCCTAATCGAAACTGGACGTTCGACACATCGTTTCTCTCGCCCGAACGCCTGCCGCCGGGAACTCCGTTTTTCCAGGTTCTTCAACTGACCGGATTCCAGAGAATAAACAATTAAACTCGGGAAAAAGCAATAAAAAGCGTTTGATATTGAATTCAATATCAAACGCTTTTTTATTGTAGTTGTCAGTTAAGGAATTTTGACGAAATTCATTCCTCTGGCAATAACGCGGGCGCGGCGATTAACCCGCTTCGGATTTTTGCCCGGATTGAAAATGTTAAGCGGCGAAGGAATCATCGCCGAAAGATAAGCGGCTTCCTGCGGAGTTAAATCGGCTGCCGATTTTTTGAAATAAGTTCTGCTGGCGGCTTCCGCGCCGTAAATACCGTCGCCCCATTCGATTACATTCAGATAAATCTCCAAGATTCGACGTTTGCTGAGATTGTTTTCGAGCGTGCGAGTGATTAAATATTCGCGCCCTTTTCGCAAAAACGAGCGTTCTTCCGAGAGATAAAGATTTTTCGCCAATTGCTGCGTGATGGTCGAAGCGCCGCGTTTGAAATTCGACGTTTTCGGATAACCGAGCGACACCAGAACGCTGTCAATAATCGAATCTTTGTCGAGATTCGGAATCCAGTCGTTCGGATCGTTGTCGCCTTCGGCTTTGGCTTCTTTTTCGGCTTCTTTCTGCGCCGCCTGCCACGCCGCCTCAATCGCTTTCCAATCAAAACCCTGATGCGCGACAAAATTTGTGTCTTCTCCGGCAATCACGGCGCGCTGCAAATGCGGCGAAATGCGCTCCATCGGCGCCCAAATCTGATATTTCTGCCCCTGCTTTCCGTCTTTGCGCGCTTCCGACAAGCGATATTCGATCATCGAAGTCGTCGTCGGATTTTCGGTTTTTAACGCAACGATATTTTGACGAGTAAAATAATAATTAACGCCTTCATAACCGAACCAGACGACGAGCGTGCCTAAAACGATTGCCAGAATTACTCTCGACCAATACCAAATAAATCTAAACATTTGTTCGTCGTTCGTTGTTCGTCGTTCGTTGTAGATTGTTTTTTGCAACGAACGACGAACAACGAACTACTTTCCAATCAAATTTGCGACGATTTTTCCCGAACTCATGACGCCCGGCAAGCCCGCGCCGGGATGCGTTCCCGCGCCGACAAAATACAGATTTCCGATGTCCTCCGATTTGTTGTGCGGGCGAAAATACGCCGATTGCATCAGCGTTGGCTCGACCGAAAACGCGCTGCCCAGATAGCTGTTCAAATCGCCTTGAAAATGCAGCGGGTCAATTCGATGTTCCGAAACGATGTGTTTTGATAAATCGGGCATATAACGTTCTTCGAGATATTTGATTATCGAATCTCGATACGGTTTCGCCGCCGTTTCCCAATCAATTTTTCCGCCGAGATGCGGCACGGGCGACAACACGTACCAGCAATCGCATCCTTTCGGTGCCAAACTCGGATCAGTCGCCGTCGGGCGATGTAAATACAACGAAAAATCCTTTGACAAAGTTTTGCGCTTAAAAATCTCATCCAGCAGCCCGCGATAGCGCGGTCCCATTATGATTTCGTGGTGCGCCATATTTTCGTAACGGCGGTCGGTGCCGAAATAAATCACAAACAGCGACATCGAATAGCGCAGATTTTTCATTCGCCGGTCGGTGTTTTTGCGGCGATATTTCGGCTGAATCAAATTTAAATAAGTAAAAGCGACATCGGCATTTGAAACAACAGCGTCGGCGGGCAGAAAAACGCCGGATTTGAGATAAACGCCGGTCGCGCGGCGCGTCTTGTCGTCAACAAAAATCTGGTCAACTTCGGCTTGGAGATAAATTTCCCCGCCGATTTCCAAAAATAAATCGGTCAACGCTCGAACGAGCGCGCCAGTTCCGCCCATCGCAAACCAGACACCGAATTCCTGTTCGAGCCGGTGAATCATCGCGTAAATCGAAGTTGATTCAAACGGATTCCCGCCGATCAACAGCGGGTGAAAGCTAAAACATTGCCGCAGGCGCTCGTCTTCAAAATAGCGTTTGACGAAATTGTAAACCGAACGGTCAGAGCGCAATTTGACCATTTGCGGGACTACGCGGAGCATATCGCCCCAAGTCGAAAACGGCTTGTCTATCAACTCAAAACCGACGCGGTAGATTTCTCCTAAATCGGCGGCAAACCGTTTGTAGCCTTCGACATCCGCAGGGTTGAATTTGCGAATTTGATCGAGCAGGTTTTCCCGGTCGTCGTCGTATTCGAAAACCGTACCGTCTTCAAAACGAATGTTGTAAAACGGATGAACTTTGACCAATTCCAGAAAATCTTCGCGCCGTCGCCCTGCGACTTCAAACATTTCGTCAATCAGCCACGGCGCGGTTAGAATCGTCGGACCGCCGTCGAATTTAAAACCGTCCTGCTCGTAAACGTAAGCGCGCCCGCCCGGTTTGTCGCGCTTTTCCAAAATCGTTACTTTGTGACCAGCCGCTTGCAGCCGAATTGCGGCGCTCAAGCCGCCGAAGCCGCTGCCGATGACAATAATTTTCATTCGTTGAATTAAACCCCTTGTTCTCAGGATTGAAACAATCCCAAATTTAAGAGTAGAAACTGAAAACGGAAATTACAAGTTTGAGTCGAACGAGATGTTTATAGAAAATGCTGGAAATAGATTGGTTTTCAATTTTAAACCGGGCAAATCCGAACACCTTTTTCGTTTAGCTTTGCTTGAACGGCGGCGGCAAATTCCAGGGCGTTTGCGCCGTCGCCGTGAATGCAAACCGTATCGGCTTTGAGCCGAATTGTTTCGCCGTTCGTCGCCGTCACGGTTTGCGTTTGAATCATTTGCAAAACCTGCTCGACTGCCTTGTTTGTATCGTGAATCAAAGCGTTTGGCTCAGAACGCGGCGTTAAACTTCCGTCTGCATTGTAAGTCCGGTCGGCGAAAACTTCGCTCGCAGTTTTCAAACCCATTCTCTCGGATTCGGAAATCAAAAAACTGCCCGAAAGACCATAAAAAATCAAATTTTCGTCAATCGCTTTGACTGCGCGAGCGATTGCTTCGGCTAATTCCGGTTTTTTCGCGGCTTCATTGTAAAGCGCTCCGTGAGGTTTGACGTGGTGCAGCTCGCCGCCGAGCGCGGCAGTCATCTGATAGACGGCGGCGACTTGGTACAAAACCGTGTCGAAAACTTCTTGAGCGGAAAGCTGCATCGGGCGTCTGCCGAAACCCTGCAAATCGGGAAACGATGGATGCGCGCCGATGGCGATTCGTTTTTCCAAAGCAATTTCAATCGTTTTCCGAATCACCGTCGCGTCTCCGGCGTGAAAACCGCAGGCGACGTTGATTGAAGTGCAATAATCCATCAGCGCCCGGTCGTTTCCAATCGTCCAGGCTCCGAAGCTCTCGCCCATATCGCAGTTTAAATCAACTGAAATCATAAAAATCGAACTGCCGTTCGCAAATAATTTAACTCAATTTCCTGCTGAACGAGTAAATTTTCGGCTTCATTAATCGAGATCAAATAAAAATTTACAGTGTCTCCCGGATTTAATTGCGCCAGAAGGGGCAAATCAATTGTAGCCACCGAGCCGACGCGCGGATAACCGCCGGTCGTTTGATGATCCGCCATCAAAATTATCAATTGTCCGTCGGGAAGAAGCTGAATTGTCCCGAAATTGACGGCGGAAGAAAGCAATTCGATTTTTTCCGTCAAATTTAAATTTTCGCCTTCAAGACGAAAACCCATCCGGTCTGAATCGCGGCGAATCGAAAAAGCGTTTGACAAAAATGTCCCACGACTTTCTTCGCTCAAATTTTCCCACTCCGCGCCCGCAACCACCCGAACTGTCGGAAAACGGCTGTAAAACGGAAGCACACTCGTTGAAATCTTGTAATTGGTTCGTCGTTCGTCGCTCGTCGTTCGTCGTTTGAAAAACAGCCGGTCGTTTTTTTGAAAAGCTCGCCCGTCAAAGCCTCCGATTTTCGCAGATAAATTCGTGCTTCGACTGCCCAGCCAATCGGGAATTTGAAAACCGCCGCGCACGCTCAAATAAATGCGCGCACCGAAATTTCTGTGGCGAAATTCTAAAACATCGCCTTTTTCGACTCGAACGGGACGCCAGTTTTCAATCGGTTTTTCGTTTAAATACGCCGCAAAATCAGCGCCGCCGAGCGCGATTGTCGCCGGTTCATCAAATTGCAAAACCGGAGCGGGAAAATGAATCTCCAAAACCGCTTCCGTCTCGTCGTTGCCGAGCAAAACATTGATTAAACGCGCCGCCGTTCGATCCATCGCGCCGCTCGGATTGATTCCAAAGCGACCGAATCGGACGCGCCCCAAATCCTGAACAGTTGTTAGAATTCCTTTGCTCTGAAAATGCACACTCATCCAGCCATAATTTCACCGCCGAGACGCGGAGACGCCGAGAAAACCAAAAGAGAAAAGATCAGAAAAAATCTTTCTCTTAACTCTATACCCTTTTCTTCTTTTCTTAACTCGGCGTCTCAGCGTCTCGGCTGTGAAAATCAGTTTTCTCAATCCGGTGAAACCGCACTCGGTCGCCCGACTGCAAACGAGTCGGCGGTTGGTTGTCGGAATTGAACATTTCGAGCGGCGTGCGCCCGATAATTTGCCAGCCGCCGGGCGAGGCGAGCGAATAAATTCCGGTTTGACGCCCGGCAATTCCGACGCTGCCCGCCGGAACCTGTAAGCGCGGAGACTGTTTTCGCGGCACGGCGATTTTTTCGGCGACTTCGCCCAAATAAGCAAAACCCGGCAAGAAACCGAGCATAAAAACGCGATAAGTCGCGGCGAGAAAAATCTCGATTATTTCTTCGGGCGAAAGATTCTTTTCCGCCGCGACAAAATCCAAATCGGGCGCAAATTCCGCGTCAAAACAAATCGGAATTTCGACGAGCCGCGTTTCGGTTTGCTCGTTCTCGTTTGTTTCGAGCAGCGCTTTTTCGATTTCCGCGCAAACGAAATCAAAGGCGGTTTCAAAGTTTTGATTGTTTTTCCGCACGTTGAAAACGTCGTAAAAAACGGTCAGAGAACTGTAAGCCGGAATGATTTCGACGAAGCCCGTAAACGGATTTTTATCGAAATATTTGGCAAGCGACAAAACGCGGTCGTTGATTTCGGCGGAGATTTGATTGCCGAAATCAACAATCGCGGCAGCGTCACCGAGCGGAAAAATTTTGGGATTGTCCATCGTTAAAGAAAACGTTTTTGACCGTGCGAATCGTGTTGCAGTGAATTTGCACCGTGTCGTTAATATCGGCGGCATAACCGCCGCTCATTACGGTCACGACGGGAATTGAATGAACGCGGGCGTATTCCAAAACAAGCTCGTCGCGTCGCTGTAATCCCGCCATTGTCAGGCTCAAACGCCCCAATTTGTCTTTTTCAAAAGGGTCTGCCCCCGCGAGATAAAAAACAATGTCGGGTTCGTGCGCGAAAACGCGCGGCAGATTTTCGGATAAAATCTGCAAATAATCCGCGTCGCCCGTTTTATCCGGCAATTCAACGTCGAGAGTCGAATCTTCTTTGAACAGCGGATAATTTTTCGCGCCGTGCATCGAGAACGTAAAAACTTCAGGCGCGTTTTGAAAAATAAACGCCGTTCCGTTGCCTTGATGCACGTCCAAATCAACAATTAAAAAACGCTTTGCCAACCCTTCGCGCTGCAAAGCTCTGATTGCGACGGCGACATCGTTCAGCACGCAAAAACCTTCGCCTCGATCCGGGAAAGCGTGATGCGTGCCGCCCGCAAGATTCGATGAAACGCCGTTTTTTAACGCCGATTTTGCGGCGTTTATAGTTCCCGAAGTCGCCAAAAACGAGCGGCGAACGAGCGATTTCGACCAGGGCAAGCCGAGCCGGCGAATTTCTTTGGCGGTTAAATTGCCGTCAATCAGCCGGGAAATGTAATCTTCCGTGTGAACGAGCAAAGCGTCTTCGATGCTTGCCGGTTCTGGTTCGACGATTTCTTCGGGTTTTAAAGTTCCTTCCTTTAACAAACAATCGCGGACAAGCTCGAATTTGCGAATCGGAAAAACGTGGTTTTCGCCAATGTCGGCGTAATAATAAGGGCTGTAGAAAACGTGCAGGCTCACGTTTACAGAGTCTAAAAATTTCCCGGCAGAAAGTCTAATCTTTAATCAGCGCCGGGCGTGTTTGATTCTTGAGTTTTATTGTCTTTCTCGCCGCTTTTTTCTTCCGTTTTGATAATACTGATTTTCCCGTCGCCTTCGAGCCGGGCTTCTTTGACTTCGGAAATGTCCAAAATTCCCTGTTGTCGAAGCTGTGAAAATAATTCTTCTTCGGTAATCATTTCCCGCTCCAAATTCGGTCGCAGCATCTCTCCGTTTTTAATCAGCGCCAGCGGCGATGGGCGCAAAATCGCTTCGATGGCGCGCGATTTAAAACCGAGGTAATCCAAAACCCAATCCCAACCGGCAACCGTCATCACCAAAACGACGCCTTCTGTAACCGATTTGTAATCGCCCGACATCCCGTTTTGCGCGGCGTCGGCAATAATCACGAGCACGAGCAAATCCGTAATTCCGATGCTGCCGACGCCGCGCCGCAAGACTCTGAGCACCACAAACATCGCAAAATACATCAGTGTCCCGCGAATTATTAATTCAAGCAGCGATATTTCGGGAACAAAAATCTTTTCCCAATCGACTTCAAACAGCTTTTGCCAATTCATTTGAAATTTTCGCTTTTAGGTTTTAGTCGCCGCCGGTCTCTGAATCCAAATCGCCAGAATCAGCAGGGCGAAACCTGCGGCTGAGAGCAGCGAGCTAAAGAAACCGAGAAAAAAATAAGTCCAGCCGATTCCGTTCGACGACATTTCGCTGTAATTTGACACTATTAATGTCTGCGCCGCGAAATTAAAAAAACGTTCAAAAAAGAAAATAACCAGCCCGATTAACGCAAAAAGGCTCGCGCGCGGAGCCTTGCGCCGCTTGATGACGCACAACGCCAAACCGCCCAACCAAACCGATAAAATCGGCAGAGAAACCAGAAAGTTTCTCCCGGTCATATACGCGATGTTTGAAAAATCCGAACTCCGGGAAACCTGCATTTTGCCGCTCCTTAACTTTTCAGAAAATAATAAAGCCGGATTGTTCTAATAAATTAAGTTTTCGGTTCGACAACAAAAACGAAGCGCCGTTCGGAATCTGGAATTAATTTTGTCGCAAAGTCTAAACCAAGCTCGGTCAATTTGTCACGCACTTTTTCGCCGCCAAACAGCAGGAGCTTTTCGCACTGCCGCGCCCAATGAGCAATTTCCGGCAGTTTTTCGACAAATTTATCGAGCGCGCGGCTCGTCACAAAACCCTTTGGCACGGCGGTTTGTTCAAAACGTGAATTCAAGACTTCGCCGCGCGTTTGTAAATTTAACTTTGATAAAGCTTCGCGCAAAAAAACGGCTTTTTTTGTGTTTGATTCGATGAGCGTTCCGCGCAAATCTGCGCGCGCGAGAAGGCAGGGAATCGAAGGCAGCCCCGCGCCCGTTCCGACATCAATCAATTCGGCGTTTTCCGGCAGAAATTCGAGAATCGTTAAAGATTCCAAAACGTGGCGAACGGCAAATTCTTCCGCGCTGCAAGGCGCGACAAGATGCAGGCGCGGATTCCATTTTTCGACGAGTTCGTAATAATCGAAAAAAACGGAAGTTTGGGCGGCATTGAAATGAAACCCGAAAATCTTTTGATGTTTTGCAATTGCTTGGCTGAAATTCATTGAAAATAAAAAATGAAGGCTTACCGAGCCTTCATTTTAACGCTTCATTTGATTGCATTTAAATGCGGACGAGAGGACTTGAACCTCCACGATGTCACCATCACGGGCTTCTGAGACCCGCGCGTCTGCCAGTTCCGCCACGTCCGCAAAACCGAATGATGATTGTAAGTTTCTCACCCAAAATTGTCAAAAACCGCCTGTTCTAACCGTCATTTTTCGCGATTAAGCTGTAAGCGACGCCAGCCGCAACTCCGCCGAGAGTGTAATAAGCGAAGGTCATCGCCGCGCGCTGCGGAGTCTTCGCCGCGTATCTGCTTCTCAGACCGATTTTATCGGGCAAATAAACCGCTCCGACTCCCGCCGCCGCGCCTAAAATCGTGCCGGTTAAAACGGCGTTTTTCGCGCCGCCTGCCGCGACGAGGGAATAATAAGCCGCGTTGCTCGTCAAATCGCCCGCGAGAGCCATCGCATAAAGCTCGTTTTTTGCGGGCGGTTGTGCGCCGAAATACTCGTAAGTTTCGGCAATTGCCTGCTGTCCGAGCAAATCCACGCGCGGCGCTTGATCGGAAAATTGTCGCACGGTTTCGTGAACCAGATTTAAAACAACCGCTCCGAAAAGTCCGCTCACCAATGCTTTTAACATTAAAATTTCCTTTCCGCTCAAAAACTTTATATTAAATTCTTCGCAAAAAGCCGCCAACATAGTCAAGTTTTTCGCCGATTTGCTATATTTTCTCTAGCCGAAAATGCCGGAAGAAAACGAAAAAATGATTGCAGGTTTACGCGACGGATTCGCCGCAGTTCGCGGCACAATCGAGCGCGCGGCGTTGCGTTGCGAGCGGCAACCCAATGAAATTAGGCTTATCGCCGTTAGCAAAACGCATCCTACGGATGTTTTAAAAGCCGCAATCGAAGCGGGCGCAACTGATTTCGGCGAAAACCGCGTGCAGGAAGCCGAAGCGAAAATTGTTGAAATCGGGCGGGAAAAGGCGGTTTGGCATTTAATCGGCAATCTGCAGGCGAACAAAGCGAGAAAAGCCGCGCGGTTGTTTGATTTGATTCATTCGCTCGATTCGATTGATTTGGCGGAAAGGCTCGAACGAATTTGCGCAGAAGAAAACCGCGAAAATTTGGATGTTTTGATTCAAGTTGATTTGGCGGGCGAAGCGACAAAATCCGGCGCGCCGGAAAAAGATTTGCCCGCGCTGGTCGAATATTTACGGCAATGTTCGCATCTAAATTTGAAAGGTTTAATGACGCTGCCGCCGTTTTTTGAAGATGCGGAAGAAGCGCGCCCGTTTTTTCGTCGCTTGCGCGAAATCCGCGATGAGATTTTCGGCGCAGAACCGGCGGAGCTTTCAATGGGAATGAGCCACGATTTTGAAATCGCAATCGAAGAAGGCGCGACGATTGTTCGCGTCGGCACCGCGATTTTCGGCGCTAGAGAAAAGTTTTAATTTATGTTTGAACAGCTTTACATTTTACTTCGTTACGCAATCGTCGCAATTGTTATGGTTGTAATTTTGGCGATGATTGTGCGCCTCATTTTTAATTACACAGACCCGAATCCGTTCGGCTCGCTCGGCAAATTTTCTTATTGGTTAAAAAAGAAAACCGATTCAATCGTGCGCCCGGCGGCTGAAATGTTGGGCGCTTTTCGGATTGACGCGCGGATCGCGCCGCTGATTTCTATTTTGGGAGTTTGCGTAGTCGCTTATTTCTCGCTCCAACTGATTTGGAACGTTTTGTTTATGCTTGACGGCGTGACGGATAGTTTGAAAACCGGAAGACTCATCGCGCTAATCGGTTATTTGTTATACGGACTGCTGGCAATTTATTCGCTTTTAATCGTTGTCAGAATCGTGTTTTCGTGGGTGATGAGCTATTCAAATCCGGTTTTGCGATTTTTGATTCGCGTCACAGAGCCGATTTTAGGACCTTTTCGCCGGATTATCCCGCCGCTCGGAATGTTTGATATTTCGCCGATTATCGTTTTGTTTTTGCTCGGTTTTCTGCAAACCGCAGTTGCCGGAGTTTTAATCGCTTCGCCCACCGGTTTTCGATGATTCGATTTTCTGAACAAAACGGCGCAATTGTTTTTACGGTTAGAGTTGTGCCGCGCGCCTCGAAAAGCGAAATTGTCGGCGCGCACGACAGCCTGTTAAAAATCAGATTAGCCGCGCCGCCGGTTGAAGGCGCGGCGAACGAGGAGTTAATCAAAACTCTGGCGAAATATTTTGAAGTCCAAAAAAGCGCGGTTGAAATCGTCAGCGGCGCAACCGCGAAAACAAAACAAATTAGAGTTACAGGCGCAAACGCCGAAAAATTAAGGCGAATTTGAAATTTGAAATTTCAAAATGCTATATTCCAAAAGCCGAAAATGCGATTTTCACAAATTTATTAACAATCAGTTTATTTAAAAAGAGGCAATCTGCAAAAGTCGAAATTTTCGCCTTTAGCCTTTAGCCTTCATCTTTTATTTATGTCCGGTCATAGTAAATGGCACACTATTAAACACAAAAAAGGCGCGCTCGACGCCAAGCGCGGCAAGCTTTTTACCCGTCTGATTAAAGAAATCACGGTTGCCGCGCGAATGGGCGGCGGAAAAGTCGAAGACAACGCGCGGCTGCGGAAAGTCGTCAACGAAGCCAAAGGCGCGAATATGCCGAACGATACGATTGACAAAGCAATCAAACGCGGCACGGGCGAGCTGGAAGGCGTCACGTACGAAGAAATTACATACGAAGGCTACGGCGTCGGCGGCGTCGCCGTGCTGGTCGAAACAATGACCGACAACCGCAATCGAACGGTCGCCGAGCTTCGCCATCTTTTCTCGAAAAATAACGGTAATTTGGGCGAAGCCGGATCGGTCGCGTGGATGTTCGACAAAAAAGGCTATATTGTCGTTGAAAAGGAAGCGAAATCAGAAGACGAATTGTTTGAATTGGCAATCGAAGCCGGCGCGGACGATTTGCAGGACGAAGGCGAGGTTTTTGAAATCTACACCGCGCCGGAAAACTTCGACGCCGTAACCGATGCCGTTAAAAACGCCGGAATCGAGCCGCAAGCGGCAGAAATTTCGATGGTTCCGCAAAATTACATCAAGCTCGAAGGAGCGGACGCCAAACAAATGCTCAAGCTCTACGACGCGCTTGACGATCACGACGACGTGCAGAAAGTTTACGCGAATTTTGATATTGACGAATCGGAAATGGAGTAACCGATTTTAAAAGCAAAAGGCTCGATGGAGCAAATTTATGTCAACGCAAAATAACGACAACACGACTAAATTCATTAATAATACGATTTTGCTTTTTGTCGGAGGCATCATAGCGATTGCCGCGCTCGGTTTTATCAACGGCTTGATCAATTGGACGGGCATTGTTGTCGTCTTAGTTATTATTGCGCTTTTGCTCGTTTATCGCGGTCGTTCAAACCGGAAATCAAAATAAAATGAGAGTTCTCGGAATAGACCCGGGCAGCGAAACGCTCGGTTGGGGCGTTATTAAATCCGACGGCAGAATTTATCGCCTTCTGCAATACGGGACTGTCAAATCCAGCCCGCGCGAGCCTTTTGCCGACCGCCTTTTGAAAATTGCCGAAGGCGTCGAAGAAATCATCGAGCGTTTCGAGCCGGACGCGCTGTCTATCGAAGAAGCGTTTTACGCGGCGAACGTAAAAGTCGCTTTAAAGCTCGGACAAGTGCGCGGCGTCGTGCTTTATCTTGCCGCCAAACATAAGCTCGACATCGGCGAATATGCGCCGCGCCTAATCAAACAAACTGTCGTCGGCTACGGCAACGCCGAAAAACATCAGGTTCAGGAAATGATTCGGATTTTGCTCAAATTGCCGCACGTTCCAGAGCCGCACGACGCGGCTGACGCGCTCGCAGCGGCGATTTGTCATTTTCACCACGCCGAATCGAAGCAGCGCCTGCTTGCCGCTCAAGCCAAAATTAAAATTCCCCGTTAAAAACAGTCGGACAAAAGAAATCTAAAGGAGAATGAAACCACAGATAAACACAGATGCACGTAGATAAATAATTTGATTCAAACAGGGATAAAAGGGAATGAAGGAGATAAAAACAGATTAAATTTATCACTTTTATCCCGTTCATCCCTGTTAATTCATTTGTGTTTATTAGTGTCCGTCTGTGGTTTCATTTTCTGAGTAATTTTGTCAGCGCGCTAAATTTTGTTTGACTCGACATCAATTTGGGTGTAACGTAGCGGCGAAATTACAAGTTGTAATTAATCCTTTTTTCTCTCGAAAAGGAGACTTCAATGAAGCGTTCGCCGAATCGAAGCCGCGTGGGGGCTGCCAGTTTCGCGTTTCTTGCCGCTTTTCTTTTATTCATTTGCGTTGACACCGCAAACGGACAAAAGCGCCGCCCGGTCGTTAATAAAAATCCGACAAAAACTGTCGCCGCAAAACGCGCGTCGCCCGCAATCGCCGTAGTGATTGACGAGCGTTTGTCGGTTTTGCGTTTCGAGCCTGGTTTGACGGGGATTCCGCTGCAAAGAATGAGTGCGGGGCGCACAATGCAAATAACCGGAAGCCGCCAAACCGGCGACGGTTTGACATTTTATCGCGTCCAGTTACCGCCGGAAAAAAGCGGTTGGGTGCAGGCTGAAGCAGTCGTCAGAACAGACCTGAGCGATGAAGATGCCAGACTTTTACGCCTTATTCGCGCCAGCGACGGTTTTGAACAGATTGAACGCGCCGTGATTTTTCTCGAAAATTTTCCGAATTCGACTTTTCGTCCGGCGGTTTTGCTGATGTTGGGAGATTTGGTTGAAAACATCTCGCAAAGACTTTCGCGCGATGCGGCGAGGCGTTTCGATGAAGAAGAAATGCGCGCCAATGAAGCCCCGATTCAAAGTTTTTACCTCAATTACAACGGTTTAGACCGTTATCGGCGGCTCGGAATCGGTTTTGTTTTTAATCGGAAATTAAAACAATTTCATTACGACGGCACGGCTTGGCGCGAAATCGTGCAAAAACACAAACAAAGCTACGAAAGCGCCGAAGCGCAAAAACGTTTGGACGCTCTGGCGGAAAAAATGAAGTAAAAAGTTAATAAAGCTGGGCGGCGATTTGCGCGGCGATGCGAGCATTGTTTTCTAAAAGCGCGAGATTGGCGGACATCGTTTCGCCGCCGCTACGCCGCGACATTTCGGCGAGCAGAAACGGCGTTAGCTCTTTGCCGCGAATTTTCCTGTTTCCGGCTTCGCGCATCGAATCCTGCAGAATCGTTTCGATTTTTTCAGACGCAATTTCAAATTCTGCGGGAACCGGAGCCGTAATTAAAACGGCATTTTCAAGCCCGAGAGCATCGCGTGCGCGGATTATTTCAGCGGCTTCTTTGGCAGTTTCGACTCTGGCGTCGGTTTTCAAATTGCTCGTTCTCGAATAAAAAGCCGGTATTTCATCGGTTTGCCAGCCGACAATGCAAACGCCGTTGGTTTCGAGCCATTCGCGCGTCGCGGGCAAATCCAAAATCGCCTTTGCTCCGGCACAAACAACGGCAATCGGCGTTTTCGCAAGCTCGGGTAAATCCGCCGAAACGTCCGGCGACGAGCCGCGATGGACGCCGCCGATGCCGCCGGTGGCGAAAACTCTGATTCCGGCTTGATGCGCGAAAAAAGCAGTTGAGGCGACAGTCGTTGCGCCGTTCCATCTGCGCCCGATTGCTGCGGGCAAATCGCGTCGGCTGAGCTTGCGAACGGTTTTCGATTGCGCCAGAAAATTGATTTTTTCGCGTGACAGACCGATTTGCGGTACGCCTTCCAAAACCGCGATTGTCGCCGGAACAGCGCCGTTTTCGCGGACGATTTCTTCCAGCGCGAGAGCCGTTTCGAGATTGTTCGGATAAGGCAAACCGTGAGCGATAACAGTTGATTCGAGCGCGACGACCGGATTGTTTTGCGACAAGGCAAAAGATACTTCGGGGGAAAAAAAGAATAAATCCGAAAGGTTCATCAAAAATTATCTAATCAGCGCGCCGATTCGATTAAAGCGGGGACTTGTCAAACAGCCGATGAAAGTGTCGCTTTGGCTTTGATCGCAAGACCAATAAACGAACATCGCCCTGCCAATGATTAAATCGCGATGAACAAAGCCCCAGTAACGGCTGTCCTCGCTGTTGTCGCGGGCATCGCCCATCATAAAATAGCTGTCCGGCGGAACGACCGAAGGCTTTCCGGCGACGCCGAAATTCATACCTCTTCCGTCAACGACTGAAATCCCTCTTTTTGCCTCTTCCACTTTTTCCGAGTCGTAATAAACCGTGTAAGGCGCATCTGGCGGAGCCGGTTCAAATTCTTTGATTGTCAGAGACACTTTTTCGGGATTGCCGCCGCGCGGCGCAACGACATCGCCGATCACGCGGCGTTCGGGCAAAAGCTGCCCGTTGATGTAAACCTGATTGTTGCGAAATTCCACAGTGTCGCCGGGCAGACCGATTACGCGCTTGATGTAGTTAATTTCATACGGTTTGAGATCGCGCGAACGGTCGGCGGCGGGATTAACTCGGTTTCCCGGGTATTTAAAAACCACAATGTCGCCCCGGCGAACTTCGCGCATCGGCAAAAACGGCAGCGGTGTGCCCGGTCCGTAAATAAATTTATTGACGAGAAAATGGTCGCCGATGTAAATCGTGTTTTGCATCGAGCCGGTCGGAACCGTCACCGCCTGCACGATAAAAGTCATACCGAAAAACGCCATAATCAGCGTCACAATAAAAGATTCCAGATATTCTCTGACAACGCTTTTTTTCGGAGCGTTCGGATTCGGTTGAACTGTTTCGGCATTTGCCGGTTCGCTTCCTTCGGTCGGTTCGGCGACGTTGGTTATTTCGGAGCTTTGGCTCATAAAGTAATCGTAAAAAAGTTAGACGTGTCTAGCAAGTTTGCTCGTTGTTTTTCTGATTATTAATCTTCTGGCGACTCTAATTTATCGAGCGCCGCTTTTGCCGCCATCATTTCGGCGGTTTTAATCGTCGTCCCGATTCCTTCTTCTCTGCCGCCTTCCCAGACGGCTTCGACAAAAAATGTCCGGCGATGCGGCGGACCTTCCGTGCGAACGACGGCGTAAACAGGAGCAGAGCGTTTATCGGCTTGCAGGCGCTCCTGGAGCATCGTTTTGTAATCGAGCGAAGCCGTCGGGTCGATATTTTCGATATATTCGGTAAAAAGCTGACGAACGATCTTCCGCGCCGCCGCGTAACCGCCGTCGAAAAAAACGGCGGCGAAAACGGCTTCGAGCGTGTCAGCTAAAATTGCCGCTTTTTTTCGTCCGCCGGTTCGCTCTTCGCCGCGACCAAGGCGAATCATCTCGTTTAAACGCAAGCTCTCGGCGATCTCCGTGAGCGTTGTCGCGCTCACCAGACGATGTTTCATCAGCGTTAGCTCGCCTTCGCTGGCGTTTGGAAATCTTTCAAACAAAAGCTCCGCGATAATTAAACCTAAAATTGAATCGCCGACAAATTCAAAGGCTTCGTTGTGCAGATTACGGACCTCCGACTCGCGCCCGGATTGAGCGCGTTCGTGCGCCCACGAGCGATGCGTCAGAGCGCGTTCGATGAGCGAGCGGTCGGCGAAATCATAACCGATTCGCTCCTCGCACAACAAAACGTAAGATGGCTTCTGCATTTCCAAAATAAAAAGCCGAGCGTGAAAGACGCTCGGCTTTTTATTTTAACTCACGACGCGATAATTTGCGTCAGAAAGGCGCTCGCCACAGCTTTAGCGAGAAGGTTTTTTAGGCGTTGTCGCCGGTTTCGCCGCAGGTTTTGCGGCATCGGGTCTTGCGGTCGTCGTATTTGCCGCAGCTCCGGCTGTCCGCTCACGAGTTCCGTTGCCGTTGCCCGTAGAAGCCGCTGCCGCAGATTTGGTTTCGGATGCCGGTGTCACCGCCGCTGTCGAGCCGGTGGTTGCGCCGGTTGTCGTGGTCGGCGTTTCTTCAATTACCGGAGTGACCGGAGACATCGGATCGGGCAACGGTTTTGACGCCGTGCTGGCGACAACCTCGTTAATATTTAACGGTTGGTCTTTAAAGCGAATTTTATACATTTGCTCCAAATCTTTTTTGCGTGTCTCCAACACCGCCGCCGGGACTTTGGCATCGGATGCCGCTTTATAAGCGCGGGCAAATGCGTCAATCGCGCGATCCATCAGAGCCTTCTGAATTCCCAAATCTCTTTTAAATTCCTCGGTTGGATCAGTCACGTTAGCGTATTTGGTTTGGAAATCCTGCACGGCTTTGTTGTATTGCGTGCGATAGTTAAATCCGAGCGCATAATAAGGCTGGAATTTTTTCTTAATGTCCGGTGAATCGTACTGCAGCGATTTATAAAAATAAGGCACCGCGTCGGCTTCTTTTCCGTTCAAATTATAGAACGTAATAGTTCCGATGATGTAATTCATCCAAGCCAGCGCGTCGTCTTTGCTCTTATATTGATAATCAAGCCATTTAACGTCGCCGAGGCTGTTGCTTTCGATTTTTTGAATCGCCTGTTTTGCCAACGTAATCGTTTGGTCGTTGTAATTATTAACCGGCGGATTTGAGGTCGCCATAACGAAGCCATAATCAATCGGAACAAGGATTGGATAGGCATTATTCGGCATTTGCGAAGCAAATTGCTGACATGCGGTAAAAATATCCGAACCGAATTTTGCTTTATCAGCAGCGGTTGTCGCTTTTCCGGCTGCCTGTAGCGGATTGGAACAAGCTTCAGCAATTTTTTTCACTCTGTCTGCATCTTTTTCCCCTTGTATTATTACATCCTGTTTGGCAACCCAGTCATTTAAATATTTGACAAAAGCAGCGGCTCCGGCGTCGCTACTGCACTTAGCTAAATACTCTTTGGCGGTTTGATAAGCCACCTGTCTATTGGTCGTGCGATTATCACGAAATTTTTTATCGAGAGCCGCTTGTTCTTCTGGATTACAGGCACTGGCGGCGGGTGCCGCAGCGGTGTCTTGAGCCGAAACCGTCGGAACAACCGCCGGAGCCGCGACAAAGGCGAGCGCGAGCGCGCCGGGCAATAAAAATTTTAACGTTTTTTTCATGACTTGCAATTTCCTTCCTGCACAAATTAGCGTTCGTTTTTTTTGATTTATTATCAATTATTTCCGGCAACTGACGGCTTCCGTCTTATGCTGCAATCAGATGAAAAAATCAGCAAAGTTGGTTGCTAACTTTTTGCGCCGCAGCGTCGGGCGGCTGTTTAGCCGCACAACAAAAGCCTTCCGCGCCGTTAAATATAAACAATGAAATATCACGTAAACGTCACAACTCTGTCAAGCTATTTAAACAGAAAAAAGGGAAAAGGCTTCGATTTCCTTTTCCCTTCGTTTTTTCGAATGTAAATTCGGCTTATGGTTTCGGATTGACGACAATTCGCGGGCGGCGCTGTTCCGGGCTTGACGGCTGCGCTTTCGCGGGCGAATTGTTTGTGTTATTTGCCGACGGCGCGGCGAGTTGATTAACGGGCGGATTTCCGCGCGGGTAAACCTTGTTGATGGATTTGACCTTGTTGCTGTTTGTAACCGAAGGCAAAGGCGGAGCCGCCGTGACATTCGGAATTGTCACAACACCGCGCGAATCGAATTTACCGGATTTTCCGGCTGACTTGCCATTGGTAAAATCGCCGCCTTCGGCGTCGGCTTGCGCTTCTTCGTCAGCGCCTTCTTCGGCGCTAAGTCGCGCGGCGGTTTGCGCATCAATCTTCGGACGCGGCGGCGTGATTACCGGCTGCTGAGTCGCAATCATAGGCTGCGGAGGCGCATTGGCGCGAATCCTCGAAGCAAGCGCCTGATAAACTTTTCCGGCGACTTGCGAAGCCCATTTGCCGCGCTCGGCTTGTCCGCGCGTAACGACGACAACCGCGTATTTCGGATTTTGCACCGGAGCGACCGAAGCGAAAAGTCCGAGCCACGAGCCTTGTCCGATGCACGAGCCGGTTTTGCCCGCGATGTTTAAAGAATCGTCTTTCGCACGCCGCGCAGTTCCGTAAGCGACTGCGCCCATCATTCCCGGCATCACTCCGCGCAGAGTCGTCTGCGGCAGATTCAATTGGCGGCGCATCGTCGGGCGGAAAGAGATTTGTTCCTGCTGATTTCTGACGATGTGCGGTTTTAAAACTTTTCCGCCGTTGGTAATCGCCGAAACTTCGACGGCAAGCTGGAGCGGCGTGACTTCAAAATCATCGCCGTGCGAAGACATCCGGTTCAGAGGAAAACCGCTTTTCGGTTCCGGCAGCTTTCCGGCTGATTCGCCGGGCAGATTGATTCCGGTCGGAGCGCCGAGTCCCAGCTCGCGCGAATAGCTCATCATTTTGTTATAACCGACCGAGCCGCCGACCTTTTGAAAATAACCGTTGTTTGAATAAGCCAGCGCGTCCGTCAAATCGAGCCGTGACGGGGCAGTCGTGACTTCGCCGAATTCGTTGATGACTTTTTCGTTGACTCCGGCGACGCCCGTGACGAGTTTAATCGTCGAGCAAGGTTTGAAACCTTTGCGCGCAGCCCATTCCTGATTGACCATCGAAACGACGCGACCGTTTTGCGCGTCCATTACGACAACCGACCCGGCGCGTTCGCCGAGAGCGTTAATCGCGGCGCGGCGGATTTCCATATCTTCGCCGGTCAAATCGTCTTTCAAAATATTGGCGACGGTTTCGTCACGAAGACCTTGTTCAAAAGCGCGAGCGCGGGCAATCGCTTCGCGGCGGGCTTGTTCGCGGCGGCGCTGTTCGGCTTCGATTGCGGCGCGGCGTTCCGCTTCACGACGTTCGGCTTCGCGGCGTGCTTCGGCTTCTTTGCGTTCGCGCTCGCGGCGTTCGGCTGCGGCTTCTTTTTTGTTCCCGCGTTTATCGTCCGACTTTTTATCGGCGCGTTTGTCGTCGGACTTTTTATCGTCCTTTTTATCGGTTTTTTTATCAGATTTTTTATCAGCCGTGCGGTCGTCGCGTTTCTTATCTTTCGATTTTTTATCGTCAGATTTGCCGCGCGCCTCGCGTTCGTCTTTTTTGTTTTTCGAGCGAGCGTCTGCCTGCTTTTTATCTTTCGAGTTGTTGCGATCTTTCGTGTCGGCGGTTTGTTTGTCGTTTTTGCCTTTGGCAGATTTTTTATCGGATTTGGCATCCGAACGCTTGTCCGCTGTTTTGGCAGAGGGTTTAGGCGACGATTTCGATTTTTGCGCGTTTGTCTCGGTTGTCAACAGCCCTAGGGCGATAGAAACCGCGCAGACGAGCGAGAGCAAAGAGAAGCTTCGATACATTTGCAGACCTCGTGATTTTGAAATTTTGTTTAAACTGCAATTCCGGCTGCGGGAAGAGCTTGTCTTGTTTGGACAAGTCAATAAACAATGGGCAAAAGTAAAATATTGAAATTTAAATGCCCGACAGCAGCCGAATTTTATTGTTTTCCTTTTTGGAAAGGATTTGGGGCGTAATATTTTTTTTGAACGGGTCGCCCCAAAACTTGGGCTGAATATAACATCTGAAACGGCAATGTGCAAGTAGTTTTTGCTATGAATACTATAAAATTTTTTGTTGATTGTTAATTGTCATTTGTTAAGCGTTTACAAATAATCATTTAACAACTAACTTTAACTATTTGAGATGAATTTTTTAAACACATTTCGCGGCAGACTCTTAATGGTTTTCGCGGTTTTACTGATTGCCACTCTCGGAGTGCAATATTATTTAAATATTCAGAACGAACGGGAAAACAGCGAACGTCGCGAAAGAGTTGAAAAGGCTTTAGTAACGGGCATCACGCTCGGTATTGTCAGCATTTCGTCTAATGATCGTTTAATTCAACTCAAAGAAAAAAGCCCGAATTTTCAGGAATATTCCAATCGAATAGCGGATATTTTCGTGATTGACTACCAATGGCAGGTTTATGACAGCTTAAATGATCAATACAATCCGAAAGTAATTGCCGATGGAACAACCAAATATCTTAAATTAAACGAGCTGCCGAATTTGCCTCCGCTGCAAGATGATGTGGAATTGACCGTCGAAGAACGAACAAAATTTCCGGTCTCGGCGGAAAATGCGCCCGGAGATTTCCATGGAGAAACGCACGCTGTTCCGGTGCAAACCGATGAAGGACGTTATATTGTGCTCGTGGTTTTAAGATCGGAACAAGGCGGAGCGATTCAACGCGCCGCGCTGCCGCTCGTTTATACGCTTATTGTTTTACTCGCCTCGACTTTAGTCGCCGTTTTTCTGGTCTGGCGATTTACGCAGCCGATTAAAAATCTGGCTGACGCGGCGCGGAGCGTCGCTCACGGCGATTTGTCGGTTCGCTTAACGGACGCCGAACGAACTGACGAAATCGGCAGGCTCGCCGCGCGTTTTAACGAAATGACCGCCAACCTGGAAAAAACGCGCCAGCTCGAACAGCAATTGCAGCAGGCGGAAAAATCAGCGGTCGTCGGTCGTCTCGGTTCGGCAATCGCGCACGAAATTCGCAATCCTTTAAATTACATCAATCTCACGCTCGATCATTTGCGAGCCAAATTTGCGCCCGCTGCAGAACCCGAACGCGAAACTTTCGAGCGTCTGACCTCGCAGCTTAAAAAAGAAGTCGGACGAATCAACGGGCAAATCACGGATTTTTTGCGTTATTCGCGCCCGGTCAAATTAAATTTGCAGCCGGTCAATATTCGCCGCGTAATCGAAGATTCGATGCGAATCGTTCAAGCGCAAGCCGAAGAACAAAACGTGACAATTTCCATTGTAGAGCGCGAAAATCCGCCGGAAATTTTCGGCGATTCCGAGATTCTGCGTTCGGTTTTCAACAATTTATTTCTCAACGCCGTGCAGGCAATGTGCGACGGCGGTCAGCTTAAAGTCACAATTTCAAACGCCGATGATGCAGCGCAAATCGAAGTTGCGGATACGGGGGGCGGAATTCCGCCGGAAAATCTGGACAAAATTTTTGAACCGTATTTTTCCACCAAAGAAACCGGAACCGGGCTGGGTCTCGCCATTGTCAAAAAAATCGTCGAAGACCACAATGGCACAATCGAAGCTGCATCAAAAGTAAACGAAGGAACAGTTTTTACGGTAATATTGCCGACAGTAAAAAAATAATTTATGCAGAGAAAAAGCATTCTTGTTGTTGACGACGAGCGCAGCCAGCGCGAGATTTTAGAGATGATTTTGTCGGGCGAAGGCTATGACGTAACGACCGCTGTTTCGGGCGAAGCGGCTTTGAAATTTGTCCGCGAACGGCATTTCGATCTCGTTCTGACAGATCTAAAAATGACCGGAATGAGCGGGATTGATTTGCTCGAAGAATTGGTCTCGTTCGATAAATCAATCATCGTGATTTTGCTGACGGCGCACGGCACGGTTGATTCGGCTTTTGAGGCGAAAGAATTAGGCGCATTCGCTTATCTGCAAAAGCCTTACGACCGCGAAAAACTACTTGAAACCGTCGGGCGAGCCTTACAAAATTTGGAAAGGCTCGACACCGAAATCGTTTCCGCGTCGCAGGAAATGGAGCGCGTTAAAAAGCTGATTTTAAAAGTTGCGAAATCAAGCTCGACGGTTTTAATTCGCGGCGAAAGCGGCACCGGAAAAGAATTGATTGCGCGCGCGATTCATCAAAACAGCCCGCGCGCAAGCCAGGTTTTTCAAGCGGTCAATTGCGCCGCGATTAACGAAAATTTGCTCGAATCCGAGCTTTTCGGACACGAAAAAGGCTCGTTTACGGGCGCGGTCAACGAGAAAAAAGGCTTGTTTGAAGTCGCCGACGGCGGCACGCTTTTTCTTGATGAAATCGGCGAAATGGATATTTCATTGCAGGCGAAACTGCTGCGCGCTTTGCAGGAAAAAACGATCCGGCGCGTCGGCGGAACCCGCGAGATGAAAACCGATGTGCGCGTTGTCGCCGCGACGAACCGCGATTTGCGTAAAATGGCGGACGACGGGCGTTTCCGCGAAGATTTGTATTATCGCCTGAATGTTCTGGCGATTGATTTGCAGCCGCTGCGCGAACGCCGCCCGGATATTCCGGTTTTGATGGATTATTTCCTCAAAAAACACACGCGCGGAAGCGGTCAAAAAATCAAAGGCTTTGCGCCCGACGCGCGCAAAGCTCTGCTCGATTATCATTATCCGGGCAACGTCCGCCAGCTCGAATCGGCAATCGAACGCTCGGTTTTGCTCGCCGAAGACGAACTTATCACGCTCGACGATTTGCCGCCTGAAGTTGCCTCCGGCGAGCGCCCGACAGCCGTTTTAGCCGACGGGTTCAAGCTCCCGGCGCAGGGACTCAACTGGGAAGAGGTCGAACGCAGCTTGATTCTGCAAGCAATGGAGCGAACGGACAACAACATCACAAAAGCGGCGAAATTGCTCGGTCTGACGTTTCGTACTTTGCAATACCGGCTCGAAAAATTCGGTATTAAGCGCGAACCCGGCGATTCAGACGAAACGGAAGAATAATTTCGGCTTCGGCGAAAGGAAGGAAAAGCGATGGATTGGCTTTCGACTTTGAGTTTGGCGCTCGGCTCCGCCTGGACTTCCGGGATAAATCTTTACGCGACTGTTTTCATTCTCGGACTTTTCCAGAAAATCGGTCTGGCGAAACTGCCCGGCGGCTTGGACGTTCTCGAAAATTGGTGGGTTATCGGCATCGCGGCGTTTCTTTATTCGATTGAATTTGTCGCCGATAAAGTGCCGTATGTTGACAGCATTTGGGATGTCGTTCACACATTTATCAGAGTTCCGGCTGGCGCGCTTTTGGCTTATGCGGCTGTCGGCGATTTAGACCAGACGACTCAGGTTTTAGCGTTTCTGTTCGGCGGCGGAGTCGCGCTTTCTTCTCACGGCACAAAAGCGACCGCTCGCGCTTTTGTCAATCTTTCGCCCGAGCCGGTTTCAAACTGGTTTCTTTCGATTGTCGAGGACATAATCGCTTTTGTCGGCGCGATTCTGGCGATTTTCGCGCCGATTTTAATCGGAATCATCGTTCTGGTTTTTCTCGTGATTTTCTTTATGATTTTGCCGCGCGTCGTGCGGACAATGCGAAGAATGTTTCGCGCCGTCGCCGCTTTTTTCGGAAACGGTAAAAAAGGTTTTGATTCCGTAGCGCGCGAGATTCGATAATTTATTCGTTCAGTGGTAAAAGATGTTCGGGAATGAACAAATTATGCTGAAAATAAATTTAATCGCTGTTTTCTTGTGCGCGTTGTTTGCTTCGGGATGTGCCGGGAGCGAACGGGCTTCACAAACATCCAATTCAGGTATTGCAGGCGTTGCAGGAGCACCTGAAACCGCAGAAAGGATTGAAACAAGAAAAATCTCGCTTGAACAAACCGCCAATGCGCAAAACGCTCCGGCTGCGACCGAACGGAAAGTAATTCGCAACGCGAATCTGACGCTGGAAACGAATGCGCCGGAAGAATCCGGGCGAAAAATTGCGGCAATTGCCGAAGCCAAAGGCGGTTTTGTCGTCAATTCCGAAACCAAAACGTCCGGCGCAGACGAATCAACGCGCACATCCGTAAATGTCACTGTGCGCGTTCCTGCGACGCAGTTTGAAGCGGCTGTGGCAGAAATTCGGCAAACCGCCGAACGAGTCGCGCAGGAAAAAGTTTCCGGTCAGGACGTGACCGAAGAATTTATTGATCTCGAAGCCAGAATCCGCACGCAAAAGGCGCTCGAAGCGCAGTTTCTCGAAATAATGAAAGCGGCGCGCTCGGTCGCGGACGCGCTCGAAGTTCAGAAGCAGTTGGCGGAAGTTCGCGGCGAAATCGAAAAAGTCGAAGGCAGGCGCAAGTTTTTAGAAAATCAAACGAGCTTTTCGACAATCACCATCACGCTCAACGCGCCGACCGTTTTTGCCGCCGCTTCAACCGGATTCGGCGCGCAGCTTTGGCGGGCTTTGGGCGACGGCGTTGACGCGGCTTTGTTTGTCATTTTGGGTTTGATCCGCGTCTTTTTGGCGATGCTTCCGCTTTTGATTTTATTCGGAATTCCGATTTGGCTCATTGTTCGACATTTTCGCAAAAAATGGCGACGCGTCCGACTCGCACAACAAATCGCCCAAGAGGAAAAAAGCTAAACGCAATTTTATGAAGCAAAGTTTATTGATTTTATTTTGTTTGATTTTAACGGCTTGCGCCGGAAACGAAAATCCGAGAGGAAATTCTTCAAATCAAACTGCAAACGCGCAGCCGAAACCAGCGGAAGCGGTGCGATTTTCAGCCGAAAAAACGCAAATCAAAGCGGGGAATTCCGGCGAAGCGGTCTTAAAACTCAAAATTCAACCGCCTTTTCACGTCAACGCGAATCCGCCGAGCGAAGATAATTTAATTCCGACAACAATTGAATTTGAATCGAAAAATGGTTTGACGTTTGAAAAGCCGAATTATCCGGCGGGCGAATTGAAAAAGTTTCAGTTCAGTGAAAACCCGCTCTTGATTTATGAAGGCGAAGTCGAAATTAAACTGCCCGTCAAAGCTGACGCGAAAGCCGCCAAAGGCGAGCAAACCGTGAACGGCAAATTGCGTTTTCAGGCGTGCGACGAGGCAGTTTGTTATCGCCCGGAAACAGTTGACGTTGTTTTGCCAATTGAAATTTCCTGAACAAGTTTGTTCGGGGCGCTTTCAAAAAGCAGAGAACTCGCCGCAACTGTAAACTATTATTTTCCGGCGCGCTCAAGCGCAGATTTGGCGAAGCGATATTCGTGGAAATTTTTATTTCCGTTTTCGACAACCCATCGCAGATGCGGGAGCGCCGCTTCCGTTTTTCCCGAAAGCAGCAGATTCATACCGATATAAGCGCGCGCTTCGGTCATTTTATCGTTGTCTGTGGCGAGCTTGAGTAAGTTGTCGGCTGTCATTTTGCCGAGCAGATATTGGATTGCAGGTGCCGCCCAGCGTTTTTCATCAATATTTTTCGCCGCCGTTTCAAGCAGTTTTCGCGCCTCGGCTTCTTTGCCGTCCATTTTGTAACCGAACGCGCCGAAAAGCGCGAGATAAATTGACTGCTCGTGTTTCCAGCCGTTTGCTGCGATGAATTTTTCGGCGTCCAAAGCGGCTTCCGCGCCGCGATTTAGACTTACAAACATTGAAGCGCGGCTTTGCAAAGCGTATTCATTTGTTGGATCGAGCCGCAGCGCGTCGGACAAATGCATGATTGCTTCTTCGTAACGCCCCAGATTTTGATATTCAAATCCGAGCGTCGTATGCGCGTCAACATAGTTCGGGTTGAGCCGAATCGCTTCCTTCAGTTCGGAAATCGCGGTTTCGCTTTGTCCAAGCTCGCCGTAAATGCCGCCCAAATTGTAGCGGTAGAGCGCGACGCGCGGGGCAAGACGAACGGCTTCTTTAAAATGTTTGCGGGCTTCGGTTTTTTGACCGAGCTTATCGTAAGCTCTAGCGAGCGAATTTTGGATTTTTGCGTTGTTCGGATTTAATTTAACCGCTTCGCTCGCCGAGCGGAGCGCCTCTTCGTTCTTTTTCAATTGGATATAAACTTCCGCCAGCTCGCCGTGCGCTTCGACGAAATTCGGTTTCAGACGAATCGCTTCGCGGAAAGCCGCAGCGGCTTCTTCGGCGTTTCCGGCGCGGTCGAGCGCAAGCCCTAACCCGTAATGAGACGTTGCATTTGCTGGATTTGCGGCGGTTGTTTGACGGTAAAACGAAACTGCCTCGTTCAAGCGTTTGAGCGCCGCGTAAGTCAACACGATTGCTTGCGCCGCTTTCAATTCGTCGGGTTTAAGCTGCGCGGCTTCTTTAAAAGATTTGAGGGCGTCTTCAAATCGTCCGGCGGCAAAATGCTCGTTGCCTTGTTTGGCGAGCGCCTCAACTTCTCTTCCGAGTTCAAGCGAATCGCGCTCAACTTTTAAAATTAAATCTTTTAATCCGTCCGCGCCGATATTCATCGTCGGATTCGGGCTGACGAGAACATAGCCTTTACCGCCGATTTTTCCGTAGCCGTGAATTCTGTTTTCGTCCGGCGCGGTGCGAAACGTGAAAGCGCCGTTCGGCTGCGGAGTCACTTTCGTTTCGCCGCGCGGAATGTTGAGATTGCCGCCGACGTAGCCGCCTTTGCCGTATTCCGCAGAGATTGTGAGATTCTCAGCGCCGGCGAAGCTGCCGCCGGTTTTGGCATCAACAATCCGCCCTGAAACTGTCACAAGCGGCGTCAGCTCAACGGCTAAATCCTCGCGCGATTGGAAATTGACGACCGTAGTTCCGGCAATCGCTTTTCGCCATTGTTCTTCGGTTTGCGCGAAAACTTCGGCGTATTTTCCGGCGGCGAAATCCGGGTGTTCGACAAAAACGGCGGCAATGCTCGCCCGGTCGAGCATATCGCCGCGCAATCTTTCAAAAACAAAACGCCCTTCGGCATCGGTTTTCGTTTCGCTTCTGGCTAGTCTTTCTCTCGAATATTTACCGTAATACGGCGGCGAAGTTTGGAACTGCACGACCGCGCCTGCGACAGGCTTTTTCGTGACTGCATCGAGAACGCGACCGCGAACGTAATGGACGGCAATTTTCGCCGGAGGTTCAGCCGCATCGCTCGTTTTGCGCCAGAGCGCGGGCGAGTAATAATCGGATTTTTGCGGTAAATCAATCTCAAACGTGCCTTGTTCAAACGGCAGCGAATCAACCAGGAAAACCGCGCTGTCATAATCTCTTTTGGGCGCGGCAAAACGGAAAACGAGATTCATCGTTTTTTTGCCGAGAGTAAAGCGAAACGTTACGGGCTTGGTAAAATTGCATCCGCCGCTCGATTGGTGCAGCACAAAAAGGCTGCCCGTTTCCCGGTCGAGACCGCCTTGCTTAAGCTCGCGCGCGCCTTTTACCGCATCGCCGAGCGCCCAGCGACCTTCGCGTTTTTTCTCGGCTTCGGCGTAAGAAACTTCCATCACGTCTTCTTCGATAAAATCGGGCGCATCGAGCTTTGCCGGATTGATTATCTTTCCGCTTGCGTCGCGCACGATGTAATTTAGCTGGCTCGAAGGACAGTATTGCGCCTGCGCCGAAGAAATCGAAACGACGAGCGCCAACAGGCTCATCACAGCCGGAAAAAAGAGATTGAATTTTCGTTGCGGCATTTTGCTTTGCTTCCTTTTGAATTTAACTCTGCTGTAGCGGGCTTTTTATTCGCAGAATCCGTCTTTGTAAAATATTTGACAATTCTGTCTGCGATTTTATACAGGCATTTATTCGTTTCGGTCAAACGAATCAAACGAGTTCTTTGTTTTTGCGTCTTCTTTTTTGTTGAAAATTTTCGCCGACATCAAACGCCGGAAATTTATCAAAAACGGCTCACGCTTTTGGAAATTTTTTGCTAAACTTGCCGCCTCTGCTTTTTGTGAGACTTTTCGCTCGATTTTTCTGCGTTAAATTTCCGAGAATTAACCGACGGGAGAAGAGTATGAACAACGAAACAAACGAAACGAATAAAAAGCTCGTGCGCGAGCTGAGCTTGCTCGACGCGACGATGATTGTCGTCGGCTCGATGATCGGAAGCGGCATTTTTATTGTGTCGTCGGAATCCGCCCGGCTGCTCGGCGCACCCGGCTGGCTGCTGGTTGCGTGGCTTCTGGCGGGCGTGATGACGATCACGGGCGCGCTTTGCGTAGCCGAGCTTGCCGCGATGATGCCGCGCGCCGGAGGTCCTTACGTTTTTATGAGCGAGGCTTACGGCAAGCCAATCGGTTTTCTCTACGGCTGGTCGCAGTTTCTGATTGTTCAAAGCGGTACGATTGCTGCCGTCGCAGTCGCTTTCGCAAATTTTACCGGCATTTTATTTCCGCAGATTTCCGGCACCAATTACATCGTCGAACCAATCGTTTTCGGCTCTTACGCCCTCAGTCTTTCCATCCAGCAGCTTTTCGCAATCATCAGCATCGCGCTGCTGACTTTCGTCAACACGCGAGGTTTAAGCGTCGGCAAATTGATTCAAAACACTTTTACATTTACGAAAACGGCGGCGCTGCTCGGTTTGGTGATTATCGGCATCTTTTTCGGCTGGAATTCGGGCGCGGCGCTTTTTACCGCCGATTGGTGGAATTCTGCGGCAAACGGCTGGACGCTGGACAAAGCGCAGCCCGCCGCATCCGCTTTGGGAACTCTAGCTTTCGTCGTCGTTTTGGGCAAAGCGATGACCGGACCGCTCTTTTCGCAATCGGCTTGGGATAACGTCACATTTACCGCCGGAGAAGTCGAAAATCCGGGCAAAAATTTGCCGCGCGCTTTGTTGATCGGCTGCGGAACGGTTGTCGGTTTGTATCTTCTGGCAAATGTCGCCTACGTCGTCACGCTTTCGCTTCCGGCGATTCAAAACGCGCCGAACGGTCGCGTCGCCGCAGCCGTAATGGAACAAATTTTAGGCGCGCCCGGCGTAATTTTGATTGCAGTCGCGCTGATGATCTCGACCTTTGGCTGCAACAACGGCTTGATTTTATCCGGCTCGCGCGTTTCCTACGCGATGGCAAAAGACGGGTATTTGTTCGCGCCGCTCGCGCGCACCAACAACAAGCACGTTCCGGCAATGGCGCTGCTGGCGCAATGCATTTGGGCTTCGCTCTTGATTTTGCCGCGCACCGTCACTTACCCGGCGGGCGGCGGAGCGGCGGTTTTCGGCAACGTTTACACGCAGCTTCTCGAATACATCGTTTCGGTTGATTTGATTTCCGCCGCGCTTTCCGTCCTTGCAGTGATTGTTTTGCGCCGTCGTCAACCCGCAGTGGAAAGACCGTATCGCACCTGGGGCTATCCGTTGACGCCGATTGTTTTTATGGCGCTCTCACTGTTCGTTACTTTGACACTCGTTTATCTCGCGCCCGGAACAGCAGGGATCGGATATTTGCTCGCGCTCACCGGAATCCCGGTTTATTTCATCTGGCGAAAACGCGCTCTGGCAAAACAAAAATTAATTGGCGAGCCAGTTATCGCAGTCGCCGTTAAGGAATAAATTTTTAAAGAAAAAATCTAGGAAGCAAACACTTACTAGATTTTTTCTTTAAAATCCCGTTATGCTTATCGCGGCAAGCACATTTTTCGAATAATTATCTCACCGTAAACATCAAACCGTGGTTTTAGAAGCGCAATTATGTTTTCAAATATCAGCTAACCCAGCTTGAACGGTTGACCGGCGCATCGAGGAACATTTCCAGAATATTTCCCTTTTCGCCCAAAACAACAACCTTATTGCGCGTAAAGCCGTGTCCGCATAATCCACCGCACACCTGTGCCCAGGTCAGATTCAAATCGGCGACATAAACGTTATTGAAAACCTTTCCGCTGCGCTCGAATTTGTCGAATTTTTTGATTGACGAATCGTACTTCAATTCGGTGCGGGAAAATGTAAATCCGGGATCGTTGAGCTTCGGATTCTTTTGCAGTTTTTTGGAAATATTAAAGTAATAAAGAACTGCGCCGGTCGTCACAATTTCGGCTGAAAGAATAGTGTCTGAATATCCTGCCCACCATTTCGGTTCGCCTTCGGGGAGATTGTCACGCTCGGATAAATAACGCCAACCACCGTTTAGCTCTTTGGAGAGTTCCTGTGGGTTCCGATAAACGGCTTCCGCCTTGCTTAAAAGTTTATCTTCCGAAGGCGAATTGAAATTGCGCACAATTTCAATTTTATGAGAATCATCTTTGTCTGAAACAATTGGAATCCGCTTTTCCAAATCGGGCAGATAAACCGCCCACGTTTGCCCCAGTTCGGCAGCAAAAAATGGCTCCGTCGAATTCAAATAACGCGAGATTTTTTCATATGAAACCAGCCATTTACGGGCAAACTCAACGAGCCGGGCGTCGTCGTTAGGATATTTTTTCAAGTATTCCGAGCAGAATTGATACGCTTTCGGCGGTTCTTTTTCCATCGTATTGATGCAAAGATAATACGCTTCGTGTTTAGCTTTAACGTCTTCCTGTGCGAAAACAAAGCATTGAGCTGAGATTAGAAAAAAGACGACAGCAACCAATACCTTATATTTCATAATATTTCTCAATTCTTATTCGTTCGATGCCTCTAAATCGTCTAAACGCTTCTTTAACTGATTTATTTCTTCGCGCAACCGCGGCAAGGCTTTGACCATTGCATTTTGACGTTTGTATTCGTCCAGCGGTTGAACGGGAACGCCCCACCAAATGCCCGCGCGGACGATTTTTCCCGGCAAGATTCCGGCTTTTGAACCGATGACCGCGCCCGAAAGCACGCGCGCGTGGTCGCCGAAACCGACTTGTCCGCCGATTACAACGTCCGATTCAATCACGGTCGAGCCGGAAATTCCGGTTTGCGAAGCGATGACAACGCGCTCGCCGATTGAAACGTTGTGCGCGATTTGGACGAGATTGTCAATTTTCGTCCCGCGCCCGATTCTCGTTTCGCCGCGCAGAGCCGCGCGGTCGACGCAGCTATTCGCGCCGATTTCAACGTCATCTTCAATCACGACAGTTCCGAGCTGCGGAAATTTAACGTATTCGTCCGCGTCGCGCACGTAACCGAAACCGTCTCCGCCAATGATGACGCCCGCGTGTAAAATCACGTTATTTCCAATTGTCACGTCGTCTTCAACAAAAACATTCGGATGAAAAACGCAATTTTCGCCAACTCTCACGCGGTCTCCGATTTTCGCTCCGGCGCGAAGCTGCGTACCAGCGCCAAGCGAAGAGTTTTCGCCGACGCAGCAAAACGCCCCGACGAATACGTTTTCGCCAATCGCGGCGGATTCGGCGATGACGGCTGACGGGTGAATTTCAGCTTCGCGTTTTTTCGGCGGATGAAGCAGCGCGGCAATGCGGGCGAAAGCTAATTTAGGGTTTTTTGTCTGAATTAAAACGCCATTAAATTCAATTTCGGCAGTTTCCGCGACGATTAAACAAGACGCGGCGCTGTTTGCGGCTGCGGCAAAAAACTTGGCGTCTTCGACGAAAGCGATTTCTCCTGTTTGAGCGGCTTCGAGCGAGTTTATGCCCGTGATTTTTGTTTCGCCGTCGCCGCGAAATTGCTCGCCGATTTTTTCCGCCAACTCTGCAACTGTAAATTCATTTAACATCGGCGAAAAATTAAAAGTAAGTCAAAAAAAGGAGCAAAAGCTCGATTGCTTTGAAAATTAAACCGTTTCCGTTCTGTTTCGGCGCGCGTCAATGAATGATTTGATTCCGAAAACGACCAGGATTAAGCACAAAATCGCGGTTAAAGTTTGCGCGACGGCTGCCGCCGGGCGTTCGATTTGCGCGCCTTGAAGCAGGGAAATTGCTTTTGGAATTCCCATCACAGTACCCAGAAAACCGAGCAGAGCGACGAGCATCACCGCGTGCATCGCGTGTTTGCGCAAACTCTCCTTTGTCGCAACGCCGCCGAGAATGGCGATAATTAAACCGATTGCCGATGGAATCAGCGCAGTCGGGCTGGCATGTCCGGTCGTAGAGCCGTATCCATAGCCGCCGACGCCGATCAAAATCAGCATTACGCCGATGATAATAGAAATTGCTGGCATTTCTTCTCCTCAAGAAAAATTGTTAAGAAAAATGGCATTAAATATCACATCAAAATTAACAAAATTTGACAAAATATTGAAAATTGAAAAAAAAGTTGAAATTTTACGTTGACTTAAGCGCTTAAAGTTTGATAGCATCCGCTCAAATAGGTTAGAAATGCGCAATATGTTGCGTGTTTTAAGCAAACTTCAACTCCAAAAAGTAAATTGGCGCAAACAATTTTAAGCAGTCGCGCGCCGGAACAAATCAATTGAGTTTTAAAAATATGCAATGTGCTTCCTGCTCGAAGACCTTCGCCGCACCGTTATCAGTTTGTCCAAATTGCTCGGAAATGCCAACACGGCATTATTACCCGCCAGCGGAAAAGAGAACTGAGAAGATAACGACCGCTGATTTAGTTGCTGAGGCGGCTGAACCGAGCTTGGATACAGGTCGGCTCGAACCGCCGACAGCCGTTGCCGAAGAAGCGCCTGTTGCCGCAAGGCGCGAGTTTACTTCGACTCTGATCGAGTTTCCAAAGCGCAAAAACGACGAATCCGAATGGCGCGACGCTTTGCGCGAGCGCGTGCGGGCTGCGCGCGAGCGTCGTGAAGGAGGAGATGAAATAGAAGAACTGCGTGAAACTAGAGTCGAAGCCGCAAAACAAAAAACCGAAGCGGCAGTCGCATCGTCCGGGACGGTGATCAATCTAAAACCGAACGTCGAAAATCGTGCGGCTAATAATATTATTGCCCGCGCGCTTGAGCGCGTCGAACGGTCGCGTCAGGTTCATCAATCGGCGGCGACGGCTGTCGCGCTCGCGCCGGTTTTCGAGCCGCAAGCCGCGCCTGCGCCGAGATTGCAGCCGGCACCGAAACCAGCCGGCGTTCCGCTCACCGCCGTGCCGCAGCCTGCTGAAATCGAAGCGAAACAGAAATCTCCAGCGCCGCTTAAATTTGAAGCTGCCGCCATCGAAAATGCGAAGTTCGATTCTTTCTCGAAAACTGAAAACGCACCGGCTTTAAAAGTTGAGACGACAGTCAAGCCGCTCGAAACAGCCCAAGCTGCGGCTGGCGTTGCCGTGCCGTTGGTTTCAGCCGCGCCGAAAAAAGAGCCGCGCAAATTGCCGATGATTTCCGAAGCCGACGCGGATAAATTCATCGAATCGCAAATGCGCATTTCGGCTGCCGTGCCGCAGAAAAAACCATCTCCGCGCAGCGGCGTTGCGGTCGAACAGGAAATCGCGCCGCGCGTGCGTGACGCTGAATCCGATCAGCCGGAAATCGCCGAAGATTACGCGCCGCTCAGCTTCAGATTCATTGCCGCATTGCTCGACATCGTTCTTTGCGCGGGAGCGGCGTTCGGGCTGGTTACGCTGTTTGCGCCTGCCGGATTTTTCACCGCCGAAAAATTCGGCTTGGAGAGCGCGTTGACTTGTCTGGGCGTTTTTGCGGCAATCAAATTTATTTATTTAACTGGCGGAATTGTGCTGGCGGAAACAACCTTTGCCGGTCGCCTTTTCTCGCTTCGCACGGTTCACGCCGAAGACGGTTCTGCGGCGACCGTTTTGGAAGCAATGCTTAACACGCTTGCATATTTGCTGACGCTCGCTCTCGCCGGAATTGGGTTGATTGCGATTTTATTAAGCACCGAACGCCGCGCCGTCCACGACTGGCTTTCCGGCACGGTCGTGATTCGTGAGAATTAGGTTCAAAGTTTAAGGTTCAAGGTTCAAAGTTTTTCTTTAACCTTGAACCTTGAACCTTGAACTTTGAACTTTGGACGGAGAGGCTTTACAAGTTATTGTTGACGAGATTTTGCCGATTCTTGCTGGGAAAAGAATCGGCAAAATTTTTCAGCTCGGTTCGAATCAATTGGCAATTGATTTTCGTCCGGGCGACGGGCGTTATCTTTTTTTGAACTTTGAACCTTCGCTCGTCCCGCGCCTTTATTTGATTCGGCGGCGCGTGCGCGAGCTTGAAAAACAATCGGATCTATCGGGCAATTTTCTGCTTTTCGCTCGCAAACGGCTTTCCGACGGGCAGCTTACACGCATTGCAAAAGACGCTGAAGACCGCATTGTGCGTTTTGAATTTTTGGTTGAGGATGAAAGCGCGCAAGCCGTCCAAAAGTTTAAATTAGTCGCGCAATTAACCGGAAAAGCCGCAAATTTGTTTCTGCTCGACGCGGAAAATCGAATTCTCGAAAGCCTGCGCGAAACGCACGGCGACGGTCAGGAGACCGGACAAATTTACCAGCCGCCGCAATTTGAAGCTCAGTTTCAACCGCCGAAAAAAACTTCCCTACTCGAAACTATCTCGGAAATCGAATTAAAACCGTCTGATTTTCCTTTGTCTCCGGCTTCGCCGCTTTCCGAACGGCTCGATTCTTATTTTTCAAACATCGAAGCGACTCGCGAATTCGACTCTGCTGCGCGTGCGGCGAGCAGTCGTTTCCGGCAGGAACTCACGAAAAAAGAAAAATTATTGCAGCGGCTCGGACAGGATTTGCGGGCGCACGGCGAGCCGGAGGCATTGAAGCGACAAGGCGATTTGCTGCTGGCAAATTTATATGCGGCTCGGCGCGAAGGAAATCGGGTTTTTGTCATTGATTATTTCGATGAAAACGCGCCGGAAATCGAGATTGAAGCCGATGAAAATTTGAGTTTGCAGGAAGTCGCCGAAAAATATTTCGCGCGTTATTCAAAAGCGCGCAATGCGGCGCAGGAATTAACGGCTCGAATTTCTAATCTCGAATCTGAAATCGAACATTTGAAATCTGTAATCTCAGATTTAGAGAAAATCATAGAGCGGCGCGATGAAACGGCGCTGAGCGAATTTGTCGAAAAGAATAAGCTCTCAGGCTTTAAGCAGATTCCGAAAAGCGAAAAACCGAAATCGAAAAAAGAACCGGAAATCGGTTCGGGCGTGCGGCGTTATCGTTCTTCGGACGGACTGGAAATTCTGGTCGGGCGCGCGGCAAAAGATAATGATCGTTTGACGTTCCGCATCGCCAAATCACTTGATTGGTGGATGCACGCGGCTGATTATCCCGGCTCGCACGTCGTCGTCAGAAATCCGGGCAAAGGCGAGCTGCCGCAGAAAACTTTAATCGAAGCCGCCGAATTAACCGCCAAATTCAGCCAAGCCCGCGAAGACACAAAAGTTGCGGTCAATTACACGCAGCGCAAATTCGTTTCAAAACCAAAAAACGCCGCGCCCGGATTAGTTCGTTTATCGAGTTTTCGGACGATTTTAGTCGAGCCGAAAGAAAGCGGAGAGAGAATAAAGAATTGAGGGGGCAGGAGATAGAAGGCAGGATGTATAAATAGAAGAATTTTTAATTTATCTTCTATCTACTATCTCCTGCCTTCTCAATTCTTAATTTATTTCAAGTGCTTCTTCGATTTTTGTGCGGATGCGTTCCGGCGGGACTGCGCCGTTGACCGCCCAGTGAAAATGTCCGTCGCGAGTGACTATGTAGGTTGACGGAAAACCGCTTGGGCTTAAAGCCGAAAAAACGTCGTCGTTCGTCCAGCCGACGCGGTACGGAATTTTATATTGGCTGATATACTCTTCAACCATCGGCAGCTTTTCGTTTTCGGCGTTTAAGCCTAGAAACTCAACGTCGCGGTCTTTAAATTCCTGGCTGAGCGCGACCAAATCGGGCATCTGTTTTTTGCAGAAACCGCACCAGGTCGTCCATAAATTGATCAGCACGACCTTGCCTTTGTAATCCGAAATCTTAAAAGTTTTGCCGTCGAGCGCGGTCAGTTCGGCGTCAGCCATTTCTGCCGGAACTGCCGTCGGGTCGTATTTTCCGGCGGTCGTTTTGCTCCCGGATGTAGCGGCACTGCCGCCCGCTTCTTTTTTGCCCGTTGCCGTCGAATTGTTGCAGGCTGGCAAAATGAGCAGGGTAAAAGCCGCTAAAAAAAGTAATGCGCGATTAGCTTGGCGAAAGGAAAAAATCATAAATCAAAACTCCAAATGTGATTTTAGCAACAACTTCAGCGAATGTCTTGCCGCCGCAAGGCGATGAGCGTTGCTAAAACGAGAGCGACAAACATCATTAACAAAACTGCCTGATTCAGGGCGACATTCATCCACGGATGCAAAAATGTGACGTAATCGTGAAGGCTCGCGGGCAGTTTCTCGGCTGATTTGATGTCGGGCGCGGGCGGTTCGGTGGCTTGGATTCCGTTTTTTAAATCACCCAGATAATTTTTCATCCGCCGTTTGTAATCTTCTATTTCTTCGCGCGTCTCGCTTTCGATTTCCGCGTTGCGGTCTTCAATCCATTTATACAAACCTTTTCCTTCGTTTGCGCCGCGCAAATTCGAGCCTTCCGGTTCGAGCGTGTCGAGACCGGAAAAACGTTTCATCGCGTCGAAAGACCACGAAGCGGGCATTGCCAGACCGGCGACGCGCGACGCGCCCGTCGGAACGCCGACCAGACCGGAAAACAAAATCTGCGGAATCAAAATCAGCGGCACGAGACTCGTAGCCATTTCCGAAGTTTTCACCAGGGCGGAAATAAAAAGTCCGAGCGCGATTCCCGTTGCAGCAGTTAAAAACAAAACAACAAGCTGCGGCAAACCCGACAGAACTCCGGGCATTTGCGTCAGATTGATTAAATCAAAAAATTTAAGCGGCAGAAACAGCAACAAAATCTGCAAACCGACAACAAAGCTCAAGACGAGCAGTTTTGAAAGCAAATAAGGCAGCAAGCTCAAATTAACCATTCGCTCGCGCCGGTAAACAGGCTTTTCGCGGACGATCTCACGAGCCGCAACCGAAGTGCCGAACCAAATCGCCACCAGAGTTAAAACGAAATAAATAAAATCGCGCGGCGCGTCCGCGGGCACTACGAATGCGAGCATCAAGGCAATAATTGGCGCTTGGAGAAGCAAAATAGCCAGATTCAATTTGTCACGGAACAGAACCTGAAAATAACGTTTCGTCAAAGTCAAAGTTTGACGCATAGAGCCGAAAATTCCGAGCCTCCGGCGTTTCGGAGGTCGCGGCGCATCGCCGGTTTGCGCGATTTGGCTGAGCGGTTCGGAAACGTTGCGGCGAAATTCGGGGGTTTTTAAGAAATTTTGTTTCCAGGTTTCGGCTATTTCTTCGGTGATTTGTTCGCGGCGGCGTTTGAATTCCGCTTGATTCGTTTCGGTCGCCTGGTGCAGGCGTTTTTCGATTGGCTCTTCGAGCTTGTCATAAAGCTCTTTAAAACTGCTCGCGCCCAGATATTTCAGAGCTTCGTTCGGCGTGCCGTAAAAGACGAGCTTGCCGCGCATCAAAATCACGATTTTGTCGAACAGCCGGATGTTTTCCATCGCGTGAGTCGTTAAAATCACGGTTCTCCCCGATTCGGCGATCCGACGGAAGAGCTTCATAATTTTGTCTTCGGTTGCCGGATCAAGCCCCGAAGTCGGCTCGTCCAGAAAAATCACCGAAGGCTTGGTAATCAATTCGACCGCAATCGAAACGCGCTTGCGCTGACCGCCGGAAAGCTCGGAAACAAGAACGTCGCGGCGTTCGGCAAGTCCCGTCACGTCCAGAACTTCGTTGATAATCTGGTCAATTTCCGCACCCGAAACGTCGCCGGACAGCCGCAATTTGGCGACGTAATAAAGCGTGCGGTAAACCGTTAATTGCCGGTGAATGATGTCGTCCTGCGGAACGTAACCGATGCCTTGTTTGAGAGAATCGAGATTTGAGTAAAAATCGAGATTGTTGATTAAAACGCTGCCCGCAGTTGGCGGTCGCATTCCGTTGAGCGCGTCCATCAGAGTTGATTTGCCCGCGCCTGAAGGTCCGAGAAGTCCGACAAAATCGTTCGGCTGAATTGCGAGCGAAACGTCGTCGAGCAATTTTAAAAGCCCGCCGCCAGCGCGGTTTTTGACGGTTTTCGTGATGTGCAGCGCGTCAATCCGCGTTTTTGACCGCGTGTCGAAAACAAAAACGTTCCCGTTTTGGTCAACGCGAAGCTGAAATGGTCCGATTTGCGCCGTATCTGCGGAAGTTAAAGCCGCGCGCCCGGAAATTCTTTTGCCGCCGATGTAAACGCCGTTTGTCGAACCCGCGTCTTCGATAACAACGCCGTTGGCGGTTTTAAGCAGCCGCGCGTGGCGATTTGAGATTTGCAAACCGTCGAGTCGAATGTCCGAAGTTTCGGCGCGCCCGATGATTAATTCGGATTTGCGGCTGAAATCGAGCCGCAAAAGCAGTTGCGCATGTTGTTGCGGCGGGGCGTTTTGCGCCTGCTGTAAATCTCTGAGAGAAATTTGCGAGCCGACCAGCGTGCGCGGCACTTCTTCATTTCCGGCGGTTTGAGAAACGGCTGAAACGGCTTGCGGCGCGGTCGCTTGCGTGGCGAGAAAACGCAAAACCGGACCGCCCAAACCGAGACGAATCTCATCACCGCTCGCCAGCGGCGTCGGTTCGTTAGCGACAACGCGGCGTTCGTTGACGAAAGTTCCGTTAAAACTGCCGTTATCAACAATCACGAATTGCCCGTTTTGACGGCGAATCTCGGCGTGGCGGCGCGAAACGACAGCCGACGCCGCGTCAACCGAAAAATCGTTTTCCGGCGAGCGACCGAGCGTGATGATTTCTTTTTTGATTTCGAGCGGCGTCGCGCCCGCGTTTTCGAGCGGCTGCAAAACGGCTGACAAAATTTGCGGCGCAGGTTTTTGGGGCGATTTTGGCGGCTGAATGCTTGCGGGCGCGTCTTGAAATGTGGCTGCGAAATCAATCGAATCGTCGAGCGCGGGCATTTCTAAATTTTTAACGCGCAGAACCGGACCGTTTAAGCCGAATTGAATCGTCGCTCCCGCCGCAACTTCCGCCGGTCCGCTGACTCGCTGCCCGTTTAAAAATGTTCCGTAACTCGAATTTGAATCAATCAGCAAACAGCGCCCGTCTTTAAACCGCAGCTCGGCGTGTTTGCGGGAAACCATCGGATACGCCGTTTGCTCGAAAACGATTTCGCACGTTGAAGGATCGCGCCCGACTCGGATTGTTTCCTGCGAGAAAGTCTTTTCATTTAACTGGCTGCCGCCGCGTTCTTCGCTTAAGACGATTTTCATTTTTGCAATTTGGATAAAAAAAAACGAAATGTATTTTCCGCCGCTAAAATTACCACTAACGCGAAAGGCGGTCAAAAGACCGCCTAGCCGAATTATCAATCGAGTTTTCGTTTTCTATTATTGTTTCGCGTCCGGCGATGAAGAACCGATTTCAAAGGTATTTAAAATCTCTTTTAATTCACCCTTTTCGCCGACATCCTTCGGGCTTGAGATTGACTGCGAAAGATTGGTGGCGAGCATCGTTAAAAGCAAACCGCTTTGGGCATCCTGTTTTCCGGTCGGCACGAAAACCGTCCGTCCGAAGATTTTGATTTTTTTGCCGTCCGCGTCTTTGCTTTCGCCGGTAAATTTGACTTCATAAGCGGCGCGTCTGTTCAAAGTTGTTTCGCCTTCGGAGATTTTGCGGAAAGCCGGAATTTCTTTGGCGTAAGCGGCGGTTAATTTTTTGACCAGATTTGGAAAAGCCGCGCGGTCGGCTTCAAAACTTCCTTTGCTTTCGTACCAACTGACGAGAAGCTGTTCAATCGGCAAACCGTTTGCGATTCGATTTGAAACGTCCAGAAAATTAGCCGCGCCCGGTTTTCCGGCGTTCTCGTTTAGGTCCCAATTCTCCGGGTAACCGAGCGAAAACGGTATGAAGTTTTCAGCCAGTTTTCCATCCAATTCGGTTTTCGAGTTTTCAAAGCGAACGAAATTCGGCGGAATCGTCGCTGTTTGAAGCGGCTCAGCGTTTGTAGTTTCGCTGACAAGCGGCACGGGCTGTTCAGCCGGAGCGTTCGGCAATTCGGTTTTCGGCGCGGAAGGTTGAAATACGTAGGGCTGTTCGCTTACGGCTTGTTCGGGCAAATTTCTGTTGTACAAAAACGCCGTTGCCAGAGCGATTGCCGCAATTACGCAAGCTGCAGCAATCAGCCATTTCGCTTTGTTGGATGATCCTTTTTCTGCTCCGAAGGTTGTTTTTGCCGCCGGAGCGATTTGCTCGAATTCTACTTTTTTAATTGTCGCTGCTTCCGGTTTTGTTTCCTGAGCGACTATCGGCGTTTCGGGACTAAATTCGTTCGGAGCGAGAAGCTCGTCATTAATTGTAGCCGGAATTTCCGTTTGGACGGGCAGTTTGCCGGTCGGTTTATAAACGGCGCTTTCGGTCAGGGCGTTAAAAAGCGATTCGCCGAATTCGCGGGCGTGATGAAAGCGTTCGGCGCGGCTGAAAGATAGGGAGCGCTCTAAAACGGCATCAACCGTCGGGCTTAAATCGAGCCGCAAATTGGTCGGTTTGAGAGCCAAACCGAGTTCTTCCGCGTCGAGCAAATCGTCTTCGGTTGCGCCCGCAAACGGTTTTCGTCCGGTCAACATTTCGTAAGCGATGACGCCGAGCGCGAAAATATCGCCTTCGGCGTGCCAAAGCTGACCGATCAGGCATTCCGGCGCAGTGTAGGCAAGCGAAGCGTTTTTGTCCGCTTCTTCGCCCGCGACGCCGAAGTTAATAACTTTTACTTGTTCAATCGTGCCGTCGTTTTTCAGCACAATGTTTTCCGGTTTTAAATTCCGGTGCGTCAGGCGATTGTTGTGGGCTTCGGTCAAAGCCTGCGCGATTTGACGAACGACGCGAGCGGTTCGACCGGCGGAAAACTGCCCGGAAATCTGCATCGCTTCGCGCAGAGTCAAGCCTTCGGGAAATTCGGTGATGATAAACGGTTTGCCTTCGGTCAAATCTCCGGCGTCCAGAATTCGGGCGATGTTCGGATGATTGAGATGCGAGAGCGCGCCGCGTTCTTCGTAAAAACGCCTGGTTTCTTCGGATTCGGGCGGAAATTCGTCGAGCCGGATTTTAATTAAAACCTGCCGGTGTTCGCCCAAACGGTCGTGAGCGATATAAGTGACCGTCAAAGCATCCTGCTGCAAAACTTTGTCAACCATGTAGCGTCCTTTGACGTTTTGCCCGATAAGCGCAGTTGTGTTTTCCGCTCTGACCGCAAGTCGCCCCGTCGGGTTAATGCTTCGGTCGCCGACGGGTGCGAAAGAATCCGGTATTTCCGCAGGCAAAACCAGTCTGCCGGTCGGTCGCCGCTCCGAAATCGGAATCGCAGATTGAGCCGCAGTCTGAAAACCGTTGACAGTTTCCCTTATTAACGGCAAAGGCTCGTTTGCTGCTAATCGAGAAGCGCCGAAACCGTTAGGCGCGAGTTCGATTTGAGGCGGAAGCACGAGTCGCCCGGTTTGCCTGCGCGGCTGCCATTCGGTGTTCGCATCGTTTTGCGAAACGCCGAAATCTGCCGTTAAAGAGGCATTATCTTCAGTCAGACCGGCTTCGGCGACTGAAGCCAAACGACCGCCGTCGTGGGTGCAAAATCTGTTCGCGCCGCTTTGATAAATGCGGCTACATTTGGGACAACGCAGCATTATTAAACTCCAAAAATAAAAAAATCGTTATTGCTGATTCGCTGATTGAGCGGCGGTTAATTTTGCCTGCAACTGCGGATTGGCGATGTCAAGCTCAAACGCTTTTTTGAACGCCCGAACCGCGTTAATCGTTTTTTTCTCGCGCAAATAACCGTCTCCGACCAATCCCAAAGCTCCGGCAAGCTGTTTGCGCTCGCTTTCATTGGCGAGCGGCAAAGCTTTCAAGAGCATATTTTCAGCCTTTTCGTATTGTACGGTGCGAAGATAAAGCGAAGCCAGAGCCGTGTAAACCGAAAACGTTTTCGGGCTGACGGCGACGCTCTTGTTGAGAAAATCTTCGGCTTCGACGTAATTTTGTTTGACGAGCAGAGCACGTCCGAGCAGATAAAGCGCCGCCGGATTGGATTCGTCAACGGTCAAAATTCGCCGCAATAAATTTTCCGATTCTTCATAACGCTGCTCGCTTTGCAGCACCTCGGCAACAAGCGTCAAATTCGTGACATCGTTTGCCAGCTCGACCGCTTTTTTGTAAGCCTTGTTGGCGTCTTTGCTGTGTCCTCTTTTTCTGAGCAAACGGGCTAAATGCGCGTAAGCGACCGGATAATCCGGTTTCAGCTCGATTGCGCGGCGATAAGCTTTTTCCGTTTCATCGTTGACTATTCCGCGCGCTTCGAGCGCGACGCCGAGCTGGTCAAACGCCGTCGGGTTATTGTTGTCGAGCGCAATGGCGCGGCGCGCCGTCGCCTCGGCGTCAACAAAACGGCTGGCGACGTTTCCGCCGCGATTCGGCTGGACGAGAACATAGCTCAAGGCAATATTGGCTTCGACGTTGATCGGTTCGATCATTACGGCTTGGCGATAATATTTTTCGGCTTCATCCCAGCGCTGCTGGTCGGCGTAAACGTTTGCCAAACCGTAAGCGCTTCGAACGTCGCGCGGCTTCAGTTTCAAAGCGCGCTCGTAGGCTCGCTGCGCGTCGGCAAATTTGCGCTCGTCGCGCGCCGAGTTTCCTTCATCAATCGCGGCTTCAAACAATTCATCGGCTGTAGCCGCCGCTTTTTCGGGCGGCGCTGAATTTTTGCCGCCGGATTTAACCGAATTGCTTTTCGCCGTCGTTGATTTTTCGATTTTGATTGATTTAGCCGGAGACGGTTTGTTTTTTGCGGCGTTTGCCGAAGACGTTTTTGGTTTTGGCGGCGGAGACTGTTTGCGAGCGGGTTTCTTTGTTTCCCGTGCAGGTTTCTGCGAACGGAAAACGCCGGAGCTGCTGCCTAAATTTCCGCCGACTTCCTGGGCGTTTGAGACGGCAGAATTAATCAATAAAAATCCGGTCGCCAAAAATAAAACAAATTTGCTGTTTTTCTCGAACATTTTCTCGAATTTAGAATCGTAAAAGGAGAATTGAATACTCTCTCTATTCTAAACTCATAATTCCCGTTTCTTTTCACGAACTTAATTAATCACGAGTCTAATGCCGATCAAATTTGAGCGAGCCGAGGGTGCGGACATGTTTCGGAAGACGGAATTAACCGGATCGGGTTTCCGGTCGCTTTTTTCAAAATAGCTTCCGCCGCGAATCACTTTTCCGGGGTCTTTGCCGCCTGTTTCCATCTCCCTGCCCGGATAAGCCTCAATAGTTGTATCAGTCCATTCCCAAACATTTCCGATTAAATCCTGAACGCCCCACTTGTTGGCTCCATTAGACGCCGAACCGACCGATTTTGCTCTAAAACCGTTCATCACGGCGCGCCCGTCTTCCCATTTGTCGCCCCACGGAAACAAATTTCCGGCAGCGCCGTTTCTCGCTGCATATTCCCATTGGCTCTCGCTCGGCAAAGAATATTCAACCTTATCCTTTTGCGAAAGCCATTTGGCAAATGCTAAAGCGTCGTCAAATGTTACCGTAGTTACCGGGAAATTTTCTTCGCCGTTTAAATATCTTCCGTTTTCCCAATTGCCCGGCGGCTGATGCCCGGTTTCATTAATAAATTGTTCGTATTGGGTGTTGGTTATTTCATACTTGCTCATTTGGAAATCTGCCACTGTTACTTTGTGCGCAGGTTCGGCTGCGTCTTGACCCTGGTCAACGCCCATCATAAAAGCACCGCCCGGAATCGTAACCATTTCAATTTTGGATAAATTCGCCGTCGGCGGCGGCTTCTCCGGCGGATTTTGAACCGGAGAACTCGACGGCTGCGGAATTTCGGTTTTTTGCGGCACTACTGCCGGAAACATCAAGCGATAAACGGCAAAACCGCCGCCCGCGACCAGAAGCAGCCCGATGATAAACGCCGCCGCCAAAACCGGAATATTGATCCCCGAACTCGGTTCCGGTTCGATTTCCGTTGCCGGAATCGGGACGTTGATTTTCGACGAATTGTTAAGCGATTTTAAAGTATTGAGCGGTGCGACTTCCGGGTCGGTTTTAACCGCTTCGCGTTTCGTTTCCGGCTTCGGTTCCGGCTCGCGCGCGTCCGGGTAACTCTTAATCGCAAACGGCTGAGATGCCCGCTGTTCGGGTTTTTGAACTGTTTCGGGCGGGGAAAGCGGCATTGATAAATCAAGCTCCGGTGCCGCTGCCGGAACGTTTGTTTTTCCGACGGGTTTTTCCGTTTTTGTCTGCGCGGGCGGAATAAAGGTTTCCTGCGGAATTGCGTTTTTCGGAAACGGATCAGGCTTGTTTTGTGATGGCAGACTTGTCGCCGCCAGATTTTGCAGTTGGGCGACAGTTTGGCAGACTTCGCCGTCGCAGGAGATTTCCGCTTCAAAAGCGGTGTGATTATTTTTGACGACCCGCAATTTGTGTTTGCCGCGCCGGATATTTTCCGCCACCAGCCAGCCGTTTGCTTCCGACGCGCCGAGCTTTTCGCCGTCTAAGAAAACCAGCGATTCGGGCGGATTTGTCAAAACGCGCAGAGTCGCCGACGGCTCGCCCGCCGCCGCGAATGTTTTCGAAGCGTGAGCGTGGGCTTTCGGCTGCGGTTCGATTTTTGTTTCTTTGATTGGCTGCTGCGGCGTTTTCGGCTGCGCCGGAACAGCCGCAAGCGGATTTGACAGAGCTTCGCGGAACTCCTGGGTTAATTCTTCAACCGAAGGCGTCCGCGCAGCCGGGTCTTTTTCGAGCGCGTGGCGCACTACTTTTTCGATGCTCGGCGGCAGGTTCAATCCGAAATCAGCCAGCGGCGGCGGCGGTTCCGACAAATGCTTCCGCATAATCGAAGGAATCGAAGAGCCTTTAAACGGCACGTCGCCCGCCAGCATTTGATACAGAATCACGCCCAGAGAATAAACGTCGGCGCGCGCGTCCGGTTCGTCGTCCGACCATTGTTCGGGCGCCATATAATACGGCGAACCCATCAACCCGGTCGTCTGCGCTTGAATAAATGAGCCGAGCAACTCGCCCGATTTGATTTTCGCCAGCCCGAAATCGAGGATTTTTACCGCGTCTTCAATCGGGAGATCGCGCACAATCATAATGTTGAGCGGTTTCAAATCGCGGTGAACGATGTCCTGTTTGTGCGCCGCAGACAGACCGGAGCAAATTGCCGACAAAATTTCGAGCGCGTATTGCGGTGTTAAGCGTTTCTCGCGGACGAGCAAATCGTGGAGCGCTTCGCCTTCGACGTGCTCCATCACCAGAAACGGCATTTTCCCGGCAACCACGCCGAAATCCGTCACGCTGACGATGTTGCGATGCCGGATTGCCGCCGCCGCCAGAGCTTCCTGTCGAAAGCGCGTGACGAGATTCGGATCGTTGCCGACCAGATCGGGCAAAATAATTTTAATCGCGTGAGCGGTTTTCAGATAGGTGTGCCGCGCTTTGTAAACGACGCCCATTCCGCCTTGTCCGAGCCGTTTAATCAGCTGATAACGACCGTCGATAATCGGTTCGCCCGTGATGGTATGACTCGTCTGGTCGCCGTCGTTCGGGCAGCGCAAAACGTCGTCAGGAAAGCAAAGTTTACAGGCGGGACATTCTTTCATCGTTTTATCTCGCGTCTTATCTCGTCGGAAAGAATTTTCATTCGGCGGTAATCTCCGCTCCGAAATTCAATGCGCCGCCGACGTGCTGTTTCAAATCAAACCGCGTCTTTAATTTAAATCAAAAGGGAGGTCGCGCGAAATAAATTTTAACCGCTCTAAAATGCTCAAGCAAGCCTGCGAAGCATTTTCGCGCAAAAACCTCTCTCTTTCAACAATCGCATTCGCCGCAAATTTTCAACAAAACCGGAACCGTCGCCCGGCAAGCTTCCTGCAAATTTTACGAGCCGAAACCGAAATTTTGCCTTTTCAGGAATTCAATCACTACCGCTTCGATTGCGAAACGAAGGGCAAACGTTGTAATTTTATAATTTATGGAAGCACTCGGAATGGTCGAATGTATGGGACTGGTCGCAATGATCGAGGCGGCGGACACGATGGTCAAAACCGCCAACGTCGAGCTGGTCGGTTACGAAAAAATTGACGCCGGACTCGTAACGGCAATTGTGCGCGGCGAAGTCGGCGCGGTCAAGGCGGCTGTTGATGCGGGCGCGGCGGCGGCAAATCGAGTCGGCAAAGTCGTCGCCACGCACATCATTCCCCGCCCGCACCAGGAAGTTGAAACCGGAATTCCGGTTGTCAAAACCGGCGAAACGACGCGCAAGAAAATCTCCGGTTCGGTTCCCGAGCGCAAATAATTTGAATTATTTTTGGAAAAGAGATTAAATTTATTCGATTGTCATAATCTGCGGGCAAACCCAAACCGCTTATTTTTCAACTGTTATTAGTTATGCAAAAAAAACAAAATGGATTTGCGAGCACGGGAATACCGCTCTATTACCAATTGGAAAACGTTTTACGCGAAAAAATCGCGTCGGGCGCGTTCGCGCCGGGCGACCGTCTGCCGACTGAAAGCGAATTGATCAAACAATACGGCGTCAGCCGCATCACGGTTCGGCAGGCTCTCGGCACGCTTGCCGAAGAAGGCTTAATCGAGCGCCAACAGGGACGCGGTACTTTTATCGCGCAGCGCCGAACGCGCAAGCGTAAATTCAACGGCATAACTCATCTGACCGGCTCGCTCGACGAGCTGATCGAAATGGGGAGCGACGTTCACATCAAAGTTCTTGAGTTTAATCTGGTCGAAGCCGACAAAAACGAAGCCGAAATTTTTCAAGTCAAGGTCGGGACGCCGGTTTATCGCTTAAAGCGTCTGCGGCTTTACGAAGACAAGCCGTACAGCTTGATTGTCAATTATTTACCCGCGGAAATCGGCTCGCAGCTAACTCAGGAAGAGCTGTCGTCGGGCGCGATTTTGAAAATGATTGAAACCAAATTCGGCGTTCATTTGAACGAAGCCAAACAGCAAATCAAAGCCGAGCTTGCCGATCCGTACGCCGCCGGACAACTCAATGTGCGTGTCGGCTCGCCGCTGCTGTCAATCGAGCGCACGGTTTTCGCCGATGACGGCAAGCCCGTCGAATTCGGGCACACGCTTTACCGCAGCGACGTTCACGGTTTTTCGGTTCATCTAAAACGCGAGAACAATAAATCTAAAAAGAATAAAGCCGTCGGTTAAAGCTAAAGCTGCTTTTCCGCCGTCGAAACATTTTAAAATTAAAAGCGCGAGTTTAATTTAGGCTCGCGCTTTTTTGTCAATATCGTTTGCCGCCCGACTGTGATAAAACAATTGTTGTATGAGTCGAATTGTAATGGCTGCTTTTGGTTCGCTCGGCGATTTGCATCCGTTTATAGCGCTTGCGCTCGAACTCAGAGCGCGCGGGCATCAAGTTTCTTTTGCCACGCTCGAATATTACCGCGAAAAGCTCGAAACGCTCGGTTTTGCGTTTCACCCGACGCGCCCGGACGTTTCGCCCGACGACGCGGAATTGGCGGCGGATTTAATGGACGCGAAAAAAGGAACCGAGCGGCTTTTGCGCGAATTTTTGCTGCCGACTTTGCCTGAAAGCTACGCAGATTTGTTGGCGGCGGCTGAAAACGCCGATTTGATTGTCACCGGCGAAGTTGTTTTCGCCGCTCCGCTGGTCGCCGAAAAGCTCAACAAACGCTGGGTTTCGACAAGTCTCGCGCCGGCGTCATTTCTCTCTGCTTACGACCCGATGGTTCCGCCGACCGCGCAATGGCTCGGCAAATTGCGTTTCTTAGGTCCGACGTTTCACAAAGTTCTTTATTCCGGTTTAAAACTCTCGCTAAATTCCTGGTGGGAGCCGGTTCGAGAATTGCGTCGCCGGGAAAATTTAAAACCTTCGGTTGATCCGGTTTTTAAAGACAAATTTTCGCCGTTTTTGCATCTCGCTCTCTTTTCGCCCGTTTTGGGCGCGCCGCAGCCCGATTGGCATCAACCGACCGTCCAACCAGGATTTCCGTTTTACGACGGCAAGCGCGACACGGGAAAAATGCCCGCCGGTTTAAATGAATTTTTGACGGCGGGCGAGCCGCCGATTATTTTCACGCTCGGTTCGGCGGCGGTTTGGGCGGCGGGAAATTTTTACGAAGAATCGGCGCAAGCCGTGAAAATGCTCAACCGCCGAGCCGTTTTGCTGATCGGTCAAAACGCGCCCCCCAAAAATCTGGACGAAACAATCGCGGCTTATGATTACGCGCCGTTTTCCGAAGTTTTTCCGTTTGCCGCGGCAGTTGTCCATCAAGGCGGAATCGGCACTACGTCACAGGTTTTGCGCGCGGGCGCTCCGCATCTGTTTATGCCTTTTTCGCACGATCAATTCGACAATGCCGCGCGTTGCGTCCGGCTCGGAGTCGCTCGAACAATTGCGCGCGAATCTTACAACGCGAAACGCGCCGCCGGAGAATTGAACGAGCTGTTGACGGATTTAAATTATAAAAAACGCGCTTCGGAAATCAAAAGTGTCGTCGGCGCGGAAAACGGTGTAAAATCGGCGTGTGATGCCATTGAAAACGTTTTAAATTGAGGAGATTTTTTTTGGAATCTTTAGAGAACTTGTTGGAAAATAACCGTCGCTGGTCGGAGCGGGTCAGGCGCGAAAATGCCGATTTTTTTGAAAAACTTTCCATGCTCCAAACACCGAAATATCTCTGGATCGGGTGTTCGGACAGCCGGATTTCGGCAAATCTTTTGCTCGGTTTGCAGCCCGGCGAGATTTTCGTTCATCGCAATGTGGCGAACGTCATCGTTCACTCTGATTTGAATTGTCTTTCGGTGATTCAATTCGCGGTCGAAGTGTTAAAGGTCGAACATATTATTGTTTGCGGGCATTACGGCTGTGGCGGCGTCAAAGCCGCTTTGGACGAAAGCCGATTAGGATTGATTGACAACTGGCTGAGGCATATTCAGGATGTGGCGAGAAAGCATTCTGCGGCTCTGGCGGCAATTGAAGACGAAGACGAACGCTGGAATCGTTTGTGCGAGCTAAACGTCGTCGGACAGCTTCTCAATGTCTGCGAGACGACGATTGTTCAGGATGCGTGGGAGCGCGGACAGCATCTTGTCGTTCACGGCTGGATTTACGGTTTGAACGACGGATTGGTGCGTGAGCTTGGAATTGCCATCAAAAACAAAGCCGATATGACCGCTCTGCAGCAAAATATTGAGTTTCAATAAATTAACAATGAAAATAAAAAACATTCTGCTTTTGCTCACTTTAATTTGCAGTTTGACTTCCGCGTTTGCTCAGCCCGGACGAAAACCTTCGCCGACGCGGGCTTCGCGGGCTGATTTGCGGCAGAAATCTACGACCGCTGCGAACGCTTTGCCGCAAATCAAAACGCAAGCCGAATTCGACAAGCTGGCGCGCGTTTATCATCAAGGGACGCCGTATTCGCTGCCGCATTTGATGTTCGTCATTGATCGCAAAGATAAAAACAAAATTTATTACGTTAATTCAAAGAAATATCGGTTTCACAAAGATTTTATCAACGGCAATTATCTTTCTTTAAAACGCGGCGAAGAGTTTTTCAAAGACATTTACGTCAACGATAATCGCCGTTTCGTCGTCGGCACGCTCGCCTGGCAGACGCCCGTCAAAGCGTGGACTTTCGAGTTTTGGGAAGGCGATTTGATTCCCGCCGATTTGATAAAGCTCTCTTACGACCGAATCAATAAAACGTTTTTCCAGCCTGTTGCTTTCAAACCGAATTCTATTCGGCAAGACGAATTTTCGGCGAAACAAACCGAAATCAAACGAATCCTGCCCGCCGACATCAACAAAAATCAGGAATATATTGCGATGAACACGGCTCGCGGCGTCGGGCGGATTCACGTCATTGACAAGCTCGATGATTCGGTTGAAATCGGTTACAACGAGATTCTGGTTTTAAAAGAAGTTCCGATCAGCTTGCCGCCGGTCGCCGGAATTATTGTTTCCCAATCTTCGACGCCCTTGTCGCACATCAATTTGCTCGCTCGCGGCTGGGGCGTTCCGAACGCTTACATCAAAAACGCCGACGAGCTTTTTAAAGATTTAAACGGCTTTTGGGTTGAATTTGAAACCAAGCTCGACCGTTATTCGATCAAACGCGCCGACAAAAAAACGCTCGACGAATGGCAGAAAGCCGAAGAAGCGCGCGGCAAAATCACCAAAGCGCCGCCCGCAAATCTGAACATCACAAAACTTGCTCTGCTCAATGAACAGCGGCGAAAAGACAGCATAATTTACGGCGCGAAATCCGCAAATCTGGGCGAAATCTTTAACGCCAAACTGCCGAACATAATCGTCCCGCAAGGTTTCGGGATTCCGTTTGTCGCGTATAAAAATTTTATGGAATCGAACGGCTTTTTCGATAAAGCGGTTGAATTGATGGACGACAACGATTTTGTTCACAATCCGCCGGTTCGCCGGAAAAAGCTCGAAGAATTTCGCGCCGCAATTCAAAACGGAAAATTCGATGAACGCTTGCGCGCCGAAATCGTTGAAAAATGGCAAAAAGATTTGGGCGGCAAAGGCGTTTTCGTCCGCAGCAGCTCAAACGCCGAAGATTTGCCGAATTTTTCCGGCGCGGGACTTTACGACACCGTGCCGAACGTCAAAGAAGCCGACAAATTGATTGAAGCGGTGAAAACGGTTTGGGCTTCAATCTGGAAATTTGAAGCCTACGAAGCCAGAGAGCGCAATTTTGTTGACCACACGCAGACATTTATGGGCGTTCTCGTGCAGGAAGGCGTTAACTCGGAAGCGAGCGGCGTGATGATTACGAGCGATCCGTTTAACCCGGACGATAAAAATTCGATTTACATCAGCGCCAAACGCGGTCTCGGAATCAAGGTCGTCGAAGGCAAGCGCGTCGCCGAACAAATTCTGTTCGCGCCGAAATCAAATTCCGTGCAGGTTTTAACGCGCTCGGACGAAGACAGCCTGCTGGTTTTCGACGAAAACGGCGGCATCAAGGAAATTCCGATTTCCGGCGAACGCGCGGTTTTAACCGATAAAGTCGTCCGCGATCTGGCGCGTACAGCCGCGCGGATTAAAAGAATTTTCGGCAACACGCGCGAACAGGACATCGAATGGGGATACGCGAAAAATCAAATTTTTATTTTTCAATCGCGCCCGTTCGTTCAAAATTAAAGCGAATTATTTTCACGTTCAGTTTATACGAATCAAGATTAGAAATTCTTTGCGCTCTTTGCGTTTTCTCTTTGCGCTCTTTGCGGTTAAGTTTTCTTTAGAATGAAACCGCAAAGAGCGCAAAGGTTTTACGCAAAGAACGCAAGGAATTTGATTCCTCAGGCTCAAGCTCTGCTCTTTGTCAACACTTTTGTATTAAAATCGGTTCTATGAAAATTATCTTTTGTTTATTATTGGTTTTTTCCATAAGTTTTCTGATTTCGTGTTCAAACTCGCCGCAACAGGCGCAGATTTCAAACGTAAATACCGGAGCGGTCGTCACCAAAGCGAACGAAAATTCGCCGTTAATTGCTTCGAGCCACGGCGCGAAGCAGGCTCCCACGCCTCCGGCAAATACAAGCAGTTCAAATTCCGGCAGTTCAACTGCGCCTATGATGACCGGCAACGCGACGGCGATTGATATGACCGAATACGACGCCGAGATTGCCAAAGCCGAAAAGGATTTCAAAGCCAAACCAAAAGATGAAGCGGCGAAAACGGCTCTGGCGGAGGCTTACGCCAAACGCGCTTTCGCTTTGACCGAAGCCGCGCAGTATCGCGCCGCGCTCGGTGATTTTCGCAAATCGTTGAAATTAAATCCGGCGAACAAGGAAGCCAAATCAATGCACGATCAAATCGTGGACATTTTTAAATCTCTAAACAGAGAACCGCCGAAAGAAGGCGAAGAACCCGCGCCGCTACCGTTTAAGAAGCAAAGTTAATTGCTTGATGAAAAACAAAAGGCTCAACTCGAACGAATCCAACTTTCAAATTGAATTTGAAAACGGAACGGTAACGCGCCGTAAAACGAATTTCTTGTCGGACGGCGCTTATTTTTTTGAAGACGAGTTGAAAATTGAAGGCGTTTTTACTGCCAAAGTTATTACCTGCACGGCTTGGCTGATAGAGTTTTATGATTTGGACGCGGGAGAAATTTATTTTCTTCAGGGCGAAAAACAGATTCGCCCAAACACAAAACATTTCGGTGTTTTTTATCCGCCTTTTACCATCTCGCAAGCCGGTTTCAAAAATCCCGAAGGGCGTTTGCGGGGAATCGCCGCGATTGAATCATTGCCTGAAAAATTTCTTTCCGCTCCGATAATGTTTGAAGCGGCTTTGACGAAATCGCCTGAAAACGTTAAGCAAGTCGTTGAAATTCTGGATTCGTGCACAAATCCGCAATCAATTGAAATAAATCCGAAACCGTCTTTGCTTTCGCTTAGAGCCAAACGTTTGATTGACGAAAACTATCTCGTTTATCCTGCAATCGCGCGCGTTGCCGACAAAATCGGCGTCACGCACGAACATCTCTCAAGGCAATTCAAACGCGATTACGGTTTAAGTCCGAGCGCGTATCTGCATCAATTGCGTCTAGCCGACGCGCCGCTTAAATTGGCAAACGGCGAAGAAATTATCAATGTCTCGCAAGATGTCGGTTATAACGATTTAAGCCGTTTTTACAAGCAATTCCAAAAAAATACAAAAACATCGCCGGGCGTCTGTCAGACAATGATGAAGCCGAATCGCGCCTGACAAATCCGCTTGAAAAGTAATATCAAAAAACGCCAAGACACATTTTAAGGTTTTTCTTAAAATGTGAATCGAAAAGGAGTACTAAAATGCGAAAAATAACATTTGGCGTTGCAAGCAGTCTCGACAATTTCATTGCGCGGGAAAACGGAGCGGTTGATTGGTTGATGTGGTCGGATGACGTAATGGAAATTATGTCGGATTTCTGGAAAAAGATTGATACGGTTTTGATGGGACGGAAAACTTATACGGTTGGGCTTGAACTCAGCAAGGGCAAGAAAAATCCTTATCCCGATATAAAAACCTACGTTTTTTCTCAAACTTTAAAAGCCGAAGAAAACGCCGACGTTGAAATTGTTTCCGAAAACGCCGTCGAGTTTGTCCGTAAATTAAAAAGTGAAGAGGGCAAAGAAATCTGCGTAATGGGCGGCGGCGAATTTGCCAAATCGCTTTTTGAAGCCGAATTGATTGACGAAATCGGATTTAATATTCATCCGGTTTTGCTGGGTTCGGGCATTCCGCTTTTTCTGGAAATGAAACGGCAGATTGATTTGGAATTAATCGAATCCAGACAGTTAAAAAACGGCTGCGTTTATGTTTTGTATCGCGTTAAGCATTAGCTTTTTTACCGAATCGGTTTGTCATACCAATCTCGCCACAGAGATTTTTTCTTTGTGGTAAAAAGGAAAAATAGCGGGTTGGTTAGCAGAAGTATTTTCCAAACGTTCATTTTGTCGAATCTTCGAGAGGAAGTCACGACTTTCGGATTTTCGATAAAATGCAAATATCCGCCGTTTTGCCTGGCGAGTTTTGATAAACGCCAGTAAAACTCTACGTCCTCGCCCATATAAACGCTTTCGTCGTAACCGCCGATTTCCAGAAAAGCGTCTTTGCGGCAAAACTGCGTCGCGCCTTGTTTCATATTCAAAAACGCGCTCCAGAAATGCCAGCCGAGCAAATAAAATCTCATCCATTTCCGCTCGAAATTTTCATACTCAACCGCCACCGCGCCGCCAAAACATTTTTCATCAGCCATTATTTCGACGATTCTTTGAAATAGTTTTTGAGGAGCTTGCGTGTCTGCGTCAACAAAAACAAGCAAATCGCCTTCGGCTGTTTTCGCGCCCGTATTTCTCACTTTTCCGATGTTGTGTTCGATCTCAAAAACAACAACTGCGCCGGAGTTTTTCGCAATTTCTCCGGTTTTATCAAGGCTCTGGTTGTCCACAACAATCACCTCCGCATCACATTTCGCCACTGCCAGCGCCTGATACACTTTTTTCAAAGTTGCGGGCAAGTACTTTTCCTCGTTAAAAGCCGGAATGACGATTGACAATTTCATTGACAATTACGGTAGTGTCTTATTTCTGCGGTGTTGTAATTGTTTCTCAAAACTCAATTAAAGGCAGGACTTTTGTTACTTTGAAAACTTTACGACTTTGTTGACGGTAATAATCAAATGATTATTAATTCTGATGCTTGATTAAGAGACTAACCATTTTATAGCTTCTTCTTCCTTAAGGAATATGCGAATTCTAGCATTCGCTTTCTCCTCTAACAGTAGCTCAAATTGTCGAGCTTTTACGAAATCAGCCATTGTTCCCATTAAAATGGCGGATTTTCCTTCACCGATGCGCTTGTCATTTTCCTCGTGATTTCGTGCCGCTGCTTGAATCGTAGCAAAGCCGGCAGAGTTTAAGGTGAGATTTCTGTCATCAAAGAAGGCATACATTCCAGGTTTCCAAAAATCGCGGGAAACAATGTCTTCAATCATTTTCCAATGGTCTGTCAAATTGAAGTCGCCTTCAATAACAACCTTGACAAAAGGCTGTTCAGCCGTTTTTTGTACTGTCCATTTCATTGAAATTCCCGCAATAATCTACAGCTTCAATCACAAGCCCACAAATAGCCATAAAAAAGAGCCGTTTAAACTCAATTCACATTATGGTTTAATTGCGTCACTTTCCAATAGCTTATAATAAATTAGTGTAGTGTTCAAAGTAAAGAAAACTTCCTTTTTGAGAATTTTAAGTTTACAGCGCCACAAGATTAGAACACGACCACAATTACTGATGACTAGACAAACACAAGCGGCAAAAATTAAACTTATAACTTTGCTATTACAAACAAATTCATTTAAATACGGAGATTATATAAGTAATAAGTAATAAGTAATAAGTAATAAGTTAAAAAGCTGGTTACTGATTACTGATTACTGATTACTGATTACTAAAACAATGGCACTTTCGGCAAACGACATCCGCAAAGGAATGGTTATTTTATTTGAAGGCGCGCCGTGCAAAGTGATGGAATTTCGCCATCACACGCCGGGAAACTTACGCGCGATGGTGCAGACGAGACTCAGAAATTTAATTACGGGTTCCAGTTTTGAACACCGTTTCCGCTCCAACGACACGCTGGAAAGAGCGTCGCTCGAACAACACGAAATGGAGTATCTCTATTCAGACGGCGATATGCACCATTTTATGAATACCGAATCTTACGAGCAAACCTCAATGAGCGCAGAAGATTTGGGCGACGCCGCCTCGTGGCTTTTGCCCGGTTTAAAAATCGAAGTCGAGTTTTACAACGGCGCGCCAATCGGCGTTAAACTCCCCGACACAATGGAGCTTACGGTCGAATACACCGAACCCGGCTTAAAAGGCGCGACCGTCACCAACACCAACAAACCCGCAACGCTCGAAAACGGCGTCACGATTCAAGTTCCGCCATTCGTTGAATCCGGCGAGAAAATCCGCGTTAACCCGACCGAATCGCGTTATCTTGAGCGCGTGAAATAAAACTTTAAGACAATTACTTGCAATGTTAAGAGCTTTACCGGATTTAGGCAAAGCTCTTTTTCTTTCCATCAATTACTATTTCAGATTCCAGAGTTTTGGAGATTCTGTCCAGATTCAAGCTCCGCGCCGAAGCGTTAAAAATCTCGCGGTATGTTTTGCCTTTTTCGTAAAGCTCTTCGTGCGTTCCGCTTTCGATGACGCGACCTTCTTTTAGAACGAAAATTACGTCCGAATCAATAATTTGCGAGATGCTGTGCGAGATGACGACGACTGTGCGGTTTTCTTTGATCGCGTCGAGACTGTTTTTGATTTGCTCGGTCGCAATCGCGTCGAGGCTCGCGGTCGGTTCGTCGAGAAAAATAATGGGCGGGTTTTTCAAAAACAGGCGGGCAATGGCGATGCGTTGCTGCTGACCGCCGGAAAGCTGCTGCGCGTCGGTTTCGTATTTGTCGGGAAGCTGTTCTATTTGATCGTGAAGATACGCTTTTTTGGCGGCATTCTGGATTTCTTCCAGACTCGCTTTCATATTTCCGTGACGAATGTTTTCTTCAATCGAGCCTCTGAAAATGTGGTTTTTCTGCAATACCAGCCCGATTTTGCGGCGCAAAAGATGAGTGTCGAAATCCTGCAAATTATCGCCGTCGAGGCAAACTTCACCATCGGTCGGCACGCGTAGAATTTGCACAATAGATTTAGTAGGGGTCAGTTTAAGTTATATGGAGTACATCTTTCAGCTTTGTAAAGAATTCGGTTTAAGTAATTAAACCGAATTAAAATTTATTCAAGCAAGATGAAATTAACTGTTCTAAAAAGTACATTTAGCTTGACTGAAAAGGGAAGTTGGAGTAAAACCGAAACTTGCTTAAGCTGGCTTATGTCGGTTTAATTTAAAGTTGGGCGGCTGCTTATAGCCCTTTAACAAATATCAGTCAATAAGGGTAGTAATTAAGGAGGATGTTATGGTTCATAACCCTGTGCAAAACACGACTAAAAATGTAAATGAACAGGAGACGCTAGAGGCTAATCAAACTAAACCAAACTACATCTTACTTGGTCTTGGAATTGCTATTGGTCTTCTACTGCTAATTTTGAGCGTAGTTACCGCAGTTGTTCTTCCCATTGTCTATCAAGCTCTATTTATTGCAGTTTCGCTGACTCTAATTCTCTATGGACTATATCCTGTTCCTAGAATGAGAGCCAAGTTTGGAAACCTTGCGGTCGTAGGTCCGGCTGCTCTTGGCTTGTTCGTTTTCCTCTTTGTATGGAAAAGCCTGTATATTGCAGAAAGAAAATTTATTCTTCTACAAAATGCGGCAGATCAAAGTTTGAGCCGCGTTAATTTACCAGACGGATCTGCCTTAACTTTACTAGAAGTAGATTCATTGGCTGATGATAAATTAGCTTCAATTCTCAACAGTTTAAAAACCACAATTGACATCAGTCATCCTAAAGATTCTGCAGATGCTGAAAGATACTTTGAGGATTTCTATAAGCGATTAATCAAGCATATGGAGTTTGGCAACAAAGAAACGAAAGCGATAGAAATCTTTAGGTCGTATAAGTCGGGTAATGTGGCAGATAAGGAAGTTGATGCTCAATGGGCAGAGTTGGTCAAACAAGTTGCTCAAGGTACTGGTAATTCTGAAAACTACATCAAAAAAATAAAAAGAGAACCGTTTGCTTTAATCAGAGTGGAAGCAGCCGGTAAAACTAATCTTGACCTTGTATTACCTGGTGAACAACTTACGGTAAATGGGCGCGAGTACCCTGTGCCTGTTATTGCTAATCCGGCACTAAGTGTCACCAAAAAGATATATGAAGCGATTGTGATTCAAACATTCTAGGCAATTCGCTAGATTAAACCGCGTAACAGATCAATGAACGCGAGCGCGAAACAGCGACTTTCATATAATGTTGTGTGGTTTCTTTTGGCTTGTCCGTAGCTTGTTTCGCACTACGTTATTTCCGCCGTTATATCGCTTTTTGTAGCCAACTTTTCATACGTGCAGGTTATTTTCATTGCAAAATAACCCACTACCAAAGATTTATCAAAGTTGATTTACCCGCGCCCGAAAGCCCGACGAAAGCGACGGTTTTTCCCGCCTGAATTTTCATATTTACATTAAAAAGCGCCTGCGTTCCGTTTGGATAAGTGAAATTAACGTTCTTTAATTCAAATTCGCCTTTGAGATTTTCCGTTGTAATCGAGCCGCTTTCTTCAACTGCAAAATCGGCGTCGAGAACTTCGAAAAATCCTTCGGCGTAAGTCAAAGCCTCGTTGATTTCGTCGTAAATACGATGAAGCTGGCGAATCGGCGCGGAGACATTGTTGAACAACAAAATATGAAACATAATCGCGCCGATTGTCATTTGCCCGTCGAGAACCAGATAAGCCGTCAGAATAATAATCAGCGTCACGCCGACTTGTTCGGCAAAAGTTTTGAGCGCGTCGAAAGCGTAGTTTGTTTTGCGCTGTTTCATTTGCGCGTCAATCAGATTTTGCTGTAATTGATACTGCTTTTCGCGTTCGTATTCTTCGCGAACGAACGATTTAATGACAATGATTGATTCGATAATGTTAAATAAACCGTTGGTTTTAGTTTCTCGCAAACTGCGCAAACCGCGCCTGACGCCTTTGAGCAAACCAGCCTGCCGCCAGCTCAGCAAAAAGTAAATCGGCATCACAATCGAAGCGACCAGACCGACGTAAAAATTGGCGTAAAACATTACGACGAGGGCTAAACCCGCATTGGCGAAAAGCGGCAGCAAATCAATAAAAATTCTTTGCACAAACCTGGTCAAACTTTCCGCGCCGCGATCTATTCGGGTTTGCAGCTTTCCGGTCGCGTTTTCGTTGTCGGCGAAATATTCGTATTTATAGGTGAGAATCTTTTCGATTGCATATTGCGACAATTGGCTCGAAAGATTAATGCGAATGCGTTCGCCGAGCATACTTTGACCGTATTTAACGGCGATATTTACCAGTTCTTTCCCAAACAAAACCGCCGTAATGAACAGCAAAAGCGGAGTGATTCCGGCTGCGGTTCCACCTTCGTTTAATAATTGCTGGATTGTGTCAACCGTATAACGCAAAACAATCGGATTGACCTGTGCCGCGAGCGCTCCGATTAAAGTCAGAAAGAGCGAAACGACGACGAGAAACTTATAAGGTTTGACGAAAGGAACGAGCCGCCCGATAATTTGCCAGATGTTCATTATTTATAAATTTTAGTTTGATTCGGGATCGAGTGGCAAAGAAAACCAATTCATCCAATCAGAATCTACAACCGTCACTTTTGATGTATTTTATTTACAGCTTTGCTCTGACAATCGGCTTTCTTATCTTGCTCCCGCGTTTTTTGTGGGACGCCTTGCGAAAAGGCAAATACGCCGCCGGGTTTTGGCAAAGATTTGGACGTTTGCCCGAATTTGACCGCGAAGGAAAACCGGTTGTCTGGCTGCACGCGGTTTCGGTCGGCGAGACAAACGCCGCCAAGCCGCTCGTCAAAGAGATTTTAAAAAACTTTCCTGATTACAAATTAGTCGTCTCGACCACCACAAAAACCGGGCAAACGCTCGCCCGCGAAATCTTTAAAAACGATGCCGCGCTGGTTTTTTATTTTCCGTTCGATTGGAGCTTCGCCGTTCGCCGCGCGCTCGAAAAAATCAATCCGTCAGTTGTTTTGATAATGGAAACCGAATTGTGGTTCAACTTTTTGCGCGAAGCGAAAAGACGCGAAATAAAGATAGCTTTAGTTAACGGCAGATTGTCGGAAAAATCATTCAAAAATTACAAACTGATTCGAGGGTTTGTGCGTCGAGCTTTGGCAAATCTCGATTTGGCGTTAATGAGCGGCGAGAGCGACGCGGAAAGATTGATTGAATTAGGCTGCGCGGCGGAAAAAACGTTTGTCACCGGAAACATAAAATTTGATTTGGAAACGGGCAAAAGCGAGTTGACCGAAACTTTGCGGCGAAGATTTGCAATTGACGAAACGCGCGCGTTAATTATCGCCGCCAGCACGCACGTGCCGGAAGAGCGTTGGATTCTCGAAAGTTATCGGATTTTGCGCGACGAATTTTCGTCAGAAAACGCGCCGCGTCTTTTGATTGCGCCGCGCCATCCCGAAAGATTCGCTGAAGTCGCCGAATTGATGCAAAATTCGGGTTTCCGATTCGCTAGTCGTTCCGCATCAATGTCGGAAACCGATGTTGATGCCGATTTGATTTTGCTCGACAGTATAGGCGAATTGAGCGCCGTTTATGAGCTTGCCGAGCTTGTTTTCGTCGGCGGCAGCCTGATTCCGCATGGCGGGCAAAATGTGCTGGAACCGGCGGCGGTGAAAAAAGCTATTGTTACAGGATTTTACACGATGAATTTCGCGGACATTATCAAAAACTTATCTGCGAAAGAAGCAATTGTCCAATTGCCGAAATTGGAAGAAAACGAAATTTCGGTAAATCTTGAGAGCGTTTTTTATGAATTATTAAGTGATAATGTCAAACGAAAAGCGCTCGCCGAAAATGCTTTTGCGGTTTTGCGGGAAAACCGCGGGGCTTGTGCTAAAACAATCGAAAAACTACAACTGCTTTTCAACAAATCAGCTTGAGATTTCTACTTTCGCCAATCAGCAAAATTTTCGCGGCAGCGTCCTCCGCGCGTTCTGCGCTTTACAAAAAAGAAGTTTTAAAATCATTTGATTTAGGCTTGCCGGTTGTCAGCATCGGCAATTTAACCGTCGGGGGAACCGGCAAAACGCCGCTTGTCCGCCTAGTCGCCGAAAGATTAGCGGAAAACGGACATCGGGTTTGCATTCTGACGCGCGGTTATAAGCGCTCGAATCCGAACGAAAGAGTTTTGGTTTCAGACGGCGAGCAAGTTTTGGCTGACGCGCGAACGAGCGGCGATGAGCCGTTTGAATTGGCGCGGAAACTTTTAGGAATTGCGGCGGTTATTGCAGATAAAAATCGAGTTGAAGCGGGATTTTGGGCAAAAGAGAATTTAGGCGTGACCGCGTTTGTTTTGGACGATGGTTTTCAGCATTTGCGGCTTAAAAGAAATTTGGATGTTGTTGCGATTGACGCGACAAATGCGTTCGGGAACGGAAAACTACTTCCGGCGGGGATTTTGCGCGAGCCTTTAAACGTATTAAAGCGCGCGGATTTGATTGTTTTGACGCGCGCGGATTCGAGCCGGGAAATTTCAACTCTGGAATCCGAAATAAAAAAATACAATCCGAACTGTCCGGTTTTACTCGCCAAAAATGAAATAAAAGAGTTGAAGCCGTTAACGGAGTTTTTAAATCTTCCCGGCAAAACGCAAAACGCCCGAAATTTAGAAAACGATTCCGCATTCCGCATTCCGCATTCCGCGCTCAAAGCTGCGGCATTTTGCGCGCTCGGCAATCCGGCGGCGTTTTTTCGGGATTTGGAAAAATTCGGTTTGAAAATTGTCGCCGCCGAATCTTTCCCCGATCATTACGCTTACCTGCAAGCGGACGTTGAAGAAATTGAGCGAAAGGCAAGAGAAGCGGGTGCGGAAATTCTCATCACAACAGCAAAAGATGCCGTCAAGCTGGGAAAAATAAAATTCAGTTTGCCGTGTTTTGTGGCGGAAGCGGAAACAGTTTTTGAAGATGCCGAACCGCTTTTGAAGCTCCTAAAATCACTATAAAAAAAGGGCAGGAAAATCGAATCCTGCCCTTTTTTTTAATATTCGGAGATTCTATCGGATAAATTTTGCGCCGATTTTTCCGTTGTCGGCTGCGTCGGTTTCGGGACGGGCGTGTTTCGCGCGGGCGGCGCTGTCGGTTTTGGTGTTGCCGCCGGAGTTTGGGTTGCCGCAGGCGTCGGTTGTCCGGTCGGTTTGGGCGAAGCCTGCGGTGTCGGCGAAAGGGCTGGCGACGCTGCCGGAGTAGGCGAAACGCTCGCTTTAGGCGAGGTTTTCGGCGTCGGCGAGGGCGGCGCAGCCTGATTTAAATCCTGCATAAACGGGCTGTTTGAATTCGGATCAACGTAAACTTGTTGACCGCCGGGATAAAGTCCGGGCGGAATGCGACCGCCGTAAGGAATGTCCGTCACAGTTCCTGCGGGCGGAACGGTCGAGAGATTGGCGTCGGGATTTGCGTTGAATTGCAGATTTGAGAAATCTGATAAATTTTGCTCAGCCGTGCCGGTCGCAGGATTTATTGGTTGAACCGGGCTTGAGTTCGGGTCGGTTGCCGGAGTCGTGCGTCGGTTTTGCGTGAAATAAAAAAGCGTGACGCTGAGCAGCGAAATTCCCGCCAAAACCATAAACGCTGTCCGCCAGCGCGCATCGGTTCTTGATTCGGCAGCGACGGTTTCCGCGCGAGGGCGAACAATGGTTTCCTGTTCGCGCTGCAAAAGCGGTAGCGGCGCGCCTTCGGCGGCAGTCGTTAATGCCGCCGAAAAATCTGCGGCGTTTTGAAAACGATGCGCCGGATTTTTTGCCAGCGCGCGTTGGACGATTTGTTCAAAAGTCGGCTGTAAATCGTGGCGCACGGCGAGCAGCGAAGGCGGAATCTCCTGCGCGTGTTTCATCATTATTTCCGTCGTGCTAGAGCCGACGAACGGCAGGCGTCCGGTCAACGCTTCATACAAAATGATTCCGAGCGAGTAAATATCCGAGCGCGCGTCCGTCTCGGATGAATCGTTGCATTGTTCGGGCGAGAGATACGCGACGGATTCCGCTCCGTCGCGCGCTGTTTCGCGGTCGTAAAAATCAATGTTGGACGTTTTATTCGCGGCGTCGAAATCAACGACTTTAATAAAATCGCGCGAGCCGCTTCCGGCGAGCAAAATGCTGTCGCTGCGAAGCGCGCCGTGAATCAGCCCGTTTTCGTGCGCGGCAGAGAGCGCGTCCGACACCTGATTTAAAATCGTCACGGCGCGTTGAAGCTGTAGAGCGCCTTCGGTTTGGATCAAATCTTTGAGCGTTCGCCCGTCGAAATTTTCCATCACGAGAAACGGCACGCCAAGCTGATCGTCAACGCCGTAATCGTTCACGCTCAAAACGTGTGGATGCGAAAGACGCGAAAGCAGCTTGGCTTCCTGCTGAAAATCAGCCACAACGGGCGCATTGGTCGCCAATTCGGGATTTAAAACTTTGACGGCGACGGGTTTTTCCATCAAAACGTGCGTCGCGCGAAAAGTTTTGCCGAAAGCGTCTTCGCGCAAAAGCTGTTCGATTCGGTATTTACCGGCAAGTGTTTGTCCGATGAGTTGTTCAGTCATTTTTCTGAAATAAATAAAGGCTTTTTGGGAACTGCAAACCTCAAGCTAAGTTTTAACACACGCGCACGATAAGAAAAAGTGCCGCAAAATGAAAATGCGGACAAAAGTTTTCGGCTTTTGTCCGCAGGTTTTGATTCGTTTTAACGGATGAAAGTTAAACGAATCTTAAGCTTTTCGTATTTAGGATGGACGTAAGACCACAAAAACGACGAGCAGCGCAAACAAAACGAGTGATTCGATCAGCGCGAGACCGAGAATCATAATCGTTTGAATACGACCTGCCGCGCTCGGATTGCGAGCCGCGCCTTCAACCGCGCCTGCGCCGATTTTACCTTGACCGAGCGCGCCGCCTAACACCGCGATACCGAAACCAATACCGGCTGCGAGAACTTTGTAAGCGTTAACGGTTGATTCGTTGTCAGCACCTGCGCCGCCGCCCGCCGCGCCGGGTTGCGCGAACGCTACAGCGTTCAACAAAATCATTGTTAAAGCTGCCAGAAATAAATATTTAAAGTTTTTCATTTTGTCTTTCCTTTGTAGTGGTCAAAAGCGGCAAAAAGATTATGCAAAACTTAAAATCAGCGTCGCGCGTGTTATTAGTTCGTCGTGCTTCCGGTATGCTGTTGCTGTCTTGGGAGACGCAAAGCTCCTGTTTCGTGCAGACTTTGAAGGCGATTTCTCGCCGAATTAAAAATAACGCCCAATCTTGTTTTGAAAAAAGCTTTTGCCTGGTTATTTAGCCTTGCGCGGCAACGCGCTCGAAACCGTTTCTTCGAGCCGCTCGCCGCACGTTTAAAATTTCAAATTTTTTTACGCCGGAGCAATTACCGTGTCGTGTTCGATATGCGGCTCGTTGTGTCCGGTAGCTTCGGCTTGATGATGTTCTTCGTGCGGCGCGTGCGAGACTTCGCCGAGATAAACCATCGAAAGCAGCGTAAACACAAACGCCTGCACCAGCGCGACGAATAATCCCAAAACCATTAGCGGAATCGGCACAAAAAACTGCGTCAAATACGGCGGCAAATGGAGCATTCCGGCGAGACTCGCGATTGTCGCGGCGACCTGTTCATCGGCAAACATATTTCCGAACAAACGAACGCCGAGCGAAAACGGGCGAATGAAATTACCGATTAATTCAATCGGGAAAATCAGCCACGCCATCCACCAAATCGGTCCGGCTAAGTGTCCGAGATGACTGAGCAAGCCGTTTTCACGGATTCCGATGTAGTTGTAATAAAGAAACGAAGTGATGCCGAGCGCAAATGTGACGCTCGTCGCCGCCGTCGGTGCCATAAACAGTGGGAACAAACCCATCACGTTCGACACCAAAATCAGCAGCGCAAACGTGGCGACGACGGGGAAATATTTGACGCCCTGCGGTCCTACGACATCAATCAAAAGCTGGCGAATTCCTAAAACCGTGGCTTCGAGCGTTTGCTGCCCGTTCGACGGATCATCTTCGGAGAGCTTTCCTTTTAAAACCCAGATCAGCCCGAAAGTCAGCAAACAAGCGACGACGAACATTATCGTGTACCACGGAATCGCATTTTCCGGCGTCAGCGCTCCGAAAGCGGCATCCGGCGTTGTGCCGAAATTTGCCAGAAATCTCGTCCAGAGCGGACGGGTGTACTGCATTTGAAAATGATATGCGGGTTCTCCCAGATAATAATTAACGAATTGAACAAGAACCGGAGTGTGATGACCGCCTCCTTCGGCGCCTTCAGCAAACATCATAAAATTTTGTTAACTTTCCTCTCGATTAACGATAGCTAAATATAATTGGATAACTGCTTCTAATAAAATCGCAAATGCAAATGATAACAAGCCGACCAGCATCGCTGCAACCGACGCCAAATGCAGTTGCGCCGCCGCGAAGATTACGACCGCAATCACCGCGTAACGAATGATGTAAAACGAAGCCGAAAATTTTCCGCCGCGCCCCGTTCCGACTTTTTCAAATAAACTGCTGAGCGAGTTTTTGAGCCAAAAATAATTTAAAAACGATAATGCACCGCCCAAAATCAAACCGATTGTGACATCCCAATCAGAAAAAAAAAGGCTCGCTCCGACGAGCAAAATCAAGACGGCGCTCATCGTCGCCAGAAGTCGCCGTTCGGAAAGCACAATGTCGTTTTCCACCAAATCGCTCATTATTTATAAATTTTTGAAGTGATCCGAACAAACTGATAAAACCCGACAATCGAACCCAGAACGATTCCGCCGATGATTCCCCAGGGCGAAGAGCCGAGCCAGCGGTCAAGCAAATAACCGGCTCCGAGCAAAACCGCAACGGTCGAAAAAAGCGTAAAAGCCGCCGCGTAAGCCAAACCGCTTTTGCGAGTCGTCTCGCCTTCGGATTCAGGTTTAAAATTTTGATTTTGTTCTTCTTGCGCCACATCAAAATCTTACCCAAAAGCGCAATCAATTACGAATTACAAATTACGAATTACCACATTCCCAATTCGTAATACGTAATTGATTCCGGCATAAGTATTGCCAAATACAGACCGCGCTCAGCGCTCAGGTTACAATCAAGCAGTATTAATCAATATTTATAAGGGTAAGAAGGACGAGCTAAACGCGATTTATTTAAAAAAGCGAACAGTAGCGAAAACAGTGGTGTATGAAAATCGAGCAAATCAAAACCTTGTCAGGCGCAAATGTCTATACGCATCAACCGGCACTTGTGATGCGGCTCAATTTAGAAAATCTAACGGGCAAAGAAAGCACCGATTTTTCAAGTTTTAATACGAATTTATTAGCTTTAATTCCAGAACTTGAAGAACATACGTGCGGTTTGGGCTGTCACGGGGGTTTTGTTGAAAAACTCACGAAAGGCACGTATTTCGGTCACATTGTCGAACACGTCGCCATCGAGTTGTCACATCTCGCCGATTGCGAAATTGCGGTTAATCACGGCAAAACCCGACAAGCCGGGCGTGAACCGAACATTTATAACGTTGTCGTTGAATACAAAGCCGAGCGCGCGATGCGGTTTTTGCTGGGAAAATCGGTTGAAATTGTCGAAAAACTGATCGCGGGCGAATCAATTGAAAACCTGCAAAATTTGAAAGCCGGGATTTTAAAAGAAGCGCGAAATTTGGTTGCGCGTTATGAATTCGGACCAAGCACTCGCAGCATTGTCGAAGCAGCGCGGCGACGAAACATTCCGGCGCAGCGAATCGGCGAAGGCAGTTTGGTCCAGCTCGGTTACGGGAAAAATCTGAAACGCATTCAAGCCGCTTCGACCTCGAAAACTTCCGCCATTGCTACCGAAATCGCTTGCGATAAAGAATTAACGAAACAGATTTTGCGTCAAGCCGAAATTCCGGTTCCCTTTGGCGAAGCCGTTTGCACAATTGAAGAAGCCGTCCGCGCTTTTCGCGAAATCGGCGCGCCGGTCGCCGTCAAACCTCTTGACGGGCAACAGGGAAAAGGCGTTTCGCTCAATCTTTTGACCGAAGCGGAAGTTCGAGCGGCGTTTGAAATTTCGAGCGAATTTACCGATTGCGTTTTGATTGAAGAAATGTTTACCGGGCGCGATTATCGCGTTTTGGTCGTCAACGGAAAAATGATTGCGGCGAGCGAACGAAATCCGCCGTTTGTCGTAGGTGACGGAAAATCAAACGTCACGGCGCTCGTCGAAAAAGAAAATCAAAATCCGCTGCGCGGCGAAGGTCACGAAAAATCTTTGACGAAATTCAAGATTGACGAAATCGCCGTCGCGCATCTTGCTAAAAAAGGCTTGACGCTCGATTTCGTTCCGGCGGCGGGCGAAATGGTGACTTTGCGCGGCGGCTGCAATCTTTCGACCGGCGGAACGGCGAAAGATGTGACCGACACTATTCATCCTTCAATCAGAAAAATGTGCGAGCGCGCGGCGCGCATTGTCGGACTCGATATTTGCGGCGTTGACCTTGTGATGCAGGACATCACGCAGCCGATTAAAAAAGGCGCGGGCGGCATAATCGAATTAAACGCCGCGCCCGGTTTGCGAATGCATTTACAGCCTTCCGAAGGCAAACCGCGCGATGTGGGCGAAGCAATCGTGGAAGGGCTTTTCCCCCATAATGCGGAAAGCCGGATTCCGATCATTTCAATCACCGGAACGAACGGCAAAACGACTGTCACAAGAATGATCTCGCACGTTTTTTCGAGCGCCGGAAAACGAGTCGGAATGACGACGACCTCCGGCATTTATGTCGGCGGCGATTGCATCGCTGAAGGCGACACGACCGGACCAAATTCGGCGCGCGCGGTTTTAAACGACCCGGCGGTCGAAGTCGCCGTTCTCGAAACGGCGCGCGGCGGAATCGTTAAACGCGGACTCGGTTATGATTGGTCTGATGTCGCAATAATTACGAACATTCAAGCCGACCACATCGGGCAGGACGGAATTGAATCTGTTGAAGACATTCTGGACATCAAATCGCTCGTCGCCGAGCGCGTCCGTGAGGGCGGAACGCTCGTTTTAAACGCCGACGACCAGCTTTTGGCGCGGCTGGCTGAGGATGAGCGAGTCAACAAAATTCCCAAACAAATCGTCTATTTCTCGCTCAAGCCGAATCACGTTTTGCTTCGCCGCCACGTTTCCTCCGGCGGCACGGCTTATACGGTGAAAAACGGCTGGATTGTCGAGCTTTCGCCCGAAGGCGAATTTCATCTCGGTCACATTTCGGAAATCCCTGCGACTTTCAACGGGCAAGCCGATTTCAACGTCGCAAACGTTTTGGCATCAATCGCCGCTTGTCGCGCGCAAAACGTGCCGAGCCAGCAAATTATGGCGGCGCTCGGAGAATTTCGCACGGCGCGGGATAACGAAGGGCGATTTAATTTGTATCAGGTCAACGACGGCTATGTTTTGATTGATTACGCGCACAACCCGGAAGCAGTTAAAGCCGTTTGCCGGATGGCGGCAAAATGGCACGACGGCGAACGTCGCGTGACCGGAATCGTGACTGCGCCGGGCAACCGCGATGATGAATTGATTGCAGAACTCGGGTGCGCCGCCGCTCGTGGTTTTCATCGCGTTATCGTTCGCGAAGACGCCGATTTGCGCGGAGGGCGCACGGGCGAAGTTGCCGAAATTTTATACAACGCCGTCAAGACGGAAGCGCCGGAAATTGATTGCCGCATCGTGTTAGACGAAAGGGATGCTCTCAAGCGACAAATCTCCGTAATGCGCGAAGGCGACATCATTGTTTGCTTTTATGAAAACTTTGAAGCGATGCGCGAGATTTTAGCCAAATGGGACGCGCAGCCGGCAAACGGTGTCGAAAAGACGGTCGCAAGGTTCAGCCTCGCGCGGGCTTGAAATTTTTATCACAGAGACACGAATGCACATTAAAAAACAGAATAAAAATCTCTGTGCATTCGTGTCTCTGTTGTAAAGTTTTCTGTTATTTTTCAAATACTTAGGCAGAAAATCTGAGACATTTTGCATCTAATTTTACGTTAAAGGAGAGAGACAAAATGACTAAGAATAAACCTGCGGCGGCGACTGAAACTGTCGAAACGAAAACGCCGCGAATTACGAAAAAAGATCAAATTGTGTCGTTGTTTTTGTCCGGCACGACGAATTTAAATGAATTGTCGAAAATCACCGGCGCGAGCAACAGCTACGTGGGTTCGGTTTTGCAGGATGCCGGTTTGATGACCGGGTATTTCGATTTGTACACGACGACGGCGAATCCGATGAACGTTTATTCCAAGTTTTTTGTTAACAAGCTCGGATTTAAAAACGAAGAAACCGCGCTTCGCAGCGTCGAGACTTTGGAAAACGCTTATCGTCAGTTTGACAGCCAGGGCGACCGCGCCGGACAGCATCACGCGCTCGAAATGGCTTTGATTATGTTCGACCGCGCTCGTTTTACCGGAAAACGCCGCGAAGCTGAAATCTTCCGCGATTGGCTGGTCGCGCAGCTCGAAATCAGCGAGCCGGAAACGGTTGAAAATTTCGAGCAGCAAAATCTGCCGATTGAACAAACCGAAGGCGTTCATTAAGAGAACAGTTAATTTAAAAATTGCCGGAAACGGGGAAAGGAGTTAAGACCTTTCCCCGTTTTGTTTTTTATTCCGCATTTATCTGTTTAAAGTCTGCAACCGTACATATAAAGCCGATAAAAAATGCTTATAATTCAGTTACGGTTGAAATTTGGTTGTGGTAACGGAAGCGCGTTTTCAAAATCGAAAGCGTTTCTGTCGTTTCTCAAATGGTTAAGCGGTGAATATAACTGTTGTTTGGTTATATTTACGCAAAATAGAACAAGGGGTTTTATGGTTCAAGCGGAATCGAATTCAATTCGGAAATTAAATCGAAACAATTTCTATTGCATCCGTCTGGCTGCAATTATCCTGACAGTCGAAACTGTTCAAAGTATGCGAATGCAAACTCAATAAATTTTGCAAAGGAACATCAGCCCGCTTAAGAATTATCCGGCGGGCTGTTTTATTCGGGAAAACAATTTGGTTATTTGAAATCAATTTGTCTTATCTCGCGAGAAAGAAAAACGGCGTTTTGAGCCGACGCGGTAAGGCAAAACATTTAAAACGAAAGAGGTAAATGCAATGAAAAAAATGGAAAAAGCATTGGTCGTAATGACCTTACTCGTCGCCGTGATGATGACAGGCGCGACGATTGCCACGATGCAGGCAAATCAAAATCAAAACAGTAACGGAAATCGCGGCAACACGATGAATTCAAATATGGGCGCCGCGATGTCGGCTTCCGATACGGAATTTGCAACGATGGCTGCGCAGGGCGGTATTGCAGAAGTTCAGATGGCGCAGCTCGCGCAGCAGAAAGCGACCGGCAAAGATGTTCAAAAATACGCCAAACAAATGATCAAAGATCATACAAAGGCGAATAATAATTTGATGAAAATCGCTGCCAAAAAACAAATGACTTTGCCGACGACGCCGAACGCCGAACAAATGCAAATGATGTCGCAATTGCAGGAAGCGTCGGGCGCGGAATTTGACCGGATGTATATCCAAATGGCGGGAATTGATTCTCACCAAAAAATGCAGGGTCTTTTCCAGAGCGAAATCAGCGGCGGAACCGATGCCGATTTGAAATCTTTTGCCTCGAAAACTTTGCCGACAGTTCAAAAACACTTGCGAATGGCGCAGGAAATGACGAACGCGGGAATGACCGGCGGCAATATGAATATGAGCGGCGGCAGTATGAATTCAAATATGGGCGGCAATATGAACGGAAATATGAATAGAAATATGAATTCAAACAACCGTAACCGTAACTCCAATTCAAATCGCAACAACTCAAACGGAAACACAAATAACAGCAATCGTTAAAGCATTTAGGAAAAGGCAAATGAAAATATTAAGTTTTCTTTGCCTTTTCCTGATATGAAATAAGATGGAGAGCAGAGCAAAAATTCTCGGACACCCGGCGCATCAGATGCTCATCGTTTTTCCGCTCGGACTTCTGGGAACGTCGGTTATTTTCGATCTGATTTACTGGTTTACCGGAAATCCGACGTTTGCGCAGGTCGGATTTTGGATGACCGTTTCCGGCATCATCGGCGGGCTGATTGCCTCGCCGTTCGGAACGATTGACTGGCTGGCGATTCCGCAGGGCACTCGCGCCAAGCGCGTCGGGCTGATTCACGGCGGCGGGAATTTTCTGGTAACCGCACTTTTTGCGCTGAGCGCGTATTTTCGCTGGGGACGCGCCGCTCACGAACCTGATGGGTTTACGCTGATTTTGGCGTTGACCGGATTTTTGCTTTCAATGGCGACGGGCTGGCTCGGCGGCGAGCTGGTTGACCGTTTGGGCGTCGGCGTTGATGATGGGGCGAATCTTGACGCGCCTTCTTCGCTTTCAGGTCGAAAAGCGAGCGAGCGTGTCACGGACGACGAGCGCGGCAGAGTTTTTTAATCGGCGAGAAAATCGAGCAAAACTTCGTTCACGTCATCGGCGGCTTCCTGCTGAACCCAATGCGCGGTTTCCGGCAAGCGAAATTCGCTGAAAGGCGCTTCAATTGCTTCGGACACGCCGCGCACGGTTTCCGGCAAAATAGCGTGATCTTTTTCGCCGTAAATAAAAAGCGTCGGAACTTGTATTTTTTCGCCGGTTGATTGCTTGCCGAAAAAACGCTTGAGAATATTGGCGCGATAATAGTTAAGCGGAGAAGTCATTTTTTCTGTTTCGCGCCATGATTTTCTATATTCTTCAATTACTTCCTCGGTAAAAACATCAGGTCTGGCGGACGTTTTCCTGAGCGATTTTTCGAGCGCGGCATAATCGTTCGCGCTCAAAAATAATTCGGGCAAAAACGGAAGCTGAAAAAAGAACATATACCAGCTCGCCAAAAACTGCCGTAAAGTCTGATTTTTGCGCCAAACCGAAACCGGCGGAACCTGCATCGCGCAAAGTTTCCAAATTGATTCCGGGTGTTTTTGCGCCAGCCGCCAAGCAACCGCCGCGCCGAAATCGTGTCCGACAATCGCCGTTTGCTCGCGCCCGAAATGTCGAATCAAGCCTAAAACGTCATCCGTAATTTTTCCGATTTCATAATCGCCGACGTTTGCCGGTTTGTCCGACAAATTGTAGCCGCGCAAATCCGGCGCGACGACCGTGTAAGTTTCGCTTAAAACCGGAATCTGATTTCGCCACGAATACCAGAATTCGGGAAAACCATGCAGCAGGATAATCAGCTTTTCGCCTTCGCCGGCGGTAACGTAGTGAAGGCGCACGCCGCCGATTTGCGCGTAGTCGTGTTTTAAATTTTCGGTATTTGGACTCATTGTTTTAATGCGAGACAGTTGATAGTTGATAGTTTAAAGTTGACAGTTATTCGCTCGTTTTTGACGTTTTGACAATTGATGTAAGCATTTTTATTAATTCAACGCAATCGTTATTGATCGAGTTGAAAGCTTTATCGTCAATCAAGTCGGATTCGTGTAATAGCTCAAGCCAATATTCGGTTTCGGATGCTTTTCGCAAAGCAACTGCCATTTCCTGGGCAAAAACAGTTCTGGATTCAGCTTGGGTCGCTTCCTTAATATGCGCTCCGATGTAAGTGCCGGAAAGCAAAACCTGCTTACTCAAAACAAATTCGCTTTTCTCATTACACAAATAACGATAAAGCCGCACAATTCTTAGCGCAAAAACCTTCGATTTTTCCAAAACCAAACTGTGACTCATAAAACTATCAACTATCAACTTTTAACTATCAACTAATTTGCATAATTAAAAGCCAAAGCCTTTCGCATCTTCATCCGCGATTTCGATTTTCATTCGCAAAAGCGCTGTCGAAAACGTCTTGCCCTGCGCGTCGGTCATTAAACTCAGAGTTCCGCCGCCGCCGAGCGATTCGTGCAGCAAAAAATTAAGCGCGCCCAGGTTCGGCAATTCAAAGCGCTCGACTTCGCCTTTAACCATCGAGCCGAAATGTTCTTTGACACGTTCCGCCGTCACTTCGCGGGCAAGCAACGGATAAAATTCTTCTTTCAAGGCAATAACGCCGACATTCGCCGTGTCGCCTTTATCGCCCGAACGCGCGTGGGCGAGCTTTAATAATTCGATTTTCATAAATTCTTTTTGTTTTGATAAATATTGAAGCGCTGAAAACCAGCCAGAACCAGCGAATGCGTGATTTCCTCATTTGAAATCAAATCGTCAATTTCCGATAGCGAAACAATGCGCTCGATGCAATGCTCTGATGAATCGAATTGCGGCTCTTGTTTTTTCTCGCAGCCGAAAGCCGCGAAATGATAAACAAAATTATTTTGAATCGCCGGATTCGGATTCGATTTGCCGAGATAAACGACTTCGCCCGCGCCGTAACCGGTTTCTTCCAACAATTCGCGCGTTGCGGCTTGTTCCGGCGTTTCGCCTTCGTCAACGATACCGCCGGGAATTTCGAGCGAAATTGCTTCGATTCCCTGACGAAACTGCTCGATTAAAACGACTTTATCGCCATTTGTGATTGGGATTATGTTGCACCAAGCCGGACATTCGAGAACATAAAAAGTGTGTTCCGAGTTTTCAAAATCCGCATCTTCGCTGACGCATAAATCGCGGCGAACGGTAAAAACGCGGCAGTTAGCGATTTCTTCGGAACGAATTCGTTCCCATTTCCTTAATTCTTTGCTCACGCTTCGACAATCTCGACTTTCGTATGAATTTCTGTTTTCGGAATCAGAGCAGGGAAGTAAGCCATAATCTCTTCGACTTTCGGACGCCCGCCCGCAAACCCTGTAACCGCCGGAGGTCCAGTCAAAATCAACGGCGCAATTTCCTTCGTGAAACGCTCTACCGCAGCTTTGTCTTGTCCACGCACTCCGAAACGCAGTTGAACTTCGGGAATGTCGGCTGAAGGCTCGCCCGCCAAATGTCCGTGCGTGGCATTGACACCGACGAATTCGGTCAAAATCAAATCGAATTTCAAACCCAAACGATCTAAGCGTTCGCGCAAAATCCGGTCGGCGGCTTGCGCTTTGGCATAAGCGTCCGGGTAAGCGTAAACCAATGTGCCGACCGCTTTAAAACCGGCGGAATACGCGATTGAAACTTTGTAAAACTCGGTGAACGGCTTGCCTTTAATGCCGTAAACGCGAACGCGATTTTCGCCGTCTTCGGAAAGCTGAATCGTCGTAAAATCGGCAACAACATCGGGCGTAATATATTCGTGCGGGTCGCCCATTTCGTACAAAAGCTGTTCTTTGACCGATGGAACGGAAACAACTCCGCCGGTGCCTTTATGTTTGGTGATAACAAATTCGCCGTTTGGCGCGGCTTCTGCAATCGGAAATCCGACGTTTGCCAAATCGGGAATTGATTGCCAATCGTACTGGCAATTTCCGCCCGAACATTGCGCGCCGCATTCGATAATGTGTCCGGCAATCGTCCCGGCGGCGAGCTTGTCCCAATCCGTTTCAGACCAGCCGAATTCGTGCATCATCGGCGCGAGTGTTAAACCCGTGTCGGTGACGCGCCCCGCAATCACGACGTTTGCGCCTTTGTTTAGTGCTTCGACAAGCGGAGCCGCGCCGAGATAAACGTTCGCCGACTGAACTTTGTCTCGCACGGAAGCGAGCGGTTCGCCCGTGTCCATATTCTTAAGCTCGATTCCTTTTTCTAAAAGAGCATCGAGCCTGTCCAAAATATCATCGCCCGTGACAACGCCGATTTTTAATTTGCCTGACATACCTAATTCGGCGGCGGCGTTTTTAACGGCTTCGGCGCAGCCCGCAACGTTTACGCCGCCGGCGTTTGCCGTGACGCGAATGTTTTTCTCAACAATGTCGGGCAAAATCTGGCGCATCAAATCAACAAAATCGCGCGCATAACCCATTTGCGGATTGCGAGCGCGTTGTTTTTGCAGAATGCTCATTGTGACTTCCGCCAGATAATCGAGCATTAAATAATCAATCTGCCCGCCGCGCACCTGACGCACGGGAGCGTCGAGCAAGTCGCCCCAAAAGCCTTGCCCGCTGGCAATTCTAATTTTTTCTTTCATAAATTGCTTTTCAAAAACGCGAATCGAATAAGCAATAAGTTACAGTTTATTTCGGGCTTTTGCCAACATCGGCGTTATTCGCGTTTTGATTCGGACTGCTCGCGGGCGAGGGCGACGGCTTTGGCGACGGACTCGTTGAAGGTTTCGTTTCAGCCGCTTTTGGGGCTTTTGCCTTTTCGGTTTGTTCGGCTGGTTTCGCCGATTCTTTTTTTGTTAGTGATTTTGGTGTAGCTGATTTGGAGCCGGATTTCCTCGCTTTTGGTTTTACAGAAGCGATTTTTGAAAAATTGGTTTTCGCCGGAGACGGTTTTTTTGCGGTTGATTTTGTCGAAACCGCACTTTTGCGCGTGGTTTTATTCGAGCTTGCGGCAAGCGATTTTAACGGCGCGCCGGAAGCGTCGTTTTTCAGATTTGTTTTTTCAACTTTTTCCGTATTTGCGGCGGTTGTTTTTGCGGGCGGTTCGGCGCGAAAACGGCGCAGCTCATCGGTCGTTGTTTTGATTTCGTCAGTTGCTCGTTTTAATTCGAACATTGCGCGGCGCAATTCGTCGGTGGCTTGTTTGACAGCGCTTAAGCTCGCTTCGTCCTGCGGTTTTGCTTCGGTTGTTATTGGCGCGGTTTCAAGCGTCTGAGCCTGTTTTTGAGCAACCGGCGTTGGTTCTGTTTGAGACGTTTCAGGTACTGCTTGATTTTCTTTTGCGGATTGTTTGTTTTCAGCCGCAGTTTCCAATTTTAAAGTTTTCGACGCAAAGCTGTTGTTTTGAGCTTTTGTCGTCAACGCTCTTGTTTTCGGTTTGGCTTTTTTGCCGGAAACTGTTTTCGGCGCGGCGGCTTTTTCCAGCTCGTCGGCAGCGACAAAGCCGAAATTGACTCCGCATTTTGCCGATTTAGGATCGGCGCATTCCGCTTTTGTCGGTTCGGTCAAACGCGCATCCGTAATTTTTTCCGTTTTGTTGTTCGCGGTTTCGGAAACGGCTTCAAAACGAAATTCGCGTTCTTCGCCCGGCGCGCTCGTGAAAATCAGATTTTTGCCCGTTTTTCGCAAACGGACGGACATCATTGAATGGGCGAACGGCTGGTTCTCCTGCGGCGTTTCTTCAAACATCAAGGCGATTGAAACGTAATCGCCGCCGGTTTTAATTGCCGCAATTCGCCCGGTTTTCTCGCTTCCGTTTGCGCTGCGCAACAGGAATTTATTGCCTTCGACGCTCAAAGTCGCTTTGCCGTCTAGGTTTGCCGACGGAAATTTCAAACTACCCGCATAATTTCCGGTCAAATCGGCGCGGTCGCTCGTTTGTCCGAAAACGATTGAGAAATTGAAGCAGCAGAATGCCAAAAAAACGAAATGCAAAAAGAAACGTGGATTGCGGCGCATCAGACAATTCCTCCGGCAAGTTAAAATCTTATTTTTCCGAATAATAGCAAAAAGCCGATTGAAAAAGAATTTCCCAATCGGCTTTTAATAAATGTTAATTATTACGGTCGTCTTGTTTTCCGGCTGTTGCCTGTCACGGCGGTTCGGACGACCTTTTTGGTTCGGCTGGCAGTAGCTTTGACGCCTTTTTTGGAATAATGATAAGTGCCTTTGCCGATTTTCTTCGATCTGGAAGTTACTTTTCTGCCGGTTTTATAAGTGACTTTTCCGGCTTTGACGGTACCTTTTTTAGTGGCGCTGGCGACTTTTTTCGTGCCGCTGACTATATCCTGAGCGCCTTCGGCGGCAACATCGTCTGCTTTATCGTAAGCCTTTTTGGTGCCTTCAACCGCAGCTCCCGCGACTTTTTTAGTTCCTTTGGCGGTCGCCTTCGCCGCGTCAACTGTTACATCGGCGGCTTTCGTCGCCACGTCTTTAGTACCTTCGCCGACTTTTTTAGCAACGTTTACGGTTCCGTCTTTCGCTTTTTCCAAAATGTTTTTATCTTCCTGAGCGTTAGCCGCGCTCGAAAAGATGCCGATTAGAACGAGAACCAAAAGCGTTGTAATAAAATAGGACAATCTCAAGCTGATATTCATTACATTTCCCCCTCAACAGAATTTCTAACGACTATCGAGCAAACATCGTGCCTTACAATTTTTCAAGCCTCGCTCATTTTTTATTTTGATAATCGTTATTTTTCCTTCGTAAATATAAATTCTCGCCCGCCTTGTCTTAAAGTCATCTGATTTTTCTCGGCGTTAAATTCGATAACAACGCCCGCCGTATCAAATTTGAATTTATCTGCGGCGGTCGCTTCGAGCGGAAATGAGGATTGTCCGGTCGCCTGGGCGTAAAGCGTCCCGGCATCTCGCGTGACGGTTATTTTTAGAGGAAATCCGGCGCTTGAATAAACTCCGACATACTTTTCCAAAATTTCCGTGCCGACCGCGAGGGTTTCAAAGGTCGGAATCGAAAACGGTTTATTGTAATAAACGGCGAAAGCGCCGAGCAGAATATCGTTGATTGGATAAACCATTCCGTTTGAAGTGTAGGCGACCGCCAATTTTTCTTCGGGTGAATAAACCAGCATCGAGTTAAAACCGTCAATTCCGCCCGTGTGACCGTAAAAAGTTTTGCCATCGAGCGGAAACGGGAACATTCCCATTGAGTTTGTTTTCATCTGATTCAGGCTCTCTTGCGAGACGAGCTTCAGGTTAAACAAGGCGTGGATGAATTTCGTCAAATCAGTCGGTGTCGAAATGATTGCGCCCGCACCGCCCGGTATGCTCAAATCGGTTTCGGTCTCAGGTTTCCAATTGCCCGCGTAATTGTAGGAAAAGCTTTCGTTATTATTCGGATTGGTTTTGCCGACGCCGAGATAAGTGTCCGAAAGCCCGATTTTCGAGGTTATTCTTTCTTTTAACGCATCCTGATAAGATTTTTTTGTTATCTTCTCGACGATGTAGCCCAACAGCACATAGCCTGTGTTGCTGTACAACTCCTTCGCGCCCGGCTCGAAATCCGGCGTGCTTTTGGCGATGATGGCGAGAATTTCGCTTTGCGTTTTCGGATTCATCAGCCACGTTCTGAAATCCGCGTCTCCGGTAAAACTGTGGATTCCGCTGCGGTGATTGAGAATATTGCCGATGGTGATTTTCTTCGCGTTCGGAATCTGCGGGAAAAATTTATCGAGCGTGTCCGTCAGCTTTAACTTTCCTTCTTCAACGAGCTGAAAAATCATCACGGCGGTGAACATTTTCGTGATCGAGCCGATTCTATATCTGGTCGCCGTTGAAGCTGGCTTTTTTTCATTGCCGCTGATTTGGCTGTAACCGACTGCGCGGCTGTAAAGGACATTTCCGTCTTTGGAAACGGTCAAGCTGCCCATTGCTTTATTCTTTTCGCCGAGCGCGTCGAAAAATTTGTCGAGCTTGGCTTTATCAAAAGTTTGAGCGGAGCCTGCCGTGAATAACGCAAGCACCAATAAAAATGGAGATAATATTTTAATTTTCATTTGTATAGCCTCTAGCTTTCGAGCAATACCTGACGCGAGGCAAATTTAATCTGCTCTATAAATTTTCGGGCAAGACAAAAGCGCCGATGTGCGGTTTATCTGTATTCAAACAGGTTTGCAGCGCCAGATTTAAAGCGTCGCGTAAGTTTTCGGGCGCGACAATCGCGTCAACCAATCCGCGCGCGGCGGCGTGTTTGGCGTCCAATTCGCGCTCGTAGGTTTCTCTTACTTTCTCCATTTCGGCTTTAAAATTTTCATCCGGTTCTTGACCGGCGCGTTTTAATTTTTCGAGCTGCGTGCCGAAAATCGCCTGCACCGCCGAATCGCCTTCCATCACACCCATTCTTCCGGTCGGCAAGCTGAAAATAAAATCGGGATCAAAACCTTGCCCAGCCATCGCGTAATAACCCGCGCCCGAAGCGTGATTTATGGTCAAAACGATTTTCGGCACAACGGCGGTAGCCATCGCTTCGACAAAACGCGCTCCGGCGCGAATAATGCCGGAATGCTCGGCTTCCGCGCCGACCATAAAACCGGAAACGTCCTGAACGAAAAGCAGCGGCGTCTGATGACGATTGCAGTTTTCAATAAAATATGCGGTTTTTTCCGCCGATTCGGTGTAAACAATTCCGCCGAAACGCGGCGGTTGTTTCAGGTCTGCGCCGCGAATCATCCCGCGCGAGTTTGCGATGACGCCGACCAGAATGCCGCCGATGCGCGCCGTGCCGCAAATCATTTCTTTCGCGAAATCCGCCTGAAACTCATCGAGCTTTCCGCCGTCCAAAATGCAGTTTAAAACTTCGCGCATATTGTAGGGCGCTTTGTGTTCGGCGGGCAGCAAATCGTATAAATCCGTTTCGGGGCGCGCCGGATTTGCGGATTCTGTAATCGAAACCGGCGATTCAAATTTTTTCGGCAATTCGGAAACAATTTCGCGGATTTTTTCGAGACAAGTTTCATCCGTTTCGAGCCGAAAATGCGCGACACCGCTGATTGCGTTGTGCGTCAAAGCGCCGCCTAAGCTCTCGTTGTCAATCGTCTGCCCGGTCGCGCCTTTGACGAGATTAGCTCCGCCCAAGCCCATAAAGCTCGTTTTCTCGACCATCAAAATCACGTCCGAAAGCGCGGGCAAATAAGCGCCGCCCGCAACGCACATTCCCATAACGGCGGCAATTTGCGGCACTTTCAAATAGCGGCGCATAATCGAGTTGTAATAAAAAATCCGCGCCGCGCCGTATTGACCGGGAAAAACGCCGCCCTGATACGGCAGATTGACGCCCGCCGAATCAACCAGATAAATAATCGGCACGCGGTTTCGCATCGCAATTTCCTGCGCGCGCAGAATTTTCTTGATTGTTTCTGGATACCAGGCACCCGCTTTAATTGTCGCGTCATTGGCGACTACGACGCATTCGCGCCCGTGAATCTTGCCGATTGCCGTGACGACTGCGGCGGCAGGAGCTTGTCCTTTGTATTCATCGTAAGCGACGAGCAAGCCGATTTCCTGCGCATAAGCGCCTTGGTCAAAAAGTTTTTCGATTCGCTCGCGGGCGGTTAATTTTCCCTGCGAGTGTTGTTTTTCGATTTTTTCCGCTCCGCCGCCAAGTTTAAGTTTGCGTTCGAGCCGTTGTAATTCGTCGGTTAATTGCCTGAGTCTGGTTTGAGTTTCTGATGTTTTCATTAGAGAAAAGAAAATCGTTTATTCCATTAAGAAAATTATCACAAGACAAGAAATCTGAACAAAAGGCGGCGTTTCAAACATCAAAGCGGCTGCTGATTTAAGATTGATTTGGAAGAATGACGAAAGTTTTGCGCCTTTATGAAATGATTTTCCGTCGCGGCTCGCTCGTGCGGCAAATCGTTCACGCCGTTATCAGTATAGCTTTGCGGCTGTTTTTCCGGCGCATCGAAACAAAGGGCGCGGAGCGCGTTCCCGAAAAGGGCGCGCTGATTTTCGTTCTCAATCATCCGAACGGTTTAATAGACCCGGCGCTTGTTTTTGTTGCGCTGCCGCGTCCGGTTTCCTTTCTCGCCAAATCAACGCTGTTCGATTTGCCCGTAATCGGCTTTTTGCTTCGCACGCTCGAAGCTCTGCCGCTTTACCGCCGGGTTGATGCGGGAGAAAACGTCGCGCAGAATCAAAAAACTTTTGCGGCATCTCACGAATTGCTTAGAAAAGGCGGCGCTATCGCGCTTTTTCCCGAAGGCGTCTCGCACAACGAAACCAAATTGCTGCCGGTAAAAACCGGCGCGGCGCGAATCGCGCTCGGCGCGCTGTCGGTTGATCGAGACCGAGATTTGAATTTGAAAATCGTTCCGGTCGGACTTTATTACACTTCAAAAACGAGCTTTCGGAGCGAAGCTCTGCTCCGATTCGGCGAGCCGTTCGGCGTTTTGCCAATTGAATCGGACGAAAACAATCAGCCGCAGCGCGAAGCCGTCCGCGAGCTTTCGGAAACAATCACCGAAAAGCTGCACGAAGTGACGCTCAACGTCGAGAACCGGGAACAGTTGGACATAGTGCAGCGCACCGAGCAGATTTTTTCTTCCGTGTATGAAACTCTCAATTTTCGCACCTCGCTTGCCGAAGAGCTTGAAAGCCGCCGCCGCTTCGCCGCGCAAATCGAAAATTACATACGGCGCGCGCCGGAAAAAGTCGCAAACTTAAACGAGAGAATTGCGAAGTATGAAAATGAACTGAAAGAAATCGGCATCGCGCCCGAACATCTTTCCGTCTCCGAACATCCTTTGCTCGATGTAATCTGGCGGTTCTGGCTGCGCGTAATCATTATTTTTCTGCTTTTGCCGGTAATTGTGGTCGGCGCGGTTTTGCATCTTCCGTCTTATTTGCTGTGCCTGCTGGCGGCGCGCGCGTTTCGCCGTCACGGACCGGACGAATCAGGCGGGACGATTAAAATTCTGGCGGCGATTTTGCTGATGCCGCTGACCTGGATAACTGTTTCGCTCTTATTTTTTCTTTATTGGAACTGGCAGGCGGCTGTGATTGCGTTTCCTTTAAGCATCGTTTGCGGCTACATCGCTTTGCGAAGTTTGGAAGAATTGATTGAAATGCGCGGCTGGTACAAAGCGGCGCGAGTCTTAACGCGAAGCCCGAATTTGTTCGTCCGGTTATTGCGCGAACGCCGCATTTTGCACGAAGAGATTTCCGCTTTTGAAAGCAGTAATTAACCGCCGAGACGCAGAGGAAAGGAAAAGAGAACTAAAGTTTTTTCTCTACTCTTTACTTTCCTCTGCGTCTCGGCGTCTCGGCGTTGAAAATTAGGTTTTAAGTAATGCGCCTCGCTTTTTCGACAAGCTCGACAAATTCCGCGCGATAGCCTTTTAAATCATTTCCGCGCGAATTGCGAGCGATGTTTAAAACATTATTCCAGCTTGCGTTTCCTTTGTAACGCGAATCGCGGAGCAGCAGACCGAATCCGGCAACAGAGGCGGCGAAACGGAGATTTTCCGAAGCTGATTCAAACTGATTCTGCCCGTTTGCCAGACCGATTGAAAGCAAGCGGCTTTCGTTTTCGTCCGGTTTTTTGTAGCGCAGTTTCACGGTCAAAAGCTCGCTACCGTTTGTTCCGACCGTTTCAACGGGAGTTGAATATTTCAATTTGTCAACGCCCGGATTTTCTATCTTTTGCCCGGCGGGAACAATCTCGTACAACGCCGTGACTGAAATTCCCGCGCCGATTTCGCCCGCGTCTTTGCGGTCATCGTTAAAATCGCGGTCGGCGAGCAGACGGTTTTCATAACCGATCAGACGATAACCGGCGACTTGCGCGGGATTAAACTCGACCTGGATTTTCACGTCTTTGGCGATTGTGTAAAGCGTTCCGGCAATTTGCTGCCCCAATGATTTGCGCGCTTCTTCGAGCGAATCAATATACGCATAATTGCCGTTTCCTTTGTTCGATAATTTTTCCATCATCGAATCGTTATAATTCCCGGTTCCAAAACCGAGAACCGACAAAAACACGCCGGATTGCCGTTTGTTTTCGATAAGCCGGACAAGCTCGTCGTCGCCGGTTACACCGACATTAAAATCGCCGTCGGTCGCCAAAATCACGCGGTTGTTGCCGCCGTTGATGAAATTTTCCTGCGCGACGCGATAAGCGAGCCGGATTCCTTGCCCGCCGTTGGTCGAGCCGCCGGCTTCGAGGTTGTCAATCGCGTTTAAAATCTCGTTTCTGCGTTCGCCCGAAGTCGAAGGCAGAACTAGCCCGCTCGTTCCCGCGTAAACGACTATCGCCACGCGATCTTTCGCCGAAAGCTGATTGACGAGCATTTTCAAGCCTTGTTTGACGAGCGGCAATTTCGCCGGTTCGTTCATCGAGCCGGAAACGTCAACCAGAAAAACCAGATTCGACGGCGGCAGATTGTCCAAAGAAACCTGCTTCCCCTGCAAACCGATTAAAGCCAGCTTATGATTCTGATTCCAGGGGCAGCTTGCCGCCTCGGTGACAACGGAAAACGGTACGTCGCCGACGGGCTGCGGATAATCGTAATCGAAATAATTGATTAATTCCTCGATGCGAACCGCATCAGTGGGCGGCTTTTGCCCGTCGTTTAAAAATCTTCGGACATTCGCGTAAGAAGCCGTGTCAACGTCAATCGAAAACGTCGAAAGCGGCGCGCGGGCGGATTCGAGAAACGGATTTTCGTTGATTTCGGCATAACGCTCGCCGCCTGAGCGTAAATCTTCATCTGCGGCGATTAATTCTTTCGCCATTATTGTGCGGGTGTTTGTCATCGTTGCCGTATTCGAGGTTGTGGCGACTGGCGCTGTTGAAATTTCGTTTTGCGCGGTTTGATTTGTGTTAGCGCTTTTGTTCGTAAAGCTCGAACAGCCGGAAAGAACGATTGAAAAGATTAAAAGAAAGCTGATTGAAAGTTTAACAATCGGGAACTGAAACATACGGTGTTGCATTGAAATTCTCCTGTTTTAGAAATTTCAATTTGGGAACAACACCGGAAAGAACGAGAGCCGTTTGGGAACTTGCAAAGAAAAAAGCCGCCATTCAGCGACTTTTAAATAAATAACCAGATCGGATGAATCAGCGGTTTTTATCGCTGATTATCAAAACCGGCACAGCCTGCTCGATTGAAGGAATATCTTTCAGCAATTCGCGTGAGCCGCCGTTTTCAAAATCAATCTGCGTGTAATAATTTGATTTCGGGTTCCATTTTTCGTTTTTCGGCAAATCGCCTTGAAAAGTTACAACTGAGTTTGCTTCTGCGCGGCGAATTGGTTTTAAAATCACGGTTTCGCTTGTTTCCTCATTAAAAATGCGCAAAAAAGGAATGAAATCGTCCGCGTCAAAAGCCGTTTCCAAATTGCTAAAACGGACGTTTGCCGACACTTTCATATTTTCAATGTCGAGCGCGGCGTTTTGAAGCACAGCGTAGTGCTCTTTGTTGCGGTTGCAGCTCATCGTTTGAGGTTCATTAGTAATAATGACGGCGCGGTTTGTCAATCGTTCAGGCGGCGAAAAAAAGTTGATGGGCGCAAAGAAAGCCCAGTAAAGCAGGAAATGTATTTTGACGATAATTAGAAAAAGCGTTAAACCGTAGATGTGTCTGTTCATTATAGCGGATTCCTTTCAACTGCTTGTTTGAACGCGGTCGGCGTTTTGTCTTGCACAATTTTGCGCCCAAATGCGAAAAATTTCAAACGAATGTTTTAGCCGGGAGCGCGGATGTCTACATCCGCGCTCCCATTATTTATTCGCTCAAGCGTTTGACGGTTTCGAGCGTATCAATTTCTTCGACGGGTTTGTCGTTTCTGATTCGCAAAATGCGCGGAAAGCGAAGAGCATAACCGCTTTTGTGTCGCGGCGAAGGCTGCACGCGGTCGAACGTGACTTCCAGGACAATTCGCGGTTCGACAATGCGCACTTTCCCGTGCGCGAATTCTTGCAGCGTATGCGCCGTAAACCAATCGGAAAGCTCTTGAATTTCGGCGTCGGTCAAACCGGAGTACGCTTTGCCGACATTGAGCAGCGTCGCGTCCGTTTCCGAAGCGCGAACGGCGAATGTGTAATCGGACAGAAAGCGTGAGCGGCGACCGTTGCCGACTTCGACCGATGTGACGACGACATCGAGCGTCGCCAGAGCGCGTTTGATTTTGAGCCAATCGCGCCCGCGTTTGCCCGGTTTGTACGCCGAAGACGGATTTTTGACCATCAAGCCTTCATTGCCGCGCGCTCGCGCCCTATCAAACTCTTCATCCAGTTTGGCGACTTCGGTAAAAATCTTCGATTCGGTCAAACGCGCAAATTGATTGTCAAAATTCAGGCTCTCCAAAATTTTTCTTCTTGTCGCAAAAGGCTCATTGATTAAAATCCGTCCGTCGCCGAACAAGCAATCGTAAGCGACGAACGCGGTCGGAGTTTGTCGGAGCATTTCTTCGGAAACAATTTTTCTGCCCAGACGTTTTTGCAAATCCTGAAAAGGCAAAATCCGGTCGTCTTTGACTGGCAAAATCTCGCCGTCGAGAATAATTCCGCCGGGCTGGTTTTCAATCAATTTCGATAACGGCTCAACGAGTTCGGGAAAACTATTGGTGATTTCGTCCAAAGTGCGGGAAAACAAAGCGACGCGCAGATTTCCGACTTGAACGCCGTACAAATCTTCATCATCTTCCGCAAGCGCGACGTGCGCTTGCGCCCTGATGCCGTCGAATTTGTCTTCCACGACGAAAGCGTCCGGCATTCGTTTTGCCACATCATCCAAATCCGAGGCGGACGCGAGCATAAATTTGATCGGGTGAAAAAAACGCATTTTCGCGGCGTCGGCTTTTCCCGAACGAAACAGCAACGCGGTTTCGCCGATGTCGCCCGTCAGCATATTAGTCCATTGCACTTTGCCGACGGGCACTTCGAACATTCTGGCGATTGCGTCTTCGACCGCGCCTTCGAGCAGACCGATTCGCAAATCTCCGCTTAAAATCTTGATGATGTATTTTGCTTCGAGATTATTGGCGGGTTTTAAAAAACCGATCAGCAGCGCGGTTTTGGCTTTTGTGCCGCTAGTTTCGGAAACCGTTTCGATGAAATTTGCCACGTCGCGCAGAGAATAACCGGCGGGGATTTCGGATTGAAAAATCTTCGCTGCGGTTTCGCCAATGTCGCCGGAAACGACGGTCAGGCGTTTTAATTCTTCAACATCAATCGTCGTTGCAGCGGAAATTGCGTTAAACAACGCCGCGCCGCCGATGTTCGTCGTGCGCTGGTCGCGCAGCGAAAACGCTTGTCCGGCGAAAAAGCGTGCCGCTAAAACCAAATCCTCATCGGATAAGGTTTCAAAATAATCTTTTAAGGCGGCAGCTTTTTCGAGCCGCTTGGTCGTTGCGCCGACGCGTTCGGCTGTTTCGCAAAATCGCTGGAATAAAGTCATAAAATCAACTGAAAAGGTTTAATTCACATTCTGACAATTCGGGCAAAAATAAATAATTCTGGTTTTCTCTCGTTCATCATCGGTATAAGTGATTTGACGTTTTTGCCGGATTTTCTCGCCGCACATCAAACACGGCAGATTTGTACGCCTAAAAACGTAATGACGCGCGCCCCAATCAGTTCCGGGGCGATAAGCCAAACCAGGCTCGGTCGAAAGTCTGTCGCGTTCAGCATCGGTCACGGTTCTGCCGCCGGTTTTGTAAGCGAGGACGGCGAAATGCGGAATTGTATATGTCAAACATTCGATTTCCTTAGTCGTCAATTCGCCGACTTCGCGCCACGGATTGATTCGGCAGTTAAAAAGAATTTCCGCGCGCAGATAATTACCGATGCCTGCAACAATGCGTTGATTTAGTAAAGCCGCGCCAATCGTTTCCGGCAAGTTTTCCGGTGCAAACAGCCTTTGAATAAAATCTTCGCGGTCGAAATCTCCGGTGTAAGGCAAAACATCTTTGCCCAGTTCATTTAGAATCGGAATTTGCTCGTATGGATCGCCCTGTCCAAGAGCGAAAGTCGGCGCGGAAAATAAAAGGGCGGTCGCCGCTGGTGTGACAATGCGCGCCCGTTCGCGTCGGTCAAATTCTTCGGGCGCTGTGGCGAAAACGAGCCATTTTCCCCACATCATCAAATGCGAGTGGAAATAAAAATTGCCGTTGAAACGGCAAAGCAGGTGTTTGCCGTGCGAGCGGATTTTTAAAATTTTTTGTCCGATGATTTCCGTTTCGCGCTCGGCAAGCCACGCTTTGGCGATTTTTAATCGGGTCCAAAGCTGAGTGAGCGTTTGCTCTTCCAAATTCGCTGCGAGCAAATCGGCGTAACGGCGGACTTCGGGACCTTCAGGCATTAATTTTTAAACGATTCGATACAAGGTAACCGACGATGAATCCGAAAATCGCGCCGCAGAAAACGCCGATAATAAAACCAATAAATGCGCCCGTAATAACTAATCCCAAACCCGGAAGCACAATATTCGTTCCGCTCAAAGCAATTGCCAGAGCGATGCCGCCGATTAAACCAAAAATAACGACAAAGATTGCAACGAAGAGCGTTCTCATATTTCACCGGCACCGAAACGCACAAATTTTGCGGCTTTGAAGCAATGCGGCAAAGATTGATTTAATATCTTGTAGAGATTGCTTCGCTGTTTTCCTGCTCGAAGAGCGTGTTGTACTCAGACGGAAATGTGCCTCGCATCTTGTCGAACTCTTCGCGCGAAACGGCGTCCTGTAAAACAGCCAAAACAGACGACGCAAAAAGCGCGGCGGTGTTCGCCTCGCCGATTTTGGCGCGTTCGCCGACTCTGCGGACGAATTCCTGCACGCCGAATCCTTCGCCCTCGGACTCGGTCCCTGATTTTTGATTAGTGATAAACTCGCCAATCTGTTCGGGAAGCTGCGCCGCGAGCTTAGCCGCAGCGTTGCCAGCCTGATGTTCGGCGAGCGTTTCGAGCGTGGCGCGAATCAGCGTCAGGGCTTCCTCATCCGAATCAATATAAGCGCGTTCCCGCACGCGTTCGATAAATTCCTGATATTGCATCTTTCGATTTTGGTTCAAAGTTCAAGGTCGGTAATAATTTAAACTTTGAACTTTGAACCTTAAACTTTGAACTAGATTTCTATGTCTCGTTCTTTGGCGATTCCTTTCATCTTCATCACCAAATCGTCGTCAAACGCATCTGCATTGCCCGAAAGAGCGTGTTCTATTTCTTCCTGACTTCTGCCCATTGCAATGGCGAGCAGTTTCACGTCTCCTTCAAATCCATCTTTAAGCATATTTTGCAGCATTCGCGCCGCGTCGCCGGCAGTTGTTCCCTGGTCATCTAATTTTCCTGCTTCTGGTTGCATAAACACTCCTTAAAATCTGTGTAATATAATTTATAATGACCGAATATCCGGCGCATTTCGGTACGTTCTCGCACAAAGTTTCCAACCCTATGGTGTCAAATAACAAACGAGGATTTTGGTTGAGAATTTTTACGCCTCCGCCATTGGTTGCCGAATTGTCCGGCACGATATTCGTTTTAACAAGCCGCGGCGTGTTAAATTATTGAAATCAGGTATTAAGAAAACAAATAAATTTATGAACGAGTTATTCGCTGCGCCCGAACGTTTGGGCGTTTTGATTGTCGGTCTCGGCGGCGCAGTCGCCACAACCGCAGTTGCCGGAATCGAGCTGCTCAAACAGGGGAAAATCGGTTATGAAGGTCTCACGCTTTCGCAAGTGCCGGAAAATATAACAAGTCAGCTTGCAAAATACGAAAGTCTCGTTTTCGGCGGCTGGGATTTGTCCGCCGCAGATTTGGCGAGCGCTGCCGCAACGCACAATGTTTTGACTTTGCAGCAATTTCAAGCCGCTCGCACCGCGCTTGAAGCGATAAAACCGATTCCGGCGGTCGGCAACATTAAGTTTTGCGCTAATGTGACGGGCAAAAATTGTATTCAGATCGAATCACATCGAGACGCAATTGAGATTCTGCGCGAAAATATTCGCAATTTTCGCTCTGAAAACCGATGCGATTCGGTTGTTATGATAAACCTCGCTTCAACCGAAAAAGCGGTTGACCGGGATTCTGAGATGTTTGCTTCGCTCGAATTTTTTGAACAAGCGCTTGACACAAACGCGCCGGAAATTTCGCCGGCGATGTTTTACGCTTACGCGGCGATTGCCGAAGGCGTTCCGTTTGCAAACTTTACGCCGTCGGTCGCGGCTGACATTCCGGCGCTCGTCGAATTTGCCAGGCAGCAAAATGTGCCGATTGCCGGAAAAGACGGCAAAACCGGGCAGACGATGATGAAAACCGTGATTGCGCCGGGTTTGCGCGCCCGCGCCTTAAAAGTCGAAGGCTGGTATTCGACAAATATTTTGGGCAACCGCGACGGTTTGGCTTTGAGCGATCCCGAATCTCTCAAATCGAAAATCAACACAAAAGGCTCGGTTCTGGATGAAATTTTGGGCTATAAAGTCGAAGATCATCTGGTTGACATCCGCTATTACCGACCGCGCGGCGACAACAAAGAATCGTGGGACAACATAGACATCACAGGGTTTCTCGGTCAGCCGATGCAAATAAAGATTAATTTTCTCTGTAAAGATTCGATTCTCGCTGCGCCGCTCGTGATTGAAATCGCGCGCGTGCTGGATTTGGCGCGGCGGCGCGGCGCAGGCGGCGTGCAGGAACAAATGAGCGTCTTTTTTAAATTGCCGCAAGTCGCAGACGAAGCCGAAACACCGCCAGTTCACGCTTTATACAAACAAGAGCAAATGCTTTTTTATTGGCTTTCCGAAAATAGTGAGCAATTAGGCAGCACAAATGAGACGGATTCGACAGTTGAAAACGGCAGCCGCCCGGCGGCAAAGAGTGCGGCGGTTGAAAACGGAAAATTTTAAATAAAAGCAATATTGAGAGAAGTGATTAACCGTGCGCTTTCGCACGGTTAATCACTTCTTTTGATGTCACACTATTTGAAATAATTGATAAGGAGTTTATTTATAAAATGACATCAATCGCACGGGTTACAGAAATCAGCGCAACTTCGGATAAAAGTTTTGAAGACGCGATTCAGCAGGGAATCAAACGGGCAACGCAGACTTTGAGAAACGTGCAGGGCGCGTGGATTAAAGAACAGGAAGTTTCGGTCGAAAACAACAATATCGTGGCTTATAAAGTCAATATGATGATTACGTTTGTTCTCGAAGGTGAAGGCGACGAGAACTTGAATCCTTAACACAAACGAACAACAAAAAGCGAAGGTTAAAAGACGGAAATCAATTGAGATAATACGTTTTTGACCTTCGCTTTTTATGTTTTAAATTTTTCTGATTTTGTCCGCAAACGTACCGAATCTGAAAATCTTGGGTGATAGGTTGAAATCTAACCAAACGAAACGGAGGTTTTAGGAAAATGCCGCAAGGAGATAAATCGAAATATACCGATAAACAAAAGCGTCAAGCCGAACATATCGAAGAATCTTACGAAAAGCGCGGCGTGTCCGAAGATGAAGCCGAGCGCCGCGCGTGGGCGACCGTCAATAAAGAAGACGGAGGCGGAAACAAAAGCAGCTCAGGGCGCAAAAATCACCCTAAATCCGAATAATTAAAAAATATGCAAGCAGAATTAACTTTAAAGAAAAATCCTTTGGCGGGTCTGATTGAAAAGCTCGCCGCATTTGAACCCGCCTCGCCTTTTATTAGTGTTTATCTAAACGCGCAGGCGGATGACCGCGGACGCGACAATTACGCCGCGTTTCTCAAAACCGAATTTGCCAATGCCGCCGCAGAATTTGACAGCGAGTCGGAAGAAGGCAAGAACTTTGCGGCGGACGTGGAAAAAATAGAAAAGTATTTGTCCGAAGAAGTTCGCCCCGAAGCAAACGGCATTGCGATTTTCGCTTGCTCCGCATCTGATTTTTTCCAGACCGCGCAGTTTGAGACGAAGATCGAAAACAACCGCTTTTTCGTTTTTGACCGCCCGTATATTTACCCGCTCGCGCGTCTGATTAATCAGAACCCGCGTTTCGCGGTCGTGCAAGCCGATACGAATAACGCAAACATCTATGTATTCGGCAACGAGACAAACCGTATTGAAAGCGATGCGCCCGTTGATACTAAAGTCGAAGAAATTCAAAACGTTAAGACGCAGCGTCAGCAAGCCGGCGGCTGGTCGCAGCAACGTTTTCAACGCCGCATCGAGAATTTTCATAAAGAACACGCCAAAGAAATCGCCGAGGCTTTGGACAAGCTCGTCCGCGATGAACATATTGAAATCATTGTGCTGTCGGGACAGGAAGCCAGAATTGTGCAGCTCCTTGACGATCAATTAACGAAAGCCGTCAAGGATAAAATCGTCGGCACGATGAATCTCGACCAATACGCGAGCGAGGAAGAATTGCGTGAAGCCGCGCTTGAGATCGTCGAACGATTCGACCGCGAGCAGGATCGTGAAGCCGTCGCCAGAATGATTGGAGCTACGGAATCGAGCGAGCTTGGCTGTTACGGAGTTTCCAAAACGCTCGCGGCTTTGTCGAACGGTCAGGTCGAAGAGCTTTTGATTCTCGCAGACCCGCGACGAATTCGGTACAGCGAGGAAAACGTCGAGAAAGTTTTGGAAGATTACGCGCCGGGCGACGACAATTCTTTGACCGACTCTTTGCCGGACACGACCGAAACCAGACAGATTCTCGATGAGTTGATTAAACGTGCTTTCAATTCGGCGGCGCGTATTCGGTTTATTGAGGAAAACTCGCTGCTTTCGGGCGTCGGCGGAGTCGGCGCGATTTTCCGTTACAAGATTGATGCCCAAGCCAGCTCGTAAAAAGCGAGCTTGAATTTGAAGATTTTTATTCGCGGGGCAGGATTTGTCCCTGCCCTTCGTTTTTTTGACGAAAGCAGGATGACAAATCTTGCTCTTAATTTTTTTACGGACAAAATTAAATTTTTTAAGGAGGTCTGAAATTTTATGCCGCAAACAGGTCAGCAATCATACCCCGAATCGCCGCTTCCCGCGCAGCATCAACCGAAACCCGGATTGGAAAAAGATATGACGCCGCGCCCGCAATACAAAGCGCCCGAATATCGCGGCTCGGAAAAATTGCAGGGAAAAGTCGCCCTGATTACCGGCGGCGATTCGGGAATCGGTCGTTCGGTCGCCGTTTTGTACGCCAAAGAAGGCGCGGACATCGCCATTGTCTATTTGCCCGAAGAACAGCCCGACGCCGAAGAAACAAAACAGGCGGTCGAAGCCGAAGGCTGCCGCTGTCTGCTGATTCCGGGAGATGTTTCCAAATCCGATTTTTGTCAAAATGCAATCGAGAAAACCGTAAATAAATTCGGCAAGCTCGATATTCTTGTCAACAACGCGGCTTTTCAGCAGCATCAAAAATCGCTCGAAGACATTACGGACGAACAGCTCGAAAAAACGTTTCGGACAAATATTATGGGCTATTTCTTTATGGCTCGCGCCGCGCTGCCGCATTTGCAGGAAGGCTCTGCGATTGTCAACACCGGCTCGATTACAGGACTCGAAGGCAACAAAGAATTGCTCGATTATTCGGCGACGAAAGGCGCGATTCACGCCTTTACCAAATCGCTGGCGCAAAATCTGATTGAAAAAGGAATTCGAGTTAACTGCGTTTCGCCCGGTCCGGTCTGGACGCCTTTAAACGTCGCCGACAAAGAAGCGGAAAAAGTCGCCGAACACGGCGCGGACACGCCTTTAAAACGTCCGGCGCAGCCCGAAGAAGTCGCTCCGGCTTTCGTCTTTTTCGCTTCGCCGGTTGATTCGAGCTATATTACGGGCGAAGTTTTAACTTTGCTCGGCGGCGAAACCAGAGCCGCATAAATTTTTTTTAAGGACGAGCGCAAGTTTAATTAAATTCAATCGTTCTTTGTCTGAATCGGCACAAATATTGCTTTTTAAATGTTAAATGCGATTTTGTGCATTAAAATGAAACAGGGAAATAAAAGGAGTTAGAAGATGAACATCAAGTTAACAGTTTTAGGAATCGGAGCGGCTTTGGCAATCAGCAGTTGTGCCAGCACGACTCCAGGCACCAATGCAAATGCTAACAGAGCGGCGGGCGCGGATCACAACACGGCTGGCGTCGTGAATTCAAATCAAGCCCCGATTACAGGCAACACCGGAAACACCGGCGCGATGAATGCAAACACGACCACTTCGGGTAACAGCAATTTTAATTACAATATGACGCGCGAAGAAGCGAATGCCAATCGTTCGAACGTTGAAGCCGAAGCGCGTCGAGCCGGCGGCTCAATCGGTCAGGGCGCAAGCGATTCCTGGATTTGGATCAAAACTCGCAGCGCTTTGCTGGCTGCCAACGATCTGCGCGATTCGACAATCAATGTTGATGTTGCCAACGGCGTTATCACTTTGAAAGGAACGGTCGCAAATCAACAGCAAAAGGCATCAGCCGCAAAAGTTGCGCAGGGAATTGAAGGTAAGACAAGCGTTGTTAATCAATTAACGGTCAACCCGAACGCTTCGGTTGTTGGCGGCAATACGAACAGTGGGAATGCTAACCATAGCACCAACGCCAACGCGAAACACTAATAAACACACTTTCCTGGAAAAAAGAGCCGAAATTTCTCAGAAATTTCGGCTCTTTTGTACGCGAGCGTACCGTGCGGGTACTTTTTGCAGTTTAAATTGTTAAATGTCTCCTGAGGATGATGGTGAAGCAATTTACCATTCTTGAAGGGCTACTGGTCATGGCTTTACGGGGAAGAGAAGTGCCAAAGACCAAACTAGGGGTGGAGGCGAGTCGCGTGACTCGCCTTTTTTTTGTTTTTTCGATTAAATTTCTGTCGTGAAGAAAAAGCGAAAAGAAGGCGTTTTGGTAATCATCGGCGGAGCGGAAAATCGAACTGCCGACAGCATGATTCTGCGCGAATTCGTACGTCTGGCGGGCGGACTCAAAGCCCGAATTTTTGTTTCGGCGGTCGCTTCCGGTTATCCGCTTGAAACCGCCGATTCTTATCTGGAAGTTTTTCGCAGTCTCGGCGTTGCGGAAGTCGCCGCGCTCGACATCACCGAACGCGAACACGGCAACGACCGGAAAATCATTAAATTAGTCGAGCGCGCAACGGGAGTTTTTTTCACCGGCGGCAGCCAAACCAGAATTACGCAGATTTTGGGCGGAACCGACCTTGACGACGTTTTGCACGAGCGTTACGAAAACGAAAATCTCATCGTCGCGGGAACGAGCGCCGGAGCGGCGATGATGTCGCACATAATGATTGCGGGCGGAAAACCCGAATCGGCTTATCATTTCGGCACGGTCGAGCTAGCGCCCGGAATGAATTTCGTCAGCGGAGTTTTGATTGACCAGCATTTTGAACAGCGCGGTCGTTTGCGGAGACTGCTGGCGGCGGTCGCTCAATATCCGCGCGATTTGGGCATCGGAATTGACGAAAACACGGCGATTGTCATCGAATCCGACATTTTGCGCGTCATCGGCGAAGGCAGCGTGACGATCATTGATGCCGGCGACATTACTTATTCAAATCTCGCCCATCTAAACAAAAACGATATGCTCTCGCTGTTCGGCGTTAAAGTCCACGTCCTCGCCGCCGGTTATCGTTTTGATTTGGCAAACTGGAAGCCACTGCTTGATTAGATTTTTTCGCAATTTCGGTTAAAATCACACACGCCGGATTTCTATTAAAAAATGTCTGAATTAATTTTTGAAATCGAAAGCTCGACAGCCTTTCTAACTCTCAATCGCCCGGAAAAGCGTAATGCGCTTAACGATGCTTTGATCAACGCGCTCAAAGACAATTTGCGCGAAGCCGATAAAAACGAATCGCTGCGAGCCGTTGTCATTCGCGGCGCGGGAACTGATTTTTGTTCCGGCGCGGATTTGTCTGTTTTACAGCGAGTTGCCGAAGGCTCGATTCTGGAAAACTTGTCGGATGCGGAAAATCTGATGGAATTGTTTGCTTTGATTCGCAGAGTTAAAATTCCCGTGATTGCGGCGGTTCACGGGCGCGCGCTGGCGGGCGGCTGCGGTCTGGCGACGGCTTGCGATCTTGTTTTGGCAACAAAAACTGCGCGGTTCGGTTATCCCGAAACAAAGATTGGTTTTGTTCCGGCAATGGTAATGGCGATTTTGCGGCGCAATGTTTCGGAAAAACGCGCGTTTGAATTAATCACGCTCGGTCAGGAATTCGACGCCGAAAGCGCGGAAAAATACGGGCTTGTTAATCAGATTTTTGCGGACGAAGATTTTGAATCGGCAGTTAAAAATTATCTCGCCGGATTTGAAAAAGTTTCGCGTTCGGCGGTGATGTTGTCGAAACGACTGCTTTATCAAATGGACGGAATGACGTTTGAAAACGCGTTGCAATCGGGCGTTGACATCAATACGATTGCTCGAATGACGGATGATTGCCAGAACGGTATTGCCAGATTTTTGAAAAAGACATAATAAGGAGACCTGCATGCTGGAAGTTGTCGTCGGCTTATTTATTTTGTTGGTTCTCGGATTTTTGATTCTTCTACCCATTATTGCCATCGCTGTTTTTATTTGGCTGAGACGCCGAAAACGCAAAAAAGCCCAACATCAATTACACCAGCACGCCAGACCGCATTTTAAGAAAAAACGTCATTATTCAGGCTCTTTGATTGATATTTCAAACGATCCGCCGTTTGAATCCGATTATCAATCTTCAAGTCAGGAAAGCTATTCTTTTGCTGAAACATCCGGCAATGAGAATTGGCAAACCGCTAGCGAATCCTCCAACAGTTGGGATTGGAGTAGTTCTTCAAGTGATTCAAGTTCGAGCGATGCGGATTGGAGTTCGAGCGATTCCGGCTCTTCAAGCGATAGCAACTCAAGCTCGTCGAGCGACGATTAGTAGTTTGTTTTTGAATTTATTGTTGATTTAACAAATTAATTGCCGTTTCGAGCGGGTTTTCGCTGATTTGACTAATCAAGCCGATTTGCAGAGCTTCTTCAGCGGAAAATCTTCTGGATGTTAAAAAAAATTCCAGAGCCTTAGCTTCGCCGACAATTCTCGGCAGCCTTTGCGTGCCGCCCCAGCCCGTTATAATCCCCAGATTCGCGCCCGGATGAGAGAAAACTGCGTTTGAGCCGGCGATTCTAACGCTGCAAGCCAAAGCCAGATCGAACGCGCCGCCGAAACAAAAACCGTTGACTGCGGCAATCGTCGGAAAAGGCAAATCGGCAATTTTCTGCATTAAACGCTGCCCGCGCAAACCGAATTCGCGCGCTTCCCCTTTGGTTTTGAGCGCGGCGATTTCACGCAGATTCGCACCGGAAGCAAAAACGTCCTTGCTGCCCGTAAAAATTAAGGTTTTAATGTTTGAATCGAGCGAGGAAACAATTTGGTCGAGTTCTTTGAGAACCGCGACTGAAAGCGGGTTGCGCTCTTTCGGGCGGTTGAATCGAACGACCGAGATGTGATTTTGCGTGTCAATTAAAATCGGAGAATCAACGGCTTTCATACAACAAAATCACTCATTCTCCGTTTCCGGTTTATGGATTGTTTTCGCCGCCTCTCGCGCCGTAAAAAATCACCCAGGTTACAAAATCTGCGGAAAAATTTTCAAAATGATGCGGCATTCCGGCTGGCACGAAAAGCACATCGCCGGCAGTGAAATTTATGAATTCACCGTTCCTGACAAAATCGCCGCTGCCCGAAACTACTACATAAATCTCGTCCTGTTCATGAGGCGTTTGCAAATCAGCGCCGCGCGGCGCAAATAGCTCGATTGACATTGTGCCGTTCGCAAAAGCGGTCACAAAAGGCACGCCTTCCGAGTATTTATCGCTCGCCGGCTGCGGTAATTGTGTTAAAAATTCGGCAACCGATAATTTCATTTTAATCGCGCTCTTTCACGTTTTCGCGTAAAAATTTCACGATGTCTTCGGTCGAAGTACCCGGCAAAAATACCTCTGAAACGCCTTTCGCTTTGAGCGGCTGGATATCTTCCTGCGGCACGATTCCGCCGACAAGCACGAGCGTGTCGTCCATTCCGCTTTCGCGCAAAAGGTTGACAATTCGCGGGCAAAGCGTGTTATGCGCGCCCGAAAGAATCGAGATTCCAACCGCGTCAACATCTTCCTGCAAAGCGGCGGCGGCAATCATTTCCGGCGTTTGCCGCAACCCCGTGTAAATAACTTCCATTCCGGCGTCGCGCAAGGCGCGGGCAATAACTTTCGCGCCGCGGTCGTGTCCGTCGAGTCCCGGTTTGGCTACTAAAACTCTGATTTTTCTGTCTGTCATAAACTAACTATTTTAACGAATAAATCGCGCAAGTAAACCGTCGCGCTTAATAAAAGGTTTGAGTTCGGCGTAAGCAAAGAAATAACGTCCTTCAGGTTCGAGCGCCTGAATTACGTGAGGGAAATTGTAGTCGTAAAGAAAAGTCACGCCTTTATCGTTAATTGAAAGCTCTTCGAGATGTTTCCAATTTATTTGTTCCGGCGTCGGATGAAACTCCGGTGAAGATTTGCGTTGGATGGAAAGCGTTTCTTTTAGCTCAGGAGTTTCCTTTATCGCTTCATTTTCTTGTTTCCGTATCTTTTTTCTAATTTCGGAAAGCAATTTCGGCAACGCGGCTTTATTGAATAAATCTTCGGTTCTAAGTTGTTTTCCGGTCTTTAAATCAACCACTAAATTTTTAATCGCCGAATCCGGGTAAGCGCCGGAGCCTTCGATTATCAAAGTAATGTCCAAGACGCCGTTATCGTTATAATTAACTTTATAATCTATGCTGTAAGTCCAATCCGATTTCATTTCTTCTCTCAGAGAAGTTTTAAAAACGCGCCAATAGCTGATTGTGTTCTCGATTTTACGTTTAAGGACAGGATTTAAACGATTTTTGATAATCGGATAACGAACTGTAAATGTTTTTTTATTATCGGGGATGTCGGCTCCGCGACGTTTATATGTGACTTCTTTGGGAACAATCGAAAGCTCGCTTTGCCGACCGAAAATATTTACGGATAGCAAAAGCACAACCGCGGAGAACGTTAAAATTTTAAACATAAATTAAAAATCAATATCAGGCGTGACGAAAACATAGCACAGTTTGGAAACAATCCCTATAAAACCGGAACAGCGACGCGCGTAAGATTAATCATTTTATTACTTCAGTGAATTTGTCTCTTACGCTGAAGCTGTCTTTATACAAATTGTAAGCCAGAGCAATCCATAAAGTCAGCGCCGTATAAAAATCAACTCCCAGCACCAGCAACAGTCTTTGAAAGGAGCGTCCGGGAACCAACGGCAAGATGCAGGTCAACGTTAAAATCAAGCCGAAAGCCAGAATATTAAACTTTGATTTATTGCGAAAAACAGCGTGTATAAAGGGTATCAGCGGAAAAAATAGAGCTAAAAAATAATATCCGTTTGAGCGCGGCGCAATGAGCAGGCTCAAACAAATCATCAAGCCAAATTCGTTGTAAGCGAAAGAATCGAATTGATTCGGCATTTTTGAAGACAGATTATCTTTTGAGTCAATTAATTTTTCAGTGTTTTGGTTTGAAAACTTAATTCTGTTCCTTAGTTTTGAGCTAAACCAAATTAGGAACAACGTTCCAGCCGACATTGCCATAACCGAAATTCTCCAAATCCAATCAGCTTGATTTTTAGATATGGAAATCACGTTGACGTTTTGGTAATCAGGATCGAAAGTTCTTTTTGTATAATCAACTCCGACCAAATAACGCTCTAGCTGTCCTTTGAGCGAAAGATTTAGCGGTCCGTTAATCTCGTGAAATTCGTTGTTAACCAGAACGTGATTATACCAATCGTTCAACAGCCTAAAATTTAAATCCGCGCCGAAATAAAATGCCGGGAGCAAATTAAAAACGACGACTAAAACAACAGTCGCGGATAAGAACAACCATTGTTTTTTGAGCGCGAAATAAGGCAGAGTCAAAACCGGAACAATCTTAACGGTGATAGCCAGAGCCATTAACAAGGCGGCAAGTAATTTCTTTTGTTTGAGAAGGAAATAAAACGCGCCGAAAATCAGACAGAGTATTAGAAGATGTACGTTTAGGTTTCTTATTAAAGGAAAAAACAGCTTTGCGCAAATCAGAAAAGATAGAAATAAAATAAGATAAATACGGCGGGGATTTGTTGCAGTTTTCTCGAAACCTCTCTTAACTGCGATAATTGCCGGAACAACTGCAATGATATTAAGCCACAGCCAGACGAACTCTGCTGCTTCATAAGGTAAAAAGCTAAACGGGAATACCAGAAATAGAAAAAAGGGCGTATATCTGTAATCCATTATTGCGTCGTCCGCAAAATCGGCTGAATACAAATCAATACGCCCTTTATTAAACAGAGAATGCGCCGCGGAATGATAAACGTGAACATCCGCCCAATGATGACGCGAAGTCACAAAAGCGGAGCCAATAATTAGAAGTACGCCAAGTATGAAACCCGCCGACAGGGTTTTCACAAGCTTCATCTCTGTAAATTAGAAATCTCTTTGTGTTTTATTCCTTTCGGAGCAGCTTTTTCATACAAACGCTGTTCTCGACACCGCTATATTGCCCGTAATTCGGAATCGTTTCGTAACCGCATTTTTGATAAAGCCCGATTGCTTCAGGCTGATTCCAGCCGGTTTCTAAAATACATTCGGAAAAACCAATCTCGCTCGCCCATATTTCCAACTCGGATAAAATACTTTTTGCAATTCCGCGCCCGCGCTGCTCCGCCCGCACAAACATCCGCTTAATTTCCGCCACGCCTTCCGCATACTCTTTAATCGCACCGCAACCAACCGCCTCGTCACTTTCGTAAGCCACAACCACGTGTCGGATTTTATCAATTTTATTAAACTGCGCGTAAAACGAATGCTCATCACCATCACGAATTTGCAAATCTTGGTCAAGCAGCCGAACGAGTTCCAAAAAATCGAGATTCTCCGAGTTTGTTCTGACCAGATTTATCATATTTTTTGAAACATCACTTTTAAATGTTTTCCGTCAAAACAGTTTTGTATTTTTCTTCAAATTCTTGTAATTCGAGAACTTTAACTTTCGGAAAATCAATCGTCTTTAAAACTTGAAAATGTTTATCGTTTGAAACCAAACAAACGGCATTTGAAGCAATCGCGCAATCAACGAATTTGTTATCGTCCGCATCTTCTGAAATGAGTCCGAAATTAAAAAAGATGTCGGTTTTTTCAGTGTAAGGATTGATAGTGATGAAATTTACGACATTTTCGGCAACTTCATGGCTCGTCTTTTTCGCCAAAATTTCTCGATACTCAAATAAAATATCGTTGGATACGCAAAGAATAATTCTGCCTTGAATAATGCAGTCAAAAATCCTCTGAACGGCGACTTTTTACCAATAACGGCGATTAAAATATTTGTATCAAGAACGACTCTCAGCGCGGTTATGTTCATTAGTCCAATCAATCATAGTTTGTTCGGTCAAATTATTTTCATCCCAAACCTTATCCATCGCATCGGTCGCTTTGTCAGCAAAATATTTGGTAAGAATAGTTTTTATTTCAAGCAGGTTTTCCTCCGACACGCCGTTGCCGTAAAGCCGCAAAAGTTCAAGTTGTAAATTGCTCATCGTCTTCATATTGCACTTAAAAAGCCGGCTCTTCGTAAATGCCGTAAACATCGCGCAGGGCGACGCAGATTTCTTCGACCGTCGCATAAGCGCGCACGGCTTCGATAGTTGCAGGCATCGTGTTTTCGTTGTTTTTCGCAGCTTGCCGCACTTTTTCGAGAGCCGTTTCGACCGCGCCTTTGTCGCGGCGGTCTTTGGTCATTTGCAGGCGTTCGAGTTGGTGGTCGCGGACGTTTTCGTCAATCACTAAAAGGTCAATTTTCGACAATTCATTTTCCATCGCATATTTGTTGACGCCGACGATTGTTTGCTCTTTGCGTTCGACGGCTTTTTGATATTGATACGCCGATTCCTGCAATTCGCGCTGCGGGAAACCGGCTTCGATGGCTTCGACCATTCCGCCGAAACCGTCAATTTTGTCGAAATAATCGAAACAGCCTTCTTCCATTTTCTTAGTCAAAGATTCCAGATACCAGCTTCCGCCGAGCGGGTCAACCGTATTTATGACGCCGGTTTCTTCGGCGATGATTTGCTGAGTTCTCAAGGCAATCAAAGCCGCCTGATCCGTTGGCAGAGCTAAGGCTTCATCGTAAGCGTCGGTGTGAAGCGATTGCGTGCCGCCGAGAACTGCGGCAAGAGCCTGAATTGCGACGCGGGCGATGTTGTTCAAAGGCTGCTGGACGGTTAAAGAAACTCCGGCGGTCTGCGTGTGGAAACGAAGCTGCATTGTGCGTGGATTTTTCGCGCCGAAACGGTCGCGCATCGTTTTCGCCCAGATGACGCGGGCGGCGCGATATTTGGCGATTTCCTCGAAAAAGTCGTTGTGCGCGTTAAAGAAAAATGACAGGCGCGGGACAAATTCGTCAACGTCAAGACCGCGTTCGACGCCGTATTGAACGTATTCGACGCCATCGCGCAGGGTAAACGCCAATTCCTGCAAAGCGGTCGCCCCGGCTTCACGGATGTGATAGCCGGAAACGGAAATCGGATTGTATTTCGGAACGTGCCTGGTGCAGAACTCAAAAGTGTCAATCACCAATTTCATCGCAGGCTTTATCGGGTAAATCCATTCTTTTTGCGCGATGTATTCTTTTAAAATATCGTTTTGCAAAGTGCCGGAAATTTTGCGAAAATCCGCGCCCTGTTTTTCCGCGACGACCAAATACATTGCCAGAAAAATCGAAGCCGGAGCGTTGATCGTCTGCGAAACCGTCACGTCTTCGAGCGGTATTCCGTCAAACAAAGTTTCAAAATCGGCAAGCGAAGAAATCGCCACTCCGCATTTGCCGACCTCGCCTTCCGAAAGCGGCGAATCCGCGTCCAACCCCATGAGCGCGGGCAAATCGTAGGCGACCGAAAGCCCGGTTTGACCTTGCGACATTAAATATTTAAAACGCTGATTGGTTTCTTCGGGCGAGCCGAAACCCGCGAACTGGCGCATAGTCCACAAACGTCCGCGATAGCCGGTCGGGTGAATTCCGCGTTTGTAGGGAAATTCTCCGGGAAACGCGATGTCGCTTTTTAAATCAATATTTTGCGTGTCGGCTGGCGTGTAAAGCCGCTCAACCGGCTCTAAAGAAATTCCTTCAAAGCTTTTTTTGCGTTCGGGAATTTTGTTTAAAACGGGATTTAAAGTTTCGTTTTCCCAGCGTTCGACTTCAGCTTCGATTTCGGATGCGATTTGTTGTTTAACTTCCGGCATAATTTTCTTCGTGAAATATTTGTTTTCGTTGAATCTATAACAATAGATTAACAAAAAACGGCTTGTTGGTGAACGGCAGGATTTTATTGTTTTTCTTTATTGTTTTTCTAACACGCCGCGATAAAAGTTTTCGGTTTCCAAAACCATTTTTTCAAGCGAGAAACAATCTTCAACTCGCTTTCGCCCGTTTACGCTCAGATTTTTCCGCTTTTCCGGGGAATTTAATAAATCCAATATCTTTTGGGCTAAAAGCTCAGCGTCTTCGAGCGGAGTTAAAACGCCGCTTTGATTGTTTTCTATAATTTCCTGAGCGCCCTCCGTTCGTGTCGCGATAACCGGAGCGCCGCAAGCCATTGCTTCAAGCAGAACCAAACCGAACGGTTCTGAGCGAGCCGCCGAGACGAACAGATCGAAATCACCCAGAATTTGAGGAATATCATCAATCCAACCAATGAGCTTTATTTTTTCACCAAAATTTGATCGGGCGATTAAATTTTCAATGTTCCGGCGATTCTCGCCCGCCTTTGATTTGTCTTCTCCGACAATTACAAATTGCGCATTTCGTAGTTTTTCAACCACAATTTTCGCCGCTTCGATAAAAACGTCGTGTCCTTTGATCGGGGCGAGGTGACCGATTGTTCCGATTTTTAAAACACGATTCGGTTGTTTCGGGTTGAAGGAAAAGCGTTTGAGATCAATGCCGTTATAAATTGTCGTTATTTTTTCAGGAAGAAAAGTTTTTTCCAGAACTTTGGCGACCGCATTTGACACTGCAATAACCCCAACTGCGCCGCCCAGAAAAAAACTGTTTGCCCGTTTCATCGGAAATAAAACGTGGCGCGTTAAAACGAAAGGTTTTCCTGTCAATTTGGAACAGATTGCCGCTAATAAATAATCGCGCGCCGCATGTGCGTGAATGATTTCGATTTCCTTTTCTCGCACTAACTTTGCCAGCCGCCGCGCACTCAAAACATCAAGCGCATTTCTCATTCGAGAGATTATTAGATTTTCAGGAGGCAAGCAAAGCAGATTTTGGAGCGGCGAATCGGGCGACAAAGCGGCGAAAACGTCGTGACCGCGCGCCGCCAGCAAATTAGACAAATCCGCAACGTGGCGCTCGCCGCCGCCAATCGTTTTCGCCGAGCAAATCTGCAAAATCCTCACTCGAATAAAGTAAAAAGTAAAAAGTAAAAAGGCAAAACTGAAAGCTCGGATTTTCGTTTTGCCTTTTTACTTTTTACTTTTTACTTGATTATAAATGTGGAGCGGCTCAAACCTTTTTGAGATTTGAGCCGCAAAAATTGGAAGGAAAGCAGGGAAGGTACGCGGAGCGGGGCGTACTGTAGTTATTTCAAAGGTAGGCTGATTATCAAATTCTTGCAGGTCAAACTCTCCGCTTTGTTTAACGAGCGAGAACTAGAACTTGTTCATTCTTTCCGACCATCCCGAGACGTTCGCGCGCTGCGCGTTCGATGGTCGCCGGATCGCTTTGCAAACGACGAACTTCGTCGGCAAGAGCGGAATTAAAATTTTGTAATTGTTCAATTTCGGTATGCAATTGCTGTTGGTCTAACAGCTCTTTTTGCATCTCTGACCGGGTTTTGACATTCAATATAACACACAGTGCAAAGGTTATTGCAACTACAAAAACAAAAATTATCCAATTCGGGATAAATTTATTTCGGCGCGCTGCGGCGCGCTTGGCGATTTGTTCGCGCGCTTCGGCACGTCCCGGCAGATAGACGGGCGTTTTGCGCTGAGACGTGCCGGCGACCGGGCGCGCTGTATTTGCCGTAACGGCAAGCGGCGAGGGACGTTGAGCGGCGAGACGATTATTGAGCGAGTATGTATTGACGACCTTGTTCAAGGAGCACCTCCAAATCGGATAAATTTTCAGTTTCGGCATAAACGCGGACGAGAGGTTCTGTCCCCGAAGGACGCATCAACACCCAGGAACCGTCCGCGAAAATAAATTTCACGCCGTCCATCCGGTTGATTTCCGCGACCTGACGATTGCCGATCATCGCAGGTTCTTGCGAGAGCTTTTGTGCGAGCGACGCCGCGATTTCCGGCGTCAGACGAACGCCGATGCGACCGGATTCGAGCTTGCCGACGCGCGCGTAAATATCGTTTAACTGTTCGGTAAGGCTCGCGCCGCGCGCGGCAACCGCCTCGGCAGCGAGCAGACAGGCTAAGATTCCGTCTTTTTCGGGATAATGACCTTTGATTGAAAGCCCTGCGGATTCTTCGCCGCCCAAAATAATCTGGTCGTTAACAATCAGCTCGCCGATGTATTTGAAGCCGACCGGCGTTTCATAAAGTTTCAAACCCCTATTTGCGGCAACACGATCAACCAGATGCGAAGTCGCCACCGAGCGCCCGACGCCGGTCGCCCATCCGCGCGATTCCGCCAGATAATCCGTTAAAATCGCAATCAATTCATTGGGCGTAATAAAAGTGCCGTCGGCGTCTAAAACTCCAAAACGGTCGCCGTCTCCGTCGGTCGCCAGACCGAGAATCGAGCCTTTTTCCGCAACGGCTTGCCGCAATTCCGAAACGTTTTCCGCCGAAGGCTCCGGCGCGCGTCCGCCGAAAGTGACATCGCGCCAATCGTGAAGCGTTGTGACATCCAAACCTTCCTGCCGCAGTATTTCGTCTAAATATCCGCGTCCCGTTCCCCACAGCGGATCGTAAACATAGGATTTTCCGGCTTGTCGAATCAGATCGAATCTGATCTTGCCGCGCAAATCTTCAAAATAAGTGTCGCGCGGGCTGTAATCTTCAATTGTTCCAATTGCATCGGAAACGGTTTCCGACAAATTCGCCGTCGTAACTAATTCTTCGATTCTTCGCGTGACGTTCGGCAAAGCAGGTGCGCCGTCCGCTGTTGAAAATTTGATTCCCTGATATTGCGGCGGATTGTGCGAGGCGGTGAAATTTATTCCGCCGACGGCTTTTTCGTGCCGAATCGCGTGCGAGATAACCGGCGTAGGTGTCGGCGAACCACACAACAGAACTTGAAATCCGTAGGCTTTAAGCACTTCCGCGCTGAGAGATGCGAACTGCTCGCCCATAAATCTGGTGTCGCAGCCAACAATAATTTTCGCGTTCGGCGCATTTTTCTGTTCTTTAATATGATTGGCAATGGCTTTGATAACGCGACGTACATTATCGAATGTAAATTCATCCGCGATTATTGCCCTCCAACCTGATGTTCCGAAGCGAATTGCCATAACGGGTTAGTTCACCTTTTGTTCGCCTAAAAATGCTTAAATGTTTGTGCGTTGCTTGCCGGACTGCTTAAAAAGCTGAAACGTTTGTGAATCTAACACAGAGTTTTTACTGTTGTAAAGTCTTTTTTTTATAACGACTTCTGGCGCTAACCTTAATATTTACTTGAAGTAGCGTTTTTCTTAGTGCTTAAGCAGTCTGCATAGGTGAACGATAGGTGAACGAAAATCCGCCGATTTGGCTTGTTTTTTATATACCAATTAAAAATGTGTATTTATAGGATTTGATTTGTTATCTCAATGTGGAAAAATTTATAAGTCCGAATTTGAAGTAGTGTGTCAAAATGTGGCGAATTCTCTTTATTGTTTTGCAACCTGTGTCGCAAATTGCTTTCTGCCGATTTTAGTTTTACTTGTACATATTATAAGTCTACTAAATTAGCAGTTTATGATTTTGGGACGCGGAGGCACGGCTATTGCTCTTAAAACCTAGAATATTTTAAGCAGTCACGCCGTCGAAATGTTCAGTTTTAATTTTGAAAATAATTTACTGCGGTCATTTGTTGAAATTGGCTGCTTGAGCGTTAGAATTCGGTGAAATTTGCAATCTCATCCGAATTTCCGAACCTTTAAGTCCGATTTAGTGAATTTGTACTGCTGGGAGAAAAATAAATGAGACCAATTAAGCATTTTGAAAAAGGATTGACGGTAGTTGCCGGCGGTCTTTTTAACGTCATCAAATCAGTTAATAAATACAAACCGAATCCGTCTTTCACTCCAAAATGGTCGGATAAGCCGCTTCTTAAATCTTGGCAAAAATCGAAGCCGACGCTCGGTTTTCCGCGCACAACCGATTCGCTCTGCCCGAATTGCGTGATTGAAGCGCGCGAAGATATTCTGAACGGCAATAAAGATGTGTCAGTTTTGCTCAACGAAAAAGTCGGGGAAATCAAAGCGCAGATCATCGAGCGCGACGGGCAAATCTGGATGATTAAAGATTGCCCGACTCACGGTCACTTTGAAGACCTGATGGCGATTGACTCGAAGTTTTTAAAGCACATCGAAGCCAATTTCCCGGGACGTGACATCGCATCGCATAATGACGAAAAACTTCACAATCACGGCTCTTCGACAATTAAATACGGTCGCGGCGCGGTTCTTACGGTTGATTTAACAAACCGCTGCAATATGATGTGCGACCCGTGTTTTATGGACGCCAACCAGGTCGGTTTCGTTCACGAGCTTTCGATGGAAGACATCAAAGAAATCCTCGACAATGCGATTTCAATCAAGCCGCGTCGCCAGATGAGCGTTCAATTTTCGGGCGGCGAGCCGACAATTTCTCCTTATTTCATTGAAGGAATTCGCTATGCGCGCAAAGTCGGCTACAACTCGGTGCAGGCTGCGACCAACGGAATCGAATTTGCAAAATCGAAAGAATTTTGCCGCGAAGCCGCCGAAGCCGGACTGCGTTTTGTTTATCTGCAATTTGACGGCATCGGTAACGACGCCAACTCGCACCGACAGGTCGGAAACCTTTTTGACGTAAAGCTCCGCGCGATTAACAATTTGCACGAGGCTGGCGTTGACATCGTTCTGGTTACGACGCTAGTCAACGGCATTAACAACGATCAGGTCGGTTCGGTCGTTCGTTTCGCTCTGGAAAATCCGAAGAAAATCGCGTTTGTGTCATTTCAGCCCGTTTCGTTTACCGGACGCGACGAACACATTACTGAGCAGCGTCGTTTGCAGCAGCGCTACACTTTGTCGCATCTGGCTTACGATGTAAAAGGTCAAGTCGGAATTACCGAACCGACGCGCGACTGGTTCCCGCTTTCATTAATGGGCGCGTTTGCCGATTTCGCCGATATGGTTCACGGACCGGAAGCCGAGTGGGGACAAGTTTCCTGCGGCTGCCACCCGAACTGCGGCGTCGGAACGGCGGTAATGATTAATAAAGAAACCAAAGAAATGGCTCCGGTTCCGGCATTCTTGAACATTCCCGAACTCGTCGAAGATATGAAACACATTACCGATACCAATCGCGGCAAATGGGTTTCAAACGCTATGATGGGCTTGGCGCTTTTGAAAAACTACAATCCTTACGGCGCGCCGCACAGTCTGACTTTGAAAGGCATTTTCGCCAAGTTTGATAAATCTTTCGGTTTGACCGGCAAAGATTACGGTAAAGTCGGACCCGACCGCACGATGGAAGACATCGAAAAACGCCGCAAAGACCCCTGGAACTTTTTGTTTATCGCCGGAATGTGGTTTCAGGATTTGTTCAACTACGATTTCCGCCGCACTGAAATGTGCATTATTCCTTACGGAACGCAGGAAGGCGAGATTTCGTTCTGCGCTTATAACACCGGAATCGGCTGGCGCAATATCATCGAGCATATGCACCAGAACGCGACGGTCGCCAAATGGTATCAGGAACACGGACGTCACGAGATTTTCGCTCGCGGCAAAAACGTCGAAGTCGAAGCCGCTCAAGCCGCGTTTATTCTAAACGATGTTGACCTCGAACGTCCGAATAAACCGGATATGGAAGGTCCTAAAACCGCTGCCGAAGAAATGCAGATGATGCGTAAGCTCTATAATCAGATGGTTTTGGAGAAGCAGAATCTGAAAGGCGAAAAACCCGTCCAAATCGGCGGTTTGAAACGCGAGAAAAACGGTAACGGCAACGGAAAAGCCGATGCAGCCAAATTGAATTAAAAATAAATTTAACCTTAGCCCATCAAAAGCCTTGCAAGTTTATTTAATTTGCAAGGCTTTTGTTGTGTCCGATGATTGTTGTTGCGAAAAATCATTCGGTTTGTTATTTCTCGCCTTTTAATGATACGTTAGCGGTCAAAATTCTCTTTGCTCTTGAAAATTTTAGTTTGCGATTGAAAAATCAGTAGATTGAAAGATGGAACTCAACCGAAACGGCAATTTGCCGCTGCACATACAAATTCACGAACATCTACGACAAAGCATTGACTCGAAAGAGTTGAAAGCGGGCGACGCGGTTGGATCGGAACGCGAATTGGCTGAAAGATTTAACGTCAGCCGGATGACCGTCCGGCAGGCTTTGCGCTCGCTCCGGCAGGAAGGCTTGATTTATCAGGAACGCGGCGTCGGAACGTTTGTCGCCCGCCGCAAGCTCGACGTTCACACCCGGAATCTAGGCGGATTTACCGAAGAAATGCAGCGCCGCGGGTTTGAGCCGCGCAGCAAAGTTTTGCAGCTAAGGCGCGAGGCGGCAACCGCGCCGGTCGCGGAAAGTCTGGGAATCGAAATTGATTCGGAAGTTTTTCGGCTCGAACGCTTACGGCTTGTGAACAACGTTCCGATGGCTCACGAAGTCGCTTTTCTGCCCGTTAAATTATGCCCCGAATTGGACAATTTCGATTTTGAAACAGTTTCTCTTTACGAAGTTCTGGGAAAGCATTTTTCGGTGGAGATTGATCACGCGGAAGAAGTACTCGAAGCCGAATGCGCCTCGCCGCCGCTGGCTCAGCTTTTAGGAGTTAAAACAAACGCCCCGTTGCTGGTCGTCAATCGCGTGGTTTTTACGGCGCTTAATCGAGCGGTCGAAGCAGTGCGGACGATTTACCGCGCTGACCGCTATCGCGCGACATTCTTTTTGTCGAAGACGAATTTATGAGTTTTTTGGCGAAAGGCGCGAGCGTTAATGTTTTGTGCGGTTTGCTCGTATTTTTATGTCTCGCCTTGCAGGTTTTCGGGAAAGTTCGGAAAAACGATTTTTATTATGCTTCGCACGCCCAAGCGCAGAAAATGCGAGACGTCCGGGTTGCGTCCGTTTACCGGCGCGACTGAAGAAACGCGCAAAGATGAAGCAAAAGGGCGCGAGTTTATTCGCGCAGAGTTGGAAAAAATCAAACGTCCCAATTTAAATACGGTTTATGTGGATGCGTTTTGACGATTTGATTGAAAAATTAAGCAAAAAGTAATCACAGATGAACTCAAATAAATACCAATTCATCAAACAATTTGTTGGACTTTTCCTCGCGGTGTTTTTAATTTCGACGGCAGTTTTCGCGCAAGCTCAACCGAAATACGGCGCGCGGATTTTGCTTGTCCCATTGGACGACCGACCGCCTTGTTTACAGTTTCCGGTCAGGCTCGGTCCGGTCGGCGACATCGAAGTCGTAGCGCCGCCGCGCGAAATGCTGGGGAAATTTACGACGCCGGGCGAGCCGGAAAAAATTATGGCTTGGCTGGGGCAGCAGGATTTGAAGCAGTTTGACGCGCTCGTCGTGTCGCTCGATATGCTCGCTTACGGTGGACTCGTGGCAATGCGCGAATACGGCAATGTGACGCGCGAAACAGCAAACAAGCGGATTGATTTTATCCGCGAGTTGAAGAAAAAAGCGCCCCGTCTGCCGATTTACGGTTCGAGCGTGATTATGCGGCTCGCTCCTACCGGAAACGTCGTAAACGAATCTTATCGCGTGAAATTGGCGCGCTGGGCGGAAATCTCGCCGGTCAAAGATGAAAAACTGCAAGCCGAAGCTCGCAAGCTCGAAAAAGAAATTCCGGCTGAGGCTCTGGCAAACTACAAGCTCGCCCGCGAGCGAGATTTGGCGGGGAATTTTCAGGCGATTGAACTTGCCAAAAACGGCGTGTTTGATTATTTGATCGTTTCGCAGGATGACGCTCACCCGACAGGCGTTCACGTCGCCGAGCGTGAACGGTTGCTTGCCGAAATCAACCGGCTCGGCTTGAGCGAAAAAATTCCGGTTCAGCCGGGCGCGGACGAAGTTTCGATGTTGCTGATGGCACGTTTCGTCAGCAGCAAAGACAAATATGCGCCGCGCGTCAAAGCCGTTTATTCTTCGGAGGCAATGAGGACTGCAGTGATGCCGTTTGAAGACCGCAAGCTGTTTGAAACCGTCAGTTACCACATCCGTGCGGTCGGCGGGCGCGAAGTTGCGGATGAAAAGCAAGCCGATTTGCTGTTTTACGTTTTCGCCTCGCGTTTTGAGCCGGGACGCGCCGAGACGTTTGCCGCTGAAATCGAAGAAAAAATTAAGCAGGGCAATCGAATAATTCTGGTTGACGTTGACCCGTCGGCGAAAACCGAAGGCGCGGAGCCGAAGTTTATGGACGAAATCAAAAGGCGCGGTTTGATTCTCAAATTCAGCGGTTTCGCCACCTGGAACACGGCTGGAAATATGATTGGAACGGCTCTGCCGCAGGCGGTTCTTTACGAATCAACGAGAAGGCGCTCGAATTTAAATTCAAAAGTTAAATCGAGAATTTCCAAAGAGCAAAATTGGTTTTTGTTTCACCGCTGGCTTGACGATTACATTTACAACGCGGTCGTGCGACCGGAAATTAGAAAATTTGCGGCTGAAAGAAAATGGAATCAGCTTCGGTTTACCGAAGCGCAAACAGACGAAGTAGAAAAATTCGGGTTTGCCGAAATGCGCAAGCATTACGTTGCCGACAAAGCGGTTATATTCGCCGATTCAAATTGCCGACCGAGCGATGATTTCGGTTTTTATCTGCCTTGGAACCGGGCGTTTGAGGCAGATATTGACTTCAAATTAAATTGCAAATAAATAGCCGGACAAAATAATTTTGTACGGTTACTTAATTCAAATTTTCAATTGATGAATTATTGTCGGAGAATTGAATGCTCGGTTGACTTTCCCGTCAATTTTCTGTTAAATCAGGTGGTCTAGCCCACTTCTTTTTGTCTTTATAATTTGTGTTTTTGAGAAAAGTAAATTTGTTTTTCCGGCGATTTTTTCCTGTTTATATTGTTTTCGCCGCAATCGGCGGCACTGCCGAATTTTTCGCCCGAAAAACAAATTCAATAAAACGTTCGGAAGTCAGTCTTTTAGAGAAAAAAACGAAATTAAACCGGGCAAATGCTTTTCGCGCCGTTTCATTTTTCGATTCGAGCGCGGCAAGCAACAAAGTGTTTGCCCGGTTTTAGCAGATTCAGGAGAAAATTAATGATCCGCTTGAAAAAAATTGTTTCCTTATCGTCGGCGATGCTGTTATTGCTCGCCTCGCTCTCCAGCTCAACTTTTGCCCAACAAATTACGGCGACCGTGACCGGCACCGTATCCGACCCGAATGCGGCTGTCGTTCCGGGCGCGACCGTAACGGTGACCTCAGTTGACACCGCACTTGTTAAAACGGCGACGACCAATGACGACGGGCAATACACGGTCGCTTTCTTACAGCCGGGCAACTACAACATCAGAATTGAAAAAACCGGTTTTGCTCCGGTTACGCGCGAAAATATTCAGCTTGAAGTCGCTCAAACGGCTGGCATTGATTTTACTTTGAGCGTTACGGGCGGAGAAGTTCAGGTTAATGTCGGCAGCGATGAAACGCCGATTCTGCAAACCGAAACCTCAAACCTCGAAACTACTATTGAACGTCGTCTGATTGAAGATTTACCGACGGGTGAGAGAAACATTTTCTCGTTTGTCAACCTCGTTCCGGGAACGATTGACACCGGCGCAGCTTTGCCTAACAACGCGCTGAGCGGTCCGATTGGTTCGTTCGGCAACCGTAATTTCTTTGATTCAAATTTCTCGGTCAGCGGTGGGCGAGCCTCGACCAACGATATTTTGCTCGACGGCGTGACGAATACAATCGGCGACTTTAACGGAGTAGCGATTTCGCCGCCGCAGGATGCGGTTCGTGAATTTAAAGTTATTTCGGGCGTCGCGCCCGCGGATTACGGTCGCACAGGCGGCGGTATCGTCACGATTTCTACCAAAGCCGGAACCGGCAGATTTCACGGCGCGCTTTACGAGTATTATCAGGACGGCAACTTGAACGCCAACGGGTTTAGAAATAACCGCAACGGCATCCCGCGCATCAACACTTCGCAGAAGCATCAATTCGGCGGCGCAATCGGCGGTCCTCTGTACTTTTTCAATTTTGGGGAAAACGACGGCGGATTTGCGAGAAAGGTTGAAAAAACGTTCTTTTTCACCAACTATGAATTACGCCGCGAGAAAAATCCGACGACGAGAATCTTAACCGTCCCGACGGCGAGAATGCGAACCGGAGATTTAAGCGAGCTGCTCACCGGAGCAACTCGCACGGGACTTGTTAATGCCGACAACACTCCGGCTTTATTCGGGCAAATCTATGATCCTTACACTGCTGTTACATCGGGAACAACAACGCGCCGCAACTACTTTCCAGGCAATAACCTGAGCAATTTGCCGATTTGCACAACTTCGGTTAACCGAACTCAGGCTTGCCGCGACCCCGTAGCTTTAGCCGTTTTACAGTATATTCCGCTGCCGAATCGCCCCGGATTAATTAATAATTATGCATTTGCCGGAAACACCGAGTTTAACCGCGATTTGGTTTCCGGGCGTATTGACCATACGATTTCGGAAAGGCAAAACTTTTTCGCGCGTTTCAATTACGAAAAGCGTAAAAATGCTCCGCCGAATTTTCTCGATTCGATTGCAGCGCCGATTACGGTTCAGAGCGATACGTTTTTTAACTCGACGTTGAATCACGTTTACAGCCTTACTTCCAATTTAATCAACAATTTCCGTTACGGCTACACAAGAGCGCACGCCAAACAGGCTTCAAACAGTCTCGGATTTGACCCGACAACTCTCGGTTTGCCTGCGAGCTTACGTGATAACGCAACCCGATTGATATTTCCGACCTTTACCATCGGCAGCGGCATCGCGGGCGGGGAAATCGGCGCAGGCGTTCTCGGCGGCGCGGGTAACGACCAGCCGCGCGATACACATATGGCTGCCGACTCTCTAACCTGGGTTCAGGGGGCGCATACGTTCAGATTCGGCGGCGAATATCGTTTGTATCGCTTCTATCCGTTCCAATTCGGAGCAGCCGCTTCGCCGACCGGCACTTTTACATTCAACCGCGCCGCAACAGCCGGTCCCGTTCCTTCGGCGACCGTGACCCCGGTTGAAGCCGCCGGTTCGTCGTTCGCTTCATTTTTGCTCGGCATTCCGAGCGGCATTAACCGCGAAGTTCAAACGCCGATCACCATCTTCCATCATTACGGAGCGGGCTTTGTTCAGGACGACTGGAAAGTTTTTCGCAATCTGACGCTTAATCTCGGTCTGCGCTGGGATTTTGAAACCGGCACGGAAAACCCGCAGCAGTTGATTACCAATTTCGATTTTGACGCGGCGTCACCAATTGCCGGCAGCGTTCAAACGCGGCTTAACGGGATTACGCTCGATCCGGCGGTCGCCGCGCTTAATCCGAACATCAAGAATCTAACCGGCGTGCTCAACTTCCCGGAAGGAGCGCAAACCGAAACCAATTTCAATCGTTTCGCCCCGCGCATCGGTTTTGCTTACAGCATCAATGACAAAACCACTTTGCGCGGCGGTTTCGGAGTGTTCTTTTTGCCGATCTCGCTCGAAGGCGCTTCGGCGCTTGGAACCAGCTTCACCGATCCGGTGACGCAATCGTCGTTTACTACCGGAACAGGACAAGTGACCGGCTCGACGGTTTTTCTTTCAAATCCGTTTCCGAACGGAGTTAGAACAGAGAGCGGAAATACGCTCGGTCCTCTAACCGGGTTAGGCACATCTCTCAGCGCAGCCGTCGAACCGAATCGTCCGAATCCTTACAACTCGCAGTGGAATTTGGTTCTTCAACGCGAGCTTGCTAAAAATCTCGTTATGGACGTTGCGTATGTCGGAAGCGCCGGACGCAATTTGCCGTCGCGAAGCGTCAACCTGAATCAGCTTTCGCCGGATGTTTTAAATTATGCTCGAACCAATTTTGCTAATCCCGGAGCTTGCCCGACAACAGCTAATCCGAACGCGGCTTGCGCGAATATCGCAGCATTTCTTACTCAGCAGGTAGCAAATCCGCTGCAAGGCTCGATTCCGGGCGCTGCGGCTTTGAATGGCGCGACGATTGCCCGCGCTCAGCTGCTCCGGCGTTTCCCGCAATATCAGGACGTGACAAATTTCGGTCCGCACATCGGCTACAGTAATTACCACGCTCTACAAGTCAATCTGCAAAAACGTTTCAGCGACGGTTTTTCGCTTTTGACAAACTACGTTTGGTCGAAACTGCTCGACACGGGCGGCGTCGGCAACGGCGCGCGGGCGAGCGATCCGACAAACGCGGAGGACATTTATAATTACGACGAAGAATATTCGTATTCGACGCTCGACGTGCCGCACCGTTTTACAATCAGCAGCACATACGAATTACCGCTCGGCAGAGGTAAATTGATTGGCGGAAATTGGGGCGGATTGACCAACACTTTGCTTGGCGGCTGGCAAGTTTCGGGCACAGCCGTTTTCCAAAAGGGCACTCCGCTGACGATTCTCAATTCCGTCGGATTTCCAACTACCGGCTTAGCGGCGGTCAGCAACTTACAGAATTCGCTTCGCCCGAACCGGGTTGAAGGCGTTAATCCGATGGCTGGGAACTTCGCCGAACTCGCACGACAAGGCTTATCCGTTTTCAACCCGGCGGCATTCAGCCCGCCGAATGTTAATAATTTTGAGTTCGGCAACTCAGCGAGAACCTATAACGACATTCGCCGCGACAACTATAAAAACGTTGATTTGTCAATTATCAAAAACATCGCCTGGAGTGAAGGCAGACAAAAAATCCAGCTTCGCGCCGAATTTTTGAACGCTTTTAACTGGGTGGTTTTCGGAACGCCGATTACTACTTATTCCCCCGGAAGCGCCACATTTGGAACATTGCTTGATCAAAATACATTAGGCAACCGTCCGAGAATTATTCAGCTCGTCGGACGCTATACGTTTTAATGAAGAAGAGGAAAAGAGGGGAAAGGAGAAAGGACGAAATTAGTTTTCTCTTTTCTTTGATTCCTCTTTTCCTTTTCTCCTCTTCTCGATGACCGGGATATTAATCCTTGCTATTTTCGCCGTCTTCGCCGCGTTGATGTTTACGCGCAAAGTTCCGGCTTTGCTCGCTTTGCCGGCGATGGCGATTGCGACGGCGGCGCTGGTCGGTTTGCCGTTTATCAGCATTCTGAACGACGTTGTTGCCGCCGGAAGCACGAAATTGGCAGCCGTTTATGTAGCGGTTTTTGCCGGAGCGATGATGGGGCGCGTGATGCTGCAAACCGGAATCGCTGAAGCGATTATTAAACGCGCGGCTGAATTCGGCGGTGACCGCCCGATGGTCGTTGCGTTCGGTTTAATGTTCGTAACGGCTGTTCTGTTTACGACTTTGCAGGGCTTGGGCGCGATTATCACGGTCGGCTCGCTTGTTTTGCCGATTTTGATGAGCCTCGGATTGCCCCGCCGCCTGGCGGCGACTCTTTTTCTGCTCGCATTCGGAACGGGATTTATTTTTAATCCCATTTTATTTACTCTCTACCGTCAATTACTAAAAGTCGAAGCCAACGCGCCGTTGCCAGCCGAAGTGCCGGGCTTCGCATTCGCGCTTTTGGGCGTGATGGTTGTCACGGTCGTTATTTATTCAATAATTGCGGCAAAACGTTCGGGCGAGGTTTTGTTTTTGACGGCGGAAACGAAAGAAGAATTCATCGAAAAAAATCTCAAGCGCGACGTTCCGCTAATTTCGCTTTTAACGCCGATTATCCCGCTCGTTTTGTTTTTCGGTTTTAATTATTTCGGCATCAAGATTGATTTTATTCCTGCTTTTATCATCGGCGCATTGTTCGGCGTTTTGACGACGCAGCCGAAACTTGCAATTAAAAATCTGTCGGCGGCGGTCGTGCGCGGAGTCGAAGACGGAGCACCGGCGGCGATTTTGATGATGGGAATCGGAATGCTTTTAAACGCGCTCTCGCTTCCGGCGGTCAAAGCCGCGCTCGAACCGATGATTCGCGCATTGCCGCTGCAAACGGCGGTTTCTTACGTTTTGTTTTTCGGCTTGCTCTCGCCGCTCGCGCTGTATCGCGGACCGCTCAATGTTTTCGGCGTCGGAATTGGCATTTTTTCGATTATGTTCGGGGCGGAAATTCTGCCCGCGCTCGCTTTGCTGGCAGCGATTATGTCAATCGTGCAGGTGCAGAACGTCTGTGATCCGACAAACACGCACAACGTTTGGATTGCAAATTTTACCGGAGTTAGAGTTGAAGAGCTGACCAAACAAACTCTCGCGCCGATGATGATTGTCTGCATCGGCGGTTTGATTTTGGCGGCGTTTTGGTTTTTGAGGTGAAATAAATTATGCGTTTGATCTTCTTTTTTCTGCTTTTTTCCGTTTCGTTTATTCCGACTTTCGCTCAAAACAATTTGCAGGTAACGGCGGCAAACGGTCAGACGCATCCGGTTGCGGGCAAAGACCGGCAGCGCAACAACGAAGAAATCGTCATTTATACCGCAGAGTTTTACGAGAAAAAACCGACGAATCAATCCGGCATTGACGTTTTGATAGTTGACAACAAAATCACGGCGATTCAAGACCGCGCCGGAACGGTTTACCTGCAAAACAAACCCGATCCCGGCGCGATTAAAACCGATAAAAAAGGCATTGTTTTGAGCGCGCACGGCGCAGCGCGTAAATGGGTGGTTGCAAATCTGAAAATCGGCGACAACGTGACAATCGGCGATGCGCCGAAACCGATTTTAAATGCGGCTGGCGAAGTCGCTCCGGCGGCTTCGATTCCGTGTTTTCCCGGCGCGTATTACCGCAAAGCCGTTTCCAGCTTTGACGTTTGGACGGGAATCGTCGGCGTCATCAAGTTGGGAACTCCAAAAGTTGACGAAGCCAGACTGAATGCGACGACGAAACAGCCGCTCGATAATTTTTCGGTTTATATGGGCGGACGCGCCGGAACTCAGGAAATTGACGCCGGTTTGGCTTGGGAATTTACGCTGGACGAAAACGGCAAAAAGAGCGAGCGGCGAAACGCTTTTCGACCGTTTTGGCGCAACGAAACCTGGAACAGCGCTCCGGCGGAAAAACAATTTTATTATTATCCGGGCGAAACCGTGCAGATGGCTGTTATCGTCGCCGGACCGGGAAAACTCAGACTTGTAATTGCAGATGCAGCGCAAAAGAAAGTTTTTCAAACCGAATTTGACGCGAAAAGCTTTCAGCCAAACGTGCCGCGCCAATTCAAGCGCGTCAACGCGATTGATCAATTCGGCAATGAAGGCAAAACAGCGCAGACGACAAAAGCGCAAATCACAGGAGCGGAATGGCTGCAAACCGTTCTGATGCGCGGCGCTGGAAGCGAAGCCAAACAGTTGCCGATGGACAAAACGCGCTTTACCGATATGCGCTGCCCGAATGAAGCAAACATCTTCGTAACAGCTACCGACGCCGCAAAAGGCGCGGAAAAGATTGACATTTTCGGAACGCCGCAAAAATAAAGTGAAATTGTGAAAAGAATCTGCTTTGGTTCAACAATAATTGCAGTTTTCTGTGCGATTTGTTTCTTCGGTTGGAATGCAAGCGCGCAAAAAAAATCTTCCGCGCCGCGAAACTCGATTTGGGTTTCTTCAACGGCTTCGGCTGAGGTAATTGCAAACCGCGAATCAATCGCCGACTTTGCGGACAAAGCCAAGCAAGCCGGTTTCGATACAATTATTCTTTATACCAAAGAGCTAAACGGTCACGTCGTTTATCCGTCAAAAATCGCGCCGCGTCTCGTCGAACACAGGAACATTAAATACAACACCGATTTCGACGCGCTCAAAACTATTATCGAAGAATGCCATCGCCGCGGAATGCGGCTGCACGCGGCGTTTGACATTTTCACCGAAGGCAACAAGCTGATTCCCGGCGTCGGAATCGGTTTCGACAAGCGCAAAGATTGGCAATCGGTGGCTTATGATTTGGACGAAGCCGATAAAAAAATAAAAATCGCGCCGATTGGCGAATTCAAACAAGGGATTCCGCTTTGGGTTAATGCCGCTTTGCCCGCCGTTCAGGATTACGAAATCTCGATTATTCGGGAAGTTCTGGAAAATTACGACGTTGACGGCATTGTGATGGACAGAGCGCGCTGGAACGGCGTCAACGCAGATTTTTCAAATCACTCGCGCGATCTTTTTCAAAAATACGTCAAAGACGAAAATCTGCGATTTCCCGAAGACGTTTACGAAATCAAGCTCGACGCAAACGGGAAAAAACAAATTGTCGAAGGAAAATATCTGAAAAAATGGCACGAATGGCGAGCGAGCGTCATTCGCGGTTTTGTCGAAAAGCTTCGAAATGCGGTGAAAAAACGCAAGCCGAAAGTTTCTTTTGAATCTTATGTCGGCTCGTGGTTTCCGGTTTACGGCAATGATGTCGGCGTTAACTGGGCGAGCGCGAAATACAAAGTTCCTTATGATTGGGCTTCGCCGGATTTCGGCAAAACCGGATACGCCGCGCTCGTTGATGTGCTTTACGTTGGACTTTATTACCGTCACAACACCGAAACTGAAGCCGCACAAGCGGGCGGGAAAAGCTGGCAATCAATCGAAGGCGCGGCGAAATTGGCAAAAGAAGCGACCAATGGCGAAACAACGGTTCACGGCGTTATCAACTACGGGGACGATAATCTTTCAGCCGAAAAGCTCGAAAACGGAACGAAAATAATTTCCGAACAAACAAGCGGCACCAGCATTTTTGAAGCCTCGCACGTCAAACGACGGAATTTATGGACGCCGCTCGAACAAATCTTAAAAGCCAAAATCGCGCCGGAGAAAAGCGAATGAGAATTTTGTTTTTTAACGATAACTCAGCGAAACGAGCTTTCTCGGCACTGGCGATTTTCGCGGCGATTTCGGCATTTACCGTTTCTGCCTTCGGGCAAAAAAGCGAAACGACGAGAAAACAAACAACCACTGATTTTACGAGTCGCGTTGTGATTGTTCCGCTCGACGACCGTCCTGCGACAACTCAGTTTGCCGAAATGATCGGGCGAATCGGAAACGCCGAAGTGATTTTGCCGCCGCGCCCGTTTTTGGGAACTTTTATCACCGCCGGAAATTCCGGGCAAATTTCAAAATGGCTGCTCGAACAGGATTTTTCAACTGTTGACGCGGTTATTTTATCGGCTGATATGCTCGCCTACGGCGGATTTATGAATTCGAGATTTTCCGCGACGCCGCTGGAAACCGCGCTCCGGCGTTTGGAAATCGTCAAAGAGTTAAAACGCAAAAATCCGCGTTTGCCCATTTACGCTTTTAATGTTGTCCGGCGCGTGGCGCTCTCGGCAACGGCGGCGAATCGTCCGTTTCGAGACAAAATCGCTCGCTGGGCGGTTCTGGCTGACGAAACCGCGCAAAAACCGGGCGAAACAAAATTAAAAGCGGAATTCGAGCGGTTGGGGCGAGAAATTCCGTCCGCCGAAATCGAAGATTATTTATCGGTGCGAAGGCGCAATTTGCAAATTAATTTTGCAATGCTCGATTTGGCTAAAGCCGGAATTGTAGATAAATTGCTGCTTTTGCAGGACGACGCGCACCGTTTCGGGCTGCATCGGCGCGATCAACAGGCTCTGCGCGAGCGGATTGAAAAATTAGGTTTATCCGATGAAAAAGCCGCGCTTTACAACGGCGCGGACGAAGGCGCGAGCGTTTTATTAAGCCGCGCCGTTTTGCGTAAAGCCGATTTCAAACCGCGCGTCCGAGTCGTTTATTCATCCGAAGCCGGGCGCTCGCATCTCGGAGATTTTGAAGACCAACCGATTGAAACGAGCGTTCGGCGACAAATCGAAAATTCCGGCGCTGAAATTGTGGCAGAAGCCGAGTCAGCCGATTACGCGCTTTACGTCAACGCGCCCCAGCAAACCGAAATGGAGTTTCAAACGTTTTTGGAAAAGCTCGTCGCGGACGTTAAAAACAATCGGAGAGTTGCGATTGCCGACGTTTTGTATCGTGTTTGGGGCGGCGGAGATCAGCGAATTGTTGAAAGATTGGGGCGTGAAAAACTGCTTGACCGCGTTATCGGTTATGCTTCGTGGGGAACGCCCGGAAATGCAATCGGAACGGTCGTGCCGCAGGCGAACGTTTATGTTTTTGCGCGGAGAAAATTGTTTGATAATCAAGAGTTGGCGAAGAAATCGGAAGCCGCAAATGTTAAATTTCTCTTTCACCGCTGGGTTGGCGATTACGGTTATCACGTTTTGGTTCGTCCCGCCGTGAATAAATACGCGCGTCAGGATTTGAAAATCGAAGTTGACGAATTTGATAGCCCGGCTTACGAAAAATTTAATCAAATTATTGTTGAGCGAATGAAGCCGATAACCGAACGGTTTTTCCAGGAGAATTTCAAAAACCGTTTTTATCAAACGGGCAAAAACGCGGGCGACGGGATCGTTTTGCGAGAAATGCAAAATCTCGAAATCCGTCTGCCGTGGGCGCGGACGTTTGAAATTTTTATGGACTACGATTTTCGTTTTGCGGAAACGATTGCAAAATAATGAAAAATAAAAACCGAATTGCAAAAAAGCTGATTTCGACCGCGCTAATCCTTACGTTCGGCGTTTTGCCTTTCAATTTTGCCGTTTCAGCGCAAACAAAAAAGACGGTGAGCGTTGCGGCGCAAACAAAACAAACGGCGGCGGAAAAACAATGGGTTGAAAAAACGCTCCGCTCTTTGACTTTGCGTGAGCGCATCGGGCAAATGATCGTCGTCGGAGTTCTGGGCGATTACAAAAACGCTAACGGCGAGAAATTTGCCGAAGTCCGCAAACAGATTCTGGAAAACAAAGTCGGCGGTTTCGTTTTTTATCGCGGCGACGTTTTGGAATTGGCTGCGCTGACAAACGAAATGCAGCGCGCCGCCAAAATTCCGCTTTTGCTGGCTGCGGATTTTGAGCGCGGTTTGCCGATGCAGATTCGCAGCGGCACGTCTTTTACGCACAATATGGGAATTGCAGCGGCTGGAAACCCGGCTGATTCTTATCGCAAGGGACGAATCATCGCCGAAGAAATGCGTGCAATCGGAATCAATTGGTTGTACGGTCCGGTTTCCGATGTTGCCAACAATCCCGAAAACTCGATGGTTAATGTGCGAAGCTACGGCGAAAATCCGCAGAAAACGGCTGAGTTTGTTGCGGCGGAAGTGCGCGGTTTGCGCGATGGCGGCGTGCTTTCGACCGCCAAGCATTTTCCCGGTCACGGCGACACGCCGATTGATTCGCATATCATTTTGCCGGTTATTAAAATCAATCGAGCGCGTTTTGAAACGGTTGAGCTGGCGCCGTTTCGCGCGGCGATTGCCGCCGGACTCGATTCGTTTATGACGGCGCACATCGCTTTGCCGGAAATTACCGGAGACAATTTGCCGGCATCGCTTTCGCCGCAAATTAACAAAGATTTGATTCGCAAAGAGTTGAAATTCGACGGAATAATTACAACCGATTCGCTCGGAATGGGAGCGATAATTAAAAATTTCAAAGGAACGGAAGGCGCTCTTTTAGCAATCAAAGCCGGAGCGGACGTGGCGTTGCTTCCGCCAGACCCGAAAGGAACGATTGACGCGGTTGAGCAAGCCGTTCTGCGCGGCGAAATCAGTCGAGAGCAGATTGACGATTCCGTCCGCCGCCTGCTTCGCGCCAAATATCGCGTCGGTTTGGCGAAAACTCGAAGTGTAGATTTGAATGCTGTTAATAAAATCATCGAAAAACCCGAAAACGTGCGATTTGCGAACGAGCTTGCCGAGCGTTCGATAACGCTTTTGCGAAATGAAAACAACATTCTGCCGCTCGGCGCGAAACAACTGCAAAATGCGCTGTTTATTATCGCCGCCGGAGATGACGACCCCGATCAGGGAAATGTTTTCAAAGCGGCAATCGAAAGCAGATTGAAAACGGCGCGCGTCATTCGCGTTGACAAACGCACGACCGAAAAGGAGTACAAGCAGATTTTGGAACAAGCCGAAAAAGCCGGAACCGTCATCGTCGCGCCGTTCGTCAAACGCGCCGCGCTCAAAGGCACGGTCGAATTGCCCGAAGCCGAAGCCGAGTTTGTACGAGAAATTATAGATTTAAAAAAGCCCGTTGCGGTCATCGCTTTCGGCAGCCCTTATCAATTGAAACAGTTTCCGAAAGCTAAGGTTTATGCGGCAGCTTACGCGGTTGAAGATGTCGCGCAGACGGCGGCGGCGCGCGCGATTTTCGGCGAAACGGCAATCACCGGGCGCGCGCCGATCAGCCTGCCCGGTTTTTTCAAAATCGGCGACGGCTTGCAGCTCGATGCAACAACGCGCAGGCAAAAGGACGCGAAAGAAGCTACAGAAATTTTTAATTGAAAACATTAAATTCTGGAAAGCCGCGCGTTTTGCTTGTGAAATCAAAATGAAGAGAAAACTATCAACTGTAAACTATCAACTATCAACTGTTTGTCATTGCAAAATAGTTGATAATTGATAGTTTACAGTTGATAGTTTGTTTATTATTAGTTACGCCCTGATAATAAAAAGCAATGAAAAAGATACTTGTTTTGTTTGTCACGTTCGGCTTGCTCTTTCAGCAGACGGTTTTTGCTCAGACTCAAAAATCGGATAAGAAAGCCGAAACTTGGGTTGAAAAAACGCTTAAAAGTTTGACGCTGCGTGAAAAAATCGGACAAATGGTGATGGTGCGGATGAGCGGCGAATTTCAGAATTGGGACGATCCGCGTTTTCTGGAACTGCGGCGGCACATCGAAGAAAACCATTTGGGCGGATTCATCCTTTTTCGCGGCGAAGCCAATTCGATTGCGGCTCTAACAAATGAATTGCAGCGAATGTCGAAACATCCGCTGCTTTTCGCCGCCGATTACGAACGCGGTTTGCGGATGCAGCTCAGAACCGGAACGCCGTTTACGACAAATATGGGCGTCGGCGCGACCGGCGACGTGCAGGCGGCTTACCGTCAGGGCAAAATCATCGCCGAAGAGATGCGCGCCATCGGAGTTAATTGGCTTTTCGCGCCCGTCGCGGACATCAACAACAACCCGGACAATCCCGTCATCAATATTCGCTCGTTCGGCGCTAGTCCCGAAAGAGTCGGCGAATTTGTTTCGGCTCTGGCAAAAGGCGTCCGCGACGGCGGCGCGCTCGCCACGCTCAAGCATTTTCCCGGTCACGGCGATACGGCGACCGATTCGCACATCGGTCTGTCCATTGTGCCGGTTGATAAACAAAGAATTAACTCTGTCGAATTAGTGCCTTTTAAAATGGGCATCAGCAGCGGCGTTGATGCCGTGATGACCGCGCATTTGGCGATGCCGAAAGTCACGGGCGACGAAGTTCCGGGAACGCTCAATCCGAAAATTACGACTGACATTTTGCGAAAAGAGCTGGGTTTTAACGGCATCGTGACGACCGATGCAATGGAAATGGGCGCTATAAAGAAGACTTATTCGGACGAAAGATCAGTCGTGATGGCTGTAAAAGCAGGCGCGGACATCGTTTTGCTCCCCAGCGACGCCCGCAAAACGATTGATTCAATCGAAGCCGCCGTTAAATCAGGCGAGCTTACTGAAGAACGCATCAACGAATCGGTTCGCAGACTTTTGAGCGCGAAATATCGTCTCGGCTTAACCCAAAATCGTTTGGTTGATTTGGCGAAAGTCAATCAATTGATGGAAAAACCGGAAAACGTCCGCGAAGCCAATCAAACGGCGGAGAAATCAATCACGCTGCTTAGAAACGGCGACAACGTTTTGCCATTAACCGTAGAAAAAGCGAACAAAACTCTATTCGTTGTGATTGCGGCTGATGACGAGCCAATCGAAGGCGTCGCATTGATGCCGGAAATCGCGCGCCGCGCGCCGCGCGCGAAAATCATCCGGCTCGACCCGCGCACGGTTTCGGAAGAATACGGCGCGGCGGTCAAACAGGCAGCAGATTACGATGCGATTGTGATTGCGCCGTTCGTCAAACGCGCCGCGCTCAAAGGCACTGTTGCGCTGCCGGAAAATCAAACGAATTTTGTACGGCAAATGCTCGGCTTAAACAAACCCGTTGCGGTCGTCGCTTTCGGCAGCCCGTATCTAATCCGGCAATTTCCCGAAGCCAAAAATTACGTCGCGGCTTACGCCATTGAAGAAGTCGCTCAAACCGCCGCCGCCCGCGCAATGTTCGGCGAAGTTCCGTTTACCGGAAAACTCCCGGTCAGCGTTCCCGGCATTTTTGAAATAGGCGCGGGGATAAGTAAATAAAACAACCGGGACACACAGATTCTATTTTTGTTTTTCTCTGTGTCTCTATGGTGAAGTTTTAGTGAAAAAAGTTAGAGTCGGAATTGATGTGGGCGGAACTTTCACCGATGTCGTCGTCGTTGACGACGGGACGCGCGAGGTTATTTCGCAGCTCAAAGTGCCGACTACGCACGCTGCAAAAGAAGGCGTCGCGCTCGGAATTATCAATGCGATTGAACGAGCTTTGAGCGAATTGGACGTTTCGCCGGATGATGTCATTTTTATTGCTCATTCGACTACGCAGGCAACAAATGCTTTGCTCGAAGGCGACGTGGCGCGAGTCGGAATTGTTGGTCTCGGAAGCGGTTTGGAAGGCTGGAAAGCCAAATTAGACACGAATGTTCCGCCGATTGAACTCGCGCCGAATCGTTTTCTGCAAACCGAACACAAATTCATTTCCGTTTCAAAAAAAGACGGTTTGTGGAACGATAATTTTACGACACAAATTGTCGAAGACTTGAAAAACAAAGGCGTTGAAGTGATTGCGGTTTCCGAAGCGTTTGGGGTTGACCGAACCGAAAATGAAGAAAGAATCGCTGGCACAGCTCGTCAACAAGGTTTGCTGGCGACGAGCGGTCACGAAGTTTCTTCTCTTTACGGTTTGCGCGCCCGAACCCGAACGGCGGTAATTAATGGGGCAATCTTACCGAAAATGATTCACACGGCGACAATGACCGACGAATGCGTTAAACGTGCCAAAATCCAGGCACCGCTGATGATTATGCGCTCGGACGGTGGCGTGATGAGCGTCGAAGAAGTGCATCGCCGCCCGATTATGACGATGCTTTCCGGTCCGGCGGCGGGAATTGCGGGGGCGCTGATGTATGAAAAAGTGTCGGACGGAATTTTTATCGAAGTCGGCGGAACTTCCGCCGATATTTCCGTCATCCGCGACGGTCAGCCGCAAACCAAAGCGGCGCGAGTCGGCGGACACCGAACTTATTTAAACACGCTCGACGTTCGCACGCTGGCGATTGCGGGCGGGAGTATGGTGCGCGAGCGCGGCGGCGCGATTGTTGATGTCGGCGCGCGTTCGGCGCATATCGCCGGGCTGGCTTACTCCTGTTTTCAAAAACCGGAAATATTTGAAAACGCGAAATTAGTTCATCTGCGACCGACCGAATACGATGCGGACGATTATGTTGCGATTGAAATTGTTTCCGGCGAGCGTTTCGCTTTGACGCCAACCTGCGCGGCGAATCTTTTGGGCGCAGTTCCCGAAACTGCTTTTGCGCGGGGCGACGCCGAAGCGGCGCGTGCGGCATTCAAACCTTTGGCGGAAAAACTGGGCGTCGCGGCGGAAGAAGCGGCACGGCGAGTTTTGGACGTTTCCTGCGCCAAAGTAAAAAAGCAAATCGAAGAATTAATCGCCGAATATCATCTCGATCCGGCGACAGTTGAATTAGTCGGCGGCGGAGGCGGCGCGGCTTCGCTCGTGCCGTACACCGGAAAATTGATGAATCTTCCGGCTCGTCTGGCGCGCAAAGCCGAGGTTATTTCGACTATTGGCGTCGCGCTGGCAATGGTGCGAGATACGGTCGAGCGCAATATCGTTGATCCGACGCCCGAACAGATTCTGCAAGTGCGCCGCGAGGCAGCCGACGCGGTGATCAAAATCGGAGCTTTGCCCGAATCGGTCGAAGTGCAGGTCGAAGTTGACACGCGCCGAAATCTCGTCCGCGCGACGGCTTTCGGGACGACCGAATTGAAAAAAGAGGATACGGCGGAACGCACAAGCGGAGTCGAAGGCTGCCGAACGGCTGCCGCGCGTTCGATGAAAGTTGATGAAAGCGCGGTCAATCTTGCAGCCGAAACTTCCGGGCTTTACGTTTTTACATCGGAAAAACAGACGAAAACGTTTTTCGGATTGTTCGCACAAAAACGGCAATTGGCGCGAGTTGTTGATAAAACCGGAGTCGTTCGTTTACAGCGCAGCCACGCCGAAGTTTATCAATCAGCGGTCGAATCAACTGCCAGAGATTTGGAGCTTGTGATTACGAAGCTGACCGATTTCGGCGATGCCGGGCGGGATTTGCCGGACGTTCATGTTCTGGTCGGCGCGCGCGTTGTCAATCTTTCCGGGCTGGCTGAGATGCAGCAGGCGATTGCGCTGGCGAACACCGAACTGGAAAATCTTGCGCCGGACGAAAAAATTGTTATCATCGCGGCGCAGAAAAATGTTTGAATGCGCAATTAGAAAGCGAATTGGAGGCAAATATGAGCGAAAAACTCGAAATGATTGTCAACAAACTCGACGAAGAAATATGCCGTGATGTCTTCGTCAATTCCGAATCGTTTTTAAAACGCCTTGAAGCCGAGCAAAAAGCGGGAATTTTGCAGGGCGACCGCCCGATTTGCTCTTTTTTGCGCCCGCATTTTCACGCTCGCTCGCATTATCAAAAGATTGTTCGCGCCGCCGAAACATTGAGCGTGGCTTTTGAGCGGCTGACAGAAGCCGCTTTGCAGAACGATGAGATTATGGCGGAGCTTGATTTAACCGCAAAAGAAGAGCGGATGGCGCGGATTGAGCCGAAATATCGGCGGCTTTGCGTGTCGAGTCGCCTCGACGCTTTCTGGGACGGCGAGGATTTTAAGTTTCTTGAGTACAACGCTGAAACTCCCGCCGGAATTGCCGACCAGATGCAAATGGAAAAATCGGTTGAGATGGTTCCTCAAGTCAACCGATTTTTGGCGGAAAACCGCCATTGGAAACCGCAGCCGCACGTTCGATTGCTCGAAGCGCTCGTTGAGGCTTACCGCGATTTCGGCGGGAAAAAGGAAAAACCCGGAATCGCCATTGTTGATTGGCGCGATGTTTCCACCTTTTCCGAATTTCTCGTTTTGCAGGAATATTTTGAATCGCAAGGTCATCAGACGATTATCGCCGATCCGCGCGAGCTTGAATATGACGGCGAGATTTTGCGAGTCGGCGAATTTGAGATTGACGTTTTTTACAAACGAATCATCATCCACGAATTTCTGGAAAATTTTGACGAAACGCACCCGTTGTCGCGCGCTTACGCGGACGGAAACGTTTGTATGGCAAATTCTTTCCGCACCAAAATCGCCCACAAAAAAGCCGGTTTCGCCGTTTTAACCGATGAGCGCTGGCAGTCGCTTTTTACGAGCGAGCAGCTTGAAGCGATCAATCGCCACATTCCCTGGACGCGGCATTTGCGCGAGGCAAAAACGACTTTTGCCGGAAGGGAAATTGATTTGCTTGAATTTCTGCGGCGCGAGCGCGAAAGATTTTTGCTCAAACCCAACGACGATTACGGCGGCAAAGGCATCACGCTCGGCTGGGAAGCGACGGAAACCGAATGGGAAATCGCGCTCGAAAATGCTTTGCAGGATTCTTTCATCGCTCAGGAACGCGCGTCGGGCGGAAAAATCTCGATTCCGGTTTTGTCGAATCGTATCGAGATGCAGGAATTACTAATTGATTTTGACCCGTTTCTGTTCAACGGAAAAGTCGAAGGCGGACTGGTGCGTTTGTCCGCGCAATCAATCGTCAATGTTACGCAGGGCGGCGGCGAAACTCCGCTTGTGGTTCTCGAAGATTTTTAGTTGATGAAGGAGCTAAAAGCGGACATCTTGATTGTCGGCGGCGGAGTCGGCGGGTGCGCAGCGGCTCTGGCTGCGGCAGCGAGCGATTTGCACGTTGTTTTGACCGAAGAATCGGATTGGATCGGCGGTCAATTAACATCGCAGGCGACGCCGCCCGATGAACACGGCTGGATCGAATCGTTCGGCTGCACGCGCAGTTATCGCCGAATGCGAAATGCGGTTAGAAATTATTACAAAACAAATTATCCGCTGAACGAAAAAGCCCAAGCAATTCCGTTTTTGAATCCCGGCAACGGCTGGGTTTCGCCGCTTTGCGCCGAGCCGAAAGTTTTTCTCACAGTTCTCGAAAATTTTTTGGCAGAATGGATTCAAAAGGGAAATTTGCAGATTTTAATCGAACATTTTCCGATTGCGGCGGACACCGAAGGAGATGAAGTGCGCGCCGTGACGCTTAAAAATTTGCAAACGGGCGAAAACGTAGCGATTTCAGCGAAATATTTCATTGACGCGACCGAGCTTGGCGAGCTGTTGCCTTTGACGAAAACCGAATTTGTCACCGGCGCGGAATCGAAAGCCGAAACCGGCGAGCCGAACGCGAAAGACGAACAGGAGCCGCACAATTCGCAGGCGTTTTCGGTTTGTTTTGCGATAAGCTCCGACGAAAACGCGGACAACACGATTGAAAAGCCAGCGAAATATGATTTTTGGCGCGAGTTTGTACCGGAATTAAAACCGGCTTGGAGCGGGAAACTGTTGAGTCTCAATGGCGTCAGCCCACGAACAATGCAGCCGATTCGTTACAATTTCGCGCCGCACAAAGAGGAAAACAAAGCGTTTGCCGGTTTGTGGACTTATCGCCGGATTTTGCATCGTGATAATTTTATTAAAGGCGCTTATGAAAGCGACGTGACAATCGTCAATTACCCGCAAATTGATTATTTTCTAGCTGATTTATCAAACGCCGCTGATTACGAAGAAAAGCAAAGATTGATTGCGGAAGCGAAACAGCTCAGTCTCTCGTTTTTGTACCGGCTGCAAACCGAAGCCGGTTTTCCGGGTTTAAAATTGCGCCCGGACGTGACCGCAACCGCAGATGGTTTGGCGAAAATGCCTTACATTCGAGAATCGCGGCGAATCAAAGCCGAATTTACCGTTTGCGAGCAGCACGTTTCGGCTGCCGCGCGACCAAATCAAATTTTCGCCGAAAAATTTGCCGATTCAGTCGGAATCGGTTTTTACCGGATTGATTTGCACCCGTCGGTGGGCGGCGATAATTATGTGGATGTAGAGGCTCTGCCGTTTCAAATTCCGCTCGGCGCTCTTCTTCCACAGAGTACGGAAAACCTGCTCGCGGCGTGCAAGAATATCGGGACGACGCACATTACAAACGGCTGCTTTCGGCTGCATCCGATTGAATGGAACATCGGCGAAGCCGCGGGCGCGCTGGCGGCGTTTTGTTTGGAAAAAAAACTTAAACCGCGACAGGTTAGAAACGACGAAAAACTTTTGGGCGAGTTTCAAAATTTGCTGACAAAACAAGGCTTTGAGCTTGATTGGCGCGAAGATTTAAATTTAGCCGATGGCGATCCGCATCGTCATGCGATGTGAGATTTCAAATTTCAGATGAACGGAAAACAGGCGGCGCAAAAAGCGCGGGAAAAATACGGCACGAACGATCCGTTTATCATCGCCGAAAAAGCGGGCGTCCGCGTCGTTTATGAAAGCTGGTATCCGACGACGATTGGCGAGTTTGAAAGAGAAGGGAATACGATTCGCGTAAACCGGCGCGCGCTCGAAAACAACAAAAACGCCGCAGATTTGGAACGAATAATCGTTGCGCACGAACTCGGACATTATTTTGCGCTCGATTTGAACTTGGATAGAAAGGAAGAAGAAGTTTTTGCGCGCGATTTTGCCGCAGAGTTGTTAAAGAAAGGTGAATAATTTCACGCAAAGACGCAAAGGAAAGCCAAAAGTTGAAGCAGTGAACGAATCCAAAATCCAAAATCCAAAATCCAAAATCTTCCTGGGCGTTGACGGCGGGCAAAGCCACACCGAAGCAGTCTTGGCGGACGAAAACGGCTGTATTTTAGGGCGCGGCGTGGGCGGCGCGTCGAATCACGCCGAGCAGCCGGGCGGACGCGAGCGTTTGCGAAACGCCGTTCGGCAAAGCGTCGGCGAAGCGCTGCAAAGCGCTGATTTACCTGCGCTGGAAGAAATTGTTTTTGCATCGGCGCATTTTGGAATGACCGGTGGCGCGGATTTTAAAGAGGGAATTATCCGCGAAACTGTTCAAGCCGAACATTTGCAGGTGACGCACGACGCGCCGACGGCGCTGTACGGCGCGACGGCGGGAAAACCGGGAATTGTCGTGATTGCGGGAACAGGCTCGGTTGTTTACGGCGAAAATGAGCAGGGAGGAACGGCGAAAATCGGCGGTTTGGGGTATTTGTTTTCTGATGAAGGCAGCGGTTTTTGGCTAGCGGCGCAAACAATCCGGCTCGCCATTAAAGAACAGGACGGATTGATTCCGAACGTTGGATTGGAGCGGTTAGTGTTGGATTTTTTTAACCGCGAGCAAATCCGCGAGGTGACGAATGATTTTTATTTCGGGAAGCTCTCGCGCGACCGTTTGGCGCGTTTATCGCGGGCGGCGCACGAAGCCGCCGCTGCCGGAAATTCTGTGATTCAAAATCAAATCAGATTCGGCGCTGCGGTTTTGGTCGAAAGCGTCGGGAGCGTCGCGCAGCGTCTTGGATTTGGAAACGATTTTCCGGTTGCCGGAGTCGGCGGGATGTTTCGCGCGGAATTGATGAAACAATATTTTGCCGAAGTTTTACGGGAAAAAATTCCGGCGGCGGTTTTTACCAAACCCCATTTTAATCCGGCAATCGGCGCTTTGCTGCTCGCCTTTCGGAAAACGGGAATCGAGATTAACGAAGATTTGTTGACTAATTTAGCGAAAAACTCAAAATCGGACTCAAAATCGGAATGAACAAGATAATCGAAAATTGGCGCGGCGGATTGATTGTCTCCTGCCAGGCGCCCGACAACTCACCGCTTGCCAAACCGGAAATCATTGCGGCTCTGGCTGAAACCGCCGAGCAAAACGGCGCTGCCGGAGTGCGGATTGATTCGCCGCCGAACATCTGCGCGGTCAAAGGGCGGGTGAAAATTCCGGTGCTGGGAATTTACAAAATGGTTTTCGATTCGTCGGAAGTTTATATCACACCGGATTTTGCCGCCGCCGCCGCAGTTGATCGAGCCGGAGCGGATGTGATTGCGCTTGACGCAACCGCGCGCGAGCGTCCGAACGACGAAACGCTCGAACAGGTCGTTTGCCGGATTCGTTCGCAGTTAAAACAGCCTTTGATGGCTGATGTCGCCCGATTTGAAGAAGGTTTACGCGCCGCCGAATCGCTCGGATTCGATGTCGTCTCGACAACGCTTTCCGGTTATACGAAGGAAACCCGGCATCTTTTAAAACCGGATTTTGAGCTGGTCGAAAATCTCGCTAAAAGATTGACAATTCCCATCGTTTGCGAAGGTCGTCTTCGTACACCCGAAGATGTTCGCAGAGCTTTTGATTGCGGAGCGTTTGCCGTTGTCGTCGGCGGCGCAATTACCGGAATTGATCAGCTCGTGCAGCAGTTTGTCGAAGCCGCGCCAGCCGGAGTAGCGGTTGTTTGATAAATTGAATTAGCTTGCCAGCAGCCAGCTCTCGGCTTCTTTGACGCCGCGGAAGGTTTGCATTTTGACGTTTCGGTTTCTGGCTATTTTTTTCCCCAATTCGTTGATGTCGTCGTTTCCGTAGCGGTCAATAAAAGCTATTTTTTTCGTTGCCAGAAGCGTTCCCAGATAAGCTCCCATTTCGAGCATTTCCGCCGGAGAAACGGTTTCGGCAAAATCTTTTTCAATCATTATTTTCGATTTTCCCTGCTCGAAACACGCCCCGGCAATTTCTCTCCAGTAAGCGCCGGAGATTTCCGGCGTCAGCTTTTTGCCGCCGACCAGCGCGTATAAATATTCTCCGCGATCTTCCAATTTGATGGTATATGGTTTTTCTACATTCATATTTAAGCGAGCGTCAATATTCTACGCCGGGCGGCATATTTAATTTTAACCGGAAATTTTAAAACAGCGACATTAAATCGCCATTTTTAGCTTATTTCATATTTATTCGCAAGCGCGTTGATTAAAGAATATAATCCTGATTTGACCCGATAAATTTTAAAACTTGACAAGCGCCGGAGGCGTGATTAATTTAGTGAAACCATTCTCTCGTATCGCCCGTAATTTTTGAAATAAACAAAGGCTCTTAAAACCGGGATGATTTTGTTCCCGTAGATTAAATAAAACTCCGATTTCGGTTGAGAATTTCGCCGGATTTCGCATAAGATACGAGCAGCTATTAAGATTGTTTACGAATCGGATTAAGAGAAAATTCTCAAGCCTCAAGCTGCCGAAATTCAAAAGCGGCAATCTGATTGAGTTTTGCTGGTAGAACGAATTAAAGAAACTGAAAACGGCAAAGCGATTTTTTTTATAGCTTTGACCGCCCGCAATTCTGATTTATTGAAGAGGAAAATATTAAAATGAAAACAGTTCGATTTTTAGTTTGGACTTTGCTGCTGACATTTTTGGTCGGCGCGTCAGCCGTTTTCGCGCAAGCGACCGCAACCTCCGAATTGAGAGGACAAGTAACTGACCCGAACGGCGCGGCAGTAGCCGGCGCGACCATTACGGCGACCGATAACGCCAAAGGCACGACGCGGACGGCGACAAGCGACGCCGACGGCAATTATGTTCTTTTATCGATTTTGCCCGGCGTTTATACCGTTAAAGTTGACGCGAGCGGGTTTGCCTCGAATACGTCGAACAACGTCGAGCTGCAAGTCGGGCAGCAATTGGCTCTGGATGTAAAATTGACGGTCGGCGATGTCGGCGTCGTCGTGGACGTTTTGCAAAACGAGGAAATTCTGGTTGACACCGAACGAACGCAGCAATCAACCGTTATTTCCGCCCGCCAGCTAAATAATCTGCCGATTAATCGTCGTAATTTCCTCGATTTCGCTCTGCTCACGCCGGGCGTCACAGATGCCGATAACATTAACGATTCGACCGATTTCCGCGTCGTGCAAACTCCGCAGTCGGGTTTGTCGTTCGGCGGCAACAACGGTCGCGGCAATTCGATCAACGTTGACGGTTCGACCGCCGACACGCCTTCGGGCGGCGCGCGAGATGTCGTCAGCCAGGAAGCGGTGCGCGAGTTTCAGGTTGACCGCAACAGTTACGCCGCAGAATTCGGCGGAGCGAGCGGCGGCGTTATCAATATCGTTTCCAAAACCGGCGGCAACGATTTTCACGGCAGCATTTTCGGTTATTTCCGCGACAGACGCTTTGACGCGCGAAATGCTTTCGATTTTAATCCGAACGGCAAATCGCCTTACAACCGCCAGCAATTCGGCGGCTCGCTCGGCGGTAAAATCATCGAAAACAAAACATTCTTTTTCGTCTCGGCTGAAGGCTTGCGGCAAAACCAAACGTCTTTTGTCACGCTCAATAATTCGCTGAGCAACGGTTTGCGAATTGCGACGCCCAATGCCGCCAGCAACCAGGATTTCTTTTTGACTTATTTAGCCGGTCGCCCGGGTTTCGCGCCTTTGGCTGCCGGTATTCGCGGCGCTTTGACGATACCGAGCGCGCGGACGGCAAGTCTCTATGCCGCGACGAACGGACAATTTCCAGCCAACAACAACAATGCGCTCGTTTCCGGTCGAATTGATCACAATTTCAGCGAATCCGACACCGGGTTTGTCCGTTTAAATTATGCTCGCTCCACTAATGAAAATCAGGCTACCGGAGCGTTAAACGCCGTCTCGCGCGGCAACAGCGTTGATTCTAAAAACGCCGGAATTCTGTTATCCGAAACTCACACTTTCAACGACACGACGATTAACGAGCTGCGCGCGCAATTTTATTATTATAATCTTCGTGCCACGCCGAACGATCCGAACGGACCGGAAATCAACATTCTCGGCTTCGGAAATTTCGGACGCGATATTTTCCTGCCGTCAAACAGCACCACGAAACAATTTGACGTAGCCGATACGCTTTCGCTCGTGCGCGGCTCGCACACCTTTAAAGTCGGCGCGGTGTTTCAAACTCAGCGCGTTTCCACTAATTCGGAAACTTATCTGCCGGGAACGTTTCGCTTCGGCTCGCTGCCGTTTGCGACGTTGTTTTCAGCCGCGCAGCGAACTGCAATCGCTACGCAAATCGGCGCGGACGTGCAAGCCGGTGTGATTACTCCTGCGCAGGCGGGACTTTTGGGAAGCACTCTGAGCAACACGACTTCGAGCACGATTAATTCTTTACAGGCTTACAACGTCAATCTGCCGCAAGTTTATCAGCAAGGTTTCGGTCTGCCGGAATTTGCCAGCAACAGCCAGCGTTTTTCGGTTTTCGGACAGGATACGTGGAAAGTTCGTCCGAACGTGACATTCAGCTACGGCTTGCGTTATTTCATTCAAAACGAAGCCGACCCGATTCCGCTCGATAAAAACAACTTCCAGCCGCGTCTCGGCTTTTCGTGGGACATTTTCAATAATGCGAAAACCGTTATTCGCGGCGGTGCGGGAATTTTTACCGGGCAAATTGATAACCAAATCACGAACGTCACCAACACTCTGGCTTCCGGGACAAACCCGTACAACATTAATATCGTCGTTTCGACTATTCAGCTTCCCGGAACGTACAGCACGGCGGCGATTTATCAAACGCTGCTCGCGCAGGGCGTGATAGGCAACCGGCAGATTGTCGCCTCCGATTTGGCGCAGTTCGGTTTGAACACCGCGCCCGGCAGACCGCTCGAAGCCAGAATTCGCATCGGGCAGGATTTCCAGAATCCCGAAACTTACCAAGCCAGTCTTGCGCTTCAGCAGGATTTGGGTCGAGGTTTCGCCGCCGAAGTCAGTTATTTATTCACTCGCGGAATTCATCTCGTCCGACCGGTTGACGTTCGCAAGTATTCGGTAACCGGCACGAGTCCGTTTACCGGTCAGCCGATTGTCAACGCGACGGAACTGGGCTGTTTCACTATTCCGGGCGTCCCGGCTGCCGGATTTAACTGTTCGGCGACGGGCGGCGCGCTGACCGGCAACTTTTTGCCGCGTTTCGCGCTCGATGCGGAATATCAATCGGTCGCCAATACGTTTTATCATGCCGGAACTTTGCAGGTTACCAAACGGTTTTCGCGTAATTACAGCTTGAACGCCAATTACACCCTGTCAAAATCAATTGACGAATCAACCGATTTCAACACGGATTATTTAGCGCAAAACCCGTTGAATATCCGCAGTGACCGGGGTCTTTCGTCTTTTGACCAGCGTCATCGCGCCGTTCTCAGCGCGGTTATTATCAGTCCTTTTGAAAACGTTGTACTAAGAGATTTCGTCTTCTCGCCGATTTTCACGGCGGGCAGCGGTCGCCCGTTCAACCTTTTAATCGGCACGGATACCAACAACGACAGCCGTTTATACAACGACCGTCCGGCTGGCGCGGCAAGAAACACGGGCAAAGGCGAGCCTTATTACAGTTTCGATATGCGCCTTGCGCGCCGCTTTTTTACTCAGGAAGAGCGTTTTCTCGAACTGACGTTTGAGGCGTTTAATCTTTTTAACCACGTCAATTACAACGGCATCAACAACGTCGTCGGAACGGCTTGTGTAGCAGGCTTCGCGCTTAATCCGAATTGCGCTGGCGCGACCAACGTCATCCCGATTAATGCCAGAGGCATCAAAGGAATTTCGCCAACAGAGCCTCTCGGCTTTACGTCGGCGGCTCCGGCGCGTCAACTGCAATTCGGAATTCGGTATAATTTCTAATCGAATCCGACAGTTTCAAGTTGAATTTCAAGCCGGCATCAATCGCGTTCCAAACAAGTTGATGCCGGCTTGTTTTGCTTGCAAGGCGTTTAAAAAAAATGACTATCAACTATGCACTATCAACTATCAACTGTTTTGCAGAATTAGCTTTTTCTTTGCAGAACAGTTGATAGTTGATAGTGCATAGTTGACAGTTCGGATTTTCATTTTTGTGACAGTTGTGATTTAAAAGGGGAATAAATGGCTGCGCATATCAAAGATTTATTTGATTTAACCGGCAAAACGGCAATTGTGACTGGCGGTTCGCGCGGTCTGGGCAAGGAAATGGCGGAAGGTCTGGCTGAAGCCGGAGCAAGCCTGATGCTCTGCGCACGCCGTGCCGAATGGCTCGATCCGACGATTAAAGAATTTCACGCGCGCGGTTTTACAGTCGAAGGAATGTTGTGTGACGTTTCGGACTCGGCGCAAGTTCAATCGGTGGTTGATCGAACAATTGAGGTTTTAGGAAAGATTGACATACTCGTCAACAACGCCGGAATTTCGTGGGGCGCGCGACCCGAAGAAATGCCGCTCGATAAATGGCAAAAGGTTTTGGACGTTAATCTGACCGCGTGTTTTTTATTTGCCCAAGCCGCCGGACGCAAAATGCTCGAACAGGGCAGCGGCTCGATTATCAACGTCTCGTCCGTTACCGGCTTAAAATCTTCGACCAACGGTCCTCATTACGTCGGTTATGCGGCGAGCAAAGCCGGACTAATCGGATTGACGCGCGAATTGGCGGCTTCGTGGGGCAGGCAGGGAATCCGCGTCAACGCCATCGCGCCCGGTTTTTTCCACTCTCGCCTGGCTGATGCGGCGATTGAATTTACCGAGCCGATTGTCAAAAAATTCAACCCGATTCCGCGCGTCGGCGCGGAAGGCGAATTAAAAGGCGTGGCGGTTTTTCTCGCATCCGACGCCTCAAGCTACATCACCGGACAAACAATCGTCGTGGACGGCGGAATGACCGCAGTTTAATTACGAATTACAAATTAAGAATTACGACGAAAAATAGTTTGCGGGAAAATTATGGGCGACACAAAGGAAAACTTAAACGATCCGGCTCGAACGCGCGCCGTTTCATGGGAAGACCCGCGCGTTTTGGCGAAAATGGGGCGCGAATTGTCCGGTTTGGAATATTTGCGGAAGATGCAGTCGGGCGAAATTCCGCCTCCGCCGATTGGCGCTTTGATGGATTTCGCGCTCGCCGAAATTGATGAAGGGCGCGCCGTTTTTACAGTCGAACCTGCGGAATATCATTACAACCCGATTGGAATGGTTCACGGCGGTTTGGCTGCGACTCTGCTCGATTCGGCGATGGGCTGCGCGGTTCAATCAATGCTTCCGGCGGGCGTCGCTTACACGACGCTCGAAATCAAAGTCAATTACGTCCGCGCGATGACAACCGAAACCGGAGTTGTGCGCTGCGAAGCGAAAATTGTCCACATCGGCGGGCGCACAGCCGTCGCCGAAGGTAAAATTATAGATGCGAAAGAAAAACTTTACGCGCACGGCACGACAACGTGCCTGATTTTCAGATAAAAAGCGTGAGGTACGAATTTCACCAAAAAATGAACGTCACAAAATTAAGCCAAACCGAGCCGATTGTTTCCGGCGAAGATTACATCAATTCGCTGCGCGGCAGAAAATTGAAAGTTTTTCTGTTCGGCGAATTGGTCGAAGATACAGTAGAACATCCGATGATTCGTCCGAGCATCAACGCCGTTGCCGAAACTTACGATTTGGCGATGCGCGAACCGGAGCTTGCCGCCGCACATTCGCATTTGACGGGAGAAACGGTTAATCGTTTCGTTAACATTGCGATGAACCGCGACGACCTTGTTTTGCAAAACAAAATGCAGCGGCGTCTGGGGCAACTGACGGGAACTTGTTTTCAACGCTGCGTCGGAATGGACGCTCTTAATTCGCTTTATTCGGTGACGTTTGAAATTGACGAAAAATATTCGACCGATTATCACGCGCGGCTCAAAGATTTCATCATCGAAGTCCAGCGAAAAAACCTTGTTCTCGGCGGCGCGATGACCGATGTTAAAGGCGACAGAAGCCTTGCGCCGCACGAACAAGCAGATCCTGATTTGTTTGTTCACGTCGTCGAAAGAACCGACGAAGGCGTTTATATCTCCGGCGCGAAAGCCCATCAAACCGGCTGTTTGAACTCGCATTGGCTCATCGTGATGCCGACGATGCGCCTTACCGAAAACGACAAAGATTACGCGATTGTCGGCGCGATTCCGGTCGAAGCCGAAGGCATTACTTACATCTACGGCAGACAATCTTGCGACACGCGCGCGCTCGAAGGCGGCGAGATTGACGTAGGAAATGCGATGTACGGCGGGCAGGAAGCGATGGTTATTTTAGACCGCGTTTTTATCCCGAACGAGCTGATTTTTATGGACGGCGAAACCGAATTTGCTTCGCTGCTGGTCGAAAGATTCACTTGTTATCATCGCCGTTCCTACGTCTGCAAAAGCGGCGTCGGCGATGTTTTGATCGGCGCGGCGGCGCAGATTGCGGATTATAACGGAGTCGAAAAAGTCTCGCATATCAAAGACAAGCTCGTCGAAATGACGCATTTGAACGAAACGATTTATGCGACCGGAATCGCTTCGAGTTATCAATCAAAACCTACCAAATCAGGCGCATTTTTAAACGATGAGATGATTGCCAACGTCTGCAAACATCACGTCACGAAAATGCCTTACGAAATCGGGCGTCTGGCGCAGGATTTGGCTGGCGGAATGGTCGTTACAATGCCTTCGGAAAAAGATTTTCGGAGCGAAGAAGTCGGACATCTTCTGGAAAAATATCTCAAAGGGCGCGCCGACGTTTCGACCGAAAATCGAATGCGGATTTTGCGGCTGATCGAAAATATGACTTTGGGCAGAAACGCCGTCGGATATTTAACCGAAAGTATGCACGGCGCAGGCTCGCCGCAAGCTCAGCGCATTCAAATCGCGCGTCAAATGCAGATTGAATTTAAAAAACAACTGGCAAAAGAGCTTGCCGGAATCGAGGAAAGAAAACGCGAGCAATTGACGAGCGAAATCTCTGATTATTTCGGCAAGGTTTTCGACACGGAGGTTTGATGAAACAATCAGGCGCGGCTTGGTATGCGTTGTGGGTTCTTTTCCTGATCAACGCGCTCAATTTTTTCGACCGCCAGATAATCGGCGCGGTCGGCGAGCAGATTCGCAAGGAATTCGGTTTGAACGATTCCGCGCTCGGCGCTTTGAATACAGCTTTTACGCTCCTATACGCTTTTGTCGGTTTGCCGCTCGGCGCTCTCGCCGACCGATACGGGCGAAAATGGATTTTGACCGTCGGCGTATTTTTCTGGAGCTTTTTCACGGCGGCTTCCGGTCTCGCAAACAGTTTCTGGCAGATTTTCGCATTGCGGCTTGGCGTTGGAATCGGCGAAGCGTCGTGCGCGCCCGCCGCGACTTCGCTTATCGCCGATTATTTTCCGGCTGCCTCGCGCGCTAAAGCTAATTCGATTTTTATGCTTGGGCTTCCCATCGGAGTCGCTTTAAGCTTTGCTGTGAGCGGCGCGGTTGCGCGTAATTACGGGTGGCGAACGGCGTTTTTGGTGGCAGGCTTGCCCGGTTTATTGTGTGTCGCTGCCGCGCTTTTTATCCGCGAGCCGAGTCGCGGCGGAGTTGAAACAGTTGCGGTCGGGACACAAAAACGCGCCGGTTCGCCGTATAAATTGATTTTATCGTCGCCGACAATGCGCTGGCTGATTTTGTCGGGCGCGCTGCACAATTTTAATATGTACGCGCTCGGCGCTTTTCTGACGCCGTATCTGATGCGGCATCACGGGTTAGATATTCAAAACGCAAATTTTGTTTCAATGATTGTTTACGGCTTGCTCGGCGCGCCCGGTTTGCTGCTCGGCGGGGCGGTTGGCGACGCGGCTAAAAAACGAAAACCCAACGGCGCGCTGCTCGTCGCAGCTTCCGCGATTCTGCTTTCGATTCCGTTTTTCTTTTTCGCGCTCACTATTGCGGGCGGAAACGTCGCGCCCTTTTTGATTTTAATGGGAACAAGCTGCGCGCTGATGTATTTTTATTATTCGATTGTTTATTCAACGATTCAAAACATCACCGAACCGGGCTTGCGCGGGACGGCAATGGCGGTTTATTTTCTGGCGATGTACTTGCTGGGCGCGTCTTTCGGACCTTACATCATCGGTTTGATCAGCGATTATTTTACCCAGCAAGCGGCAATCGCGGCAGGTGTTTCGGCATTTACGGCGCAATCGCTCGAACCGTTTCGCGGCGCAGGTTTGCGTTCGGCAATGTACGTCGTTCCCGCTCTGAGCGCGCTTCTAACGCTTGTTTTATTCGCCGCATCGCGCACAGTAAAAAGCGATGTCGAAAAACTGCAAAACTGGATGAGCGAAAATTTTGAGAGCGCGAGTCAGAACCGGGAGCGTTAGCGACCGGCTAGTTAGCGCACAAAACCCGGTCGCTAACGCTCCCGGTTCTGACCTTTTTTATGAATGCCAAAATACCGCGTAATAAAGAAAACGATTACACGCCCGAAGCAGCCGCCGAGCGCAGACGTTTCGCTCAGGAACAAACCGGCGTCGAATTGAATCACGTCGGACAATTTTCATTTGAGCCGTCGGTTTTGCCCGGCAATATCGAAAATTTTATCGGCGCGGCGCAAATTCCGATTGGATTGGCGGGACCGCTTCTCGTTAACGGTGAACACGCAAGAGGTGATTTTTTCGTGCCGCTCGCAACGACGGAAGGAACTCTCGTTGCAAGCTACAATCGCGGAATGAAACTGATTCGTGAATCCGGCGGCGTGACGACGACCGTTGTTGACGACGCGATGCAGCGCGCGCCGGTTTTCGTTTTTCCTTCGGCGCGCGAAGCCGCGCGGTTTGGCATTTGGGTAAAAGAAAATTTTGCCGAAATCAAAGCCAGAGCCGAAACGACCACAAGCGTCGGCAAGCTGCGCGACATTCAGCAGTTTCCGGCGAGCCGGTTTTTGTATTTGCGGTTTAATTTCACGACGGGCGACGCGGCGGGACAAAATATGGTCGGTAAAGCGACAAAAGCCGCTTGCGATTGGATTCAGACGGTTTATGAAGGAATCGAACGTTATCAGCTCGAAGGCAGTTTTGCGACCGACAAAAAAACTTCCTGGGTGAACACGCTTCACACGCGCGGCAAAAAAGTCATCGCCGAAGCGACGATTCCGGCTGCGAAATTAAAAGAAATTATGCGCGTTTCGGTCGAACGGATTTTTGCGGCGCGTCTCGCATCGCAGCTCGGCGGTTATCTCGCAGGTGTGAATAACAACGGGGCGCATTCGGCGAATGGTATTACAGCAATGTTTATCGCTTGCGGACAGGATGCTGCAAACGTCGCCGAATCTTCGGCGGCGGCGGTTTACGCGGATATTACGAAAAACGGAGATTATTATTTTTCGATTACGATTCCGTCTTTAATCGTGGCGACTTACGGCGGCGGGACCGGCTTGCCGACGCAGCGCGAATGTTTGGAGTTGATGGGCTGTTACGGCAAAGACCGCGTGCGAAAATTCGCCGAAATTGTCGCCGCAACAGTTCTTTGCGGCGAGCTTTCATTAGGAACCGCCGTGATCGCCGACGAATGGGTTTCGAGTCATGAGCAATTGGGAAGAAATCGCTGATTACAAAATTACGCGGGGAAAAAATAACAAAAAAGAGCAGCCCGACGGGACTGCTCTTTTAGCTTGAATTAACAAATAAATTTATGCTGAAACGGATTTGGCTTTTGGCGCGAGCGCCAGACCTTTCCCAAGCGGAGCGCCCATATTGCGTCCGATGACAAGCTCGATGGCTTGCGCCGGAACTTTAAATTCTACAGCTAGAGACGAAACCGCTTCGCCCGCAGCGAAACGTTCCGTAATGGCATCGAGAGTTTTATGACGCAAATCGCGTCCGCAGTGAAAACAAGTTCCTTTCAAAGGGAAAAATGTATCAAGATCGTAACCGCTCATAAACTACCTCCGCTTCAAAATCGGTTTTCTGGTAAAGACTAATGTAACAGCCTCGACGATAAACTGCAAAATTTTTTGAAAAAAAAATCAATTCTACTTTGCTTCGCTTTTACCGGGGTTTGCATTTGATCTTCCTCTCTATTTTATGTTAAAAAAATAATCGAACTTCAATCTTTTCAGGTTGAAAATTTCGCAGCATCTCCATTTTGCAAATTTATATTAAATAGCAGTTCCCATAAATTTCAAACGGATATTTTTATTTCGCGGTCTCACCACGCCCGGAAGTCTAAGTTTTAAAAATAATTAGCCGAATTTGTTTCTTTAGCATCTCTCGGCATTCTTAATAAAAGATTTTTATTTAAAGCTAATATTTCCATTTCGTAAAACGATTTGAAATGTAGAAGTCTGATTGCAATCGGAATTTTTGTAAATCTTTTTCGAAGATTTCTGTGTAAACAAGCGAAACCCTAATTTCGCCAAAAACAAACAGAAATTAGAACTTCATCAGCTCTCATTAATTAAAAACTCGAATTTACAACTTGAAATTCATTCACAAAACCGGTCGGGATTCAACAAGGAGAGAGGGAAAATGAAACGAATGCCTTTAGCGGGCGCCTTTTTATCAATTGTGGCGGCATTGCTGCTGTTGTCGAATATATTTTTTGACAACAGCAAAGCGCAGTCGGAAACAGTCAAACGTGCGGAAGTCTCGAAAAAGCAGGCTCCGGCTCAAGACTTACCTTTAAAAACCAAATTCGATAATTTAATCGCAAAAGCCGAAGATTCGGGCACAGTGCGGGTTATCATCGGCTTGCGAACGAATTACAGCCCGGAAGGTTATTTAGCCAACGATTCAAAACGCGAAGCCCAGCGCGATGCGATTGCGGAAGTTCAAAACGATGTTACTGAAAAACTCAAAGGCTACCGGGTCGAATCGGTTAAACAGTTCGAGTTTATTCCGTTTATGGCTATGGAGGTTGATTCGGCTGCATTGGGGCAAATAAAACAATTTGCTGAAGTAGGCAGTCTGGAGGAAGACGAGCTGGCGGATGCGACAATGCAGGAAAGCATTCCTTTAATCGGCGCGCCGAACGCCTGGTCTTCGGGATACACCGGAGCGGGACGAACCGTTGCCGTGCTTGATACGGGGGTTGACAAAAATCACGCCTTTTTTGGCGGCAGAGTAGTTTCCGAAGCGTGTTATTCGAGCAACACGGCGACAGCTACCAGCTTGTGCCCGGGCGGCGTAACGGGATCAACCGCTTCAAACTCCGGGTTAAATTGCGACACTTCTGTTTCCGGGTGCTTTCACGGAACACACGTTGCCGGAACGGTTGCCGGGAACAACTCGGCTTCAAATATTTTCGGCGTAGCCAAAGACGCCAATATAATTGCAATTCAGGTTTTTTCTCTTTTCACCCCGACTGCCTGTAACAGCGCGACTCAATGCATACGAACCTACAACTCGGACCAAATCAAAGGTCTCGAACGGGTTTATGCTTTAAGAAACACCTATACAATTGATGCCGTCAACATGAGTCTCGGCGGCGGTCAATACTTTGCAAACTGCGATGCCGCAAACTTGGCACAGAAGGCGGCGATTGATAATTTGCGTTCGGCGAACATTGCTACGATCATTGCTTCCGGTAACGATGGCTTTACAGGCTCAATGGGCGCGCCGGCGTGTATCTCGACGGCAATCAGCGTCGGTTCTACGCAGGATGGCAGTTCGGGAACGGCTGACACGGTTTCAAGCTTTTCAAACGGCGCATCGTTTTTGAGCATTTTGGCTCCCGGTCAGACGATTACCTCATCAGTTCCCGGCGGCGGTTACGGTAGCGCGAACGGCACTTCGATGGCGACCCCGCACGTTGCCGGAGCCTGGGCAGTCGTCAGAAGCAAATATCCGAACGACACCGTGCAGCAGACGTTGGACAGATTGGTGTCAACCGGTTTGCCCGTGACGGACACCAGAAACAGCATCACGAAAAACCGCATTCGACTTGATCACGCAGTCGGTAACCCGGCGCCCGATTCGTGCGCCGCGCCCTCTGCCATCGTGATTGGTCAAATTATTAACGGTACGCTTGACGGCGGAGATTGCCTGGTTTCCGGTAAACGACGCGACCGCTACAGTTTTAGCGGGATTGCCGGACAGCAAATTACCGTCAACTTAGATTCGGCGGCTTTTGACACATACTCGTATTTGTTAAATTCGTCGAGCGGGCAAGTAATTTCAGAGAACGACGATGTAAGCGCAAGCAGCCGCAATTCGCGGATTCCGGCAACTGGCACGTTCACTTTACCGGCAACCGGCAGCTATATCATTTCTGCCAGTTCGTACGACTCTGGAATTACCGGAGCATACACGATTAGCTTGACGAGTCCTTTTTATAACATTTCCGGTGCAGTCACATACGGCACGACACCGACAGGTCAGACGCCGAAGGTCGTTTCCAACGTTTCATTCGCCGTGACGGGAGCGCCGTCTGTTTCGGCGACTTCGAATGTTTTAGGCATTTATTCGCTGGAAAATCTAACTGCAAACGGAGAATACACCGTAACTCCTTCAAAAACAGGAAACGTCAACGGCATTTCTCCGATTGATGCGACTCTTATTTTGAGACATATAGCGGCAAACGGACAAGGACCGAATGTTTTGAATCC